>JAABTJ010000005.1:0-101986 GCA_011389935.1 Desulfobacteraceae bacterium
AGGATTGAATCCATTCCCGGAATGCATCATCGCCCAGGGAGCCGGGGGATATGTTAACGGCAACGCTTTCGACCGGGAGCCGGTTCCGGTCAAGCTTCATCACTTCCTCGATGGCAATGCGGTCTATGGCGGACATGAGGCCCAGGCGCTCGGCCAGCGGCATGAACACCGCCGCACTCATGATGCTGCCGTCTTCAAAAAGAATGCGGGAGAAAACCTCCAGGTGAAGAAATCGGCTCCTGTCGCCCATCTTCACTACCGATTGCGCATCATGGATGAACCGGCGCTCCGCAAGGGCCTTGACAAGCAAGTCCTTCCACTGCTGCTGGCCAAGCGGCATGGCGTCTGTTTCTTCGGTAATCGCAAAGACATTCCATTCGTTGGGCCCTTTCTGCCTGGCCATTTCCAGCGAACGATCGGCTTCCGAAAGCATTCGACTGAGCGTCACGGTGCTCTCATACGTCGCGGCACCCACATAACCAATGTTATCTGTAACGGTGATCTTCTCCGACGCGAGCCGGCCCAGTTCTATGGCGATGCCGCCAGCAATCGTTTCCGCCTCCCAGGGAGGAGCATCAGGAAGGAAAACGCCGAAATCCCCCCCCACCAAACGGGCCAGGACGCCGTTCGCATAGTGACTGGTAGTTTCCTTCAACATCTGCGCCACCCGTTTCAGGAATTGGTCGCCGGCTTGATATCCTCTTTGCTGGTTGAGCTTGTCCAGATCGTTCAACTTGACCAGGAGCAGGATCCCTTTCGTGGTGGTGTCCCGGCGATCAAGCCGGGCGGTTACCTGGGTATCGAAGTAGCGGCGATTCCCCAGGCCCGTCACCGGATCGGTATAGGCGCGTTCCCGAAGCCCCTCCGCCTGCACGACCTGTTCTTCGAACATCTCTTTGACCCGATAGGTCATGCGGTTCATGGCCTCGACCACGCGCCTGAATTCCCTTGTCCGGGGCAGGCGCTCCTGTATCTCGTATTCTTTTCTGCAGATGGCGTCCGCCTGACGCTCTACCGCCATCAGCGGGCGGAGCAAAAGACGCAATCCGAATCCTCCTGCGGCAAGCACGAAGATACCGCAGGCAAAAAACCAGAGCGTCGTGCTGACCACGTCGTCCCAAAGGGTCTTGTAGGCGTACCCCGGATGACTCTTCACGTAAATGGCGCCGGCCTGGTTCCACCCGGCCATAACCTGGGAACTGGCATCGGGGGTTTCCAGCCGGACCCAGCGAATGAACCAGGAGGGAACGTTTTCGATGGTCACGTCAAGCGTCCGGTCAATCAAGACCTCATCCTTCACATCCGTTAACCGGACGACCATGTAGTACCCCCGATCAAATACCGCATCAATCATGCTTTCAATGGTCGCCATGTCTCTGGCCGCCATGTGCTGGGTGATGGAAAGGCCGAGGGAGGTTGCCGTATCCTGGGCATGGGACTCGAGCTGATCCAGCAGAAAGGCGCGCGTGATTTCCAGCTTGGCGAACCAGGTTCCCGTAAAAAGTATGAGAAACAAGGCAAAGGTGAAAATGATGACCTGGCGGTATAGCGTCATGTTTCTGTCCTCATTTTAACAGGTTGCTCCCTGACATTTTTCGCTGCAGCTCCTGCCAGGGCTTCAGCCGTTCGCTTCTTCCGGGAAGCGCCCCCTGAGATCGCTGTTTTGCCGTCCAGAGACCGCTGCCGTTGAAGCCGAAGACCGGCAGCAGGTCCGTCCGCCTGGACCCGGGAAGAATCTCGTCAATGAGGTTGTCCAGGATCAGCGGCTCGGCCTCCGGTGTGCCGTAATAGGCCAAAACCATGTGGGCAATCCCATACTGCAAAGATTTGACGTACATGATGTTCAGCTTTTCTTCCTCCACGCCGATCGCCTTGAGGGTAAAATACTTGGCAATGGCAAAATCTTCGCAGTCGCCTGCATTCCGGCTGAGAAATTCAAAAGGGGTCGCCCAATAGTTTTCTACCCCCCACAATGCCATATCGGTAACGAAACGAACACGGCGGTTGAAGAACCGGTTGACTTTTTCAAGTTTTTCCCGGTCCGTTTTTCCCCGGCCGGTGGTACGGATCATGTCCTCCCATTCCAGGAGGCGGACCACGGCATCTTTGCCGTACTTGCTCTCCGCCTGTTTCAGGAGTTCCCGGCTGATCCGGAAATCATCACCAATACGCGCGCCGGCAATGGCTGCCGCTGCGACAATAAGCAGGATCACCCAAAAAAACTTTTTTTTGATTGAGCGAACGATGAACGCGGCCGGCATTGATGCGGATCGCACGGTGTTTCGGTGAGCACTTTCGATTTTACTTTCCTCCTCGAGATCATTTTGGCGATCCCGAAAAACTCGCCAAAATCACGGAGCCCGTTTTCCGGCGTATCCTTCCGTTGTGAAACGATAATTTTCGTCCAGACAGGAAGGTCTTGAAGATCGGCCCCAAATCGGACCGATCTTCAAGGGTTGCTAAAGACCATGGATGCAACGTTCAACGCACGTTCTCTCCGCTCTTTTGCGCTTATCGCGGGGAAAGACCGCTATTACCTGCGACTGTCAGATTTGTTCATGAAAATCAAGCTTCCAGCAAAACTTCCTCGCCAGACGCAACGTCTTCTTCGGGTTCAGCTGCTTCTTCGGGTTCAGCTGCTTCTTCGGGTTCAGCTCCTTCTTCAGGTTCAACGGCTTCTTCGGGCTGGACCTCTTCCTCCCGGTCAGCTGCATACGAATCATTGCGGTCCTCTTCAACCAAGCCTTCTTCCGGCCAATCCAGACCCAAAGAATGAACCAGCATACCCATGCTGTTTAGTATTCTGTATTCAGAGTACATCAAATCATAGCGGGCTCTTGTAAGGTCGGCTTTTGCGTTAATCGCTTCCGCCTGGGTATCTAACAGGTCGAACATGGTTCGTCTGCCGATATTCCATTGCGTGGCAAAAACCTCGGCGGTTGCCTCTGCAGACGCGGCATACTCTTCAAGGTAGACGACCCTTTCCCTTGCTGCCTTGTTGGCTTCCCATGAAAGGCGAAGAGACTGCGCGGTCTCCCGCCGGGCGTTCTGCAATATTTCCTCGGCCTCCTTGAGCAGGTACAGTGTTTCTTTGATTCGCCCGCGGTCCCGTCCGCCGGCGAAAAGATTCATGCTTACGGTGGCGCTCGCTGAAAAATAATTTCGCTGATCGTCGATGGGCCAGACATCTTTGTCCCAGTTATAATCCGCCGAAAGGTCAACGCTCGGCGCCAGCCGGTTCTTTGAAATGTTATACTGGGCTTCCCTCGCCTCAAGATCGGCTTCTGCCGACCGGACGATGGGATGCCTTTTCAGGGCCAATTGTTCCGCATCATAAAGATCCGCTGGAAAATATACATCCAGCGGCTCCAATTGGGCGAGTTCTTCCGGCTGCCGGCCGACAACCGCCTGGTAATCGGTTATTGCATCATGAAGATTTGCCGTTGTCACGGCAATATTCGATTTTGCCAGCGCAAGTCGACCCAGAACCTGCTCCATTTCCGCCTTGGCGTCTACACCGGATTCCAGCCGCAACTCTACCTGGTCGGCAATCCGTTCGTGGTTGAGCAGATTCTCCTTGGCGAGCTCATGAAGGTGCATACTGCGAAGCACGTTCAAGTAAACCCTGGTCGTCCTGAGGGCCAGGCTTTCAGATGTGCCCTGGACCATATAGGCCTGGGACCTGACGCGCGCTTTCTGCCTTTTCACATCGGCAATATTCGCACCCCCCCGGTACACATTCTGCCGAAGGCTCACCTTGCTCTGCTTGGGCCAGGAATCGTCGTCCACCACGTCGGGCTTGTCCTGTTTCATGTAGCCCCATGACGCGCTGGCATCGAGCGTCGGCCAATAATCCCCCCGGGCCTGCACGACCTCCCAGTCCCTGGCCTGGCGACCGTAGGAGGCTGCCTTGATTTCCGGATGCGTCTCAAGGACGCTTTGAACCGCGGTTTCCAGTGTTTCGACCTGCGGCTCTGCTGCTGTTTCGGATTGATTTTCTCCTACTGCTTCGGACGGGGGTTCTTCCGGCGGAAGCTCGGCCCTCACATACCCGCTCCCCAGAATCGCAATCCCCACAAACGCAACAATTCCCAGTGCGACCATTTTTTTCCACATGACAACTGCCCTCCCCTTGCCCAGATAAGTTTCAATCGTTACAGGACACCCTGAGATTCAGGAAACGTTTGGCCTGTGTCCCCTCAAAATCAAAATTTTCCATCCATTCACAAAAACGGCAAAAAATCTGCCTGTCATGAATGCCAGCGCATTTCGAAAATGAAAATTTGGAGCCGATGCCCGCATAAAGGAATCAACAATACAAGGGCAGCGGCTTTTCGCTTGCGCTTAAATAAAGTAATTGCTGCCCCTTATGGTGTCAATATTATATTGACTGAAAAAATTAAAATAAAGTCAAAGTATTATATTTGTTTTAACATATAATGCAATTTGTTTCCTTCATCCGGTTCATGCCGGAAAACCAACTTTTTTTCACACCCAATTCAGGATTCGCCGATGTCTGCGCATATACTATCATATAAGATAGGTCGTCACAGCATCTCCTGCAATGCAGCAATCCTGTTTTTCGTATCATTAGAACCCATCTACTACTTTTTGCATTCTTGTATAGATACCAAAAATATTCCCAGTGAATATACCCTTGCGAGGTCCTCCTGATCATTATATCTATTGAAAATTGCAAAGAATTGTAAAACCAGCCTGTATGATTTCTTCCGGCAGCCGCCTGGAATCAAAGACATGCTGATAAGCGTTGCCAGATGGGGATAAAATAATATATATTACCCTTTATGCATCCCACTCCTTTGTCCCGGTAGAATGATCGCCTGTTCATATCATGAAAGGGCTGACACAGCCTGCAACCAAAAAGACCGAAGGGGGAATAATGGCTAAAAATTTCAAGTGCTGGCCGGATCAGTGGCCGAAAACCCTTCATTACCCGGAACGACCGGTCCATGCTTTCCTGGAGGATACGGCGGAGCGGGTGCCCAACCGGATTGCCATTCATTTCGGCGGCATGGTGCTGACCTATCTGGAGCTCAAAACCCTTGTGGATCATTTCGCATCGGCGCTGCTTGCCCACGGGGTTCAAAAGGGAGAGCGGGTTGCCATCCACCTGCCGAACATGCCCCAGTTTGCTGTCGCCTATTATGCGACCATGAAACTCGGCGCCGTTTTCACGCCGTTAAACCCGCTGCTCGCCCCGCGGGAAGTCAGCTACCAGCTGAACGATTCCGGCGCCGAGACCCTGATTTCCCTTGATCTCCTCTTCCCGGGCATCCAGTCCGTCATCGCCGACACACCGGTAAAGCGGGTGATCTCCACCAGCATCGCCGACTGCTACAACGCTCTTATCGCGCCGCTCAAACCCCTGGGAAAACTTCCGGTGCCGGACACTCTGGACATGATCGAACTCATCAGGGACCATCCCGCCGAACCACCGGCAGCGGATATCGAGATTGATAAGGACCTGGCCCACCTGGCCTATACCGGTGGAACCACGGGCGTTTCCAAAGGGGTCATGCTGACCCATCGCAACGTGGTCTGCAATACCATTCAGTTCGGATGCTGGTTCAACGGGGCCCAGATTGAAGTGAAGAACGAACGGGTCGAATTGGTCTATCCGGAAGGGGTGGATCCGGTAAGGGACCGCCCCGTGGCCAGGGACCGGGAAACGGCACTGGTGGTGGTCCCCTGGTTTCACGCCATGGGCACCGTCGGGTACCTCAACAATATGGTCTCCGGCGGGACGACCATGGTGGTCTTTCCGCGTTTCGATCCAAAGGAGTATATCGAAGGCGTAAACAAATTCTCCGCCACCACACTGGGGGGCGCCCCCCAGCTTTACGTCCCCTTGGTCAACATGCCCGACTTCGAACAATATGATCTCTCGGGCGTCAAGCTCATCGCATCGGGCGCAGCCCCCCTCCCCGGGGCCGTGCTGGATGCCATGCGGAAGTCCTTTTCCAGCAGCGTGGTCATTGAAGCCTACGGCATGACGGAATGCGCCATGGGCGCCACGGCCAACCCTCCTATCCTTGAACTGACGCGGGTCGGCTCCGTTGGGCTGCCGGTATTCGATACGGAAGTCAAGGTAGTGGATGTTGTTACCGGCGAGGACCTTCCGCCGGGGAGCGAAGGGGAAATATGCATCCGGGGCCCCCAGGTCATGGCCGGCTACTGGCAGCGGCCCGATGCCACCGCGGAGGTGCTCAAGAATGGCTGGCTCTATAGCGGGGATATCGGCCGGGAAGACGAAGATGGATATTTTTTTATCACGGACCGCAAAAAAGACATGATCATCTACAAGGGATACAACGTCTATCCAAGGGAGATCGAGGAAGTTCTCTACACTCACCCGGCGGTGGAAATGTGCGCGGTGCTCGGCAAACCGGACGCCCAGGCCGGCGAAATACCGGTGGCCTTTGTCCAGTTGAAAAAGGATGCCGAAACGGCTGCGGACGAACTCATGGCCCACGTCAACGCACAGGTGGCGGCGTACAAGAAGCTCAGGGAAATTATTTTCGTCGAAACCGTGCCGGTGTCGGCGGCCGGCAAGGTGCTGAAACGGGAGTTGAAGGAACAGCTCACGGCATAAGAAAGGGCTTACCCCGGCAGTTCACCGGCAGGCCCTTCTATTTCAGTTATTGATCATCAAGCTGTTTGCGGATCTGCTCGATCCGCTTGCGGTTGACCCCGAAATCCGACCGGCCGATACGGGAGGCGGAGCGGACGTGGATAAGGGATTGCGTTGGATCATATAAAAATTCCAGATCATCCACGAACCGCCAGATACGGGTCGTGGCCTCGGCTTTCAGATAATTTTCATCCTGTTCCATTACCGTAATGCGCGGGGTCTCGGCCAATATGCGGGGGAGTTTCCGCCACTTGTCCGCGTCCGCTTCTATGGGCTCAATATAGTGACGCTTGTCGTCCACGGATGCAAAACTGGTAACACAATTGGGCGTGTCCGGACAAGCCGCGAGCTTCCCGCCGGGCTGGATACCGATATGGGTCGGACGGGTGCCGCTGCATCCGGACATCAAAACCACGGCGATGGCAAGCATTATACTGCATTTTTTCGGCATGGAATTTTCCTCAACTGCCTGAATTTACTTTTTTAGAAGATTTTCAATCTCCGAGCGCAAGCCTTCCAGGGAATTTTCCCCGGCCTGCCTGAGTTCGTCCAGTTTCTGTCTTGCCTGCGCAGATGCCTTTTGAAGCGTTTCGATCCGGTCATAATATTCCTGCTGGATATCTGCATCCGCCTTTTCCGCTTTTGCTTCGGCTTCTTTTTTTTTGGATCGCGCCTTCATTTCTTCGATTTCATTTTCCCATTTTTCAAGCTGGCCTTCAATTTTCTTTTCCAACGAATCTCTGATTCCCATCTTTATACCCCTTTTTTCATCATCATAAAAACTTGCCGGATTTCGACTGCAGAAAACGGTTTCCGGAAACATCCCTTTCAACAGCAATAGTAATCCCCCTTCATCATATTGGCAAATTCCGGCTGCCATTCATTTGCCTTCGGGTACTACCTGAAACCCTTGATAGTATTTTCCACCAACTGCTCTTGCTTGGCAAAAATAGCGGCAACAAGTGAGAGTGCAGCAAGAATAAGGGGTATATCCAGGAATTCCGATAAAATGGCAGCGCCTGTCGAGGCTTGCAGGGTACTGATGGAGTCCGCCTGCAATGCCATTCGAAATGAAACCTGCCCTGCAATACCGGATATCAACCATAGCGCCCACCATATACCAAGCAGGGAGGCCCCGGGCACATTCTGCCAGTCCGATGGGTTTGTGCTGACTTTCCAGATCTCTTTCATCGCCTGATACGGTTTGTACAGATTCAAAAAGGGGATAAAATAAAAACCGATGGACCAGCCGGGCGTAAATCTCATCCCCTGTGCGCCAAATCCATGACAATTGGCATTGCATCGGTATATCCATTTCAGAAAAGCAAATCCCGTTACGACAAAGGCCGCCAAATATAAGATGCCCACAATTTGCTGGCGGCTGTCGTTCGCCGCTGCTTCGGCCTGCGTAAACATGCCAGCGTCCAGAAGCCTCATCTGCATAAAATCCGATACCAGCGCAAGGATGCTGACGACAAGTGAAACCCACAACATGATCCGTAAAAACCTCGTTGTCGAAGTGAGGGCTTTGGCGTAGCGATACCCCTGCCCATCCGCATTGGTTTCGATGCCTGTCATTTTTCACTCCTTATGCTTTCAAACCATTGGCAACCGTGGAAACCGGCTGCACCACAAGGGCCATAAACACCTTTGCCGTGTCACCGCGCACCTGTTTCCCGTTTCAAAAATTGCAATCCATAGGGGCAGACGGCCGAACATATCCCGCAATTGTGCCCTTTATGAAACGCGAAGTAGTGCTTTTTTTTCCATTGATCACATGCCCGCACATCCAATATTTCTTCGCGCAGCACCCCGGGATGCCAAGCGCTGCCTTTCAGCGCTTTTGCCGGGCAGGCCGCCACACAGCGCATGCATCCCCCGCAGAAACTTCTCTTTCTTGCCGGCCCGCAGGAGATCGCCATGTCAGTAAAAACCGTTCCCAGCCGGACCCACGGTCCGAACGGGCGCGTAACCAGTTGACAGTGGCGGCCGATCCAGCCCAATCCCGCCCGGGTGGCCGCGGTCTTGTGGGGGAAGTCTCCCTTGATATGGACCGTATCGGTGCGCTTCGATGCCGCCAGCGGCCTGGCGCGAAAGCCCCTGCCTGTGATTTCCGCCGACAAGGCTTCGGAAAGCTCATTGATATGACCGTTCACCCTGGCATACTCGTCCGCATACGCCTGGTTGGGTCCGTTTTGGATGCGGGCCATGATTCGGGGGTTCATGGGAATGGCCCATGAAAGGGCAAAGGGAAACCCCTCCCCGGTTTCATCGACGGGCGTGGAAAAACGCCGAAGATCTGCCGCCCCCCACAGAACAATTTTCTGCACCGCCATCCAATCGGGTAGCCAGGCTGGAAACCTGCTTGAAATAATCGACAATGCGCGGTTCCTTTGTCTTGCCGTCACAAACGCATGGAAAAATCGCCAGCTATCCCAAATTGCTTTTCAATCGTCACATATCCCCCCTTTTTGTTATCGGGCGGCTGCCCCATCTGCAGGCAGCCGGCTTGCTCTTCGGCCCGATTGACTTAATCGCGCCCGAGGAATCGCCAGGCACAGATGCAGAGCACTGTGTAAACGATACCCTCGGCCAACCGCTGCAGCAGGCCCCGCCACTCCGCGAACGAGACGTCTATCATCAGCGCAAACAGGGCAAACCAAACGACTGCAAGCAGAATCCAAAATGTCCGCCAGGTCATGGAGATACCCGGAGCAAGGCAGAACAGGAACAGACTGATCGCGGTTGCCGAATAGGTTGTCAGGGCAAGCCCGTTGTGAAGCATCTGGCGCACGCTGCCGTGAAGGGGGCACCCCATGTCACACGGTGCGAGGACGGATCCGATATATGCGACGGGCTGCGCCATAAGGAGCCAATAGCCGATCCTGCTTGCCCCCTGCACAGGTATGCTGGGCGCGGCCGCAACAAGCAAAGCGGCGGAGAGTATGCCAAAGGGGAGAAAGCCAGCCCAGCCGATCATTCCAGCAAAAGGGGTGCCAACCGCATTCAGCTCGCTGATGAACTGGCTGACATGAGAATAGGCCGGCTTCAGTGCCCCCCCGCCAAAAAGCATAAGAACATAGCTCAAAACAACCGCAATGACCAACCAGTGCTTCCGCACCATTTTTTCTTTCATATCCATCCTGACGGGGATTGTTCCCCTGTGGACAATCATATCCTACCGAACCCCCAGGGATTTCAATACATCGCGAAACTGCAGCGCCTTTTCCGTTTTGAACCGCAATTCAATCTCCCCGGACCAGCCATCGCGAAAATCGGATGACTCGAAAGAAACAGACAATGTTTCCGCCATGGGAACCGTAACATGAAGTTTTGGTATTTTTGGATCTTCAACAGATATGTTGATCTGTCGCTTCCAGTAGGTGAAGCAGACGATTCGCTTTCGGGTCACAACCAGGCATCCCGAAAAACCCTCTGTGCGATTGAAATATCGCTTCCCGGGCCCTTTTACGCGCTTTGTGACAAGCCGACCCCCCATTCCTTCATCCGCAACCACAATCCCCTCTGAATCCAGAATCGGCCGCAGTTTCCCGGGGATGGCGCCCAAGCCGAACAACCGGTATTGAATCGTTTTTTTCATGGTGGTTTCACCTTGCGCCAAGCGCCCTGTTCCCTACATCCCCTTTTCCCGCCGCCGGGTTACCGGCTCCCCCCCGATGCCCCAGTTGTCCGTTTCCACCTCGTCGATAACGACTACCGTGGTCGCCGGATTTTTTCCCAGCACCGTCCGGAGCAGGTCGGTAACGCCTGAAATGAGCGCCGCCTTTTGCTCCGCAGAAACCCCCTCATTGGTAATCTTGATATTTACATACGGCATTTTACGCTCCTTTGCCAACGTCCACCGAAAGAGGAAAACAAGGGGCATTATTCGATCTTGGATTTGTTATAAATTATGGGCCACTGTACTCATCAGGGCACAGTTTGCGGAAAAGCCGAATTTTTCATAAAAGCCATGCGCGTCCAGGGTTTGAAGCGCCATCTGTGTCCCTTTGATTGCCGGGTGGGACACCACGCACGCAACGAACCAAGTCCCGAGCCCCCGGGATCGATACGCCGGCTCAACGACAACATCCGCGAGCCATGTAATCGTGGCTTTATCCGTAACCGCGCGGCCGAACCCGATCTGACGCGTATCGTCAAAAAGGCTGAAGCACAGGGAGCGGGCAACGATTTTCTCTACGATTTCCCTTGGGCGGCGATCCTTCCAGTAGGTTGTCTGCAGCAGACGCCAGACAACGTCAATTTTAATCTGTGCCGGGTCATCGGTGATGCGATACCGGCCCTTTTCCCATTCCACTGGCCAAATCCCCTGTTGTTTGGTGACACATTCTGGAAAAGGCGGGGCATCCGACAGTCTGACCGAATAGGATGATTTCGGAGCCAAAACGCCCGGAAAACCCCTGCCGGATGAGAATCATTTCTTTACTATTTATCGGATATGCCGATCCCACGCAACGTTTATTCTTTTGCGGAAATTTTCTGCCATGACAGAACCTGTTTCAAAATTGTCTTTCGGCCCAATATCTTTCTTGGCGTCTTATTTCAAATCCTCGAAATACTCGCGTATGTCTGCGCTTTGAAACAAGACGCCGCCGCGATCTGGAACCAAAATCCGAATGTTGAGATGGGTTCTAGAACATGTAAAAACATGATTCGATATTCATCTGATTTCCAATCGAAATCAATTCATTTTATCACGAGCAGCCTTGAAAATCATCGGCAAAAAACGTAGGGTTAAAAAATGCGGAAAAACGAATCCACAGAGCAGGGCAACGCGGACGGCGACAGCGGAGCGATTCGTCAGGGGGCTGCAGCGGCGTGGCCCATATGCCTGGGATACATCCCCATCGGGATGGCCTTTGGGGTGCTTGCCCGGCAGAACGGGCTCGAATGGTGGGCCGTGGGGCTCATGTCCGCGCTGGTATTTGCCGGAAGCGCCCAATTCATCGCTGTTGCGATGATTGCATCCGGAGCGGCCGCACCGACAATCATTGCAACAACCTTTTTCGTGAATTTGCGCCACACCCTTATGAGCTCGGTGCTGGCGGTTTGTCTGTCAGGGGTCAGCCGCTGGTTTCTGGCGTTTTTTGCATATGGCATCACCGACGAAAGTTTTGCCGTCAACATGTCCCGCTTCCGGGGCGGGCATTGGGACCGATGGCGGGCCCTGCTTGTCAACCAACTGTCGAACGCCACCTGGATCTGCGCCACCATGGCAGGTGCGATGGCCGGGCAATTCGTACCCCCGGGCGCATTCGGGATCGATTACGCCCTTACCGGCATGTTCATATGCCTGCTCGTTATCCAGGTGTACGGCATGATCTATGTCATTACTGCACTGATTGCAGCCGGAATCTCCATTGCCTGGTATATTGCCATCCCCGGCGCTTCCTACATTGTCGGTGCCTCCCTGTGCGCCGCTTCCATCGGCTTTCTGTTCAAGCGCGTCATGAGGAGGGCCGAGTGACGCTTGCGGACTACATGCTGTTATTCGGATCCATGGGAATCGTCACGTACCTGCCAAGGGCCCTCCCCCTGGTATACCTGGCCCACAAGCAGCTTCCCAAGTGGTTCGTGGAATGGCTCGAACTGATACCCGTTGCCATTTTAAGCGCCCTGATCGCACCCATTCTGCTTGCCGATCCCGCGACCCGAACCCTGGCGCTTGGCAAGCCCGAGCTTATCGTTGCCGTTCCCACGCTCCTTTTTGCCGTCAAAACCCGGAGCCTGGGAGGAACCGTGCTTGCAGGCATGTTCCTCTACTGGCTGGCCGGCATGGTCATGTGACCGGCAGAGATCACTGCGTCTGCGGCCATTGGACATTTTTTTCCTCCCGCACCACATAACAGAACCGGTCCCACTCGAATTCCCGCAGACTGACCGGGCAACGAAGCCTCACGCTTCTGTCCGTGGCGCTGGCAACTTCCCAATCCCCCTTTCGCGGGCCGTCTGAAATATGGATTTTTTCCCCCTCCCGGAAAGGGTATGGTTCAAAGACGACCACATCATGCTTCCCCATGAAACCCTCCGCTTCCGGCCGCAACAAGGGCTGCAGCCATATTGATGATTGCAAAAAAGAAAAAGCGTACTCATAATTAATAGAATCAGAAACCGGGCTTTGCAATCAAATCCTTTTTCGCGCCGGAACAAAGATCAGGGATTTTCCTGCGCTTTTCTCTGCGCGCTGCACTATGGAAGCCGATGAAAACAACCAAACCGCCGCTTACAATCGCATGGTTCATCTGGGGGCTGGCCGCACTGTTCTACATGATGGGTTTTTTCCAGCGCGTCGCCCCGGCCGTGATGACCGAGGAGTTGATGCGTGATTTTTCTATCGGCGCCGCCGCCCTGGGAAACCTGTCGGCATTTTATTTCTACAGCTACGTGGCGATGCAGATTCCCACGGGGATCCTTGCTGATACATGGGGGCCGAGACGCCTGCTGACGGCAGGGGCTTTTGTCGCCGGGGCAGGAACGCTGCTTTTCGCCTTCTCCCAGGGAATTGCGGCAGCGGCCGCGGGCCGCCTCCTGATTGGCGCCTCGGTGTCCGTTGCCTTTGTGTGCATGCTCAAACTGGCAAGCAACTGGTTCCCCCCCCGGATGTTCGCCCTGGTTACCGGGGCGGCCCTTTTTTCCGGGATCATCGGGGCCGTGTCCGCGGGGCCGCCGCTCCGGCTGCTCATGGATCTTTCCGGCTGGCGGACCATTATGGTCGCTGCGGCGCTTTTTACCTGGCTTATCGGTCTGGGCATATACCTTTTTGTCCGGGACTGGCCCCGGCAGAAGGGGTATGAGAACCTCATCGAACCGGACTCCACAAGCAGCAGTATCTCTTTTCCAACGATATACGCCAACATCCGCCAATCCCTGCAAAGCAGAAACACCATTTTGCTTTTTTTCATCCCCGGCGGCATTGTCGGCTGCACGCTGACGTTCTCCGGGTTATGGGGCGTGCCCTACCTGAGCACGCACCAGGGGCTGACCACCGCCGAAGCTTCCGCCGCCACCTCCTGCCTGCTGGTTGCGTGGGCCATCGGCGGGCCGGTCTTCGGCTGGGCATCGGACCGGCTTGGAAAGCGAAAACCCCTTTACATCCTTGGCTGCGCCGTGTGCATCCTCGGGTGGAGCATCCTTTTTTTCACAAGCGCCATTGGCGGGGTGTTGCTGGTGATCGTACTCATGATTACGGGTTTCTGTTCAGGATGCATGGTGGTCAGTTTCGCCTTTGCCAAGGAATCGGTTCCGGCCCGGCTTGCCGGTACGGTTTCAGGCATCATCAACATGGGGGTCATGATGGGGCCGATGATACTTCAGCCCGTGGTCGGAATTGTCCTTGATGCCCTCTGGCAGGAGGAAATGATAAACGGCGCAAGGATATACAGCCAGGATGCCTACCGGGCGGGATTCTCCCTGATGCTCGCCTGGGCGGCATTGTCCCTTGTCCTGCTCCTGTTCACCCGGGAGACACACTGCCGGCAGACAAAAGGGGAGCCGTAATGCGGGCATTTCAATTCTTTACAAAAGCTTGTTCAAATGATATTTTTCAGGGGTTGACAGCCTGACAGAACAGGCCTGCCCCGGCAGCCCTGAAAAATGGACCCCGAAACACTTTGGCCAGGAGCGCATAATGGAATATATCAAAATCCGGTTCAGCAACGACTTGGACGACGTTGAGTCAAAGCTCGACAAAACCATTGCCGGCATGTTCCATTCTATGGGACCGAGCTTTTCATTTTCCAGGACCACGTGGAAACCTCAGCTCGACATTTATGAAACCATGGACAAGATCTTTATTGTTGCCGATCTTGCCGGGGTGGAAAGGGAGAACCTGGAGCTTGAAATCAATCCGCGTGCCATGCGTATTTTCGGGAAACGCCAGGCTTTTCCACCGGAAAAAAACGGGCGGTACCGCCTGGCGGAAATCCAGTACGGCCCGTTTGAACGAATTTTATACATGCGGAGCCCCATTAACACGGAGACCGTCACCGCCCGCTATAAAAACGGTTTTCTGCATGTGGAAATGGAAAAAATGCCGTATCCGGCCAAACAGAAAGTCCCCATAAATATGGAATAACCGGCCGGTTCCGGGATACACCGCTACAGACGGCGCCCCTTTCTCCCCTCTTCATGATACCGGCCCAGAAGGAAGGAAGATCTGTCTGTACGGTACATTACAGGCAATAAAGCACGCAGATATCCGGACGACTCACAAAGCCATCAACATCTGGAAGTGGAGGCGATACTATGGCACAACACAAGGAAGGTAAATCGCTTGATCCAGCAGAAAAAATACCGGAACACCTTCCGATTCTCCCCCTTTTCGACGTAGTCCTGTTCCCCAAGATGGTGATGCCGCTCATCGTCATGCAGGAAGAATCGATCCGGCTTATTGACGAGGCGATGTCGAGCGACCGGCTTGTCGGCACCATTGCTTCCCGAAATCCGAAACCCCAGGGGGAATATACCGCCGGAGATCTCTATGAGGTGGGCACCAGCGCGGTTATCCTGAAGATGGCCAAGACAGAGGAAAACAACGCCCAGCTGCTCCTTCAGGGAATCGGCCGGTTTACCGTCCAGGAATATACCGAAACCGAGCCTTATCTCAAGGCAAGGATCAGCACCATACAGCCGGAAGAGTATAAAAACAAGGAAATCGAGGCCATCATGGCCAACCTGGTCAACCAGTACGAAAAAGTCGTTTCCATGTCGTCCGCCCTCCCCCAGGAAATGACCGCCATGGCACGATCCCTGGAAGAACCCGGCATACTGGCAGACATGGTAACCTCGACGATCAACTCCAACACCAGGGAAAAACAGGAAGTCCTGAAAATTTTCGATGTCAAGGAGCGCCTCAAAAAGGTCACCCAACTGGTCAACTACCAGATCGACATCCTGGAGATCGGCAGCAAAATCCAGACCCAGGTCAAGGGGGGCATGGAAAAACAGCAGCGGGAGTACTATCTCCGTCAGCAGCTCAAGGCCATCCAGGAAGAACTCGGGGAAATCGATGAAACCAGCGGTGAAATAGAGGATTACCGGGCCAAAATCGAGGGAAAAAACCTCCCCGAAGAAGCGAAAAAAGAAGCGGAGCGGGAACTCAAGCGCCTCTCCCGAATGCACCCGTCATCGGCGGAATACTCCGTGGCGCTCAGCTATCTCGATTGGATGGTCTCCCTGCCATGGCATGAAACCACCCAGGATCATCTTGATTTGGAAAGGGCCGAAAAAATCCTGGATACGGATCATTACGGACTTGAAAAGGCGAAAAAGCGGATACTTGAATATCTTGCCGTGCTCAAGCTCAACCCGGACATCAAGGGCCCGATTCTCTGTTTTGTCGGCCCCCCCGGCACGGGAAAAACATCGCTGGGTCATTCCATCGCCCGGGCGTTGGGGCGCAAGTTCAACCGGATCTCCCTTGGAGGCATCCGGGATGAAGCCGAGATCCGGGGGCATCGCCGGACATATGTGGGGGCGCTCCCGGGAAGGATCATCCAGGGGATACGGCGGGCCGGCACGAAAAACCCGGTTTTCATGCTCGACGAAATCGACAAGGTCGGGACAGACTTTCGCGGCGACCCCTCATCAGCGCTTCTGGAAGTGCTCGATCCCGAACAGAACTATTCCTTCGCGGACCACTACCTGGATGTCCCCTTTGACCTTTCCAGGGTCATGTTCATCACCACTGCGAACATGCTGGATACCATCCCCCCCGCCCTTCTGGACCGGATGGAGGTGCTGCGGCTCTCGGGCTATACGGAAGAGGAAAAAATCAAGATCGCCACCCGCTACCTGGTACCGCGGCAGCGAAGCGCCCACGGCCTGAAAGCGGACAATATCAAGATCACGGACGGCGCCTTGAAGAAGATCATATCCGGCTATACCCAGGAAGCCGGGCTCAGAAACCTGGAACGCGAAATCGCCAACATCTGCCGCGGCGTAGCCAGCAAAATCGCAAAAGGAGAGACGGATTCCGTGGGCGTCGGGGTCAACGATATCAAGGAATACCTGGGGCCTGTCCGTTTCAGTTTTGATGAAATCAAAAAACGGGTCGCTACCCCGGGGGTGGTCATGGGCCTGGCCTGGACCCAGGCGGGCGGAGACATCCTTTTTATCGAAGCCACGGCCATGAAAGGCAAAGGGAACCTTACCCTCACCGGGCAGTTGGGGGATATCATGAAGGAATCAGCGAGCGCTGCCCTTAGCTATATCCGGTCCAATGCGAAAATCTTGAAAATAGAAGAAAATTATTTCGATACGCACGATATTCATGTGCATGTCCCCGCAGGTGCGGTTCCCAAGGACGGCCCTTCGGCGGGGGTTACCCTGCTCACGGCCATTGCCTCTCTGCTCTCGGACCGGCCGACCTCAAAAGACCTTGCCATGACGGGAGAAATTACCCTGCGCGGACAAGTCATGCCCATCGGGGGGGTGAAGGAAAAAGTCCTTGCCGCCCACCGGGCAGGCATTAAAACCATCGTCATGCCGAAATTGAACCAAAAGGACATGGAAGAAGTGCCGGAAAAGGTAAAAGCGGAAATCGAGTTTCATTTTGTGGACAAAATGCGGGATGTTTTGAAAATCGCACTGAACCTCTGAAAGGGATAAAATGGTGAAAAAAGTGACCCCGGGCAAAAGGCGGTACTTACTGTTTTTACTCCTCCCCCTTTTGCTGCTCGCTACCGGCTTTTGGGCCTGCGGGATCCGCACATCCGATGATGCGCCCCCCGCGTCCGAATCCACCGCAAAACCACCCTCGCAAAGGGCCTATGAAGTCTTCGGCCGGCAATACAGGCCCATTGATTCGGCCGATGGGTTCCGGGAGCAGGGCGTGGCCTCCTGGTACGGGGTACCGTTTCACGGCAGGAAAGCATCCAGCGGCGAAGTCTATAACATGCACGCCAAAACGGCGGCGCATCCCAGTCTGCCGATGGGCACTTTTCTGCTGGTGCGCAACCTCGAAAACAACAAGAAAGTCATCGTTCGCATCAACGACCGGGGCCCTTTTGCCAAGGATCGCATCATAGACCTTTCCTATCGGTCGGCCCAAATGATCGACATGATCCAAAACGGAACGGCCAAAGTGGAAATAACCGCCCTCGACCTCGACTCACCGGACGTTCAGGAGCGGGTAAAAACCGCTCACCCCGATTATTTTACGGGGGACTTCACGGTTCAGGTCGGTGCGTTTTCCGATAAAAACCGGGCCGAGGCCCTGCGCGACCAGCTGCAGGCATCTGAACCGGACGTATTTATCACCCGATCCTCCGTTGACGGACAAACGGTATACCGGGTCCGGGTCGGCCGGTTTACTTCCCTGGAAGATGCACAGCACGCCAAGCGCCGGCTGGTGAAAAACGGACATGAAAACGTCTTTGCCGTAAGTATGGACCAATAACAAATGTCCCGCGGCGGACCCGGACCGGCCATGATTGTTCTTGAAGGGCACCTCGAAAGCATCACCTTCCGAAACGAAGCCACGAAATATACGGTGGCGCGCTTCCATACCGGTGCCGCCGGCAAACCGGTGACGGTGGTCGGCTTCCTAAACAATGCGGTTGCCGGACAAGCCCTGAAGCTCACCGGCAAATGGGTCACCCACCCCCGCTACGGGCAGCAGTTTGACATCGCTGCTTCGGAAATGACCGTTCCTGCAGGCGTCGACGGCATACGCGAATATCTCACGTCCGGCATTATCCGGGGCCTCGGGCCTGCCACTGTCGACAGAATCATCGGCCATTTCGGGGAAGACACCCTTACTATTATCAACCACGCACCGGAAAGACTCACGGAGGTCTGCGGCATCGGCAAGGCCAGGGGCGCCTCCATTGCCGGACAGTGGCGCGATCACTGCACGGTTTCCGAAATCATGAACCTTCTCCAGCAGCATGGCATCAAAGGCGCCTACGGGCCAAAAATTTATAAACGATACGGCGCCCAATCCATCGAAATCCTGACACAAACCCCCTACCGGCTGGCCGAAGAAATGGGAGGCACGGGTTTTACCATTGCGGATACCCTGGCCAGGCGCATGGGCGTCGCCCCCTGCGAAGCGGACCGGGCCCGCGCCTGCATCGACCATGTCTTACGGGAGGGAGCATCCGCGGGGCATGTCTTCCTTCCCCTTGACCGGATCATCCACAAAATGGGTATTCTGTTTGAAATCGATCCGGATACGACGGCAGAGGCCGTGGAAAGGCTTGCAGCGGAAGAAAAAATCATCATCGAAAACATCCCGGACCCGGGAAACGGCCGGCAAGATCTCCGGGGTGTATTTCTCCCCCCGCTTTACCATGCGGAAAAACAGATTGCGCAGCGGATTGCTGCAATGCAAACCGTTGCAATGGATCGCCTGCCCGTTGAAAAAGCCGGGCTTATGGCCCTGATCGAGGATCGGTTTTTGCTCAGACTATCCGACGGCCAGCGACTGGCGCTTGAAACCGTTCTCTCCTCCCGTGTATCGGTGATAACCGGGGGGCCGGGCACCGGGAAAACGACCCTTATCAAGTCCATTGCCGCCGTATTTTCCGACAGGGGAAAGCGTGTATGCCTCGCAGCGCCGACCGGCCGTGCAGCAAGGCGAATTTCAGAGCTTACCCTGCGGCCGGCGCATACCATCCACAAGCTGCTGGGATTTCATTTTGCGTCGCAGCGCTTTGAAAAGAGCACGGACGACCCTGTCGACGCCGATGTAATCATCGTGGACGAAGCCTCCATGATCGATACAGTCCTGATGCATCAACTCGTTCTGGCCACCCGCTTGAACGCCCGGCTCATCCTTGTGGGGGACATGTTCCAGCTGCCGCCGGTCGGGCCGGGAAACATTTTATCCGACATCATCGAATCGGATACGGTTCCGGTCTGTCACCTCAATGAGATATTCCGGCAGGCGGGGGAAAGCCGGATTGTAACCAATGCCCACCGGATCCGGGAGGGAATGATCCCTGAACTCGCACCATTTGACGATCCCGCAAAGCCGGTTTCCGAATTTGTGTTCATCGAGGCCGACACCCCTGAAATCATTGCAAGAAAAATCGTCGCACTGTGCACGGAGACGCTCCCCCGGGCATACGGCATAAGCCCTTGTCAAGACATACAGGTGCTCTCCCCGGTCCACAAGGGGGAGGCCGGAACCATCAACCTGAACGCCCTTCTCCAGGCGACCCTGAACCCGGCAGGGAAATCCATACCGGGCATGGTGCAACCATTCAAACCGGGCGACCGGGTCATGCATGTAAAAAACAATTACCAGAAAGAGGTGTTCAACGGCGACACGGGGATCGTCACCGGCGTGGACCCGGTAGGCCGGGAACTGACGGTGGACTTTTATGGACGTCGTGTCACCTACGCGCCGGAAGATATGGAGGAACTCACCCTGGGGTACGCCATAACCATACACAAATCCCAGGGATCGGAGTACCCTGCAGTGATCATGCCCGTGACCACCAAACATTACACGATGCTCCAGCGAAACCTTCTCTACACGGCGGTGACCCGTGCCAGAAGCGTCGTGGTCATGGTCGGCTCGCGCAAGGCGCTCTCCGTTGCCCTCAGGAACAACCGTCCCCAGCAGCGCCGAACAAGCCTTTCCGGCAGGCTCCGTGCCGCCTGCGGACATACGCTGTACGCGTAACCGATACCGGAAAAAGCATCCGTCCCTGATACCCCCTGAAATACGGGATTGAAATAAAATCATATTTTTGTCATAATTCATCTGACCCGTGACATACCGGCAATCCTTTTGATCCTTTCGGAGCATGATAAAAATGAAAAAAACAATCATTCTCGTTATTTTGATGGCTTTGTACCCTGTTTGGGCGTATGCCGAGACCCGCTATATAACCGATCATATTGAAATCAACCTCCGCTCCGGCCCCGGCGCAGAATACCGTATTATTCGCATGCTCGAATCCGGACAGAAAATCGAAGTGCTTGAAAACAAAAACAACTGGACCCGGGTGCAGGTTCCAGACGGCCCCGAAGGCTGGGTCTTCAGCCGGTATTTGCAGCGCAGCCCCGCAGCCAGAAGAAGCCTGCAGGCCCTCACAGCCAGGCTTGAACCGATTGAAGCGGAAAACGAATCCCTCCGGGCGGAAAACGAACGCCTGCTGATCATGAACCAGGAAATTGCGGATCAACTCGAAAAAACCAAAAAAGAGTTGCAAGAAGCGGTTTCAGCCTATGAGCAGCTGCAGGAAAATTCCGCTGAATTCCTGAAAATCAAGGAAGAGCATGAAAATCTCAAGGTCCTGCTGGAAGAAAAAAAGAACCGGATAGAAGCACTCGAAAGCAAAATATCCGAACAATTCCTTTCCTCGGCGATCAAGTGGTTTCTCGCCGGTGCCGGTGTTTTGCTGATCGGTATACTGCTGGGAAACCGGGCGAAGAAAAAGCGTCCGGGCCTGCGTTAATACAATGAAAGCGACAAGCAGATGGAGTTTCGATACGATTTTCTGGTCATTGGAAGCGGCATCGCCGGCTTGAGTTTTGCGCTGAAAGTTGCCGACCACGGCAGGGTCGCCGTGGTAACAAAAAAGAAGATCATGGAGAGTAATACCATGCGCGCCCAGGGCGGGATCGCGGCCGTACTGGACGCTGCCGACTCCTTCGACCTTCACATACAGGACACCCTATCCTCCGGAGACGGCATCTGCGATCCGGACGTAGTTGAAATGGTGGTAGAATCGGCCCCTGAAAGAATCCGCGAATTGATTGATATCGGCGTCGAGTTTACCCGAAGCGACGGCGGCAGCGACCTTTCCCTCGGAAGGGAAGGCGGGCATTCCCACAACCGGATCGTGCATGCAAAAGACCTGACCGGCCAGGCAGTGGAGGAATCCCTTGTAAAACGAGTGCTGCAGAACGAAAATATCCATGTTTACGAAGATCATATCGCCATCGACCTGATCACCCGCTCCACGCGCCTGAAGCGGGGGCTGATCATTACCACTCACGAGGATTATTGCTACGGCGCGTATGTCCTGGATCAAAACAGCGGCGATATCAATACATTTTTGGCCCGGTGCACCATTTTGTCCACCGGTGGTTCCGGCAAGGTGTATGCATATACCAGCAATCCCGACGTGGCCACCGGCGACGGCATCGCCATAGCCTACCGCGCCGGGGCGCCCGTGGCCAATCTCGAGTTCGTTCAGTTTCACCCGACCTGCCTGTTTCACCCGAAAGCCAAAAATTTTCTCATATCCGAGACAGTGCGTGGAGAAGGCGGGGTTCTCAGGAATGGCCGGGGACGCGCCTTTATGGCGGAATACAGCCCCTTACAGGATCTGGCATGCCGTGACGTGGTTGCCCGTGCCATCGACCTGGAGATGAAAAAAAGCGGCGACGACTCGGTATTTCTCGATATCACCCACAAGGATGCCGATTTTATCAAATCCCGCTTTCCGCATCTCTACGGCAGCTGCCTTACATTCGGTTTCGACATGACCAAAGACCCCCTGCCGGTGGTTCCCGCAGCCCATTACATGTGCGGCGGCGTCGTGACCGACATTTTCGGCCAGACCAATATCAAGCACCTGTTCGCCATCGGTGAAACCGCCTGTACCGGTCTTCACGGCGCCAACCGCCTTGCCAGCAACTCGCTTCTGGAAGCCCTGGTCTATGCGCACCAGGCCGGCCTAAAAGCCGTCGAACAAATCGAAAACGCCGATACGGAAGGCTCTGCTTCGGAAATCCCGGAGACGCCGCCATGGGATGATATGGGCACCAGCGACAGCGACGAGGCCATTGTCATTGCCCATACCTGGGATGAAATCCGTCGGCTGATGTGGAATTACGTGGGAATCGTGCGCTCTGACAAGCGCCTGGCAAGGGCAAAGCGCCGCATCGATATCATCCAGGAGGAAATCCAGGAATATTACTGGAACTTCAGGGTTACCCGGGACCTGGTAGAACTCCGGAACATTGCCATCGTCGCGGAACTGATCATCCGCTGCGCCCGGCACCGCAAGGAAAGCCGGGGGCTGCACTTCAACATCGCATACCCGGGGAAACGGGACCGATGGAAAAAAGATACCATATTGCGGCGCCCGTTTGTGGGTTGATCATCAGACCATTCTGGCGGCCGGTGCGGTTTTTCCGTCAGGACCGTCAAAATCAATCACGGCCCCGTTTGCGGCATCGGCAATGGAGCAATTGACCACAAGGGTGCTGCCGATTTTTTTGATCCCCGTGCCCTCGTGGATGTGCCCGCACAGCACCACCCGCGGCATACGGGCGGCAACGAGCCTTGCCACACCCTTGGAACCGGCGCACAGGCGGCCGATCACCCGGTCAAGCGTCCCGTACGGCGGTGGATGAACTACCAGGATGGTTTCCGAAGATATGATACGCGCCGCCTTTTCAAACAGCGCCTTTTCCCGAAGAGCGACCCGCGTTCTGAAGGGGATCGGCACGGCCCCGGATATGCCCGAAAAAGAAAAACCACCAATATGAATTTGCCGCATATGAAGCGACGTGATATTTTCATATCTGACGAGGCATCGTTCGTGCCATGGCCGGTCGGAGTTTCCCAGGACCGCCAGAACGGGGATACCGATCTCGTTCAAAAGCGAAAAAACACGGTGGGGGTTGACATAATTACAGATATCCCCCGCCACAACGAGAACATCCGGGTCGTGTTCCCTGACCCCTGCACGTAGGCGTTCGATCCGTGATGGCTTTGCATGAATATCAGCGACTGCATATAGGCGCATGGCTGCTCCTTGACACCAGCGTATACTTGACACCGGGCAAAATTGCCAGCATTATTTCAAAAAGGCCCGGCGCTTGCAACTGATTTGAAGCGGGACTATAATGGTGGTTCAGAAACAGGAAGCGATTATGCAGATAAAAACCGTTTCGACAAAAAAAATCCTCGGAATCCCCGTTGCCGGTGTACCGGGTATGGATATTGAAGAAGGGGCGCCGCTCACATCCGTGGCCGCGCTGCCGGACAAAATCCCGCTTATCAAGCCCCGCCTCCTCGTCAAAAAAGGGGATCACGTGAAAATCGGCTCCCCCCTTTTTGAGGACAAGGGGAACCCGAAGCTCCGGTTTCTCTCCCCCGGCGGCGGAACCATTGCCGATATTGGATACGGCCAGCGCCGGGTTATCACGCGCATTGTTGTTGAAACCGATAAGGCGGAAGAATACGAATCCTTTGACCCCATTGACGAAAAAAAATTAAGGGAACAGGATCCCGGCAGCCTCATGGAAGCGATGATGGAACGAGGGCTGTGGCCCCTTATCCGGAGCCTGCCGTACCGGGCGATTGCCGCCCCGGATGAAAAACCCGCCTCCCTGTGGGTCTGCCTGGATCCCGCAGACCCTTTCCAGGTCCCATCTGGGGTATATCTCAAAGGCAATGAAGCCCGTTTTGCATTTGGCATCCGGATTCTTGAAAAAATGGGCGCCCCGGTGTTCGTTTGCGAAAGCGAACAGGCGCCGGTGGAAGACGACAGGATCGCATCTTTGATCACCCACCGGGTATCCGGGGCCTATCCGGCCGAGGATCCCGGGGTTGTCCTGTATCACACCAAAAAAACGGCCGAGGAAAACCGGGCATGGTTCGTAAAGGGGCAGGACGTGCTTTTGATTGCCGAAGGCATGGCAACCGGCCGCTATCCGACTTCCCGGATCGTTGCGGTATCCGCGTCGGCCAACGGGGATGCATCCGGCAACCGGTGCGTGAAAACCCGACTCGGGGCGCCCCTTGCCGCGTTGGTGAAAAATCCGCAAACCGCCGCGGGGCGTCGATGGATCATGGGCGGCCTGTTCCAGGGGCATACCACCGTCCCGGAAGACTATATGGGCTTTTACGAAACCTCGCTCACCCTGATCGAAGAGGCAACCGATCCGGAACTGTTCGGATTTCTGCGCCCCGGGCTGTATAAACCGACGGCCTCGCGGGCATTTTTGTACGCCCTGCACAAAAAGCATTTTACGGCAAAAGCCGACTTGAGGGGGGAGGAGCGCGCCTGCATCAACTGCGGCAAGTGCGAGCAGGTATGCCCGGTCGACATCATGGTGCAGTTTACCTACAAGTGCATTTACGCCGGGGAAATCGAGGAGGCGCTCCTGCACGGCCTGCTGGACTGCGTGGAATGCGGCCTTTGCTCCTACGTCTGCCCCGCGAAAATCGAACTGGCCGAAACCCTTAAAACCACCCGGCACGATTACTACCAGGATCGGATTTGACCTATGGGGCGAATCGAAAAGCCATTTCGCAGAATATTTGACCGGGCCCGCCCGTATTTTGAAACCGGGGGGCGCATGGAGCGGCTGAAGCCGTTTTTCGAGGCCACGGAAACGTTTTTCCTCTACCCGGCGATACCCGTAAAGAACAAACCCTTCATCCGCGACAGCCTTGACCTGAAACGCTACATGAGCATCGTTCTGGCAGCGCTCATGCCGCCTTTTCTTTTCGGCATATACAATACGGGATATCACGCCAGAAACGCGTCCGGGTTGAGCACTGATTTTCTGTCGGTCTTTGGCGAAGGACTTGTCATCGTGCTGCCCATCGTGATCGTTTCTTACGGTGTCGGGCTTTTCTGGGAGGGGCTTTTTGCGGTCATCCGCAGGCACCCTGTCAGCGAAGGGTTTTTGGTCACCGGACTTTTGTTCCCCCTGACGCTGCCGCCCACCGTTCCCCTCTGGCAAGTGGCCGCAGGCATCACCTTCGGGGTCGTCATCGGCAAGGAAGTCTTCGGCGGAACCGGCCGCAACCTGTTCAACCCGGCGCTGACCGCCCGGGCGTTCATCTTTTTCGCATACCCGGTCCAGATGAGCGGAGAGCGGGTATGGATCGCGGTCAGGGAAACCGCCGGAAACGCCGTTGATGCCGTCAGCGGCGCAACCCCGCTGGCCGTTGCCGCGCTGGCCGAACCCAAAGCGCGCATCGAGGCCGTTTTCGCCGACAGCGGGTACACCTTTCAGACCCTTTTCTTCGGCAACCACATCGGCAGCATCGGCGAAACATCCGCATTCTGCATGCTTATTGGCGCCTTGATCCTGCTTGCAACCGGTATCGCCAGTTACCGCATCATGGCGGGCGGCGTCATCGGGGTTTTGGCAACCGGCCTGCTCTTCAATTTTTTCGCAGCGCCCGACCTGCCGGCATGGTTTTCCATAAACCCCCTCTATCACCTGGTAACGGGCGGATTTGCCTTCGGCATCGTTTACATGGCGACAGACCCGGTCACCGCCCCCGGCACCGATACATCCAAATGGATATACGGCTTCCTGATCGGCGGCGTCGCGGTGCTGATACGGGTAGTGAACCCGGCATTCCCCGAAGGCGTCATGCTTGCGATTCTGTTTATGAACATCTTTTCGCCCCTTATGGAATATACGGAAACCCGCCTTCGTATCCGAAGGAGAATTCCCAATGTCTGATATGGCAAAATCCATCCTCTTTGCCGTGGGCATGTGCATCGTGCTGGGCCTTTTACTGACGACGGCGGCCACCGCCCTTCAGCCCCTTCAGCAGAAGAATATGGAAATCAACCGGAAAAAGAACGTTCTTCTGTCCGTTGATCTGGTATCGCGGGACGGAAAATACACCCACGAGGAAATAACGACCCTCTATGATGAAAAAATCGACCTTTTCGGCGCCACGCAAACCGGTGCCATCGTGGAAGAGAACAAAATCGACAGGGAGCCGGTGCTCCCCATCTATCTGTATATTGAAGACGATACCATCCAGGCGTATATCGTTCCCATCGACACCCAGGGCGTGTGGGGGATGATCAGCGGCTACCTGGCCATCGAGGATGACGGATCCACCGTCAGGGGGTTTACCATCACCCGGCACTCGGAAACGCCCGGACTTGGCGGTGAAATCGAGCGCCAGTGGTTCCAGGAAAACTTCGAGGGGAAGAAGATCGTGAACAAGCACGGCACTTTCGTGTCCGTGCGGGTCGCCCGGGGAGAAGTGGAGCGCCAGGTTCCCGAGGAGGAGAAACCCCATTACGTGGACGGCATCAGCGGCGCAACACTGACCGGCAAATACCTGTCCGAAGGGCTCAAACAGGTTCTTTCCCGGTATGAACCCGTATCCATAAGGTTTCGGGACAACCGGATCGAAAAGCCCGGCCGATCAAAGAAACGGGCAAAAGGGGATTTATAGCGATGAAGCTGACGCGCACAAAGACATTTAAAGCGTTTGCCGAACCGGCATGGACGAACAATCCCATCAATATGCAGATGCTGGGGATATGCTCTGCGCTGGCGGTCACCATACAACTCAGAACCGCTTTCGTCATGACCCTTGCCATGATATTCGTCATTACAGGGTCCAGCCTGATCATTTCCCTTCTGCGGAAAATTATTCCCGGCAATATCCGGATCATTGTCGAGCTGGGCGTGATCGCCTCCCTGGTTATACTCACCGACGAATTCCTGCGGGCTTATTACTTTGAAATCAGCCGGCTGCTGTCGGTCTTTGTCGGATTGATCATTACCAACTGCATTATTTTGGGGCGCACCGAAGGATTCGCCATGTCCAACCCGCCTCACCTGGCCGTGATGGACGGGATCGGCAACGGCGCCGGATACGGTTCCGTCCTGCTTTCTGTGGCTTTTCTCCGGGAGCTTTTCGGATCCGGGGAGGTGTTCGGCTATGATGTCATCCCCCAGTCTTTTTATGACGCGGGGTACGAAGACATGGGCTTCATGCTCCTGGCTCCGGCCGCGTTCATCATTATCGGGCTTATGGCATGGCTGCAGAAATATCTGAGCGGAACGGGAGAAAAAGACCGGTAACGAAAAGGATCAGGGGCGCCATGCACCACGGCGCTGCGCAGTAAAACAAAAAAGGAACTCTCACACAGGATCATCATCCATGGTGGAACTTGTCAGTCTGTTTCTGAATTCCGTATTTGCGGGGAATATCCTGCTCGCCTACTTTCTGGGCATGTGTTCGTTCGTGGCCATCTCCAAGAACCTGAATACGGCCATCGGGCTGGGCTTTGCCGTCGTTTTCGTCCTCACCGTCACGACGCCCGTAAACTGGCTCATTTTTCACTATCTTCTGGCCCCCGGGGCCCTTGCATGGGCGGGCATCGGGGATGTCAACCTGAGCTTTCTGCGGCTCATCGTATTTATTTCCGTGATTGCCGCCATGGTCCAGGCTCTCGAAATGCTCATCGACCGATTTTCCGCCTCTCTTTACGCCGGGCTGGGCATCTTCCTCCCCCTGATCGCGGTCAACTGCGCGATTCTCGGGGGTTCCCTGTTCATGGTGGAGCGGGAATACACATTTATCGAATCGGTTGTATTCGGTTTCGGCGCAGGCGTGGGCTGGATGCTTGCCATCGTCGCCATGGCGGCCGCCCGCATCAAGATGCGCTATGCGGACCTGCCTTACGGACTGGACGGTTTTGCCATCACCATGATCGTCACCGGTCTCATGGCAATGGGATTTATGCTTTTTTCAGGCATTTCATTGTAGCAAAACGGTAAAGGGCGTGGCGGTTGAAATGACGAGAACGTATCTCAACATTCGGATTTCGGTTCAAGATCGCGGCGGCGTCTTGTTTCAAACCGCAGACAACCTCGCGTATTTCGAGGATTTGAAATAAGACGCCAACAAAGAGATTGGGCCGAAAGACAATTTTGAGATGGGTTCTAGAACAAAAAGGAAGCGGCTTTGATATACATCACCAGTCTTGCAGTATTTACCGCCATCATCCTCGTACTGGTTTTGATACTGCTGTTCATCGAGGCCAGGATCGTCAAGAAAGGCGACCGGACCATTGAAATCAACAACGACAAGGAAAACACCCTTGTCGTGCCCATGGGGACGACGCTTCTTGGCGCCCTCGTGAAAAACGAAATCTACCTCCCCTCCGCATGCGGCGGATCCGGTACATGCGGCCAGTGCAAGTGCCGCGTCGTCGAGGGGGGTGGCGATATCCTGCCCACGGAACTGCCGCAGCTGGACCGCCATGAAAAAGCGGAGAACATAAGGCTTTCCTGCCAGCTCAAGGTCAGGAGAGACATGAAGATCGAAATTCCGCCGGAAATTTTTTCCATCAAAAAATATTCCGGGACCGTGGCGTCCAATAAAAACATCGGCGCCTATATCAAGGAGATGGTCATCGAAATGGAAGAGCCCGTCGAATTTACGGCCGGGCAGTACATGCAGATCGACATTCCGGAATATGAGGTTTCCTTTGCCGATTTTGCCGTAGAAGACATCTTCAAGCCGGACTGGGATCGCTACAATTTGTGGGAGCTGTCCGCATCCAACGATGAACCGGTCTACCGGGCCTACTCCCTGGCCAACGAACCGGCGGAAAACCGGCGGCTCATGTTTACTGTCCGGATCGCCACACCCCCGCCCGATGCGAAAAACGCCCCCCCCGGCATTGGATCCTCCTACCTGTTCAGCCTGAAACCCGGCGATACGGCAACGCTTTCCGGCCCGTTCGGCGACTTCAAAGTAACGGACAGCAACCGGGAAATGTGCTTTATCGGCGGCGGGGCCGGCATGGCCCCCCTTAGAAGCCAGATCCGGGACCAGTTGCTGCGGGTGAAAACGGATCGGAAAATGACCTTCTGGTACGGGGCCCGGAGCCGCAAAGAGATGCTCTATGACAAAGAACTGCGGACGCTCGACGAGCAGAATGACAATTTTTCATATTACGTGGCGCTCTCCGAACCCCTGCCCGAAGACGAGTGGGACGGCCTGACCGGTTTCATTCACCAGGCGGCAAATGACAATTACCTGGAAGAACATGAAGACCCCTCTGAAATCGAGTACTACCTTTGCGGCCCGCCCATAATGATTGCCGCCGTCCGGAAAATGCTGGACAGCCTCGGCGTGGAGCCCGAAATGATTCAGTACGACGAGTTCTCCTAACAGGATCCGGCAGCCGCTACATCCGGGCAATGACGGCAGTGGGCAGGATTTTGAGTATCCGCCCCACGATATTCCACGGAAATACCGGCACGGTCGACGATTTGACCTTTTTTTCAATGAGCTTTGCGATAATCTGCGCCCCCTTTTCAACGCTGATGAGAAAGGGACGGCTGGGGAGCATGTCGTTTAAGGACGTGTCGATAAAGCCGGGATACAATACCGTGATATCAATGTTTTTCCGGTACAGCTCCGCCCGCATGGCCTCCATGTAAACGGCCAGCCCGGCCTTGGATGCGCAGTATGCGGAACTTTTCGGCATACCCCGAAAAGCGGCGACCGAGGAGATGCCGACGATATGCCCTTTTCCCTTTTGCAAAAAATAGGCCGCGGCCGCATCCATGGTGGCAATGGCGCCGATGAGGTTGACTTCCAGGGTCTGTTTTGCCTTGTCAAAATCACCGCGCCCCACTTTTTCGCCGAGCCCCACGCCCGCATTGGCCAGAACAATATCGATGCCGCCGGTTTCTTCGGCCATTTCCGAAAATGCGGCATACACATCATTATAATGGGTCACATCCAGGGGGCGTATGGCAGTGACGGGGGGTGAATACGTGCGGTGTACCTCTTCCCGGATTTTTCTCAGGGACTCGTGATTTCTTGCGGCAAGTGCCAGTCCGTATCCTTTTCTGGCCATCTCAAACGCCAGGGCCTTTCCGATCCCCGATGATGCGCCGGTAATGAAAATGGTCTTGCTCATGTTTTTTCTCCATTGCATTCTGGTTGACATTCCGATCCCGGAAGCAGAACCTGCGCTTTCGGCTTTTTCGGTTTTCCATCCTGCGCGTGTTGTTTGTGACGCATGTATTGTATTCCGGATAGAATGAAAATGCAAAATGAAACCCGTTGCACATCGCATCCGGCACAGGCTTCCGTGAGGTATTGTTTGAAAAACACCGTGGGTGAAAGTACAAGCCATCTCAAAAAAAAGATTTTGGGGCAAAAGATTTTTTGAGATGGCTTGTAGCATCCTCCATCCAAACACAGTATAGTATACAAGTAATAACAAGCTGAATCCATAAAGGAGCGGGCTATGACAATAAACGCAATGAATATCGTGGTCATTGTCGCGGAATGGAGCATCGCTGTTCTTGAACTTCTGGGGATCGCTATCATCATGATCTTTGCGTTCTATGCAACCGCCTACAACCTTTACCTGCTCATAACCTGGGGGGCGAAGGAAAAAATATTCCAGGAATACCGATTGCAGCTGGCCCGCGGCATCCTGCTGGGCCTGGAATTTCTGGTGGCCGCCGATATCATCAAGACCGTGGCCATTGAGTTGACATTCTCCAGCGTCGGCATCCTTGCGGTCATCGTAATAATACGAACCTTTCTGAGTTTTGCCATTGATATGGAAATCACCGGAAAATGGCCGTGGCAGAATCAAAGCACTTCATAAAACGCTTTTTTTCTCAAAAACCGTACAATTTTTGGTTTACATTCCTGTTTTTGTAATTTATCTAAAACTGTTTTCTTTTTTTTCAATTTCGCCTGCAGGCAAATCTGTTTTCGGTTCACCCCTCCCTGTATGTCCTGACGGGTGAATTGCGGAAAACGGCGAAAAATTTTACGACCAATTAAAAAATACAGAATCAAGGAGGCGCTTTCATGTCGGTTATCAGCAACGTTATTGACAAGGTAAAACACATCGATCCGGAACAGAAAGAATTTCACCAGGCGGTCATAGAGGTCCTGGAAACGCTGGAACCGACCGTAAAACGGCATCCGGAGTTTGTAAAAGCCGGCATCTACGAACGGATCGTGGAACCTGAACGCGTCATTATGTTTCGCGTGCCGTGGGTCAACGACAACGGGGAAGTGCTTGTAAACAGGGGCTTCCGTGTACAGTTCAACAACGCCCTGGGGCCGTTTAAAGGAGGGCTCCGGTTTCATCCCTCGGTCAATCTGGGCATAATCAAATTTCTGGGATTTGAACAGATTTTCAAGAATTCCCTGACCACCCTTCCCATGGGCGGGGGCAAGGGCGGATCCGATTTCGACCCCAAGGGCAAATCCGACGGGGAAATGATGCGTTTCTGCCAGTCCTTCATGCGGGAACTCTACCGGCACATCGGACCGGAAACCGATGTGCCCGCAGGGGATATCGGTGTGGGGGGACGGGAGATCGGGTACCTTTTCGGTTATTATAAAAAAATCAGAAACGAGCATACCGGCGTATTAACGGGTAAAGGCCTTGAATACGGCGGCAGCCTTATCCGCCCGGAGGCCACCGGCTACGGAACCGTATATTTCGCCCAGGAAATGCTGGCGACCCGCGGGATGGATTTCAAGGACAAGGTTGTTGCCGTGAGCGGGTCGGGGAACGTGGCCCAATACGCCATTGAAAAAGTCAATGAACTGGGCGGCCGGGTGATCACGATCTGCGATTCTTCCGCAACGGTGATCGATGAGAAGGGAATCGACAACGACAAGTGCTGCTATATCATGGAATTGAAAAACATCCGCCGGGGGCGCATACAGGAATATTCGGAAAAATACCAGGCGGAATGCTTCCTGGACAAAAACGTGTGGGACGTGATCCGGGAAAAGGGGATAAAGGTCGACATTGCCCTCCCCTGCGCCACCCAGAATGAAATCGACGGGCAGAACGCAAAAGCCCTGATCGAAAACGGCTGCTTCTGCGTCGCGGAAGGCGCCAACATGCCCTCTACCCCCGAAGCGGTGGATGTCTACCAGGAAAGCAGCATTCTCTACGGCCCCGGGAAGGCGGCAAACGCTGGCGGAGTGGCCACCTCCGGCCTGGAAATGAGCCAGAACAGCCTGAAACTCTCCTGGACCCGGGAGGAAGTCGACCACCGGCTGCTTCAGATCATGAAAAGCATCCACAAATCCTGCCTGGACGCATCCGAAGCCTACGGCAAAAAAGGGAATTACGTTACCGGCGCCAACATCGCCGGTTTTGTAAAGGTCGCCCGCGCGATGCTGGCATACGGGGTAGTATAGATGATGCGGATTTCTTTTTTCTAGTTTTATAGCGATTCTGCATTGACAGTACCGAAGGCGGGAGCGCCGTGAAAAGGCTCCCGCCTTTTTGGTCAGCGGCGAAAAGTCGAAAAAAAGGGGCGGAACCGGCTATCGGTCCGCCGCCCCCTATGCGATCCTCGAGATGCGCCGCGCCGAAGCGTCACGCAAAAAAACAAGCCGCCCGGCGTGTTACCATATCCGCGCGCAGATACAGGTTCATGCCCCGGGTGTCGATCACCTTTACTGCCGCGTCATATGGCGGCTCCCCTTCGGGGACAATCGTGTCCAGGATGTTTTTTTGCGCCGTGATCCACTGGGTGTTGAACACCACGGAAGGTTTTTCCGGGTATATGGCGAGATAAAAGATCCGGGTTTCGATCAGGTCCTGGAAAAAGTGGCTGCCGAAAGACAAATCCGGTACAAGGCTGCCGTCCTGGTAGCTGATTTCCCCCAGCGCCACAAAATTGTTTATTTCCGAAAATGTCACCGGCACCCCCATTTCCGGGGAATGCGTCCCCCACCGTCCCGGTCCGAGAAGCATGACCGGCATTTTCTCCCGGTGCGCAAACTGCTTGTTGAGCTTCCCCACAAGACGCGCCACCGAATATCGCTGGGAAACGGACAGGGATATGTATACATCGGGATCGACGTAGATGATGCTCGCAATGGGAAGGGAAACACTCCCCCCCATGAAATCCCCGCCGGTGCGGATAAGAAGTTTGTCTGCATCAATATTTTCCGGTACGTCGACACTCCCCGAAGGTCCACCGGGCTGGAAGGGCCGGCACTGGAGCAGATTGACCTGGAGGCGCCCGGTATGGGTAAAATTCACCGTAAACTCGATATCAACGGGATTGTCATAGCCGTTTTCAAGGCATTCCAGCATTTTCCCCATTACCTCGACAAAAGGGGTCTCCGTCAAAAAATTGTCAAAGGTAAGGACCCACATCTCCCGGGAAGGGCGCCCCATGTTTCGGAGCGCTTCTTCCGATTCAAAATCCCTGACACCGGCAAAATCCAGGCAAATGTCCGGCACCCTTTCCTTCAGGTCGGACAGGGGCATGGTTTGAAGCCGGTTTTCGTCCAGCTTCAGCAAATCCACGAACCGCTGGGAGAATTTCCGCAGGTGATCCATATCCGACAGGGGCTTGACCAGGGGATGATCCAGTGCCACGATCCGGGGATAATCGTTTTCCACGCGGTTTACCGCCCGGGTACCCAGCCCGAAAACCAGCCGGAGCATTCCCGCCTTTTCATCCATCGACTTTTTCCACGCAAAAGGGTTCCGGGACAGCCCGACACCGGCAAATTCAGGAAAAAAATAGTTTTGATGATACGAACCCGAAACCCGCTGCACCAGAAGGGCCATCTGCTCGTCACGCTGATCCAGCCCCCGCTGAAGACGGTAGGCAAGGGCATCCTCATTCATCATGGAGGCGAAAATCAGCTTTACTGCCTCCTCGAACACGTCGTACCGTTTTCCCGGCGAGTCCTGGTTGACGCAGAAAAAACTGTCGTATTTCCCGGCAAATGCACTTCCAAAGGCATCTTCCAGAAGGCTGCTGGAACGTACGATAATCGGGGACTGCCCGAAATATTCCAGCATGAGCTGAAACTGCTCCCGGATTTCATCCGGAAAGGTGCCGGTAAGCATTTTCTCCTTGAGCACTGCTCCGTTGGAAAAATAGCCGTCCCGGGTCTTATGCCCCATGAACAGCTTCCACCACCCGTTTTGAACGATATACGAATAAAAAACATCCGATCCGATATAAAAAGAATCGTGGTTCTCGAGTATGGTTTTCGTATCAAAAGGCTGATCCGTCGCCAGTATCCGCCGGGCCAGCAGCATGCCCAGGGATTTTCCCCCGATATAACCCGTTCCGATCAACCGCTGTTTGATCTCCAGAAAATCCTCCAGGGACATGTATGTCCGCACCAGGTCGATAATGCGCTTGTCCCGTGACAGCAAAAGGCGGCTCAACTGTTCCACCATATCCTGCTTTTCCGCGGGGGGCACCGCAGCGCTTCGAAGCGCTTCCGCCTGGATGAACAAACGGTCCCAGTAATCAAGATGACGATGGGCCCCCACCGACCTTCGCTCGGAGATATGGGAAAACATTTCCGTGGCTTCCACGGAGTTGATAACGGGTTCAAGCCGATCTTTCCGCTTGATATGGGGGAAGAACATGGTCGGGGAGTAGCGGTGCTGCACCTTGATCGGATGGATGCATATCTTTGACTGGTACGCGTACACATCGATCAGCAGCTGAGTCGTTTCCCGGATCCGCGCAATCGCCTTGAAGGAATGCCGGTCCCTTTGTATCCCGAAATACGCGATGGTGTTCAGCTCGTAAAGGTACGGACAGGTAATATAAAAAAAATCCCTGATCATCAGGTCCGTGGCCCAGACATGCAACAGATCGGAGAGCATGTCAAAAATATAAAAAACATCTCTTCCTTCCCGCGTAATAATGGCATGCACTTCGGTTGAAAACGACTCAAACCCGCTTTCCGTTTTCAGCTTGTAAACGGTAATGCCCCCCTTTTCCTCCAGGATCGGCATATGGCGGGCGAACCGGATATACACCACCTTTTCCCCGGCCGAAAGAGCGCTGTTTGCAAAAAGGGCGGCCAGGCGCTGGTAGTCATCAAAGGCGTCGACCTGCCATACGACATTGTCCCCCCGGCGCAAATGATCGATAATGAGGTCCAGGGAGTCCCAGCCGGTGCTCACACGGGAATGATAAGACATGGCAAACCCCTTTTTTTTCATAAAGCGTTCGAATCAGGATATTTGGTCATTATGGAGTGCTGAGCCCGTAAAAAGTCGATTTTAGACGGCAAAGTAAAAAGTTCAAGATCAAGGCGCGTGTAATTTTTGAAGCATTGAGCGTACTTATCCGTACGTGAGTTTCTTCAGAAATTGTGCGCAACGCAGATATTGGGCTTTTTACGACGCCGTCATGGAGTATCTCACATAAAAACGCCCACGCGCAACAAATACGACAGCAAAACCAACAAAAAAAAGGGACCCGAAAGCACCGGCGTCCCTTTTTTTGATTGTATCCTTCAAAATCGGAATGTTGAGATGGATTCTAGCTCTTCTTTGCTTCCCGACCGGAATAATCACTGTGTGCCATGGCCACGGTTCTGTATACCAGATGCGCCAGTTTTGAAAACGGCAAAAATGCGAAAAGGTGAAAGACAAACATCAGGTGGATAAAATAGAGCAGGTACGTCAAAAACGCAAAACCGGCCAGGCGGGTAAACTCGGTCAACATACCGGTGACGCCCAGGCCGACGACGATCCAGAGCAGGTACCAGTCCTTGTAGGTGGACACCTCGTTGGTCTTTTCCATCCGCTGCTTATAGAGCATGATGCCACCGATGATGAGTGCAATGCCCGCGATATTGGCAAGAATTTTCACCGGATTCAACTGGTTGTACGGGCCATGAATGCCCAGCCCGTAAAGGTAGATAAAAAAGAAGCCCGTCACAAAGGCAAGGGCGATAAAGGAAAACAGAACCATCATGTGGGGAGTGGCCCGGTTGTTGTTTTCGGTGCACTGGGAGAATTTTTTGTGCTTCAGGATGTCGGGGATAACCCGGACAAGCGAGGTCAGAAAGGGTTTAAGCTCGAGCTTTTCCTTGTCCGTCTTCCCCTCGGCAAGCGCGTTTGCATGAATGTCCGCCACGAAACGTTTCAGGGCCAGCGCAAAAATAGCCACCGCCCAGATGGAAAGCGGAATGAAGATGAGGTCCACGAGCCAGTGGGCAAAAAAATTGCTGTGGGCAATCTGGCCTTCGGCATTCAGTTCCGGGGAAAAATTGAGCCAGTTCACTCCGAATACCTTGAGACCCAGCCCGACGACCAGAAAAACAATGGCGGGCAGAACAGCCAGGACCGGCAGCATTTTGGGGTCATTCACTGCCTTGGACACGGATTTGGGCACTGCGTAATGGTCGATCGCCTTGGCCCGGATCGCCGCCATCACGTCGCCGGGATTGGCCCCCCTTGGGCACTGGGTGCTGCAGTCCCCGCAATTGTGGCACAGCCACACGTCCGGGCTGGAAATCAATTTATCCTTCAGCCCCCAGGACGCGGCAATCATTTCCTTGCGGGGGAAAGGTTTGTTGTCAGGGGCGATGGGGCATGCCACCGAACAGGTTGCGCACTGATAACATTTTTTGAGCGTCTCGCCGCCGAGTGCGCGTAGATCCTTTACAAATTCAACATCCGGTTGAACGAGGAATCTCTCAGACATGATAAAACCTCCTAAACAGGCTATTTGCCATATTTTTATCCATATCCATTGGGTATATCCGCATGGAGATGCACCCGGCCGGTTTCAGGAAGGGCCGGGTGCAAATGGTTTCGTTTTTTAGAACCCCTTGAACGGGTTCGGACCAAGCGCCTCGACTTCTTCGACGAAATCGTTGATAATTTGCGGAATGCGATCATAATCGTCGATCGCCACCTCGAATTGGGCAACGCGCTCTTCCTCAAGCGCAAGGCTTGACAGGGCGTCGCCGATCTTTTTCATGCGTATGCTGGCCAGTTCGCTGCCTTTGACAAAGTGGCACTGGTAGTCATCTCCATGCCTGCAGCCCAGGAGGAAAACACCGTCCATGCCCTGGGAAAGGGCGTCCTTGATCCAGATGACATTGACCGATCCCAGGCATCTCACCGGAATGAGGCGGACATCCGCGGAAAAGGATTTTTTCTGCAGGCCGACAATATCTAATGCCGGGTAGGCGTCGTTTTCACATACCAGCCCCAGAATCCTGAACGGCGGCTCATCGTAATCGTCCTCGGACGGCACCTGGACCGCCTTGACCTGGGAACCGATGGTGTCGATGCTGTAGTCCGCGAAATTGATAATCCGTTCCGGACAAGCGCCCATGCAAGTGCCGCATCGTCGGCAGCGTGCCGGATTCGGTTTGGGCGTGCCTTTTTCATCGTCATCAATGGCGCCGAAGGGGCATTCGTCGGTACAGCGCTTGCACTGGGTGCAGCGCTGGAAGAAAAAGTCCGGGAAAGTCATGTCGCCGGAACGGGGATGGACCGATACGCCCCTGTTGACAGACTCAAGACACTGTATGGTTTTCAGCGCCGCACCGGTAGCGTCTTCCATGGACTCTTCGATATTCAATCCCCGCCGTACGCATCCCGCGGCATAAATTCCGGTTCGCTGCGTTTCATAGGGGAAACAGATAAAATTCGAATCCGCATACCGGTCGAACAGTTCATTGTCCCGGAATCCCGGCCCCTGACGATACGCCAGGTTCACGGTAGGATCGTCATGCGTTACCGGCACCATTCCGGTGCCCAGGACCACCAGGTCGGCGTTGATGCGGATTTCTTCTCCGATCAGGGTGTTGTTCACGTCCACGGAGAGGCTTCCCCCCCTGGATTCCACGGCGGCAACCTCCCCCTTGGTCATATAGACGCCCGGGTCCTGCTGCAATTCCTTGTACAGGTACTCCGAAAGACCGGTGGTCCGCATGTGCTGGTAAACAATATAGGCATTGGCATCCGGGTAATCTTCGCGCACATATTTTGCCTGTTTGAGGGCAACCATGGACGTCACCGCGCCGGTATACGGAAAATCGCCGTCCGTACCGTTTCCGGGGCTCTGGATAAAAACCACGTTTTTGGCTTCTTTCCCGTCGGATGGCCGGGTGACTTTTCCCTTGGCAGCCAGTTCCTCGAACTGATAGTTCGTAATGACGTCGGCATTTCCCCATCCGAGATTGGCGAACTCGTCCGCTTTCGGTTCATAGGGGCGCCAGCCGGCGGCAAGGATCACAGCACCGAAGCTTTCACCATTCGGATCCACCGCGAGAATGTCTCGCCGGCCCTCGTTGTATTCCTTGTATTTTTCAATAAGGGCTTCATGTTCAAGCTCTTTGCCGTTTTCATCCACCCGCATTTCTTCGGGGAGCGGATACGGCACGTCAAACTCGATTTTTTCACCCGGTTTTTTAAGCGTTACGATAAAGTTCCCGGGCTCTCCGGCGATACGGGCCACTACCGTAGCTGTCCGGATATCGATTTTCGGGTTCTCCTCCACCGCCTTGATCAGACCGGCCGCCTTCGGCGGGATCAGTCTGTCATAGGGCGGGTTGACGGGGGTCTGCTTTCGCCACTTGGCGCTATGACCGCCGATGGCATCTTCCTTTTCAACGATGGTCACTTCATACCCCACGGCCGCTGCATCGAGCGCCGCGGACATGCCGGTAATCCCGCCGCCGATAACCAGGATTCTTTTATTCAGGGTTTCGAGCTTATACGGCTCGACATCCTTGACTTTTTCGATCCGCGCCATGCCCATGCGGACATAATCCTCGGCCATCATCTGCACCCGGTCGAAATTTTCCTCGTCTTCTTTTTCTTCTTCGGTCAGGGCGGGGAACTGGTCCCGGGGGTGCGACCAGACGACCCCTTCCCGGAGATTGACCCGTTCAACCACGCAGCCGTCAAACTTGAACGTATTGTAGTTGACCCGCCGCGAACAGGCCGCAATAACCAGGTTGTTGGTCCCTTTTTCCTCGATATCTTTTTTTATCAGGTCAACGCCCGCTTCGCTGCAGAGAAATTCATGGGTCGTGCAGGGCAGGGCTTCTTCTTCGACTACGTCGCAGATCGCCTTTATATCCAGGGCATCTCCGATGCCGCAGCCAGTGCAAATGTAAACACCGTATTTTTTACTCATATTTGATCCCTCCTACCGCTTCGCCAGGGTTTGAATCGCCTTTAAGGCCATACCGGTTGCATTCTGGTTCGACATCATGACATCGGCGGGCCGGTTGGCGCACCCGGCGGCAAACATGCCCCCTTTTTCAAAGTCGTTGATGACAAAACCGTCTTCCGTAAACTGCAGGTCCGCGGGCAATTTCGCAGATGCCGCGGAAGGCTGCATACCGGTGGCGAGCACGACCATATCGACGGTCTGGTGAATCTTTTCTCCGCTCAGGGTATCTTCGGCGGTCACGGTAATTCCGTCGCCGGTCGCCTCCTCGACAGCCGCAACCTTCCCCTTGACAAACTTTACATTTTCATCATCCTTGATGTTATTGTAAAATTTTTCATACTTGTATCCGGGGGCGCGCAGGTCGATATAGTAAATATAAATGGTCGCATCCGGATACTGTTCGCGGATGTAGGTTGCATGCTTGAGGGACGCCATGCAGCAGATATAGGAACAATACGGCAGATGGTTTTCATCCCGGGAACCGGCGCATTGCACGAATGCAATGCTTTTCGGCTCGCTGCCGTCCGAGGGCCTGAGGATCTTCCCTTCGGTCGGGCCGTTTTTGGATGCCAGACGCTCCAGCATCATGTTCGTGATAATATTGGGATACCTGCCAAAGCCCAGATTTTCAATCTTTGCCGCATCGTAGGGCTCCCAGCCGGTCGCCCAGACAATGGCCCCGGCATTCAATTCGACCGTTTTCGCCTCCATTTCGAGGTCAACGGCATTATACGGGCAGGCTTCCTTGCAGCGATTGGCGTCCTCGGTGCCGATGATCTGCGGAGAAATCACGTACCGGTAAGGGAAGGCCATTTCATGGGGCAGATATGCGCCCTTGTGTTTGTTCATTCCAAAGTTGAATTCATTGGGAATTTCCGCCTGGCAGGCTTCCGCGCAGGCATTGCAGCAGGTGCAGTTTTCGTTGACGTAGCGGGGATTCAGCTTGACGCTCACCTTGTAATCACCAGCCTTGCCGTCGACCTTTTCGACATCCGCCAATGTAAAAACTTTGATTCGCGGGTTGTCCTTTATTCGCCGGAAGTTGATTTCAAGGCCGCATGTGGGGGGGCAAAGCTTGGGGAAGTATTGATTGAGCTGCGCCACCCGGCCGCCGAGATAAGGGTTTTTTTCGACGATGATGACATCGTACCCCACTTCCGCGGCTTCCAGAGCAGTGGTAAGGCCGGCGATGCCGCCCCCGACCACCATTATCGTTCCGCTCAACGGGGCTCCTTTCGTTTCACTCATGTTACCCTCCGTACTTACAGGTTCGAATTGTATAACCTTTTATTTTTCCATATGCTGTCGCGTGTGGTCTTCGTGTATTCTTCCTGACTCATATATGGGTATTCGCTGAAATATTTGCTGCCGGGAATCAGACTTGACGGGGGAAAACCGCAGATCGACCCGAAAAGGTTCCCGGCTGCTTTTCCCGGTAACGAAGGGTCAGACAACGAACGATCCGGCAAAAGGCATCCCGGATGCTTATTCCGGATGCTTATTCCGGTTCGTTTCGCGTCCCGTTCCGCTTCCTTCCCGGCCTGCCGGATACTGTTCTCAACGGACAAGGTCGGGAGGATTGCCAGGTCATGCGCCCTTTCCCCATGGCCCTTTGAAATTGATCCCTTGAAAAGCGACCCTTGGAACGGAAAACTCGAAATCCCGGCCGCAAAAAAACAGCTGGCAGCGAAATTCGCATCTCGCTTTACGCGTCCGGTGGATTCCCAGGTTACGGTTCCAAAGCGCAACGGTCCCCTGTAAAGAGGACCAAGCCATCCCAAAAAAAACAAAACCGATCGTACAAAAAATGATGAAAAACCTCCAGGTGCCGGAAGGCACCTGGAGGTGTATATCCGCTACTTCAAGAAGACATCATTCAGCTCGGGATGATCTGGACATAGTCTTTCTTGAATACATCCCACTGCTGTGCTTTGGGATCATACTTGGAATTGACAAAGCAAAACCAGTTCTCATCGTCCTGATTCGGGTGGTCTGCCTGGTAGTAAAAGCCCGGATAACGGGTTTCTTTACGGAACTGGATGTGCCGCAGGTGCGATTCCACGGTCCAGATCCTGTGGTAGATTTCCCAAGCCCTCATCAGTTCATGCAGATCGCCGGCTGCAAGCTTTTCGCAGTCTTCGCGCATGCCCTGGAGAAGGTCCATAACGATTTCGAGGTTTTTGTCGGTGGTCAGGTAATAGGTAGCCGTACCTGCGCCGTACTCATGGGTCGCCTTCATCAGGCGGTACATCATGCCTTCGGGCTTCAGGTAGTTGGGGTTGATATTGATGGCGGTCGTATATTCGCAATTGTCCAGGAACATACGAACGGGCTTGTAGACAATATCAACGGCTTCCTGTGCGGAAATGGCCAATTCCGGCTTGAAGTCCGCATGATCCTTGGCGTAGCGAACCATCTGCTTCGCCGCGATACGCCCTTCGGCATGGGAGCCGGAGGAAAACTTGTGACCCGAGCAGCCAACGCCGTCACCGGCAGTGAACAGACCGTTGACCGTGGTCATCCGGTTGTAAACCTTGCCGTTGTCGGCCTTGATCTTGTATGAATCGGGAATCCAGTCATAATCCGGACCGGAGACCCACAAACCGCAGCAACCGGAGTGGGAGCCCAGCAAATAGGGTTCCGTCGGCATCAACTCGGAGTTTTTCTTTTCCGGCTCGGTGTTGGTGGCGCACCACAGGTTGGCCTGGCCGCAGGTCATGTCCAGGAAGTCTTCCCATGCTTCTGATTCCAGATGCTTGAGTTCCTTCTTGTCCATGGTCTTGCCGAGTTCCGCCAGTGCGGTAACCGTATCCATGATAATCGGTCCGCGGCCTTCCTTCATCTCAAAGAGCATGAGGTGGTTACGCAGACAGGTCGGGGTAATGGCTGCCGTGCCGTAAGGTGCATAATATTCCAGCTCTTTCTTTGCTGCGTCGCTGGCTGCAAAATTTTCTCCCAGGCCGTTGAGTGCTTTTGCCTTGAACAGGAGGAACCACGCGCCGACAGGACCGTAACCGTCCTTGAAGCGAGCCGGGGTGAAGCGGTTTTCCATCATGGAAAGCTCGGCACCGACTTTCATGGTCAGGGTATAGGTGGAACCGGAGTTCCATACCGGGTACCATGCACGACCCTTGCCTTCACCAACAGAGCGGGGCTGATAAATGTTTACAGCGCCGCCGCAGGCCACCATCATGGTCTTGGCCTTGATGACGTAGACTTTGTTTTCACGCACGGAAAAACCGATTGCGCCGGCAATCTGGTTTTCGCGGTTCTTGTCAAGCAGCAGTTCGACGATAAACACGCGCTCGAGAATGTTGTCATCGCCAAGAGCCTTTTTTGCTGCTTCGGCAACGATTCTCTTGTAGGATTCACCGTTGATCATGATCTGCCATTTACCGGTGCGAACCGGCTGGGCGCCGCCTTTCAGGGTACCGAGCTTGAGGCCTTTTTTGCCGTCAAGGTTCTTGTTGTCTTCGGTTTTCTTCCAGACCGGCAGGCCCCATTCCTCGAACAGATGCACGGAGTCATCCACGTGGCAGCCGAGGTCGAAAATAAGGTCTTCACGGACGATGCCCATGAGGTCGTTTCTGACCATGCGGACATAGTCGTCCGGGGTGTTATCGCCGATATAGGTATTGATGGCGGAAAGGCCCTGGGCAACTGCCCCGCTTCTCTCCATCGCCGCCTTGTCGCACAGCAGAACGCTCTGGTCGTCGCCGAGCCATTTCTTGACTTCAAATGCAGTCCCGCAGGCAGCCATGCCGCCGCCGACGATCAGGATGTCAACTTCTTTTTCCACAACTTCAGGGTCCCTAACAGCCTTGAGCTCACCCTGGGGTTTATTCGGTAATGCCATAATATATCCTCCTTAAATGTCGAAACATTTGTAATTGACGGGTCATCCTGTTCAGATAACCGGCAGCCTAGACGGTCGCCTGGGGCTTCGGGATCTGGTATCCGTCCGCTTCTTCGGTGGAGAGCAGGTCACTTTCAAGATCTTTGCCTTTCAGGCTCTCGTAGGCATTGGCTTCGCCTTCAGGAGTGGTCCGGATGGGGAACTTGAAGCGCTTGACAACGCCGTTTCTGAACTTGCAGGTCCACATCACGTCTTCCGTACCCATCATCGGATAAATGCTGCTTCCCAGGGGAACAAAGTCGGCATAGCCGCGAACTTCGATTGCCTGGGTCGGGCAGATTTTTACACAGGAAAAGCATTCCCAGCACTGATCCGGCTCCTGGTTGTACGCCTTCATCAAGTTGGGATCCAGAACCATAAGGTCATTGGGGCAGATGTACATACAGGCCGTTTTCTCGCCGCCCTTGCAGCCATCACATTTTTCAGTAATTACGAAACTTGGCATTATTTACCTCCTGAGTTACCATTTTTAGTGAAATTCCATAGGCTTCCACTACTTAAACCAATACGAAATATGCGCGTTAAAACGGGTGCACCTCCTTTCTCACAATTAACGAAATCATATGCAATACAAACAAAAAGACCGTCGTTCCATCAAAATCAAACGTATTCCTATATAAACCCGGCAATTGCCTCTCTGGTCAAAAACCGGAAACATGCGCCCGCAAAAAAGCCCGGCCACTATCCCTATAACGGGCATCGAAACACCTCCGTTATATAGACAAGCGCCTGAAGCAAAATAGATCATTTATCACCGGCGTCCGGAGTTGTCAAGACATTTCGACCCCGTCATTCCACGGAAAATCCAAACGGTTACATCCCGATCAACTGTCCACATATAGAGCCTGTAAAAAATAAAGCCACAATATATGTGGCAGTACTTTTTTTCCATTTCGGGGAAAAAATGTCTTTCGTCTCCGATATTGATGGACCCGTAAAAAGTCGATTTTCAGATGGCGCCGTAAAAAGTTCAAGATCAAGGCTTGCGTGATTTCGAAGAATGCAGAGTACTTAGCCGTACGTGAGATTCTGAGAAATCACGCGTAACGCAGATATTGGACTTTTTACGGTGCCATCAATATTTCCTGCAAGGCTTCTTTTAGATATACACCCGGCATACACGCCTTGAGACGCTGGTTAGCACTTCATAACTGATCGTCTCCGTCTGATCGGCGAGCCGGTCCGCTGAGAACACACCGTTTTCCGGATTTCCGAAAATCGTCACCTCGTCCCCGACGGCCGCATCCGGCACACCGCCGGTATCCAGCATGGTTGCATCCATACAAACGCGCCCGATTACCGGAACGAACTGTCCCCGGAGGGTCATTTTGCCGATGGAGGACAAACCGCGGGACAATCCATCCGCATAACCGATGGCAACCGTTGCAATCGTCGTTTTTTTATCCGTCCGGGCTGTCGCCCCGTAGCTGACCGCAAAACCCGGGCCCACCGTTTTCAGGTGAACGATGCGGGACTTCAGGGTCATTGCCGGTATCAGCCGAACGGATTCATGATCGACGCTTGTGGAAGGATAATACCCGTATATGGAAATGCCGGCGCGCACCATGTCCAGGTGCGTTTCAGGCATGTCGATGAGGGCTGCCGAATTCGCGGCATGGCGGATGGCAAAGTGCACGCCTTTCTTTTCAAGGCGGGCGACAACGTCTTCAAAAACGGCCAGTTGCTGGACGGTCATGGTTTTGTCGGCTTCATCCGCAGCCGCAAAATGGGTATAGATCCCCTCGCAGGCAAGCCCGTCAAGCCTGCATATGGCGCATATTTCATCAACAGCCGCGTCACGGCAGACTTTCCTGCTCAATCCAATTTCTCCGTCGCTTGTCAAAATACCAAGGCGGCCCATACCGGTATCCATCTTGATGTGCACCCGGAGCCGGTGCCCCATGGAACGAGCCCTTTCAGAAAGGTCTACCGCTTCCCTGTAGCCGCATACGGTCTGGGTCAAGCCGTACTCAATAAGCCTGGCGGCCTGGGCGGGGCGGGTTTTTCCGAAAATCAATACGGGAACGTCAATGCCTGCATGCCGGAGTTCCAATGCTTCCCCCAGCCTGGCAACGCCCAGGGCGTCGGCACCCGCATCAACTGCCCGCAGCGCAGTCTCGACCGCTCCGTGGCCATAGGCATCGGCTTTGACCACCGCCATGAAACGCGCGGATCCTTTCAGAAGGCGTTTCAAATTCCTGATGTTGTCCGACAATGCCTTTCCGCTAATCTCGGCCCATACCTCGCAAGGAATCACTTCTTCTCCCCGATGGTTGTTTTTGTATTTACACGAAAGACGAGTATCCGCCTTCATTCCGGTCAAAACTTCGGTACTGAATGGCCTCGAGCACGTGACCGGCTTCGATATCGGCCGCTACTTCCAGATCCGCTATCGTCCGGGCAATTTTCAGAATCCGGTGGTAGGCCCTTGCCGAAAGACCCAGCTTATCCATAGCGGTTTCCAGTATCCGGGAAGAGGCATCATCAATGCTGCAATACGTTCGTATATGACGGCTGCTCATCTGCGAATTGGCATGAATTTTCAAACGCGCAAACCGGTTGCCCTGTATGGCCCTGGCTTTTGCAACCCTTTTCCGGATCACCATGGATGATTCCGCCGGTTTCCGGCTGGACATCTCCCGGTAGGTGACATTGGGTACTTCCACGTGAAGGTCAATGCGGTCCATCAGCGGGCCGGACATGCGGTTCCGGTACTGCTGAATCTGGGACGAACTGCACCGGCAGGGATGGTTTTCATCCGTCAAATAGCCGCACGGGCAGGGATTCATCGCAGCGACAAGCATGAACCCGGCAGGATAGGTAATGCTCATGACGGCCCTTGAAATGGTAACCTCACGATCCTCCATCGGCTGTCGCAGAACTTCCAGGACGCTTTTTTTGAATTCCGGCAGCTCATCCAGAAACAAAACGCCGTTATGGGCCAGGCTCACCTCGCCCGGACGCGGATTGCTGCCGCCGCCGATCAGCCCCGCATTTGAGATGGTATGATGCGGTGCGCGAAACGGCCGCTGGGAAAGCAGGGCCGTCCCTTTCGGCAGCAAACCGGCCACACTGTATATCTTCGTGGTTTCTATGGCCTCATCAAACGCCAGGGGAGGGATAATTCCCGGAAAGCGTCTGGCGAGCATGGTTTTCCCGGCCCCCGGGGGGCCTGTCATGATCATGTTATGCGCCCCCGCGGCAGCGATTTCCATGGCCCGCCTGGCATGCCCCTGGCCGGAGACTTCCGAAAAATTGATCCCCGGCTCCGCATCGGGGTCAAACGTCTCGGCCGCATGGCTTTTTTCGCTTTCAATGGCCTTTTCCCCCCGCAAAAAACCGACCGCTTCGGCCAGGGTGGATACGGGGTAAACATTCAACCCCTCCACCACGGCCGCCTCGAAACGGTTTTCGGCCGGCACCACAATGCCTGAAAAACCCGCGGATCTTGCGGCCATGGCCATGGGAAGCGACCCTGTCACCGGCTTGATCCGGCCGTCCAGGGCAAGTTCTCCCAAAATGACATACGGACGGACGGCATCCTGCGGAAAAATGCCGCTGGCCGCCAGAATACCCAGGGCGATGGGGAGGTCGAATCCGGTCCCCCCTTTTTTGATATGCGCCGGTGCAAGATTCACGGTGATCCGGTCATCCGGAAAACCGTATCCGCAATTGATAATGGCCGCCTTTACCCGCTCCCGGCTCTCTTTCACGGAGGTTTCCGGAAGTCCGACGGTCGAAAACGCGGGCAGCCCATGGGCAATATCGACCTCGACTTCCATCAAAAGGCCGTCAATGCCAATGACGGCGCCGGTATAAACCATAGACAACAATTTTGGCTCAGCATCCAGAAGTTATAAATTGGTAGTTGAAATTCGAAAATCGGTATCCGTTATTCGCAATTTGGGTAACCATAGCAAAGCCATGTGAGAATAACAAGTAAAAAAGGAGGCGCTGAAAGCCAATCCACGGGAGCAGGAATACCGGTTTTTCGCCCTTATTTCGGGCACATGACATAATAAAATGTCTCTGCCATATTTTTCGCCCGGCAAGTCTTTGCAATTTTATAAAAAACCTTATATATATGGTACAATTATTCGAAAACAGCGCTGCCCCGATCCGGCAGCACCATGAATTCATAACATAAAAAACAAAAGCATGATGAACATACGGCAACGTACACTGGCTGAACCGGTATATTTCAAAGGAAAAGGACTGCATTCCGGCAAAACGGTAAACCTCGCCATAAAACCCGCGCCGCCCAATTTCGGGATCAAATTCAAACGGGTTGATCTGCCGGGAAGCCCCCTTATTTCCAGCCATTTCAACCGTGTTATCGATACCAGCCTGGCAACCGTCGTCGGCGAGAACGGGTTTATCGTATCGACCATAGAACACCTGATGGCGACATTGTCCGGAATGTCCATCGACAATGCCATAGCGGAACTCGATGATTATGAACTCCCCATCATGGACGGCAGCGCCGCCGTTTTTACGGAGGCGATAACATCGGGCAACATCATAGAGCAGGATGCACCCCGCCTGTATTTCGTGATATCCTCCCCCATTGAATTGCAGAAGGACGGCAAGTCCGTGGGGGTCTATCCCGGCGGCCGGCGAACCATTTCATGCACCATCGATTTCGATCATCCGGCAATAAAGGAACAGAAATACACCATTGAACTCACAAGCGACAATTTCGCACGAGAAATAGGGCCGGCCCGGACATTCGGCTTCTACCAGGAACTCGAGTATCTCAAGCATTATGGGCTTGCTAAGGGTGGCTCCCTTGACAATGCGATTGTCATTGACCAAAACGGGGTAATGAACGAAAACGGCCTCCGCTTTCAGGATGAATTTGTGCGGCACAAGATCCTGGACGCGATTGGGGATTTTTCCCTCTTGGGTATGCCGATCCTGGGGCATATTGAGCTTTACAAATCAGGTCACAACTTCAACCACGAATTTTTAAAAGAATTTTTCAGACAGAAAAAGGCCTGGCAGACCGCTCCGGTTGATTCCACCGAAGCAACCCGTCATCCCAATGAAACGCAGCATGAGCGCAGCATTGTTTAGAGATCAGCTCCATTGCAGAACCCGGGGGGATATTAATTGACCAACGTCTATGCCAGGCGCCTGTTCATCGCGGCCGCCGCGATCGTTTTGATTGCTGCCGCCGGCAGGGTGAATGCATATGGCGCCGAAATAACCCACATGTCAATTAATAACACAGAGGACAACCTCATCTTGACCGTCAAGGTGGACGGCGCTTTTACGGACAAAATGAAAGAAGCTGTATTGAGCGGTATTTCAACGAGTTTTTCTTATGTGATCACGCTGACCCAGACCCGATCTCTCCTGCCCGACATGTTGATCCATGAAATCAAACTGACCAATACCATCACCTACGACACGCTCAGAAAAACATTTGCGGTGAGGCGATCATGGGAAAATTACCGCCCCCTGACGACCAATTCCTTCACCGAGGCCCGGAAGTGGATGACGGAAATTACCGACGTACCGATAATCCCTCTGGAATCGCTTAAAAACGACATCCGTTATAAAGTCAATGCCAAGGTCGAACTCGATAAGGTCACGCTCCCCTTTTTCCTGAACTATATCTTTTTTTTCATTTCCCTGTGGGATTTCGAAACCAGCTGGCATTCGGTGGATTTCATATACTGAGGCGTGAGGCGGCATAGATGCAATGGGGAACGTAACATGGACCGGCTGGAAAAGAGAAAACCGGATTCTCCACGAAGGTTCACAACCAGGATAGCGCGGGAAGCAGAAACGATGCGAAGCGCCCGTACAGGATCAGGCGTTAACGCCAGCAGAGGAAGGCGCACGGCAAAGTTCTGCCATTCGCGGGAAATTCAGACTTGATGGCGTCGTTAAACGTTCCATCTACTGCGTTGTAGCAATTCTTCATCCGCTCAACATACTACATGTATGCCTTCGCGCATGAAAAATTGCTACGCCTTGTATATGGAACGTTTAACTTAGCCGTCTGTTACTTATCTTGTGACTTTTTACGAGACTGTCAGACTTGACCAGCCAAATGAGAAAAAACCGCTACATCGCCCCCAAAAATCCCGAAGCCGCCGCCGAACGAAAAAGGCGGAAACGGGACGGCATTATCATCGCTGTCGTTCTGCTGCTGGTCATGATACTAACGGCGCTGACGCTCCGGCCGATGCTGACCGGTACGCAAATTTCCATCTCCAACATGATGTTTATGTTCATTTTGATGAATATAAACATGCTGTTGCTGATCCTGCTCATTTTTCTGGTTTTCAGAAACGCGGTGAAATTGTTTTACGAGCGAAGACGGCGCGTTCCGGGGACCCGGCTGCGGACCAAGCTGATCGCTGCCTTTGTGTCGCTCTCCCTTTTGCCGGCCTTGGTTCTTTTCCTGTTCTCCCTGCATTTTATTACCACGTCCATTGAATTCTGGTTTCATGTTCCCATTGAAAAGGCGCTTGAAGATTCCCTCTCCGTGGGAAGGAACATGTACACCCACGTTGAAGACAACAATCGCTTTTTTCTGGACAAGGCAGCATACCAGATCGACGCACGCAAACTGCTGGCTCCCCGCAACGCTTCCGATCTTGACAACTACCTTCAAATTGTTCAAAGAGAGTTCAATCTGGATTCGGTGGAGGTATACAATGCTGACTTCAGACCTGTTTCCACCTCGATGGACAAAAGGCTTCCCAAGGACGCCCTGGAACCCCTTGATGCGGAAAAGCTGAAAAAAGGCCTTGAAGGAGGGAACACCACATGGGCCGCATCGGAGCTGCTCCCCTCCGGCGAACTGATCCGGAATATATCTGCAATCCCATTTGGCGCAGAAAGTGACGAGGCAATTGGCTTCATCGTTATCGGGGAGATGCTGCCTGTAGAAATGGCGGAGCACCTCAATTCCATTTCCCATGGTATCGGTGAATACCAGCAGATCAAGATGTTGAAACAGCCCATCCGCTACACGTATTACATATCATTAACCATTGTCGCCCTTCTGGTCATGTTCTGCGCCATATGGTTCGGCATGTATCTTTCAAAATCCATTACCATCCCCATCATGGAGCTGGCCGAAGGGACCCGCAAAGTTGCCGAAGGGGACCTTTCCCATACCATCAACGTGGTCGCCGACGATGAAATGAAAACCCTGGTCGATTCATTCAACAAGATGACCCGCGACCTTCGCTTCAACCGGCGGGAAATTGAATATTCCACACGGAAGCTTTTCGAGCAGAACATGGAAATAGAAGAACGCCGCCGGTACATGGAAATCGTCATCAACAATGTATCCACCGGCGTCATTTCCTTTGATGCCCGCGGTCTTGTCACCACCGTGAACGGATCGGCTGAAAGGATGCTCAAAATCAATGCGGATGACGCTGTAAACAAGAGCTACAAGCATTTGCTCAAGAACCAGGATCCGAAAATGGCTGAAAAAATTGCAGCCAGAATTGAAAACCGCCGGGAAGAAAGCTTTTCCGAGTCTTTTAGCATGGTAATCGACGGCCAGCGGAAAACCTTCAAGGCCAATTTCAACACCCTGGAAGATGAAAGCGGCCGTATGATCGGGACGGTCATGGTGTTCGACGATCTGACGGAACTGGAAAAAGCCCAGAGGATAGCAGCATGGCGAGAGGTTGCAAAGCGAATCGCCCATGAAGTCAAAAACCCGCTTACCCCGATTTCCCTTTCCGCCCAGCGACTCAAACGCAAATACCAAGGGATTATCGACGATCCGGTTTTCGAGGAATGCACCCGAACCATAATCGATCATACAGACATGATACGCAACCTGGTCAATGAATTTTCATCCTTTGCACGGTTCCCGGCCGCAAATCCGTCGTTGTGCAGCCTGTCGGACATCATAAACGAATCGGTCGCAATGTATCGCGAAGAAAACAGCGCGGTTTCATTCGATGTCCGCCTGTCGGAAGACATCCCCCCCCTGAACCTGGACCGGCAGCAGATCAAGCAGGTAATGATAAACCTCATTGACAATGCCCTTGCGGCCATCAAAAACGACGGTACAATTACGATCGAAGCAAAAAAGGACGATTCCGGCGAAACCGTCCTGATCTCCGTTGCGGATACCGGCAGCGGGATAAAGCAATCGGACAAGCCCTATCTTTTCGAACCGGACTATACCACCAAGAAATCCGGCATGGGCTTAGGTCTTGCCATTGTCAGCACCATCATCGCCGATCACAGCGGACGGATTTATGCACAAGACAATATCCCCCGGGGCGCAAAATTCATCATCGAATTGCCGGTGGGGTAATGGAAAGCGGCGTGGTGAAGACAATCAAAAAAAGTTTGCGTTTTGATTCTGATGCGCCTGCGACTTTCAACCTGTAACCCAAAGGTTTTTATATGTTTCCATCAATACTGATCGTAGACGACGAAACCTCCATCCTGAAATCCTTAAGCGGGATACTGATGGATGAGGGTTTTGAAACCATCACGGCCACCAACGGATACGAGGCAATGCAGCGGATAGAGGAAGAAGCCCCGGACATGGTTCTTTTGGACATCTGGATGCCCGGAATGGACGGCATTGACACGTTAAAAGAAATAAAAAAACAACACCCCTCCGTCCAGGTAATCATGATCACGGGGCACGGAACCATCGAAACCGCTGTGAACGCCACGAAAATAGGGGCGTATGATTTTATCGAAAAGCCGCTCAACGTCGACCGCGTTATTGTCGCCATAAACAATTCCCTCAATTTTCGCCGGCTGGAAGAAGAAAACCGTTACCTGAGAAAAAAAACCATTGAAAAATACGCCATTACCGGCAACTCCAAGGCATCCTCGGAGTTAAAGAAACAGATCAGCATTGCCGCCCCCACAGAGGCATGGATACTCATCAACGGCGAAAACGGCACTGGAAAGGAACTGGTTGCACGGACCATTCACCAGTTATCCAACCGGGCGGCCCAACCGTGGGTCGATATCAACTGCGCGGCCCTGACGGACGAGGCGCTGGTGAGTGAGCTTCTCGGCCATGAAAAAGGGGCCTTTCCGGGAGCGACGACCAAGAAGAAGGGAAAATTCGAGCTTGCCCACGGCGGCACGATCTTTTTTGATGAAGTGGGGGACATGGGGATGAAAACGCAGTCCATGATCCTGCGGATACTCGAAGAGCGGAAGTTTCAGCGGCTCGGAGGCAGTCGGACCATCCCGCTGGACGTCCGCGTCGTCGCCTGTACGAACAGGGACCTCAAAACCGCCATAGAAAAAGGGGATTTCAGGGAAGATCTGTATTACCGCCTCAATGTCATTCCCATTGACGTACCCCCCCTTCGGGAACGGGTGGAGGATATTCCCGAACTGGTCAGCGCTTTTTTTTCAAAAATCGCCGAAGATACCCGGACATCCCCCAAAACAATAACCCAGGAAGCCATCGGAGCGCTGCAGCGTTGCAGCTGGCCGGGAAACGTGCGGGAACTCAAAAACCTGGTCGAACGACTCGACATCATGACGGGAAAAGAGACCATCGACGTGGCGGATATCCCCCCGCCATACAGTCCGCAAAAAGCCGATCCCGCAACTTGTACCCGAACAAAACAGGACGCTCTTTTTGACACAGACAGTTTAAAAACGGCCGAAAAGGCCTTTCAGGAAGAATTCCTGCGGCGGAAGCTCATGGAAAACCGGCTTGACGTCGCATCGACCGCAAAACAAACCGGGGCATCGAAGAGCCAGGTAAAAAGTGTGCTCCAGAAGATGCCGGATGCCTGAGCCCCATGCGTATTACGGCGGGAATACATAAAGGCAGAAAACTGGCAAGCCTGCCGGGCATCGGCACACGCCCCACAAGCGGAAAGGTGCGTGAAGCCATTTTCAACATCTGCCGGCCTGTCGTCGCGGATGCCAATGTGCTCGACCTTTTTGCGGGAACCGGCGCTCTCGGACTGGAAGCGCTCAGCCGGGGGGCGGGAAAGGCGGTTTTTGTCGATTCAGACCGGCGGGGGATCGAAATTATCCGAAAAAATATCGCTGCCTGCAGAGAAACCGACCGGACCACTGTCATTCGTGCCGATATTACAGCAAATCTGAATATGCTGCCGGCAGCCGGCATCCATTTCGACATTGTCTTTATGGATCCGCCCTACCTCAGCCATGCGGTTCACCCGGCGCTGCACAACCTCGCCGCAACCGGAACGCTCACCACAGGAGCGCGCGTGATCGTCGAACATGACCCATATGAAAATATCCCGGAGGAGATGGCCGGCATGCAACTCATCGACCGGAGAAAATACGGAAAAACCCTTGTTACTTTTCTGAAATGGTTGTAGTGTATAGAACTGTAAAATCAACCGGTTGATCATTTATTCAAATGACCGTGCCTTCTGTCGGCGGATGCGGCCTGCACCCTTGCCTGAAACAAAAAGACGCCCTTTTAAAAGGATGATTCATGGAAAAAATCGCCATTTACCCGGGATCCTTTGATCCGGTCACCAACGGCCATATCGACATCATTACGCGCGGTCTGAAGCTGTTTGACCGGATCATTGTGACGATACTGGAAAATCCGTCGAAATCCCTTCTGTTCACTCTTCCGGAAAGAATGGACCTGTTGTCTGAATCCCTGGCGGGCATCGATAACGTGTAAATCGATTCCTACCAGGGCCTTCTGGTCGATTACGCGAAGCAACGCGGCGCGGCGGCCATTTTAAGGGGGATGCGGGCGGTTTCCGATTTTGAATACGAATTCCAGATGGCACTGATGAACCGCAAGCTGGAACGGGAAGTCCAGACGGTGTTCCTGATGACCGGGTTGCGCTGGATATTTACGAGTTCATCGATCATCAAGGAAGCGGCCAAGTTTGGCGGGGATATCGAAAGCATGGTACCGCCGGTGGTGAAAAAAAAGCTGGAAGAAAAATTCAACGTCCGGATCAACCACAAGCCATCGTAGCGTGTCTCGGAACCGAAAGGGGATTGCCCCCTTCGGCATCAGGGCTCCGACCTTGCCGATGAAATCCATTCCAGGCAGAGGACTACGGCTGCGCCTGCGAGCATAAGGCCAATCGGCAGAAGCAAATCCGGCCCCGGCTCCGGTAGTACGTTTCTTTCCATGGCCCCCTCCTTCCATGGCCATATGCGTCGGAGCGACCCCAGCATCAAACCGGTCAAAAAGGCCATAGTGGCCGAACTGTGCCTTTCCAGCAGATATTTCAATATCCGTGAAAAACCGGCCAGGCCCGCCCCGCAACCGGCCGCAAAAACCGCTATGACCATAAAATTTTCAGTCAAAAACGGGGCTTTGAGCGTTGCCACAATAAACTCGTACTTGCCCAGGAGCACGAGGATAAAAGCGCCGCTGATGCCCGGCAGAATCATCGCGCAGATTGCAAGCATCCCGGAAAAAAAAACAAAGGGGGCAGTTTCGGGAGTGGCTGCAGGAACCAGGCCCACTACGGCATAGGCGACCACCGCACCACCCAAAAACATCATGACCGCCGGGACGCGCCAATGATCGACTTTTTTGCCGACAGACCAGAGGGATGCAAAAATAAGCCCGAAAAACAGGCTCCAGGTAGGCACCGCATAAAAGGCCAGCAGATGACTCATAATCCGTGCAATGCTGAAGACGGCCGCGGCCACACCCACAAAAAGGAACAGCAGAAACCGGAAGTGCACATGCGACAAAGCGCCCCGGATGTCCAGGCGAAGAAGGCGGGCGAGCATTATCGCATCGACCGAACGGATGGCCGCCAGAAGTTGTTCGTATATTCCGGTGATCAACGCGACGGTTCCCCCGGATACGCCGGGGACCGTGTCCGCCGCACCCATGCACGCCCCTTTCAGGGTCAGAAGAAGGTATTCTCCCGCAGATCGGGGGCCCGGGCTCGCCCTGAAAGCATCCCGCCAGGAGTCTTCCGTCCCGGGCTTCACTCCGCTTTCCATCCACACTGCCCGATAAGCTTTACAAAGCGGCAGCCGCCGAGCTCCGCCTGGTGAATCCCCGTTTTATCCCGGTAAAGCTTTACCAGAATCTGGGAAGAAGACGATCCGACCGGAATGACCATGCGGCCGCCGATATCGAGTTGATCCACAAGCGGTTTGGGGATTTCCGGTGCGCCGGCCGTTACCAGGATCGCATCAAAAGGCGCCTCCTCTTTCCATCCGATGGTGCCGTCGCCATATCGGCACACGATATTATAATATCCCATTTTTTCGGTCGTTTGCCGCGCCCTTTCATAAAGGGTCCGGTTTCTCTCGATGGTATAGACCCTGTAGGCAAGCTCTGCAAGTATTGCCGCCTGATATCCGGATCCCGTTCCAATCTCGAGTACCCGGTCATCCTTGTCCACCTGAAGCGCCTCGGTCATCATGGCGACGATATACGGCTGTGATATCGTTTGCTGATCCCCTATGGGCAGGGGATGGTCATTATAGGCCTGATCCATGAGCGATTCATTGACAAATTCATGGCGCGCAACGACTTTCATGGCTTCGAGAACATCGGGGTCTTTGACGCCCCGGGCCTCAATCTGGCTCTTCACCATCGATTCGCGCAAACCCTTGTATCTTCTGCCTGATGTCTCCATATTCAGATGCTCTTGCCCCTTACCTGTATTTTGGTCAATCCGTCGACATCCACCCATTCGCGTTATCGTGCCCACTTCAAAAACATGGACAAACCATATCTGAAAAACGCGTTATGCTCACCTTTGTACATTTTCCAATGATTAACGCAACATAACGGAATTTGATTGTATTTGCAAGCACGATGGGGTATTTGTTTATGCCGGCGCACCGGCATGGCCGGACCGCATGGAACAGGCATCTCTTCGGGCTTTCTTTGGATCTTTGCACCCGTAGACCGTTATAAATGGATAAAGGAACAGAACTTCCAATGAAATGGCATAAAACCACTGTTGTATTCGAATCGGGCGACCCGGAAACCGCGGTCGCCCTGATCAATGAACTTTTCCAGGGGTATGGACTCAAGGGCGTGATCGAGGAAGGACCGGACATCGATGGCGAACCGGACTGGGCGGAAAACGCCCCGGCGCCCGCCGACCGCCATGCGGTTATTGGTTTTTTCCCGGAAAAATACCACGTGGAAAAACATCGCCGGGAAATGGAAGAAGCGTTGTCCAAACTGAAACCGGCCATTCTCAGCAGCTTCGACATCACCTACAGCGACATTGACGATGAAGACTGGGCGGAATCCTGGAAACTGCACTTCCACCCCGTCCGGGTAACGGAGAAAATCGTGGTGCGGCCAAGCTGGCGGCACCAGGAGGCGCTGGAGGGGGAAATCGTCATCGATCTGGATCCGGGAATGGCTTTCGGCACGGGAACCCATCCCAGCACGGCGCTGTGCATCCGTCTGCTGGCCGATCATATCGCAGCCGGAATGCGCTTTCTCGATATCGGCACCGGCTCGGGCATTCTCATGATCGCCGCTGCAAAAACAGGCGCAAAAACGCTGGCAGGGATCGATTGCGATCCGGTGGCCGTGGAAGTCGCCGGAAACAATCTGCGCAGAAACAACATTTCCCCAGACGATTTCATCCTTATGGAAGGCGACCTGGTGACAAACGTAACGGGTTCCTATGACATGATCGCCGCCAACATTGTTGCCGAGACCATATGCAGCCTAATTCCGCATATCCCCCCGCTTTTGTCCCCCGGGGGAATCTTCATTGCCTCGGGCATCATCGTCGAAAAGGAGCCCATGGTTATAGAAGCACTGCTCCTTCACGGGTTTACCATCCTCGAAATCCGTCAACAGGAAGGCTGGAGCGCCGTTGCCGCGCGGGGGGCAGAGCGCTAATACCCCGCCAATCGAACCGCCTCGGAGGCCGGGATCAGTTGGACTTTTTCCCGCAACACGGGCAGCATTTCAGAAAGCACTTCATAGGTCGTTTCATACGGATGGGCGATGCCGATGGCCTGGCCGTGCAACTCGGCAATGCGAACCAGTTGATTGAGTCGCACGCGAATCGCCGCGGGCTCGGGGGCGTGGTCCAAAAATACATCGCGTTGGGCGAACGGCACCTGGAAAAGCCGCGCAGAAGACCGTGACTTGCTGTTACGGGTGGTCAGGCTGTCGATATAATACAGGCCCCTTTTCTTCATGATGGACAATACCTGGTTCATATGCTCGGAATTCGCACTCATTTTCGATCCCATGTGGTTGTTCACGCCGCTGATGAACGGAACGGTGTCAAGATTGCTCTCCAGGGCAGCAATACGCTCATCCGGGGTCATGATAGACAAAAGCGCGCCGGGGCCGGGATCTCTTTCGGGATACTCATCGGGTTCCATGGGCAGGTGGAGCATCACCTCCGACCCTTTGCGCTTCGCGGCGTTGGCGATTTCATTTCGATGGGGACTGTGGGGCAAAATGGCATAGGTAAGCGGGCCTTCTATGGAAAGAAACTTTGCCGCCAGTGCACGGTCATAACCGAGATCGTCTATGATAATAACAATTTGCGGTCGCTCATCCGGCAGTGGCGGCACCCTCGGTTCAGGCGGTTTCGGTCTGGCAACGGGCTCATCGGGAAACACTTCGAAATCCGGAATGGCGGCCTTGACAACCGACGGTTTTTCAATACCCGGGCTTTTTACGATCCGGGTATCCGGTTCATTACGAAGCGTATCCCAGTTTTGAATCAAATAATATCCAGCCCCTGCGCCGACAGATATCAGAATGAACAAGACGGAGATGGTAACATTTCTGAAAAACCGTCGTATAATTGACGGTTTTCGTTGTGCCGGTTTCGTTCTTCGTGGCGTCTTCTTTTTTGCCGCAGATTTTTTCTGGGTCGGGGTCTTTTTCTTCGATGTCTTTTTACCGGCCATTCAAATTCCGCCCGTTATTGTCAAATAGGCGCTGTCCCCCGCAAAAGCAGATGCCAGCGCCTATTTACAGTTCATACCAATGCTTGAAAAGCAGTTATCAACGGCTGCCAGCCGTCCTGAAAAGATCATGCCCCCTTAAAATCTCGTAGGCCCGGTTGATCTGGGAATCGAGCAGCAGCACCTCCGGGTCTCTGTCGTCATGGTCATACACCACGTCGCGGAGCCGCATGAGCTTTTCGAATTCATCCTGCTTCTTCTCCTTGCTTTTGCCTTCATCTGGACGCTTTCCGTCTTCTGCCCCGTCCGCTGAATCAGGGGACGCCTCTTCGTCCATACCCTGCAGATGATTTTCAAGATCCACTTCCCGCATGCGCCTGGCATCCAGCCCGCCTTCGGATTCGTCCAGGAGCCTCCGCTGCACGACCAAATCCGGATGAATCCCTTCCGCCTGTATGGATTTTCCGTTGGGAGTATAATATTTTGCAATGGTAAACTTGAGCGCGTATCCGTTTCTAAGGGGCCTGACGGTCTGCACGGATCCCTTTCCAAAAGATGTCGTACCGATAACAAGGGCACGCTTGTTGTCCTTCAGCGCGCCCGCGACAATTTCCGCCGCACTGGCACTGCCGCTGTTGATCAATATGACAATGGGGAAATCATACTGCTCATCCCCCTTCTCCGCCTGGTAGATTTCCATCTCCTCGTCATCGCGCCCGCGGATCGATACGATTTCTCCTTTTTCCAGAAAAAGATCCGATACCGAGATGGCCTGGGTCAATAGGCCGCCGGGATTGTCCCTCAAATCGAGGATCAGCCCCCTCAGCGGTTCTTCACTATCGGCTTGCAGGGCAGCGATGGCGTTTTTGGCTTCCTCCGTCGTCTTTTCCCGGAAATTGGTTATCCAGAGGTACCCATACCCCTTCTTGGGAGTGGCATACCGGACGGATTCAAGGGGGATGATTTCCCGCTCCAATTCAAACACCAGCGGCATTTCCGCATCTTCCCGCCTCACGGTGATCGTAACGGACGTCCCGGGCTCGCCCCGCATCAGCTTTACCGCCTCCCAGAGCATCATATCCTTGGTCGGCTGATCGTCGACCTTGATAATCACATCATTGGCCTGGACACCCGCCCTGTAGGCAGGCGTTCCCTCCATGGGCGAAATGACGGTCAACAGGCCGTTCTCCTTGCTGATCACGATGCCGATACCGCCGAATTCCCCGCGGGTGTCTTCCTGGAGGCCTTTAAACGCCTCCGGCGGAAGGAATGCGGAATGCGGATCCAGCTCGTTTATCATGCCATGGATGGCTTTTTCGATGAGTTCGCTGGAATCGATCGACTCCACGTAGTTCTTTTCGATTTCCTCAAGCACTTCGGAAAACAGCTTGAGGGTTTCATAGGTGCTGTCCTTGGACAAATCGCCATAGACGCTTGGAGCCATTGTTATGGCAAAGGCCGCAAGTATGACCAGCAGTAGCGTCCTGAACGATTTGTTTTGAAATGATTTCATCAATCTAAGCTCCTTGATCAACCTTTTTCGATCCAGTCGTTCGGATCCAGGGGTTTGCCCTTATGGCGAATCTCGAAATAAAGTGCCGGCCCGGAGATAGATCCACTATTCCCCACGGTGCCGATTACTTCATTGGCCTCGACCTCGTCCCCCTCCCCGGCAAACAGTTCTTCCAAATGGCCGTAGACCGTATAAAAACTGTCTCCATGAGCAACGATGATCACGCGGCCGAATCCCGTAATCCAGTCGGAAAAGGATGTTTCTCCCGCAAAGACCACCCGGACGGGCGTTCCCCGGTCGGCCTGCAATTCAATACCGTTTCTGAAGCTGGCGGCACCGGATTGGGGATCGGTATACTTCCCATACGTAGACATTATTTTACCGTCAACCGGCAGCTTTAGCAACCCCTGATATTCGGAAAATACTTTTTGTTCACCCGTTTGGCTGTAAACCGGGCGCCGCTTCAGATTCTCAATAATCCCGTCCAGGCGTCGGGCAGCCTCCTCGAAATATTCAATTTCCATCAATGCATTGGATTTTTTTGCTTTTATATGGGCAAGCAGGTTCTTTCGCTGTTTGCTTTTCTCGGCAATCCTCGCCTGATCCCTCATGATTTGCTCCTCCAGGTCGTCCTGCCGGGCTTTTTCTTCAGCGCCCCGCTGCAAAAGATGCGCAAGATGTTTTTCCTCCGCCACCAGTTGGCTGATCATTTTTTCATCCCGGGCCACGATGGCTTCCACGGCAGCCTTGCTGCGAAACAGATCGCTGGTGGAATCCGCCGTTGCCAGAAGGTTCATGGCGCCAAGCCGGTTCAGCTTGTAGAGGGCCACCAGTCGTTCTTCCGCATAGGCTTTCTTTTCTTCAACTGCGGCCCGGGTCTTTGAAATCTCCTTTTCGGTCTTCCGGATCCGCTCTTCTGTTTCCGCTGCATCCCTGCGCACCGCTTCAAGACGCTTCCTGACGCCTGCCAGCTCTTTATCGATTTCGTCCAGTGCCGCCATAAGCTCGGCGGTCCTGCTCTCCAACCTGGATACGTCTTCCTTTTTCTGCGTTATCTGTTTTTCGATCGTTTCCGCTTTTTCAAGGGCGTCTTCCATCCCGGCCACATCCTCTTCACCGGGAACCGCCGCTGTATCGCGCCGCACATACCCCTTTGCACCAGAAACATAGCCCGTGGCATCCCGGTGGCGGACTTCCAGCCAACCGCCTTTTTCCCCGGTTATGCCGAGCGTCTCTCCCTTTCGGAGGACCCGTATGATGGTGCAGGTGGCTTCCGGGCAGCTTCGCATGTTCAGGGCATCAACTTCCACGACGCCAATCTGCTTGAGCGCTTTGCCGCCGGAACTGTCCGCATGCAACGACACACCGGGAACGCAGAGAAGCACCCAGGCGCCAACAAGGACTACACTTTTAAAAAACGCCTTATGGATAAATAGCATCCGAGCCAACCTACGGTCATGCTTGCCAGTAAAATAAAAACCACCATTGTTGCGGGAAGGAACCGGACCTGAAAATAAAGCAGGAGTCCTGCGGATGAAAGCTGCGGCACGGTGATGGCATATGCTGCGTACAACAGCAAAAGTCCCGCCAGGCCGCCGGCAAATCCCAGCATCACTCCTTCACAGTAAAGGGGATACTTGATAAAAGCATCGTCAGCACCTATGATCCGGGTAATTTTGATCTCATCGATCCGCGAATACAGAATCAGCCGTATGGTATTGGCAACAATCATCATTATGGCGGCGATGATCAAGCCGATCAGGATGATGCTGGTCAGCTGAAAGAGGTTGTAGATCCCGCCGAAGCGTTCAATCCATTGTCTTGCATATTCCACATCGCTCACTCCGGAAAGGCTTTCCATTTTCCCGGCCAGCGCGGTTATGTCCCCGGCGCCTTCGACATCGGCGGACAGGGCCACTTCCACTGCATCCGGCAGGGGGTTGTCCACGAGCCCTTCCAGAAGGGATGTCTGCCGCCCGACTTCCTTTTTCAGCCACGCGAGGGCTTCCTCGCTTGAAACGTATTCCACCCCGGCAACGCCCGGATAGGCCTGCACCGTATCCATTATCGCTTCCCGCCCTTTTTCGTCCGTCTCCGGGGCCAGATATGCGATAATCCGTATCCCCCTTGTCCAGGAAGCCATCAGGTCCCCGGTGTTGAGCAGAAAAAGCCCGAAAGCGCTGATTACAAAAACGGAAAGCGCGATCGTCGCCACGCATATGCCGTGTAGATACCGGTAGTTCCAGAAGTCCGCAAGCCCACGGCGAATCGCATCCTTCATCGGCCCGCCCCATCCGGGAAAACGCACCGCCCGTCTTTGAGACAAACAATACCGGTACATCCTTTGGAAAGAAGGTACCGGTCATGGGTTGTAATGACGATGGTCGCCCCTTCGCTGTGAGCGGACACCAACAGATCGAAAATTATTTCCGCCGCTTCGGGATCAAGGCTGGCCGTGGGTTCATCGGCAAGTATGATGGAAGGATTGCCCACCATGGCGCGGGCCACGGCAACACGCTGCTGCTCTCCTCCGGAAAGCGTGGGGGGGCAGGCATCATAATGCCCGGCCATGCCGACTTTTTCAAGCACGGCCATTACCCGCTCCCGAATGACTTTCCTGGAACGGATGCCGGCCACTTCCAGCACCAGACCGACATTGTCAAAAACGCTCTTGTTCGGAATCAGACGGTAATCCTGAAAAATGATCCCGAGGCGCCGCCGGAGCATGGGAACCTGGTTGCGACGGATGCGGGTGAGGTTCATTCCGTCCACGATGGCGTACCCGCTGCTCATGGGCTCCCCAAGGTAGAGCAGTTTCATCAGGGTCGATTTCCCCGCACCGCTGGGGCCGCTGATAAAAAAAAACGCGTTTCTGCAAACGTCGAAGGTCACGTTTACCAACGCGTCCGTTTCCCCGAAATGCTTGCTGACCTCGTATAAGCGGATAATGATTCTTTCGGGATCAAACAGCCCTTTTTTCATGAATATCGGCTCCGGACCGGTTTATATTGACGATTTGCGGCGCAGCTGGTATTGGCTTATAAGAAATCGTGCGGGAAGTGCCGTCTCCGGTTTTTTTCGCACGCCCCCACTGACGCTGAAAGAAAACGGCTTCTTCCTCTTCAGTGGGGGTTATTTTAATCAAAGCACACTTATAAAATCAACATTTTCTTACACCGATGGCAACATGCCGGCAAAAGGCAGGGCACATGGAAAACATGAAACAGGAATTGATCCGGCTTTTATGTAAAAAATCTTTCAAGTACAGTGAAGAGCCGGTTTTCAAGCTGGTCTCCGGGAGAAAAAGCCGCTTTTATGTAAACTGCAAGCCCGTGACGCTCAGCCCCAGGGGAATATACCTCGTGGGGCACCTGATTTTCGAACAGATCAAAAACGCCAACGTCAGCGGGGTCGGCGGCATGACCTTCGGGGCCGACCCCATGGCCGTTGCCACGGCCTTTGTCTCCGAGATCAAAGCAACCCCCATAAAGGCCTTCTCCATCCGAAAAGACCGGAAGGACCACGGCATCATCAAGTGGATCGAGGGGGACCTTGACAAAAACGAGCGTGTGGCGATCATTGAGGACGTCGTAACAACGGGGGGCTCCACGATTACGGCCATTGACCGGGCGCGCGGCGAAGGGCTGGAGATCGCAAGCGTCATTGTCCTCGTGGACCGGCAGGAAGGAGGAATGGAAAACATCCGCAACCACGTGGAGAACGTCTCGGCCATCATCACACGGGACGAACTGCTGGAGTGCTATAAAAACGGATAGAAAAACAGAAGCGTTCACGTGGCGGCGTCTTGTTTCGAACCGCAGACAACCTCGCGTATTTCGAGGATTTGAAATAAGACGCCAACAAAGATATTGGGCCGAAAGACAATTTTGAGATTGTTTCTACAGGGTTTCCGGCGGAAAATAGGTCGCACACGCATCATCGGATTCCCATACGCTGACCCTGGAAACGTAGTACGCCTCATCATCGCCGATCCGTTTTCCAAATTCATCCGCAATATATTTCGCGATCTGCTCCGAAGACGGGTTGGCGTTTTCAAATGCGGGGAGTTCATTTAAAAATTTGTGATCCAGCGTGTCGATAATTTCATTGAGGCGCTGCCGGACGATTCCGAAATCGACCAGGACGCCGGACTTCAGTTCAGCGCCGGCCACATGAAATTCGATCTTCCAATTATGGCCGTGCAGATTTTCACATTTTTCCGTAACCATCTTTAACTGGTGCGCCGCCGCAAAACGGGCCAGGACCTTGAGTTCGTACATTGTGTTTCCTTTTTTACTTGGCGGCCTTCTTGGCGCCGGATTTGAAAATCCGCTTGATCTTTGAGGTAAATTTTTCGGACTCCAACTGCGCAAATTCGTTTAGCAGCTCTTCCTGCCGCCTGTTCAGATGTTTGGGCGTTTTAAAAATCAACTGGACGATCTGGTCGCCGGGGAGCCCGTTTCCAAGCGACACGATGCCCTTATCCGAAATGCGTATGGTATCGCCGTACTGCGCCCCCTTCTCTATCCGGATCGTTTCTTCCCCGGTCAGGGTGGGGACCGTCACCTCGTCTCCAAGCGCCGCCTGGATAAAGGACAATTCAATCTTGCAGATGATGTCCGTCCCCTTGCGCTCGAAAAATTCGTGGGGCCGGACATGCAGAAAAACGTAAAGATCTCCGGGAGGCCCGCCGCCGACGCCCGGTTCACCTTCGCCGGTTAGCCGGAGTTTCTGGCCGTTATCCACGCCTGCCGGAATTTTGAGCGCCACCTTTTTGTGAACGGGGACCTGCTTCCGGCCCCGACACTTCGGGCAGGCTTCCCGGATTACCCTCCCATGGCCGCCGCACCGGGGGCATGCGCTTTTTACGGAGAAAAAGCCCTGGGTCCGGACATGCTGCCCCGAACCATTGCACTGGCTGCAAATTTCGGGTTCTGTCCCCGGTTTTGCACCGCTTCCATCGCAGGTGTCACAGGTTTCCATTTTTTCCAGTTCAATCTCGGTTTCCTTTCCGAATGCCGCGTCCATGAATTCAATGGTCATGTCATAGCGCAGATCCGCACCCCTTCGCCCGCGGCTGCGACCACCGCGGCCGGCGGTGCGGAATCCGAAAAAATCCTCGAAAATATCGCCGAAACTTGAAAAAATATCGTCGAAATCGCGAAACCCGCCGGAGCGACCGTTCTGGAGTCCTTCAAGGCCGCGATGCCCGTACTGGTCATAAATCTGCCGCTTTTCCGGATTGGACAGGACTTCATAGGCTTCGGCGGCTTCCTTGAATTTTTCTTCCGCCTCCTTGTCCCCCGGATTGCGGTCCGGATGGTATTGCAGGGCGATTTTGCGGTATTTTGCTTTCAACTGAGTGGCGTCTGCATTGCGGTCAACGCCCAGAATCTCGTAATAACATCTTTTTCCAGCCATATTGAATTGCTGCCGATATTGAATGGTTTTGTGGTATCGTGATATGAACAGACGAAATTATTTTGCAACCCGGCGGTCTTATGCTATGGAAAAGCGCAACAGCCGGCCGCAAAGTCAACACTTACCATAATGCATATTAGGCGATTGTCAACCAACAAAATGAAACCGGACGCCATCAGCGCGATGTTCGATCACATCGCACCGAAATACGACTTTCTCAACCGGCTTTTAAGTCTTCGCAGGGATGTTTACTGGCGCCGCGAAATGGTCAGGGTGCTGGAGATTCCGGCCGGGGGGGCAGTGCTCGATGTGGCCTGCGGCACCGGGGACGTCATGATCGAAGTGATGCGCCGGGAACCGGATGTTCGGGTCTACGGAATCGATATTTCAAAAAAAATGCTGCACATCGGATACCAGAAAGCGGGCGCCGCCAACCCCGGCGCCAGGGCGGCTTTTTTCGCCGCAGATGCACTGCATCTCCCCTTTCCAGCGGACAGCATGCATGCCATCACCATCGCATTCGGCATCCGCAACATCCAGGATCGTTCGGGCGCGCTCGAAAATTTCCGGGAAATTCTGAAAGCCGGCGGGACGCTGGCCGTTCTCGAACTCAACACGCCTTCCCAAGGCCTTCTCCGCTCCCTGTACCTGTTGTATTTTCAAAAAATACTGCCCGGTATCGGGGGATTGTTTTCAAAGAACACCGGCGCGTATCAATACCTGCCGGCATCGGTACTGAATTTCCCTCCGCCGGAAGTCTTTGCCACCCAGATGCGGGATGCGGGATTCCGGGATATCGCCTGGAAATCCCTGAGCGCGGGAATTGCCACCCTTTATGTCGGGCAGAAATCAAATGAAGCATAAATCCACCCCTTTTTTGGAAGACGACCCCCGGATGAACCGGCTGGTCCAGGAAGCCCTCGCACGCGGGGCTACCGGCGCAGCAATCATCGCCGCCTCCGATATCGTCGTTGAGGATGCGCTCGCAGACAAATGCCGGCGTCCGGGGTGCCCGAATTACGCCCTGTCAAAAAGCTGCCCGCCCCATGTTGCAGGGCCCGCAGCATTCAAAAAAGAGCTCGAAGCGTTTGCCCGCGCCCTTTTTTTCAAAATCGAGCTGCCGCCGGAAATCCTGTACTCCAGCGACCGGCGCGAACTGTTTGAACTGCTTCACGAAACAGCGGCCGGCATCGAGCGCGCCGCCGTTCACATGGGATTTGTCCGCGCCCGCGCCTTTGCCGGGGACTCCTGCAAACAGATCTTCTGCTACAGCCACAAAGAGTGCCGCGCGCTTCTGAAAAACGGTACATGCCGGCACCCGGAATCCGCAAGGCCGTCCATGTCCGGTTTCGGCATTCACGTGGCGAAACTCTACACGGCCGCCGGATGGACAATGGCCGGGCCGGTCGTCCAAAAAACCGATTCCCCGGAAGACCGGATGGCCAGCATCTGCGGTCTGGTGCTGATCGATTGACGGGGAAAGGCTGCCATTACTTTCCCGGATTTTTCTTCATGGAAAGGGAAATCCGCTTCCGGTCCAGATCGACGGCCAGCACCCTGACCGTGACGCGTTGCTGGACCCTGACCACGTCCGCCGGATTTTTGACAAAGCGATCGGCCATCTCGCTGATATGCACAAGGCCGTCCTGGTGCACCCCCACGTCCACAAATGCGCCAAACGCCGTGATGTTGGTCACGATACCGGGAAGCCGCATGCCGACGGCCAGGTCGCCGATCTTTTCAACCCCCTCGGTGAAGGTGAACGGCTCGAACCGCTCCCGGATATCCCGCCCCGGCTTGGCCAATTCCCCCAGGATATCTTTCAGTGTCGGAATGCCCACGGTATCGGTAACATAACGGGACATGTCAATTTTTTCCCGGAGGTCCGGATTCTCCATCAGATCCGTTACCGCTGCACCCAGATCTACGGCCATGGCATAAACCACCGGGTAGCTTTCCGGGTGCACGGCACTGGCGTCCAGGGGGTTCTGGGCATGGGGGATGCGCAGAAATCCGGCGCACTGCTCAAAGGCTTTCGGCCCCAGCCGGGGAACGTTCATGAGCGCTTCCCGGGAGGGGAAGGGCCCGTTTTCTTCCCGGTATGCGACAATGTTTCTGGCAATGCCCGCGCTCAATCCGGACACGTACGTCAGCAGTTCCATGCTGGCCCGGTTCAGATCCACGCCTACGGCGTTGACGCAGCTTGTCACCACGTCGTCCAGGGCCTGTTTCAAGGCGTGCTGGTCCACGTCATGCTGGTATTGGCCCACGCCGATGGACTTGGGGTCGATCTTGACCAGTTCGGCCAGCGGGTCCATCAGCCGCCGGCCGATGGACACCGCACCGCGCACCGTCAGGTCGTGATCCGGGAATTCCCGCCGTGCGGCCTCGGACGCCGAATAAATCGATGCGCCGGATTCATTGACCATTACCACCTGTACCGGGAACCTGAAATCAATTTTCCGGACCAAGGCCTCGGTCTCCCGACCGGCCGTGCCGTTGCCAACGGCCACGGCTTCGATTTCGTATTTTTCGCACAGGAACCTGATTTTTCCGGTTTCCTTTTCCGCCCCTCCGACGCCCGTGTGCAGATACACGGTCTCATAATGGAGAAGCTTCCCCTGACGGTCCAGGCAGACCACCTTGCAGCCGGTCCGGTACCCCGGGTCGATGCCCATAACCCGTTTGGCGCCCATGGGCGGAGCCAACAGCAGCTGCCGCAAGTTGTCCGCAAAAACCCGGATGGCCTCCTCGTCGGCCCGCTTCCGGGCCATGATCCGGGTTTCGGTCTCCATGGCATTCGAAAGCAGGCGCTTGTATCCGTCTTCAACCGCCTGGCGAACCAGCAGGGAATCCCCGGCCTCGCCTGTCACAAACAACCGCTCAAGGAGGGAGATGGCCTCCCCGGCATCCGGCAGAATACGAAAGGAAAGCACGTCTTCGGCCTCCCCCCGGCGGATGGCCAGGAGTCGGTGCGAGGGGACGGATGCCACGGGCTCTTCCCACGCAAAATAATCCCGGTACTTGCTGCCGGCTTCCTCCTTGCCGGGAATTACCCGGCTCCGTATGATCGCTTTTCTGAAAAACAACTCCCGCAGGCGGGCCCGGGCCCCCTCGTGTTCATTGACCATCTCCGCGATGATGTCTTTCCCCCCGGACAGGGCCGCATCAACGGATTCGACGCCTTTTTCCGGATCGACGTACCCCTCCGCCGCTGCCCGGCAATCCATGCCCGACTGTTCAATAATGGCCAGCGCCAGGGGCTCCAGCCCTTTTTCCCGCGCCATAACCCCCCGCGTGCGGCGCTTCGGCTTATAGGGCAGATAAATATCTTCGAGCCCGGCAAGGGTCTCTGCGGCCGTCACCTTGCGTTTCAGCGCATCGGTCAGGTGCCCGTTTTTTTCCAGGGAACTGCACACCGCCTCCTTGCGCGCGGCCAGCTCCCGCAACTGGTTCATCCGCTGCCGGATGGCGGCTACGGCGACTTCATCAAGGCTCCCCGTGGCTTCCTTGCGGTACCGGGCGATAAATGGAATGCTCGCCCCTTCCGCCAAAAGGCCGGCCACGGCGGAAACCTGGCCGGTCCCGATGTTTCGTTCACTGGCAATGGTTTTGACAATGATATCGCTGCGCATGGCGTATAAAAAATCCTCTCCGGTTTTTGTAAAAAGACAAACAACACGTACAACGGGACTGAAGAGCGGAAGACAATCCCCAGCGTACCGGCGAAGCGAGGCGACATTTATAATTTCTATGATCGCCCGGTATTACTATTGAAATTATAAATTTGACATATTGAAATTCTGTATATAGAGCATATGCTTACGACGCATAAAAAAACGCACCCGCTGCGGGCAGGATTCCGGCGCCCTGAATCCAGAAGCATACCCGGAATCGGAATTGACGGCAACCTTGAATACCTGCAAAAGAAAGGTCCTTGTCATGAAAAATGTTTTTGCAACCCGGTGGGGTATTATCGGGGTCGGCGCCGTTATCGGCGTGCTGGCCGCATTGCTCCAGTTTTTCGGCAATCCCGCCAACATGGGCGTCTGCGTGGCCTGCTTTGTAAGGGATATTACCGGATCGGTCGGTCTTCACCGGGCAGGGGTTGTCCAGTACATGCGCCCCGAGATCATCGGCTTTGTCCTGGGCTCCCTGGGAGCGGCACTCGTTTATAAGGAATTCAAACCCCGCGGCGGATCGGCCCCCATTGCCCGGTTCGTCCTGGGCGCATTTGCCATGATCGGCGCACTGGTTTTCCTGGGGTGCCCGTGGCGGGCCATGCTGCGATTGGCAGGGGGGGACGGAAACGCCATTTTGGGCCTGGCAGGTCTTGCCGCCGGCATATGGATCGGCACCCTGTTTTTAAAAAACGGCTACTCCCTGGGGCGGGCAAAGTCGTTTCCCAGGGCTGCCGGATGGATCTTCCCCGCCATAATGGCCGGTTTTCTGGTATTGCTCCTGGTGAATCCCGCAACCGAGGGGGAAGGCAAAAGCGGCGTCCTGTTTTACGCCACGGCCGGACCGGGAGCGATGTACGCCCCCTTGTGGGTCTCCCTTGGCATCGGGCTGCTCATCGGCTTCATGGCCCAAAGGAGCCGCTTCTGCACCATGGGGGCGATCCGGGATCTGGTGTTGTTCAAGCAGGTGCACCTGTTTTCCGGCGCGCTCGCACTGATTGCCTTTGCGTTTATCGCCAATCTGATGCTGGGGCAGTTCAATCCCGGATTTGAAAACCAGCCGGTTGCCCATACCAGCCACGCATGGAATGCCCTGGGCATGGTTCTGGCAGGCCTTGCCTTTGCGCTCGCGGGTGGATGCCCGGGGCGCCAGCTGTTTCTGTCCGGAGAAGGGGACGGCGATGCGGCGATCTTTGTCATCGGCATGGTCGTGGGGGCCGCGTTTTCCCATAATTTCGGCCTGGCCAGCTCCCCCGCGGGCGTAGGACCGCACGGCATTGCCGCCGTGATTATCGGACTGATCGTATGCGGATGCATCGGGTTTACCATGAAAGAATACAGACGATAAGAACAGGAAAAAAGACATGAGCAAAACAGTGGATGCAAGGGGGCTGTCATGCCCGCAGCCGGTTTTGATGACGCTTGATGGAATAAAGTCGGGGAACCAGTCGGCGCTTTTGATCATCGTGGACAACGAGGCCTCCAGGGAAAACGTCAGCCGGGCGGTTGCCAATCAAGGATGGATCGTCGCCGGCATTGAAGAAGAAGACGGCGACTACAAAATCCGTGCACAAAAAACATAAGAACAGGGGCAGTTGACGCTTTGGGTTTTCTGAATTGGTTTAAAAAACCTTCATCACAAGAGGCTTACGGATCGACCGATCGCGGGATCATGGTATTTGAAAACACCAGCGAGGTCATCCGTGCGGAAACGATTATCAAGGAGAATGGCTGGTCCGTGCGCGTCATGGGTCCGCCCCCGGAGATCCGCAGCGGCTGCGACCTGGTAATCGAGTTTCCGCTGATTGAGCACCTCAATATCTTTCGGCTCCTGGAAGAAGCCGGGGTCGCGCCGCTGAAGACCGTTCCGGTGGCGGGCCCCCTGCTGGAGCCGGTAAATATTTTTTTCACAAAAGATTTCGGCGCGTTTCTGATGGTGCGGGCTGCGAACATGAAAATCACAATCGAAAAAGGATCCCTGGTGATCGTCAACATATCCGGCGGCGGATGCCCGGACGTGCCCTATCTTGCCCGGGAGATGGTCGGGAAAAAACTGGACGAAGCCCCCCGTCCCCGCAGTATCGGGCATACCCTTTGCGGATACGCGCTCGAATTGGCATACGAGGAAATAAAGAGGCAGGGCGCATGTTTGCCGTAGTCGGCACCGTACCGGATGAGGATTTTCCCATCGTTGCCGGCCCGGTTTCTGCGGCGGGCGACCGGCTTTTCATTGACGGCCGCGAAATAGAAATCAACCGCGGCACTGCCGCGCTCCTGGCCGCAGCGGTAATGGTCTCCCACTATATGGGCAAAGACGGGCCGGAGGCGTTTCTGGTCGGGGACACCGGATACGGGCGCGGCAGCCGCAGGCTGTATGGATACCTTGAAAAGACGCTCCCTGCCAGGCGCTATACCAGCCTGACATTTCACTATATCCAGCCGGACGTGGACTGGCATAACCGGGTATTGTTCGCCGTAGACAGAATGCCGGAGCGGCCGCTGCTGATTGCGGACGCCGGTTTCATGTACGCGGCGAAAATGAGCGGCCAGGCGGAAGCCTACGATGCCTTCACCCCGGATATGGGGGAGCTGGCCTTCCTGGCGGACGAGTCCGCACCCCACCCGTTTTATACCCGGGGTTTCATCCTGCATGAAAACAACCGCGCTGCCCGGCTCATCGAACGGGCGTACCGCCATAAAAACGCCGCCCGGTATCTCCTGGTCAAAGGGGAAAAAGACATCGCCGCCGACAGAAGCGGCATCCTGGAAACCGTTACAGAGCCCCGGACCGACGCACTGGAAGCCATCGGCGGCACCGGAGACATTATCACCGGCCTGCTCGCCGGCCTGACCGGGGTCGGCCAGGATCTGCTGCCATCCGTGATGGCGGCCATCCGGATCAGCCGAATGGCCGGAAAAGCCGCAAACCCGAACCCCGGAACCCAGGTCGCCGGCATTATCCAGAAAATACCGGATTGCCTGAAACAGTTTTACGGCAACGGCCATCTGAAAGGGAGCCCTTGAAAACGCCATGGCGGAAAACGAGAGCAGCGATAAAAACGCCCGGATCACGCCGGACATGATTGTACTGGACGTGATTCACCGATTCCGGAGGACCGAACCCGTGTTCAGGCGCTATGACCATGATGCCGGCGAATGCATCTGCTGCACTTCGCTCTTTGAAACGATAACCGGCGTCGCAAAAAAGTATGGAATCCACCTGGAGGAACTGCTGGCGGCGCTCCGGCGCGCCGCCTCATAGCCCCGCATCCCGGGGACACCTCCGGCACCGATCGCCTGCCGAAAAATATCCCGCCGCACATATCCGCAGTAAACGCAAAATTGTTTGACACGCCCCCCATTGCGTCATAATGTTTTTTTTTATGGTTTTATTTCCCGCAATCCGGATCGACGGACGGAGGCCCATAGGAGCAATATGCTGGCACATCACTCAAAACAATATCTTGAAATGGCCTTTGGATACGATAAACGGCTACGGCTTCCCCACCCGGACGGCCACGGCAAGCGGACCGGGGAATGCGGCGACACCGTGGAATTCTTTCTCCGGATCAGGGATGGCCGGATCTTCCAGGCATTTTTCGATATCAACGGGTGCATCAATACCGCGGCGTGCGCCAACACCGTTTCCCTTTTGTCCGAAGGAAGGGCCATTGAGGAAGCATGGGAAATCGACGTCGAAGACATTGTCGGGTATCTGGAAACCCTGCCCCGTGATCACTACCACTGCGCCGAGCTGGCAGCCGGCGCCTTTTTCCTCGCCCTTTCCGATTATGCGGCCAGCCAGCGGGCCCCCTGGAAAAAATTATACGGAAACGAAGGTTGAGGACCCCGTAAAAACAATCATGGCTGACATGCCCAAACCCTCTTCCCATCCGAATCCGCTGCAGACCATGGATGCCGTTGTCGCCCTTTCACCGGCCCTGTCCGTGATGAGCGCGAACCACGTCATCCGATGGATTATCGGCCGGGAGCCGAAACCGGGAATGACCTTCCCCATCGACGCGCTCCTGGAAGAACCCGAGCTGACCCGGGTGCGGGCCTCCATCCGCCATACCCTGGAAACCGGCCAGACGGAAATCGGTTATACCGTCAACCTGCTGTGCGACGCCGGCATCACCCTTTCCTGCAACTATACGGTGTATCCGGTGTTTGACCAGAAACAGTTCGTCATCGGGGTGATCCTTTCCTTCCGGAACCCGGCGCCGCCGATATCCGGCGGCCGGTCTGTGCAGTCCCGCGTCTCCCTGCGCCATAATCCGCCGGACCATGACACGCTGATCGACAAACTCCCGGAAGCGGTATTCACCATAACACCCCACTGGCGGATCTCCTCTTTTAACCAGATGGCGGAAAAAATAACGGGGTATGCCCGGGAAGAAGCCATCGGAAAATATTGCTGGGAAGTGTTTCATTCCGACAAGTGCAAACTCACCTGCCCGCTGCGCACCGCCCTGGACAGCGGACAGACCGCCATGGACCAGGAGGTGCGAATTTTGAACAAGGCGGGAATCCGCCAGGCGATTCTGGTCAACACCAGTGTGCTGCGCGATGCCACCGGATTCGTCATGGGGGCCGTGGAAACATTCCGACCGCTCACCGGGGAAATTCATCCCCCCGACGGCGTGGACTACCATTATTCATTCGCCGATATCGTGGGAAAATCCGAAAGCATGCAGCGCCTTTTTGAGGCCGTTCCGGATATCGCCGCCAGCGAAGCCAATGTACTGATCACCGGGGAAAGCGGCACCGGAAAGGACCTCTTTGCCAGGGCGATTCACAACCACTCCCTGCGTTCAAAAGGCCCGTTTATAGCCGTCAATTGCTCCTCATTTGCCGAAACCCTCCTCGAGTCAGAGCTTTTCGGCCACGAAAAAGCCGCCTTCACCGGCGCCGAGCGCTACAAGCAGGGGCGGTTCGAGATGGCCAAGGGGGGGACCATTTTCCTGGATGAGATCGGCGACCTCAAACGCGAACTGCAGGTGAAGCTGCTCCGGATCATCGAACAGCGCGAATTTGAACGCGTCGGCGGAACCCGCACCATTCCCCTCCAAGCCCGCATTATTTCCGCGACCAACATGAATCTCGCCGAGGCCATCCAGGAAGGCCGCTTCCGGGAAGATTTCTACTACCGCCTGAAAACCGTGACCCTCACGATCCCACCGCTCCGGGACCGAAGGGAAGACATCCCCCTTCTGGTCAGCTATTTCATCAAAAAGCTCAACCAGCGGTACCACAAAAACGTCCGCTCCGTTGATACGAAGGTGATGCGCTTTTTCCAGAAGTATCCTTTCCCGGGAAATGTCCGCGAACTGGAACGTGCGCTGGAACATGCCTTTGTATTTGTCAAAGGGCCGGTTATTTTCATGAGCAACCTGCCGGCGCGGGAAGAATTTACCCGGCCCGACGACCACCGCCAGGCCGCCCCTCCCTCCAACCTGAACAGAAAAAGCAAGGACGCGGTATTGTGGGCCCTTGCCCAGACCGACGGCAGGCGCAAGGAAGCCGCCGAGCTTCTCCGCATGAGCCGCACCTCCCTGTGGCGGCTCATGAAAAATTACGGACTGGAATGAAAAACCCTTCCGCAGCAGAACCGGTAACCCGCCTAAAAAATGTTTCAAAATGTTTCATACGTTTCAATGCTTGTTTCATTGTCTAAAATTATTAATAGCAAAACATATCAAGCCTTTAAAAAAAACTTTCCCCATTTTTGAAACAAAATTTCTCTCCTGATCCGTTCAAAAATCCGTTTCTGCAACGGTTTTACCGACACAAGCCCCCATGGATTTCCCCGTCTATTTTTTGCGTAACAATTCCAGGCATATAAAACTTTGGCACGCCTGTTGCTCTGTAATGATTTCATTCAAAAATGAAAACATCCATATAATCCCATTCACATTCAACAACCATAAGGAGGCAGCAATGCTACAACAGGCGGAAATCCTTGAAAGCGTTCTGGAACGCTATCCATCCAAACCGGAATACCTCATTTTCATGCTTCAGGATATCCAGGCGGACTGCGGGTATATCGCCCCGGAATCCATGGAGATCATCTGCGAACATGCCAATGTTCCCATTACCCAGGGATATTCCGTGGCCACCTTTTACCAGTCGTTTCGCCTCGAGCCCCAGGGCGAACATGAAATCAAGGTCTGCCTGGGAACCGCATGCCATCTGAAAGGCGGAGAGCGTCTCGTGGAAAACCTTGAAAGAAAACTTGACATCCACCGCGGAGAGACCACGGAAGATATGATGTTTACCCTCAACACGGTAAACTGCCTCGGGGCCTGCGCAATGGCGCCGGTAGCGGTGGTGGACGACGAATACATCTCCAGCACCACGCCGGCGAAACTGGACAAATCCCTGAAAGCGGCGCAACAGCAATAAACCGGTAAATCGGAGGAAAACAACATGATGACGGGAAACACTGCTCTACAATCTGAAACCCACCGGTTGACTTCATGGGAGGATCTGCATGCACTCCAGCAGCAGATCATCGAGGCCCACGACCCGAACCAGAGCCGGATCGTCGTCTGCCACGGTACCGGATGCATGGCCAATGGAAGTGCAAAAATCACCCGGGCCTTTCAGGAAGCCCTGGAAGCCAGCAACATCGAGGCAAAGGTCATGCCCGGCATTAAAACCACCGGCTGCCAGGGGCTCTGCGCACACGGCCCCCTGGTCCAGATAAACCCCCAGGGGTTGTTTTACAGCCGCGTAAAGCCGTCGGACGTGGAGGAAATCATCCAAAAAACCATCGTTGAAAAAAAGCCGATTGAGCGGCTTCTGTACAAAGATCCGGATACCGGGGAAGCGCATCATACCGAAGCGGACATACCGTTCTACAAGCTCCAGCATCGCCTTATCCTTAAAAATATCGGCAAAATCGACCCGACGGACATCCACGACAAAATCACAGCGGGCGGATACCAGGCGCTTGCCAAAGCGCTGTTCACCATGACGCCCGAAGAAGTGGTCGCAGAGATCGAAAAATCCGGTCTCCGCGGACGCGGCGGCGCCGGGTTTCCTGCCGGGCGGAAATGGCGCGGCGCCCTTGCCGCCGTAAAAAAGAAAGGGGGCCCCGTCTATGTGGTGGTCAACGGCGATGAAGGGGACCCGGGCGCATTCATGGACGGCTCCATCATGGACGGCGACCCCCATGCAGTGCTTGAAGGCCTTATCATCGGCGCCTATGCCTTGGGGGCTGAAAAAGGGTACCTATACGTCCGCGCGGAGTATCCCCTGGCCATCAAGCACCTGGATTTGGCAATGCAGCAGGCGCGGGAATACGGACTTCTGGGGGAAAACATCCTGAATACCGGATTTTCCTTTGACGCGCAGATCAACCGGGGGGCCGGCGCATTCGTATGCGGCGAATCCACCGCCCTTTTCACCTCCATCGAAGGGAAGCCCGGAAATCCGAGGCCAAAATACGTGCGTTCCGTGGAAGAAGGCCTCTGGGGGAAGCCTACCGTCTTGAACAACGTGGAAACCTGGGCCAACGTCCCCTTGATCATTGAAAAAGGGGCGGACTGGTATTCTTCCATTGGTGTGCCGCACAGCACCGGCACCAAGGTTTTCTGCCTGGTGGGCAAGGTCAAAAATGTAGGACTCGTGGAGGTGCCCATGGGCACGTCTTTATCCACGATCGTGGAGAAAATCGGCGGCGGCGTGCCAAGCGGCAAACCGTTCAAGGCAGTTCAGACCGGGGGCCCCTCCGGCGGATGCCTGCCGTACGAAAGCAGAGACCTGCCCGTGGATTTCGACTCCCTGACCAAGGCCGGTTCCATGATGGGCTCCGGGGCCATGATCGTAATGGATGAGCACGACTGCGTGGTAGATGTGGCCCGCTACTTCCTGCGGTTCCTGGAAGAGGAATCCTGCGGAAAATGCCTTCCCTGCCGCCTGGGCCTGACCCGGATGCGGGAAATCCTGGACAACTTCTCCCACGGAATCGGCAGCGAAAAGGACATCGAGGACCTCCAGAGCCTTTCGAAGGCTGTTCAGGACGGCGCGCTGTGCGCGTTGGGCACCAGCGCCCCCAACCCGTGTTTGACCACCCTCAAATTCTTCAAAGACGAATACGTTGCCCATGTCCGGGACCAGAAATGCCCGGCAGGCGTCTGCAAGGACCTGATCACCTATTATATTGATCCGGACGCATGCACCGGGTGCCGGACCTGCGCCAAGCAATGCCCCCAGGAATGCATTACCGGAGAAAAGAAAAAACCGCACGTCATTGACGCAGACAACTGCATCCGGTGTGGCATCTGCATGGAAACCTGCAAGTTCGGTGCGGTTCTTGTTCAATAAGACAACCTTATCTGGATGACGACAACAGGAGATCGATCAAAATGATTACATTCCAAATAAATGACACGCCGGTCGAAGCGGAACCGGGCTGGACCGTACTGGAAACCGCCCGCCATTACGGCATTGAAATACCAACGCTCTGCTATCACGAGGCGGTATCTCCCAGCGGCGCCTGCCGGCTCTGCATGGTGGAGTTGCGGGACGGAGACTGGTCCAAGCTCGTGGCCTCATGCATCTTCCCGGTGGCGGAAGGGATTCGCATCTATACCGAAACCGAGCGTATTGACAACGTCCGGCGGTGGATTTTCGAAATGCTTTTGGCCGAAGTTCCGGCCAGCCCGGAAATCCGGGAAATGGCAACGCAATACGGCGTTGAATCCACGCGGTTTTCGGTGAAAGATCCGGATGAAGACTGCATGGTATGCGGATTGTGCACCCGGGCCTGTGAAGAGATCGTCGGCCTGTCCGCCATTTCGCTCATGAGCCGGGGGGTGCATAAAAAAGTCGGGGCGCCGTTTTCAAGGCCCACGGAGGTCTGTGTGGCATGCGGCTGCTGCGTTACCATCTGCCCCACAGGCGCCATGCGCAGACTCATCGAATCGGTTCGGGAAACGCCCGAAGTGACCCTGACCCCTCTGGCAGTTTAAAACAAGGAGAGACCCATGAACAACAATGCCAAAATCGGTATATTTTTATGCAAATGCGGACAGAAAATCGAGCCTATGGTCGATCTGCCCGTTCTCAAGAAATCGGTGGCCGGGGTCGACGGGGTTGCCTGCTGCGATATCCTCCCTTACCCTTGCCTGGAACCCGGGCTCAACGAAATCAATCAAAAAATACAAGAACTTGGCCTGAACCGGATCATCGTTGCCGGCTGCGAAAGCCGTCTGATGCTCAAAAAATTCGAGCAGAAAATGGAGGCGAATGGCCTGCAAAAGGGGCAGATCGACGTGATCAACCTCCGGGGCCACGTAGCAGGCGTCAGCGACCTCTCCCCAAAGGAGAAGGCGGAAAAGGGGAGCAAGCTGATCAAGGCCTCGGTTGCGGAAATGATCGCGTTTACGCCGTCCACCCGGAAAAGCGTCTCGATCGAAAGGCCGCCCGTTGTCCTCGGCGGCGGCATCGCATCCTTTGCCGCCGCCCATGAACTGGCACAGGAAGGGATCGACTTCATGCTGTCGATCCCGGAGCGCGACCCCGGGGTCATCCTGGATCATCTCTGCAAGACCTACCCCGGTGAGCGGACCCACTACCCCCGGCTGAAAAAAATAATCGACGAAGTGCTGGAAAGCCCCCATACGACGCTTCTCCAGCCCGGGAAACTTGCAGGACTTGCCGGCATTACGGGGGATTACACCCTTTCCTTTGCCGTACCGGACGCCATGACGCGGCGCCAATACGCGGCCGGTACCATCATTGCCTGCCTGGACGGAGAACTGGTCCCTCCCGGACCGGAGTTCGGATATGACGGCAAAACCGTATTGTGCCAGCCCGAATTTGAAGAGATGCTCTACGAGGAAAAGATTCCCGACGGGCACACCGTTTTCTGGGTCTGCGACTATGAAACCGGCCAGCCGGAAAATGCCCAGCTCTCGGCCCGCGCTGCCTTCAACATGGGAAAATTTATCCTCCAGAACAATCCCAAGGCCGGCGTGGTTATTCTTTACAATGAACAGATGCCCCTTCCCGTCACCGCGGCCGAGCGCAAATTCGCAAGAAAGATGGGGATCATATGGGTTCCCTATGACAAATCCGTCCGCCCCATCCTCCAGGCGGATTTCGTGAATTTCGGATCCATCAACGACCACCTGGAGCATGAACTGCCATGGGACCAGATCGTTCTCTCCCCCATCCGAAAAATGGGGGAGAAATCGAGGACTGCGGCAAAAATTCTCGGGATTCTCCATGAAGACAAAGAATTTTTGAGCACCCACCATGCCAAAGTCCGTCCGGAAATGGTCGGCCGGGAGGAATCCTACCTGGCCGGATCCGCCCGGTACGCCTGCGACCTGACCGACGCCTTGAACCAGGGGCGGAAGGCCGGCAAAAAGAACGCTGAAATGATCAAAAAATCGAGGGGCGGGGCGCTCTTCGTCCCCCAAGTGGTCTGTATCGTGGACACGGACAAATGCGTGGCTTGCGGTCAGTGCCAGGAGCTGTGCGACTGCGGCGGCATCGGTGTGGCAGAGTTGGTCGGCGGCGGGCTTCCCCGGGTGGTAGACCCCATGGTCTGCACGGGCGGCGGCACCTGCGCGGCAGCGTGCCCCTACAACGCCCTGACGCTTCAAAACAATACCAACGCTCAACGGGAAGCCCGCGTAGCAGCACTGGCCGGCCAGATGGCCGACCATGAATTTGTCGCCTATGCCTGCTCCTGGGCCGGTCTGCCGGCAGCGGACAATGCCGGGAATATGGGGTTGAAGTACGATCCGGCCATCCATATCCTGGGCGTTCCCTGCCTGGGGCAGCTGGATCCGAGCATCATGGCCCGGGCCTTTCTGGAAGGGGCACCGGGGCTGCTCCTGGTGGGATGCTCACCGGAAGACTGCCATCACTCCTTCGGCATTGACCACGCCTGGAGCCGGGTCAATTTGATGAAAAAACTGTTTGTCTTCTGCGGGTTTGACCGAAGGCGCATCACCCTTGCCCATGCGGATATGAACAAGCCCGAAGAACTCATCAAGACCATGGAAAGTTTTGCCAAGGCAATCAAGGCCCTCGGCCCCATTGAAAAGACCCCGGAAAACATGAGCAAGCTGCAAAGCATCTACCGGCTGGTAAAATCCAATTCCCGGGTCCGGCTCCTTCTTTCCGCGGGGCTGCGGCGGCCGTGGGAGCATACCTACCGGGGAGACCAGCGCTGTGCCCTGCAGTACGAGCGGGAAGATTTCATCAGCGCACTGAAGGAGGAATTCCTCAAGTCGCGGCTGGAAACGGTGATGACGAAAGAAAAGCGCCCCTTCAATATCCGGGAGCTGGCCTCCTATCTCACGGAAGAGAAGAAAAGCGTTGCAGAGCAGCTTGGCGAGCTGGTGTCGGAAGGGCACGTCAACGTTCAATACAAGGAAGGAAAGCCGCTGTACCTCAGCGTCAATTAATCGTTAGCGTTCGTTACTCCGGCCGGGAAGCGAACCGTGCTTCCCGGCCTTGTTTTTTGCCCTGCGGCGGATGCATTGTACAACCGGTACGCCATCAGCGCCGGAGATGCCTTTTATCCGGCATTCTCCTGCCGGGCGCGCGAGGCGACCGGGGTGCCCGTCCGGCAGCCGATGTGTCCCGCGATAACCGGGCATTTGGCTTTCAATAAAAAAACGATCGGCATCTCCATATGGGATAGCGTTTCATAATTGCCCTGCCCCTTGGCAATAATCAAATCGGCGGTCTCAAACGCCTGCCGGAAACGGTCCGAACAGTCGTCAAGGATGACTCCCGGCGCATCCGATCCGTTGTCAATCACCTTTACAAGACGGCTCATACCACTTTCTTCCGCATCCGCCAAAGTGGCGTCGTTGATAACCGGGCCTCCCCGTACGGCGTATGTGATTTTATCGCACGAAAGCTGTTCAACGAGAAAACGGTCAAAAACAATTTCCCCGGCATTGTCCCCGATATATAAAATCGTCTCGGCCGAATCGGCCGCCTGCCAGAGAAATTCCAGGTTCCCGTACAAGGGCTCGGATAAAGAGCGCGTAATGGTTTCATCGATCACATTCCGGCTTACGAAACTGCTGACGCCAAGGTCGATGATATTGCCCGCAATGGCCATGCGGACGGCGGTTTCCATGGGATGGGCGGAGGTTTCGACCATTTCCCGGAGCAACGGGTACAATTCCAGGGCATATTGGTTGCTCTCGGTTTTCACCGATTGAAAGGGGTCGTGGTTGCCGGAGAATTCCCGAACCAGCCGGTGTATGACCTGCCCCATCGCCGGGGGGGTCTGTTTCAGGTCCATGTTTCCGGTGGCAGATAGCACTTTCTGAAGAACCGTCTCCTGGATACCCGGATCCTGGGTGGCAAGCCGGACCGCGTCAAGGGCCTGGCGAATGAAGCAGGGGATGCAGTCGAAATAGGTTTTCATGGCCGCACAATCTCCTTCGCGCAGGTCTTTTTACCCCGCCTTGTCAAGGGCAAAAATCTCTGCAAATATCTGGTCGTTGTCGAATCCCTTCAAATGAATGGCGCCGCTGCGGCAGGACGCGACGCACAGCCCGCAGCCCTTGCATAACACCGCGTTAATACCGGCCTTGCCGGCATGGGGGCCCTGCTCGATAAACGACGGCGCCGAATACGGGCAAACGGCCACGCACACGCCGCACGAACTGCAATTTGCAGGATCGGTTTCCGCAACCGTCCCGGCCATCCGGATCGTCTTTTTGGCCAGAAGCGTCACGGCCCGGGTGGCCGCCGCCCGGGCCTGGGTGATGGATTCATCCAATGGCTTGGGGGCATGGGCCAGCCCGCAGATAAAAACCCCGTCGGTGGCGCAATCCACTGGCCGCAGCTTGACGTGGGCTTCCATGAAAAATCCGTCATCATTGCGCGTCACCTTGAACATCTGTGCCAGCGGATTGTCCCGGGGGGGGGTCATGGCCGCGGCCAGCACCATCAAATCCGGTTTCACGACCATCCGGCGGCGCAGCGCCGTGTCCCTGAATACGACCTCCAAATCGTCTCCGGCCTGGTTGACCGCAAGGCCCACCGACTCATCGTATTTGAGAAACACGACCCCCTTTTCCCGGGCCTTGCGATACAGGTCTTCCCGAAGACCGTAGCTTCTCATATCCCGGTAGAGCACAAGGACGTCCATCTCCGGACGCAGATTTTTGAGGGCCAGGGCATTTTTGATGGATTGGGTGCAGCAAACCTTGGAGCAATACGGGCGCTCGGGAATGCGGGACCCCACGCATTGAATGAACAGGGCCGTTTGAACAGCGCCCAGGGCGGCATCCTTTCGCATCATCCGTTGATCCAGCTCCATACCGGTGATCACCCGGGTGTCCTTGCCATACAGGTAAAGATCGGGCTTGAGCTCGGATGCGCCCGAAGCGATGATCGCCACCCCGTGGGAAAGGATCTCTTCCCCGCTCCGCCCCTCGATGGTGGTCTCGAAGTTCCCCACGAAACCGTCTGATTTCTTGATTCGGGCATTTAAACGAACCTCGATCTTCGGGTCGGCGGTGATCTCCTGGACCATATTTTCCACGTACGCCTGGACATCCGCGCCATCCCAGGTTTCATGAATCTTAAGGGCCTGGCCGCCGAGGCGGTCGGTCTGCTCCACCAGAAAGCTTTCGTATCCCTGGGACGAAAGGGCTTTGGCCGCGGTCATGCCGGCAAGCCCGCCCCCGATAACCAGGGCCTTCGGGGTAATGGCCAGCTCGGGCTCACTCAGCGGCTGCTGCAGGGCCACCTTGGCCACCGCCTTGCGGGTGAGATCCTTTGCTTTTTCCGTGGCGGCTTCGGGCGCCTGGCCGTGGACCCAGGAACACTGGTTGCGAATGTTGGCCATTTCAAAAAGATACTTGTTGATCCCGGCGTTGGTCAGGGTTTCCTGGAAAAGGGGTTCGTGCGTCTTGGGGGTGCAGGCCGAGACCACCACGCGGTTGAGCTGTTTTTCCCGGATCACTTTGGCCATCATCTCCTGGGTGTCCTGGCTGCAGGCAAACATGCTCTCCTCTGCATGGACCACATAGGGCAAGGTCTTGGCATACGCCACTACATCCGGCACATCCACCACCGCCGCAATATTGCTCCCGCACCGGCAGATAAACACGCCGATCCGGGGCGTATCCCCTCTCGTGTCCTTTTCTTTCGGCACTTCCCTGGTTCGGGTCAGTGTCCAGCGCGCATCGGCCAGGCGGGTTGCCGCCATCCCCGCCGCAGCAGAGGATTCCACCACCGAGGAAGGAATGTCCATGGGGGCTTCGAACCCGCCGCAGACGTAAATGCCGGGCACCGTTGTCCGGACCGGCTCCATCTTTGATGTGCGCGCAAATCCGTAATGGTCGGTCTGAATTCCGAGGCGCCCGGCCAAAACACGCCCTTCGGGGCTTACGCCCAATCCCACCGACAACACAACGATATCGAACGCTTCCTCCACCGTTTTCCCGGCAGAATCCACGTACCGGATCCGCAGGTTCCCGTCGTCATCCTCCGGCAGCACGTTGGTAATCCTGGACTTGACAAAACGAATCCCGGATTCCTCCCGCCCCCGGTTGAAATAACGCTCAAAATCCTTGCCATGGGTTCGGATATCCATGTAAAAAATCGCCGCATCCAAAGGCGCCTTGCTGTGCGCCTTGGCCAGCATGGCCTCCTTGATGGCGTATGTGCAGCAAACGGAGGAACAATACCCCCGGCCGCCGATATGCACGTCCCGTGAGCCAACGCACTGCAGCCAGGCGATTTTTCCCGGCTCCCTGTGATCCGACGGCCGCACGAGGTGCCCCCCGAAAGGCCCCGAAGAGGACAGCATACGCTCGAATTCCAGGCTGGTCACCACATTGGGGAAGCGTTTATACCCATACACATCATGCGCCGAAGGATCGTACGCTTCGCATCCGCTGGCGATGATCACGCTCCCCACCGCCAGGTCCAGCGTTTTTTCCGGTTCGTCAAACCAGATCGCATCCGTGGGGCAAAACTTTTCACAGGCCTTGCACGTGCCTTTCTGGAAAAAAATACAATTGTCCTTGTCGATGGCGTATTTCAGGGGGACCGCCTGGGCGTACTTTACATAAGCCGCCTTCCGCTTTTTCAACCCCGCATCGTAGGTGTCCACGACTTTTTTGGGGCATTTTTCCGCACAGACACCGCACGCGATGCACTTGTCCATGTCCACGTAACGGGGGTGCTGAAGCACCCGGACATGGAAATCCCCCTCTTCCCCCGAAATTTCCTGGACTTCCGCCAGGGTCAGAAGCTCGATGTTTATATGCCGGTCGACCTCGACCAGTTTGGGAGAGATAATTCACATCGCGCAGTCGTTGGTGGGGAACGTCTTGTCGAGCTGGGACATGATCCCCCCGATGGAGGTGCTCCGCTCGACCAGATAGACGTAGTAGCCGGAATCAGCCGCATCGAGCGCAGCCTGCATCCCGGCGATCCCGCCGCCGACCACCATAATGGCACCTGTTATATTGGACATCTTTTCACCTATTGTGCGATAAACGTATTGATATCGCAGATATCTTTTTTGTTTTGCGGCAGACCCAGTCTTCTTCCGGAAATGCCCATGGCCAGCCCCAGGAGCTGGATGTAGAGAATCGATGGCAGATCCGCCTCCGTCCGCCCCTCTTCCTCCATCTCCTTTTGCACATCATCGAACTGGATGTGGCACCACGGACAAGCCACGCTGAGATAATCCGCTCCGGACGCCTTTGCATTCGCCAGTTTTTTTGCCGTCAGGCGCATGGACAGGTCGTCATTGACGCCCATAAGGGGGGCTCCGCAGCATTCCAGCTTCTGCGACCAGTCAACGGATTTGGCCCCTGTCAGGGAGACCAGCGTATCCAGGATGGCAGGCGACACCGGGTCGTCAAACTGCATGATATCGCTGGGACGCAGGGCATGGCATCCGTAATGGGGGGCAATCTTCACATTCGCAAACGGGGTTTTTAATTTTTCCCGGATAGCGGCTTCGCCGATATCCCTGTGAAGCAGGGTGAGCAGGTGCGTCACCCTGGCCTTTCCCTGGTAGTGCAAATTTTTTTTACCCAGAAACGCGTTCACCTCGTTTTTGAGTTCCGCGTTGTTTGCCAGTATGTGGGCGGCCATTTTCAAACTTCCGTAACAGCACTGACAAAGGGTCAATATGTCCAGGTCTTCTCTTTCCGCCAGCGCAAGGGCTTTTGCGGAAAAAAGCAGGTAGGTATTCCTATCCGAATTCCGCAGGGGATATCCGCAGCAATTGAATGCCCGGATATCGACCAGTTCCACCTGAAACCGCGCCAGAACCGCCCTGGCGGATCGTTCGTATTGCTGCACCCGTGCCGGAATGTTGCATCCGAGAAAAAACGCATATTTCATCATGTATGTCCACGTTCGATTGATGGTTTCAAGAACCGGCGGCCACTTCCTGAAACGCCATGTTTTTGAGTTCATAAAGGATGTCCGTCACCTTGACCTCCTGGGGGCAGTGCTCCTGGCATTGATAGCAAGTCAGGCAATACCAGAGCATGGGGGCGCCAAGGGCCAGATCCTTGAGTCCAAGCCCCAGGGATCGCATGATCTGATGGGGCAAAAGCCCGACGGCCGCTTGGGGATCCTCATACGACTGGACCACGGGGCACACCGTAGTACAGTTTTCACAGGCAAAGCAGCCCACAAAGGTTGCACCCCATGGGGTTTCGTGGGCACGGGCCGCAACGGTCCTGTCGGTCGGCACAACAGGAATCGTCGCTTCGGTGTCCCGGGCCATGGGAAATGCAGCGGCCATGGCCTCCATCGCTTCATCCATCGGCCGTTCATACCCTTGGGCAGGCAGCAGGGGACGGTTCAGGCCGCGGAAGAAGGAAAACGGAGAAAGCGTGAGAAACGTCGGTCCGTCTTCCGCCAGAATGGGCTCCCGGACGGAAAGCCAGAGTTCCCTCAGGTTGATTCCGGCCGGGCATACCACTGTACAGCGGTTACAGTTGGTGCAAAGATAAAACCCCTCGTGGATGGCAGCCATCGCCTCGGGGGCGATTTTTTTCCCGGCGGTATACTCCCGGAGAAAGGACAATTTCTCGGCAGGAAGCACCATCCGGTTGCCGTTGGCTTCATAGGCGATCGCAACAGAGCACCGGAGACTGCAGGTACCGCAGCGCGTGCAGGCGTCCAGGGCAAGGGCCTGGCGCGTCGCGATATTGGCCGGATGGGATGTCCTCGGATCCATCACGGCATTGGCAAGCAGACAGAAAGAGCTGGAAAACATGTGAAACATTTTGCTGAACGGCAGGTAGGCCAACCCGAAAAAACAGGCGATCACATGAATATACCATAAAATGGCCGCTCCGTTTACACGATCCAGCGCCAGGGCGAACGGCCCCATGGCCTTGGCCGTGGTATACCCGGCAAATGCGAATTTGTTGGGAGCGTGACAATACGCGCAATAGTTCTCGTGAGCCTCGGCCCCCTCTTTCAGAATATCATCTGAAAAAGGGGCTTCCACGTTGGGGGAGACTGTCCCGTATTCAGCAACCCAATAGCTTTCAAGGGCGCGGAGCTCTTCGTCGTCGGAAATGAAGGAGTAATCGTCCACCATGCCCATGAATTCGGAATGGGAACTCATTTGGGCGCCTTCCAGCAGGAATCCGGAAAGCATGATGATCGCCACGATGGCGATCGTATAACGGTCCATGACATTGGTCAGCATTCGCGGAATCTTAAGGATAAAGCGGCGGTAAACCGCAATCCCCACGCCGACGACCACCATCATGCCGAAAAAATCCCGTAAAAACAGAAACGGATTCAGGGTCGAATAATAATTGGAAAACAGCTTTGCCGTAATGAGGTTTTCCATGGCATGCATGAGCAGAAGAAACGTGAATCCGCTGTATATCAAGATGTGCATGATCCAGCGCAGGCGGTCCTCCCTGGCGATCCGCATCTGCAAAAACACATCCAGGATAAGCGATCGGAAAAGCAGCAGCACTTTGCGGCTGAAAACCACACCGACCACACCGCGTATTGCCGCATACAGGCGCTGGGAGGGAGTGAATTCCTGTCCGAAAACACCGACTTTCCGGGTCAACCAGGTGGAAACCTTGTATATTGTTCCGATGGCGAATATCGCCAGGGCCAGGTACAACGATATGGAAAAAAACATCGACACAACCTCCTGCGTCACCCGAACAGGGGCATTCTCGCCTGTCAAGATGCGCCTGCCTCCCTGTTCAACATCCCGAATTTTTTATTAATTTTTGCATTCGTGAATAGACACAGAAAACAATCCCACTGAATATGGGCTCGTATGGGCATCCCTTGCGGGTGCCCCTTGCGAAGATCCTTCAAAACCGGTTGAATTTGCCGGCAATTCACGAAGCGGGGCGCATCACGGCAAAACTACCAGCCAATCGTAAGATAATCATGAATCGAATCGGCAGCCACCCTGCCCGCCCCCATGGCCAGAATCACCGTGGCCTGCCCGGTGACGATGTCCCCCCCGGCCCAGACCCCTTTTTTGGTGGTTTTGCCGGTTTTTGGATCTGCGATGATATATCCCCATCGATTCAACTGAATTTCCGGATCCGACTGGGTCAACAGCGGGTTGGCACTGGCCCCCACGGCCACAACGGCCAGGTCGCAGTCGAGCAGAAACTCGGAGCCCTCTATGGGAATAGGCCGGCGGCGGCCGGATTCATCCGGTTCCCCCAGCTCCATTTGGAGGCATTCCATCTGGACGACGCGCCCCTCGTCATCCCCGATAAACCGGATGGGATTGGTCAATAAATAAAATTCAATGCCTTCCTCTTCGGCATGGTGGATTTCCGCAGCCCGGGCCGGCATTTCCTCACGGCTCCGGCGGTAGACGATCCGGACCTGCTCCGCCCCCAGCCGCATGGCCGTCCGGGCCGAATCCATGGCCACGTTTCCCGCCCCCAGAACCGCCACATTTTTCCCCTTTGCCAGCGGCGTGTCATATTCGGGGAACAGGTATCCCTTCATTAGATTGGCCCGGGTCAAGTATTCATTGGCGGAATAGATGCCGATGAGATTTTCCCCGGAAATGTTGAGGAACTTGGGGAGTCCGGCGCCCACGCCAATGTAGACGGCATCGTAGCCTTCTTCAAACAGCTCGTCCACGCTCACGGTCCGTCCCACAACGCTGTTGCATTCAATCCGGAGCCCCAGCCTTTCAAGGGCCGCCACTTCGGAAGCCACGATATCCTTGGGCAGGCGAAACTCGGGAATCCCGTAGACCAGCACCCCGCCGGGTTTATGAAAGGCCTCGAGCATGGTGACGTCATGCCCCTTGAGCAGCAGGTCCCCGGCCACCGTCAATCCAGAGGGGCCGGAGCCGACCACCGCCACTTTTTTACCGGTGGACGCGGCTTTTTCCGGGAGTTCACCCGTATCCTGCTCCCGGGAAAAATCCGCCACGAACCGTTCCAGGTTCCCGATGGCCACGGGTTCGTCTTTTTTCCCCAGAATACATTCCCCCTCGCACTGGATTTCCTGGGGGCAGACCCGGCCGCAGATGGCCGGCAAAGTGTTTTTTCCCCAAATGGTCTGGCTGGCGGCAGCGAAATCGCCTGCTGCAACCTGCTGGATGAATCCCGGAATATCGATCTGTACCGGACATCCGGTCACACAGGCCGGCTTTTTGCACTGCAGGCAGCGCTTTGCTTCCGTAATCGCCGTTTCCGGGGAGTACCCCATGGGGACTTCCTTGAAATTTCTGCGCCGCACGTCCGCGGCCTGCTCCGGCATGGGCTGGCGCGGAATTTTTTCCTTTTTTGCCGCTTTTCCTGTCATATCTTCCTCCGTTTTTTCCCAAGGCTCCGGATATATCAGATGCCCCGCAACCGGCAATATTCGTCGTAAGCAGCCTTTTCTTCCTTGGCGTATGCGTTCAGGCGCTGCATCAAACCGTCGTAGTCCACCTTGTGGCCGTCGAATTCCGGGCCGTCCACGCATGCAAACCGGGTCTCTCCCCCGACGGAGACGCGGCACCCGCCGCACATGCCGGTGCCGTCGATCATGATCGGATTGAGGCTCACAAGGGTTTTGACATTGTATTCATACGTCAGCTTCGATACAAATTTCATCATGGGAACCGGGCCGATGGCCACCACCAGGTCCACTTTCTGGCTGTCCAGCACCTCTTTGAGCACCTCGGTAACAAACCCCTTGTGCCCGTAGGAACCGTCATCCGTGCAGACATGAAGCGTATCCGAAGCCGCCCGCATTTTATCTTCCAGAATCAGCAAGTCCTTGTTCCGGGCGCCGATGATGCTGACCACTTCGTTTCCGGCCTCCTTGAATCCCCGGGTGATAGGGAACAGCACCGCTACGCCGGTACCGCCGCCCACGCATACCACTTTCCCCAGCTTTTCAATGTCGGTCGGCTTGCCCAGGGGGCCGATCACGTCCTGGTAGGCATCGCCTTCTTCCAGGGTTTTAAACAAGGCCGTGGATTTGCCCACCACCATGTAGATCACGGTGATGGTGCCGCGCGCCGCGTCCAGATCCGATATGGTCAGGGGTATCCGTTCACCGGTTTCATTGGCTTTGAGAATCACAAACTGGCCGGGCCTGGCCTTGGCAGCAATCCGCGGGGCTTCGATTTCATTTAAGATGACCGTATCGTCGGCCATGGATTCCTTTTTAACAATGGTAAACATGCGCTTCCCTCCTGGTTAAATGCAACCGATCACCCCTGTTGGGAATCGGCTTCCAATCCCCACGGTTTGATTCATATTCCTTTTCTGGCCAATCGATTTGAACCGTAACACTGCCGGGATGCACGCCCCGGCATGCCGCTCTCCAGTTATGAGCGTATGCGCGTAATAGCATTTACCAGCGCAGAATGTAAAGTTATTTTTTCCCGGTCCGCACAAATATTGCGGACCACAGGTCAACTTTTTTCATACTCCTGCTGCGCAGTCATGTAAATGCATTTTCTTCTGCCACACCCGCGGTTGCCCGGCGTGGGAATGCGCCCCAATGCGGGCGATCCAAAAAGGGGCGTTCATCAATACCGATTGTTCCACATACGGGTATTCGCTGCCCTGTCATGGAATCAAACGGGCCGGACCGGTGAAAATCGATCCGTAGGGTCTCATCATTGCGACCCATGGAGTCGCACATTTGCTTCCATTGTCTTTTTCCCGCTTTTCGGATGTAAGCCTGTTTTTTTTATAAGATCACGGAAATACATATTATTCATTTCCAAAACAACCCGGCAACGAACCTGGCACGCTTCGTGCTTTTATACATGACAGGAGAAGGAGAGAGATGAACATTGCGCTGACAGTCTGGGAAGACCGGATCTCTCCGGTCTTTGATGCCGCAACAACGCTGCTTCTGGTCGAAATCAGAAACGGCGGCATAGCGGGAAGACGGTTTGCGCCGCTGCACCCCGCCGGCGCGATGCGACTGGGCGAAATGCTGAAGCAGATGGACGTGTCGGTGCTGATCTGCGGCGCCATATCGGAAGGATATGCAAACCGGCTTTCGTTTTCCGGCATCGAACTGATCCCTTTTATTTCGGGAAAAACCGAGCGTATTCTTGAAACGTTTGTAAAAGAAGAACCGCTCCGCCCGGTTTTTTCGATGCCGGGCTGCGGTGCGCATTGCCGGCGGAGACAGACAACGATGCCTTCTCCAAATTTAATCCGCAAGGAGGTGACAACAATGCCGAATAAAGATGGAACCGGTCCGACCGGCCAGGGTCGGAAAACAGGGCAGGGCGAGGGTCGCTGCAAGTCCGGGTCCGGCGCCGGAAAGGGAAAAAATCCAGGGCGCGGGCAGGGACGCAAAGGTGGCTCCGACCAGGGACGCCAGCAGTCAAAATAAACCAAAGCGGACGGTTGCCATAACCGTATGCCAAAAATAATGGAGGAAATGACCATGCCAGGATTTGACAGAAGCGGTCCAATGGGTGCCGGTCCGATGACCGGCGGCAGAAGAGGATTGTGCAATACCGGCACGCCGGGATACCGGCCTTTTGGCGGCTTCGGGTACGGCAGGGGCGCCGGTTTTGGAAGCGGTTTTCGGGGAGCCCGTGGCTTCCGGGCCGGATACGGGTGGGCCCCCCCGGCTCCCTACGGTGGATACCCGGAAGATACAGCCGATGAATTGAGTATGCTCCAATCGCAGCTGCGATCGATTCAGGAATCCATTGATGCCTTAGGCCGGAAAATGGCAGGGCTGGAAAAATCCGCTGAATAGGAGCTGCCGAAACATCTGGCGTTTCCCTCCGGAAAGACCGGTCGCCCAGTGAGGCCGGTTTTTTCGGAGGGATACTATTATAAGTGCAGGAGAAACAAATGATACAAGCACTTCTTGTCCGCAGAGAAAAGGGGAGTTTCCCGAACCTGGAAGCCGTAATGAAGAATTATGGCGCGGCCTTCTCCCGGGCCGAATCCGGGTCCGATGCCCTATCAAAGACAAAGGATCAATTGTACCACCTTGTCGTTGTCGACGAAAAGCTGCCCGACATGACCGGGCTGGCGCTGGCGGAAAAATTGATTGTAAAAAACCCCATGAGCAATGTTGCCCTTGTCAGCACCCTTTCTCAGGAGGATTTCCACGAAGCCAGCGAAGGACTGGGACTCCTGATGCAGCTCTCACCGCAGCCGGGCAGAACAGAGGCGGAAATCCTGCTCAAACACCTGAAAAGCATTTTACAGGCAACAGGGGCGACGACCTGAGGAAGGCTTCCTCCTTTCAGGAGGCGGATGAATACAACATTTTACACAGGAGAACGTGAATCAATGAAAAACGGAAGAATAGCGATTCCCTCAAATGGCGATGGCGGTCTTGACGGCATTCGTGCCGGTCATTTCGGTCATTGCGACGTGTTTACCTTTATCGATGTGAAAGACGGCCGGGTACAAGATGTTTCCACGATCCCGAACAACGGGCACGTCCAGGGGGGCTGCATGGTGCCGGTCAACCTGCTGGCGCAGCACAAAGTCAACGCCCTTATCGTTGGCGGCATCGGCATGCGTCCTCTCATGGGCTTCCGGCAAGTCGGCATCTCGGTCTATCATGATGCGAAACGCCCGGAAATCAAGCCGGTAGTAGAGGATCTGATCGCCGGGACGCTTCCGGAAATTCAGGACAACCAGGTGTGCGGCGGCAGCGCATAAACGATCGGCACAGGAGGAAGAGCAAATGAAAATTGCAATATCATCCAGGGGCAAAGACTTGGATTCACCGATAGATCCGCGCTTTGGAAGAGCCCCGTATTTGATTATTGTGGATACGGACAGCCTGGAATTTGAAGCGGTCGACAACGGCGCCAATATGAACGCATTCAAGGGGGCCGGCATACAAGCCGCGGCTGCGGTCAGCAAAAAAGGGGCGAAAGCCCTGTTGACGGGACATTGCGGCCCAAAGGCGTTCCAGGCGCTGGAGGCGGCGCAGATCAAAGTGGCAAACGATGTCTCCGGCACGGTGCGGGACGCCGTTGCGGCCTATAATGAAGGCAACGTATCCTTTTCAGACAATCCAAACACGGACGCCCACTGGTAGCAGGCAGAGAAATACACACAGGCGCTTAAGGAGAAACGGATGATCATCAGTGTAGCCAGCGGCAAGGGCGGGACGGGAAAAACCACCATCGCCACCAATCTGGCCTGTTCCTACGAAGGCAGCGTGCAGTTTCTGGACTGCGACGTGGAAGAACCGAATGCACACCTGTTTATTCGGCCCGATATCCATGATGTCGAGACCATTCGCACCCCCGTTCCGGAGGTGGACATGGAGAAATGCACGCTTTGTGGAAAATGCAGCGAAATATGCCAGTTCAACGCCATCGCCGTCCTCGGTGAAACGGTTTTGCCGTTTCCCGAACTGTGTCACAGCTGCGGCGGCTGCATGGCCGTCTGTCCGGAAAAAGCGATTACGGAAACCGGCCGGGAATTGGGCATTATCGAACGCGGCAGCCGGAAAGGAATGGCATTTATCCATGGCAAGCTACGGATCGGTGAAGCCATGGCGCCCCCCCTGATCCGCAAGGTGCGGGAAAACATTCGGCCGGACGTTCTGACCATCATTGATGCGCCCCCCGGCACGTCGTGCCCGGTGATCGCTTCCATGAAGGGCGCGGATTTCGTGCTGCTGGTTACAGAGCCCACCCCCTTTGGCCTTTACGACCTGAAACTCGCACTCGGCGCAGTGAAGTTATTGGGGATCCCCTGCGGGCTGGTGATCAATCGTTCGGATATTGGTGACGATCACGTCCGGGCGTATGCCGAAGCCGAAAAAGTGCCCGTCCTGATGGAAATCACCTTTGCCCGGAAAATCGCAGAAGCCTATTCCAGGGGGGAGATGCCTGTTGAAACCGATGACCATTGGAAGGCGATGTTCCGGGAATTGTACAGCCGCATCGCGGCGATCGTCCAAACACCCATTGAAAAAACGGGATAATCCGGTGATCCGCACCGACGGCAAACCATTACGGGCCAATCCAGCCGGCGCCCCCCTTCATCGTATCTGAAAGGGCAGCAACCGACGTAAACAAAGGAACAGGGCATGCAAGAACTGGTGGTAATCAGCGGAAAAGGCGGGACGGGAAAAACGACCCTGCTGGCGGCTTTCGCCTCCCTTGCACATAACAAGGTGCTTTGCGACGCGGATGTGGATGCGGCAGACCTGCATCTTATATTGGATCCAAAAATTCGGCAGCGGCATGATTTCCAGTCCGGGCACACGGCGGAGATCAACCCGGAGGCGTGCACCCGGTGCGGTTTGTGCCGGGAGCTGTGCCGGTTCGATGCCATCGGGGAAAATTTTCAGGTGGATCCCATTTCCTGTGAAGGATGCGGGGTGTGCTATTATTTCTGCCCGGAAAACGCGATTGCCTTTCCCCTGAACACCTGCGGGGAATGGTATGTTTCCGACACACGGTTCGGACCCATGGCGCATGCCCGTCTGGGCATTGCCGAAGAAAACTCGGGCAAACTCGTTACCCTGATCCGGCAGCAGGGAAAAGAACGGGCGCAAAGGGACGGGCTGGACCTGCTTCTCACGGACGGACCGCCCGGGGTCGGCTGCCCTGTCATCGCATCACTGGGCGGCGCCACGGCTGTGCTCATCGTGGCCGAGCCCTCGGTGTCAGGTCTGCACGACATGGAACGGGTGGCCCAACTGGCCGCCGGCTTCAACATTCCGGCCATGGTCTGCATCAACAAGTTTGATATCAACCCGGAACAGGGAAAGGCCATTGAAGCGTATGCGGAAAAGAAAAATATCGCCGTCATGGGGCGAATTCCGTTTGACCCCATGTTTACGAAAGCAATGGTCATGGGCAAAACCCTTTTTGAATACAACGGCCGCTCCGAAGGGAGCGATGCGGTCCGGTCGATCTGGGAGAAGGTGGCGCAGCGGCTGGACGATATGGAGAGAAAAAACAGCCAATAAAGGTTTTTCACCACGGCGTTATATAATAATTTTGGGCAGATAGACTTTGAACGTGCTGCCTTTGCCGGGTTGACTCTCTACCTGGATCATGCCGTTGTGGGTTTCCACAATGCTTTTGACAATGGCCAGACCCAGGCCGGTACCGCTGATGGATCGGGTCTGCTCGGTTTTCACCCGGTAGAACCGCTGAAAAATCCGGTCCTGCTCTTCGGGCGCTATCCCGTAACCCGTGTCTGTGACCGCAAAGACCGCGAAGGATTCCTCCACCCCTGCCGAAATAACAACACGCCCCCCTTCCGGAGTATACCGCAAGGCATTGGAGATCAGGTTGGCCATCACTTCCTGGAGATTGGTCCGGTTGCCCATGGCCACCACCGGCGAATCGGGCGGCGCCAGCACCAGATCGATGGATTTGGCCGCGGCTTTTTCCCGGCACAGGTCTGCCTGCTGCGCCAGCAGCGCAGCGATGTCGAGTTCCTCTTTCTCCTGGTTGATCAAACCCGACTCAATCTTGGCCAGGTCGAGCAGCTCCGAGGAAAGGGATACCATGGACTTGACCCGCTCCGAAACCCGGCCGAGAATTTCCGACTGCTTGTCGGTCAGATCCCCGGCCAATCCGGATTCCACGTTGTTCAGCAGCATGAGCACGGAATTGAGCGGCCCCTTGATCTCGTGGGCAACCATGGATACAAAATCGGACTTGACCTGGTCGAGCTTTTTCAGCGTGGTAATATCATTTAACACCGTCACCGTACCCAGGTTGCGCCCCAGGCGGTCCCTGAACGGAACGCACGTCGCCCCGAGAATGGCCTCCTCGCATGCTTCTGCCCCCCCGATCCGGATCTCCTCGGTGATCTGCACAAGGCTGTCGTCCGGCTGCGCCAGTGCCTTTTCAATCATGTCAAGCAGCACGGGCTCGCAGACGATGTCGTGCACCGGGCACCCCTGGACGCTTGTCCGGGGACAATTGAGCATTTTCAGAAACGCCGGGTTGGCCAGGGCCACGACTTTCTGGTTGTCCGTGGCCAGCACCCCGTCGGTCAAGAGGTTGATCAATCCCCGCATCCGGGACTTTTCCGTTGCGATGTCCTGGAGGGTGCGAATAAATTCAATGGCCTTGGCTACCACCAGCCGCAGGTTCTGCGGGGAAAACGGCTTGGGCAGAAAATCAAAGGCCCCCTTTTTCATCGCCTCGATGGAATGCTCGATGGTGGCGTATCCGGTGATGACAATGACGACCGTATCCGGATGGAGCGATTTGACCCGGCCCAGCACATCAAAACCGGAAAGACCGGCCATCATCAAATCCAGAAGGATGATATCAAAGTGCATTTCCTCGATGAGTCGCAGCCCCTCCTCCCCCTCGGGGGCGCATGCCACTTCGAATCCTTCCTGGGAGAGCATCCGCTCGCAGGCATCGCGGATTCTCTGCTCATCGTCGATCACGAGAAGCCGGGGCCGAAAAAATATATTCTCCACACTGTCCCTTATAGACGCCGCCGCCTCCAGGGGCTGCTCGGCCGCCCCTTCCGTTGGGTTTTCCTTGTCTGCGCTCATATTTCCCCCTTACCCTTCTGCCGGAATATACTGCGGCAGCTCGATCAAAAACGTGGTCCCTTCCGGGTCCGTGTGTTTGACGGAAATGTGTCCTTCGTGCTCCTCGACGATGCCGTATGCAATGCTCAACCCCAGACCCGTGCTTTTATCCCGGGGCTTGCTGGAAAAAAACGGGTCAAAAATCCTGGACAGGTTTTCTTCGGGAATGCCGCACCCTGTATCCGAAATTTCCAGGTATACTTTCCGTGCGGATTTGTCCCGGTATGTGCGGACCGTCAGGGTGCCTCTGCCGTCCATGGCGTCGGCCGCATTGATCACCAGGTTGATGATCACCTGATTGAGCTTGTTGGTGTCCACATTGATGAGCATCATCTCGTCGGACAATTGCTTTTCAATATGGATGTTCCGGAAAATTTTCTGATCCCGGGTCAACCGGAAGCTTTGCTCCACCAGTTCGTTGATCTCCGTGATATGTCTCTGGGAATCCGTGTTGCGGCTGTAGACCAGCAGGCTTTTGACAATCTCTTTGCACCGGTTCACATCTTCAATGATGCATTCCACGTCCTGATGCTGGGGGTTGTTCTCTCCCAGCTGTTCTAAGATCATGCTGGCATACATCAAAATGCCGGTCAGGGGATTGTTGATTTCATGGGCCACGCCTGCTGCCAGTTGTCCCAGGGAGGCCATCTTTTCGGATTGGGCCAGCTGTTTCCGGGCTTCCTGAAGTTTTTTTTCAATTTCCAGCTTTTCTCTCAGATCATTGTAAATGGCCATGGTGGCCGACTCTTTGTCATCATCGTCGTAGATAATGGCCGCACTCATCTCCACCGGGATCTCTTCGCCGCTGGCGCTCACAACGGTCGTCGGCACGCCGGAAAGCTTTCCCTTACCCCCCTGCTTTTCATCCCGGAGCATGGTCATGATTTCCTTGGCCTTGCCGGGCGGATAGAGCTCTTCGGCGTTATGGATCGTCCGCTCATACACATCCGCCACCCCCAGCAATTCCCTGGCCGCCCTGTTCATCAGCTGGATGTTGCCCTGGCGGTCCGCGGCCACGATGGGGCTGGCGGAACTGTGCACCACCCGGCTGATCAGTTCCTTGATCCCGGACAACTCGCTTTCCAGCATCTTGACGCGGGTGACGTCCCGAATACTCTCGATGATATAGGCCACTTCCCCCTGGTCATCCAGAATCGGGGAAAACACGCGATCCTCCCATCCCCCCTTCTTGCGCCAGGGCAGGGTCTGCCCCTTGCGGGTCTGAAGCACTTTTACCAGGGGGCACTCTTCCGCCTGGCAGGGCGTTTCCTTGTTGTAAAAAAACGCATGGCATTTTTTGCCGCGGATTTCCTCGGGCGTTTTATCGAACAGTTCCAGAAATTTTTGATTGGCACTGACCAGGGTATAATCCGGTTTGAGAATCATCGTCGGGTAGGAGAGGGAATCAAAAACCCGCACCCGCCAGTTCAACTCTTCGTTGTCAACCGCTTCATTCATTTCGGTTTTCGTGCTTTCCATTGCCTTTGTCCCTCTGGGGAGTAGAAAATACATCCGAAAGGGCTTCTTCTGCCGCAGCCCCCATGTCCGGAGGTACAACCACCGTCACGGTCGCGCCCACGCAGCCGGCCAACCAGACCGGAACATGAAAATGTCCGAGACGGCTCAACGTCTTGTCGGCAATTCCGTAACGGTCCCCGAAGTGAGGGCCGTGGAAGCAAATCATCTCCGCGTTTTCGGTAATTTCCGGCCGGGACATGCCGCCGCCTTCCGGCAAATGCCTCGAAATATCCGGATGGTTGCCTTTCACGCCGTCGGGCTCGATCACCAGATCCAGCTTGATTTTCCTGTCATCCCCAACGGCCGCAGACGCATAGGAAAAACGAAAGCCCATCTCCGTTACGTCAATCAGGAATCGGCCCCACGATCCCAGTTCATCCGCCGGGATATATGCACTCAGGAGCGTCAAGCCGGTTTTCACCTGGATGCCGTAGGTTTTTATCCGGAATTCCACATACTGGGCAACGGTTTCCGGTGCGCTTTTCAGGGAACGGGCGACAAAGTCATAATCCTCCCCGGGGCACAGCCGCTCCTTGCCTGCCGGCAGATCCACAAACCGGCAAATGGCCTTTGCGATTCTCTCCTGGCGGGAAAGATCCACTGCCAGTGTCACCATGGAACCCGAGGTGGCCATGCAATGCCAACCGGCATTTTCCTGTTCCAGGGCACAAAAAATCGCACCGATGACGGCTGGATGAAATCGGTGCGGAAACAGGGAAACCAGGCCGGCAGCGCGGCCTGGTTCTGTTTCTGCAGCCCCGGAGGGGTTCATTTCAGGGGATTGTTCAAGGCGGGTCACTGCTTCCGGCGCCACCAGGCAGGTGACCTGCCGCGGGGTGCGCAGAAAGTCAAGATGCAAAAATGAGATGTTGATTCGGTCCGCGGCCAGCTGGCGGTACAAGCAAACGGACTGCGAATCAACGTCATCTGCAAGGTCCTGCTGCAGTCGAAGAAACCGGCTGCTTAATCGAACCTCGTTTATCTTTACAGGAGTCATTTTCTGTCAAACATCAGGAACCCACATGATCATCAACAATTTCCATCAGCTGATCCATATCAATGGGTTTTGGAATGTAATCATCCGCCAGGGTGGTTTTCCCCTCATGATGGGTATAACTCGTGCTCTGCACGGCATCCCCCACGGCGGTCAGCATCACCACAATGATGCTTTTGAGGCCGTCATCCTTTTTAATCTCATCGCAGACCACCCATCCGTTTTTCCGGGGCATCATGACATCGAGAATCACCAGGTCCGGCTTTTCCTCTTTGATTTTTTCAATGGCTTCTTCGCCGTCATAGGCTTTGGCGATTCGGTAGTTCTTGGACTCCAGCTTCATGGAGACAGCTTCCACCAAATCCGGATCGTCATCGACGACCATAATCAATTTCGGTTCACTCATCGGTTCGGCTCCTTGCTGATTAATTGAATTGTTTTCTTTATCAAAAGCGCCATCGGGCTGCTGCTACAACTCGGGGCGGGGCAACAGACCCGCTTTTTCCACGATTTCCCGCACTTTTTCCTCCCATTCAATGGCCATGATGTGAAAACCCGCAACCCCTTTCACTTCTTTTAACCGTTGAATGGATTCCACCGCGATCTTGATGCCCTCTTCCGGCTGCTGTTCCTTGGGGACCGATTCCATCCGCTTGACAACATCGTCCGGCACGTCCATGCCAGGCACCCGGTTTTTCATATATCGGGCCATGCCGGCGCTTTTCATGGGGGTGATCCCCGCCAGGATATACACTTTTTCATGCAGGCCCCGCTGGCATACCCCTTTCATCCACGTCTCGAACTTGTCGAGATTGTAAATGCACTGTGTCTGGATAAAATCGACGCCGGCCTTGACCTTCTTGGCCAGCCGCATGACGCGCAGCTCGAACGGATCGGCAAAGGGATTGGCGGCCGCGCCCACGAACATTTTCGGCGGGTGGTCGATGTCTTTCCCCCCCTGAAATTTTCCTTCGTCGCGCATTTTGACCACCGTCTGAATCAACTGGACCGAATCGAGATCATACACATTCGCGGCCTGGGGATGGTCACCGAAATGGGGATGGTCGCCGGACAAACACAGCATGGTGTTGATTCCAAGGGAATAGGCGCCGATGATATCGGCTTGCATGGCCAGCCGGTTGCGGTCCCGGGTCACCATCTGGAGCACCGGATCCATTCCCATCTGCTTGATGATCACGCTCGCGCCCCAGCTCGACATGCGCACCATGGCCGTCTGGTTGTCGGTAACGTTGACGACATCCACGCAGCCCCGCAACATCTCTGCTTTTTCCTTCACTTTGTCGGGCACGGCTCCCCTGGGCGGGCCGCACTCTGAAGTGACCGCCAGCGCGCCCGAGGCCAGTACCTTCTCCAGTCTGCTTTCGGTTTTCATGATGCCAGATCCTCTCTTGTAATTGTACGGGGGCCGCCGTCCCGGCTGGTCCGCCAGTCCTTTGCTTCCATAATGTCCTCGATCCGCTTTTCCAAACCCAGGGCCTTTAAGCGGTCCCAGATCAGCTGCCAGGCACAGTCGATATTGGCGTCGATTTCACACTTTCCCTTTGTGGATCCGCCGCAGGGGCCGTTCATCAGTCGCTTGGAACACCGGGCAATGGGGCAGATGCCGCCGGTGATGCCGAGCACGCAGTCCCCGCATCCCTGGCACCGTTCGGACCATACGCCCTGGCGCTCGGAGGCGCCCATAAACGTCGTATTGACCGCCGGAAAAACCGGTTTCTCCCGATAGCGCGCCGCAATGGTCTGCACGCCGCAGCCGCAGGCCATGGACAAAACGGCATCTGCACCGTCCATGTAATTGACCAGTTCCTCCACATATTCCGGATCGCACTGGCGCTCCAGGGTCATTTCCCGGATGTCCATGGTTTTCCCCTGCTTCAAAAAATGCATGTGCAGGGCCGAGGATAGAAGCGCCACCTCTTTTCTGCCGCCGACCGAGCATACGCTGACGCACTCATTGCAACCGACCAGAAGGATACGGTCATAAGGGGATACGCATGCGATAATCTCTTCTATGGATTTTCGTACAGCCGTGATCATCTTGTTGTCTCCAGATTGGTTTTCAATAGTTACCCCGCCGCCCGTCGGCCGGATTGTCGAATCGCGTCCCGGATCGGGCTGGGGCCAAGCGCACGGATCTTTTCCGTAAATTCGCGGGCCGTCTGTGCAAACCGCTCCCCCATGCCGGCGGACATGGTGATCATTTCCACGCGCCCGCCTTCCATTCCGATCTCCTCCAGAAGGGCCTGGACCCGGCGGACCCGGTGGGCCGCCCGGATGTTGCCGGTCTTGAAATGGCAGTCTCCTTCCAGGCATCCCGCCACATAGACACCGTCAGCCCCTTTTTCAAAGGCGCGCATGATATGAATGGCATCGACTTTGCCGGTACACGGCACGCGAATGATTTTGACGTTGGGCGGATAAGAAATCCGTTTGCTGCCGGCCATGTCCGCGGCCGTGTAGGCGCAGTAATGGCAGCAGAATGCCACAATTTCCGGTTCAAAAGCGTCTGTCATCAGTTCATCCTCTCAAACAGGCCGTCGAGTTTGGCCAGTATCTGGTCGTCTTCATACTGCATGAGCTGTATGGCACGGGCCGGGCAGTCGGCCGCGCAGATACCGCAGCCGTGACACTTGGCCGGGTCGATTTCCGAATAGCCTTCGGCGTTGATAAAAGGCACGTTATATGGACATGCCCGGACGCATATAAGGCATGCCGCGCATTTGGCGCCATCCACCCTGGCGACCGCCGCACCCAGGTTGATCCAGTGCTTTGCGAGCATGGTCATCGCCCGACCGGCTGCAGACTGGCCGTGGGCAATGCTTTCCCGGATCGATTTGGGGGCATGGGCCGTACCGGCAAGAAAAAACCCGCGTACGGACATGTCCGTGGGGCGCAGCTTGATATGGTCTTCCAGGAAATAGCTGTCATCGGATCGGGGGACGTGAAACAGCATCGACAGGTCCTCGGTGGTTTCATCGTCGGCGATCAGCCCGGTGCTCAACACAACGGCATCTGCAGAAATCTCCAGGCGGCAGCCGAGAATGTCGTCATATGCGTCCACCACCAGGCCGTTTTCAAGCGCACGGACGGCGGGGCGCCGGTCGGGTTCATACCGGATGAATTGCACGCCCTGCTTTCTGGCCTCCCGGTAATAGTCCTCCTGGAAGCCGTAGGTCCGAATGTCCCGGTTCAGGACATAAATCTGCATATCCGGATTCAGGGCCTTCATCCGCAGGGCGTTTTTAATGGCGCTCTGGCAGCAGATGCGCGAACAGTTCGGATTTCCCGGCTCCCGGGAGCCCACGCACTGGATCATCACGACCTGCTTCATGGAACGGATCGATTCCGGATCGTCTTCGATTTTTGCATCCATGTCCAGTTGGGTCAGCACCCGGTCATCTTCTCCCAGCAGGTACTGGGCGGGCCGGTTGGCCAGGGCGCCTGTGGCCAGGATGGTCACGCCGTGCTCGACCTGCATGTAGTGCATACGCGGTCCGGTCTGGATGCCGGTGGTAAACCGGCCGGGCATCCCCTTGTGGTCCACGATAATCGCCTGGGTCAGCACCTGGATTTTCTGGTGGGACTGCACCGTTTCCACCAAATCGGACATGTACCGGCCCACATCGTCGCCTTCCAGGGTCGTGCGCACCGTGGCGGCAATTCCCCCGAGACGGGCTTCCCGTTCCACGAGGTAGACCCGGTGCCCCTGGTCGGCCAGAAGCAGGGCCGCGTTCATACC
>JAABTJ010000005.1:101996-112873 GCA_011389935.1 Desulfobacteraceae bacterium
TACCGGTTACTCCGCCGCCGACCACCAGGACGTTTCGGTTCATGGGCAGGGAATGCTCCACGAGGGGATGGGCCCGGCTGACGGCGTAAACCCCCATCTCCAGCATTTTTACGGCCTTGCGGGTGGCATCGACTGGCCGGTCCATGTGCACCCAGGTATCCTGGTCCCGGATATTGACGATTTCCACGAGATATTTGTTCAGGCCGCAGCGGCGCAGCATGTCCTGAAACTTGGTTTCATGGGTACGGGGGGAGCATCCGCCGATGACCACACGGTTCAACCCGTGCTCCCGGATCAAGGCTTCCATGCGGTCCATGGACTCTTTGCTGCATCCGTACCCCATGGCTTCGCCGTATGCCACGCCGGGAAAGGACCGGACCTCCTCCACCAGGCGGGAGACCTCGATTACGCCGCCGATATTGGGGCCGCAATCGCATACAAACACGCCCACGCAGGGCGGCTGGCCGGTTACGTCCCGCTCCGGGGGGAAGAATTCTTCTTCTTCTACGCCACCCTCCTCCAGGGGCATTTGCGTGCCGGCCATGGCCGCTGCCGCACTGGCCTGGATCATGGTTTCCGGAATATCCTTGGGGCTTTCGCTCACGCCGCAGACGTAAATCCCCGGGCGGGAAGTCGCCACCGGTGAAAAACCGCCCGTCCGGGCAAAACCTTGCTCGTTGAGATCAATGCCCAGGCGTTGGCCTAAGGCCACGGTACTGTCCGGGATTCGAAAACCCGTGGAGAGCACCACCATGTCAAACACCTCGGTCTTGTGCCGGGCATCGCCGTCCGTGGCATACGTGATCGACAGGTTGCCGGTTTCCGGATCCTCCACCACCGAATGGGGGCGGCAGCGGATGAGGTTGACGCCGTATTCCTCCACAGCCCGATTGAGATAGCGCTCGTAGTCCTTGCCAAATGTCCGCATATCCATATAAAAAATGCAGGCTTCGATCTCTTCGGCAAAGCGCTCCTTGGTGACAATGGCTTCCTTGAGGGCGTACATGCAGCAGACACTGGAGCAATAGGGAACATCGGCCCGGTTGATGCCGCGGGAGCCGACGCACTGAATCCACGCGACCCGTGCGGGCCTTTTTCGATCGGAGGGACGGACCAGCTGCCCCTGTGTGGGCCCGGATGCCGACATGATACGTTCGTAGTCCAGGCCGGTGAGCACATTGGCGTATTTCCCCCCGCCGAAATTGTCAAGCACAGCGGGGTCGAAGAGTTCGGCCCCGGTGGAGAGGACAATCGCTGACACAGAAAGGGTCTCGACGCTTTCCTGGTCATCAGGGACGATTGCCCCGACGGAGCAGGCCTTCTGCAGCGCATCAAAGTCCGTGACTTTTTCCGCGTCCACGGAAAACGCATAGGGCGTCGCCTGCGGGTAACGCATGCACGTCGGGGCCCGGGGATCCAGCCCCGGACTGAAACGGATCCATTCCGGGAATTTTTCCGCACACTCGCCGCAGGCCGTGCATTTGTCCACGTCAATGTAACGGGGCATCGTTTTGACCGTGACGGCAAAATTGCCGGCCTCCCCCTCGACCTGCTCGACAACGGTCATGGGCTTGAGATCGATGCGAAGCTGCCGGCCGCTTTCGGACAAATGGGGCGAAACCGTGCACAAATCGCAGTTGTTGGTGGGAAAGGTCCGGTCCAGGCGGGTCATGAGCCCGCCGATGGCGTAGGCTTTGTCAATGAGTACGACGTCGCGCCGGGATTCGGCCAGGTCCAGGGCCGCCCGGATGCCGCCCACGCCCCCGCCGATCACGAGCACGGTTTGATTGCCTGCTTGTCTGGTGTTCATATCCGTATATTCCTGCATGGGTTCCCCCATTGATGGCATGATTTGGATTGCCGCATTTCGGCTACAGCCCGGCGCTCGACAAAATATCCGGCAGCCGGTGCTCCCAGCCCAAGGTAGTGATTTTGATCCCCTGGACCATATTTTTCAATTCCTTCGCCGCCTCCCCGGCCATGCGGATGCATTCGGCTTCCCTGTCGGGTGCTTTCCGGATACGCCGGATCATGTCCTCTGAAATCCGGGAGGCGGGATCATGAATGGACATATAACGGGCCATGCCCACATTCTTGAGCAGAAACACCGTGGCCACAACCGGCACGCCCAGCGGTTTGAGCGCATCAACGACCCGGCTGTATGCGGCCATGTCGAACACCGGCGGCGTAACAACATACCGGGCCCCGGCATCGATTTTCCGCCCCACCACGTCTATTTCGGCTGCCAGCTGGCTGTCATCGGCCACCGGGGCCATGGCGCAGCCCGCCGTAATATCGGGAGTGCCCTTGAGCTCAAAGCCGGAAAGGTCCACCCCCCCGCACAGGGATCGAATCATTTCCAGGATGGCGACCTCGTCGATATCATCGACCGTTTTCGCCTCCCGGTGATCCCCGTTGGCCATGGGCTCGGCCGGCACCACCAGCAAATGCGGAATGCCCAGCACATAGGCCGCGAGGATGTCCCCCTGAAGGGCCATGCGATTCTTGTCCCGGCCATAGATGTGAACAATGGTTTCCAGGCCCTCCCGGCGCAGCAGGGCGCCCCCGGCCAGCGCGCTCATGCGCATGACCCCGTTGTCCATGTCCGGAATCACCACGGCATCGATCCGGTCTTTCAAACGCCTGGCATTGGTCACAAGTTCTGAGATATCCACGCCCTTGGGGGTATTCATCTCAGCAAGCACCACGAATTCAGCGGCTGACAGCTTCTTCTTAAAATTCATAATTAAACCTCGTTATATAAGGCAGTTATCATCAAGCCCCACAGGCACGGCGCAAAACGAACATAACCGCACTCAGGATGTAAATTTTTAGTTTTATTTGAAAAAAATATAGGGGCGGCAGGAGTCAACCGGGACTGCCGGAGATAAGGAGAATCAGGCTCGCGATCATCGTGACGACGTTTCACCGCTCTGACCTTTAGAATGACAATTACAATAAAATTAAAGGAATTACATCTCTTTCCACAAAAAAAGATTTTATAAAAGCACTGTTAAAAACGCTTGTCAAGATGATAGAATTCGCTTTTTTTGATCATATGCACATAACCATCTAAATTAAAATAAAAAACCAAATGAAAAAAAAAATTTGTAACCCCTGTAAAAAACTGACAATCGGATCGATGATAACACCCCGGAACATCTTTCACAAATACACAAATAACTGTTTTTAAAATATATGCTTGCAAAGAAAGGAACCGAGGGGGGTGTCGGGGGGGCGATATAAACAGCGGCTGTTTACGGAAAACGCCGCTGTTTATATCCGCCCATAGATCCTGAACCGGGCTTTTTTATCCCATTCACGGTCCCGCCAAGGGCAGGATGCATCAGATGGGAAATTTCAATCGGTTGCAGGCTCTCCCGGAAGCGAGCCAGTGCGGGTCAACCGCTCATGGTTCGGCGATCGGCCATATCAATCAATACCCGCTCTCTTGTCTTATCGATGCCCAGGGCTTTTCTCTTTTTATCGATATGGGCGATCATTTTACGGGCATGCAGCACGGGATCCGGTTCAAGATCCCACATGCCGCCGTACATCTTTTCAAATTCCTCGAACAGGTATTTCTGGAAAACCGGCGCCCCGGTAACCGGCAGGGTGACGCCGAACACCGTATACACCCCCGAAGCCACAAAATAATGGCCGATGCTGATCGCCTTTTCGCTCATCCATTCCGGTGCGCTTCCGGCCGCGGGCAGATCACTGATATCCTTTCCAAGCCCCCCGGCCTTGACCACTTCGGCTGCCGCCAGCAGGATCCGGCTGTTGTCCACGCAGGAGCCCAGATGCAGAACCGGGGGGATGCCCACGGTTTCGCATACCTCGGCAAGGCCCGGACCGCAGTAGACCCCCGCGGTTTCCGGCGTCAAAAGCCCTTCCATGGCGCAGGCGATGCCATTGCAGCCGGTGGTCAGAACGATCACGTCATTTTTGATCAGTTCCTTTACCACGGCAATGTGCCCTTCATTGTGCCGCGTCCGGGCGTTGTTGCAGCCGACCACGCCCGCAATCCCCCGGATCCTGCCATTGATGATATTGTCGTTAAGGGTATAGTAGGACCCCCGAAACGTGCCGCCGAGATGGTACTCGATGGATTCAACGCCGAATCCGGCGATCTGGGTGTTTTTGTGACGGGGGATCATGACCTCAGATTTCCGGTTGGCAAAGTTGTCGACGGCGATTTTGACGATCCGCTTGGCATCTTCAATGGCATAATGCTCGTCAAATTCGATATGGATGACATTCTCCTGTTCCATTTTCGCGATGGGATGCGTGGTGATGAGCTTGGTATGAAAACACTTCGCCACGTTGGCAATATTCTGCATGATGCACTGGATATCGACCACCATGGCATCGCATGCGCCGGTGATGATGGCCAGCTCCTGCTGCAGAAATGTGCCGCAAAGCGGCACGCCGTGGCGCTGCAATATTTCGTTGGCCGTACAGCAGATGCCGGACAGCTGGAGCCCCTTTGCACCGCTTGCTTTTACATATTCCTGTATTTCCGGCGTCTGGACCACGGCGACGATCATTTCGGAAAGAACGGGTTCGTGGCCGTGAATCACGAGATTGACGTGGTCTTCCTTTAAAACGCCCAAATTGGCCTCGGACTGGATCGGGTACGGGGTGCCGAAAAGAACGTCCTGGAGATCGGTGGCCAGCATGGAACCCCCCCAGCCGTCGGCGATGGCCGCACGGGTTCCCTGTTTCATCAGGTTTTTGTAATCCTGGTCCACGCCGATATGCGTCCGGTGCATGATTTCAACAATTTCCCGGTCGATATTCCGCGGGAGCACCCCTTGTTTTTCCCACTTCTCATAGAGCGCTTCCGGGGCGCGTTTTGTATACAGAAGCGCTCCGTCCGGTTTGCCCCACTCGTTAATCGCCTTTTCGGCGACCTCCAGCGCGATTTCATCGACATCCCGGTCAAGGGTCTTTCCGTCTGCCTCCACGGTGGTGGCTACGTTAAAATAGGGGGCAATGGACAGCAGCTTCTGCTCATCTTTGACTTTATAGGCTTCGCTCTCTTTTCGTGCCGCTGTCAGAAACACTTCCGCCACGCACCGGCCGTGGTCCGAATGGGCGGCTGCGCCGCCGGCGATCATCCGGATAAAATTGCGCGCTGCGATCGTATTGGCCGAAGCGCCGCAAAGCCCTTTCCGGTCATCTTCGCCTTCTATGCCGGATTTCGGCAGCGGCAGGCGGCATGGACCCATGCCGCAGTTTTTACAGCATGTGCCCTGGGATCCGATATTGCAGGGCTTCATTTTTTCCGCCCGGTCAAAAATCGTTTCAACACCCAGTTCCTGGGCGCGGACGATCATTTCCCGGGTGGCCGCATCCACCGACGCGGCCATGGGATCGGCCAGTTTCTGCTCTTTTTGACTCTTCGGGGCCTCTTCTTTCATTTCAACTCCTCCTTTTCTGGTTCTTATCCAAATAACGGTCTGTTTACGGATGGATTAGGGGGTGCCCTTTCCGGCGGCAGCCCGGCATTAAATAGATGGGGTCAGCCAGATTCCCCTGGACAAACGCGTCGATGACCTCCTTTACCGAACCCCGGGTGTATGAAAACACCTTGACGTTCTTTGCCGCCAGGGCCCTTTCCAGGGAGATCGAAATGGCGCCGCAAATGAGCCATTCAACGCCGGAATCGGCCACATCCCCGGCCCGCGCCAACGGGTTGCTGCTGCGCAGTTTCATGGTAATCCGCCGGCGTTCACGGCCGTTTTCAATATCCACGAGAAGGATTTCCCGGGACTCGTCAAACACCGGGGACACGCGCCCCTGCCAGTATGGGATGGCGATTTTCATGCCATGGGAGTATGCATCGGGCGTGCCAAACAGGGCATACCGATACAACATGCTGTTTTTGTTGATAAAAAAAGGCCAACCAAAAGAAACCGATGGGTCTTCAAATAATGCATTCTGCAACTTTTAACGCATCATAACATTGCAAAATGCAAAAAAGTACGCTACGCTTTTTTCAGTCAGCCACCCGGTAGGGTGAACAAGAAACAAGACAACCGTCGGCCGAAAGGGGATCTCCTTGATGGACCTGGAAAAAATATCCCAATACCATGACACCGTCCTTGACTCGATTAATGAAGGCGTTTTTACCATTGATGCCAGCTGGCGGATCACCACCTTCAACAAGGCCGCCGAGCAGATCACCGGCGTACCCCGCCAACAGGCCATCGGCACCATATGCAGCGAGGTTTTCCGGGCAAACCTCTGCGAAACCGCATGCGCACTGAAGGCGACGATGGCGTCCGGCAAACCGGTCGTCAACGCCATGGCCTATTTTATCAATCAAGCCGGAGAGCATGTCCCTATCCGGATTTCCACAGCGCTGCTCAAGGACGGCGCAGGGCACATCATCGGCGGGGTGGAAACCTTTCAGGACATTTCCATGATCGAACAACTGCGAAAGGAGCTGGAATCGCGGTATACGTTCGAAGACATCATCGGCAGAAGCCCGGCAATGCGGAATCTCTTTGAAATGCTGCCCCGGATTGCGGACAGCGGGAGTACCGTTTTGCTGGAAGGCGCCTCCGGTACCGGCAAAGAGCTTTTTGCACGGGCCATTCACAATTTATCCGGCCGCAAAAAAAACCGGTTTGTGCCTGTAAACTGCGGCGCCCTTCCGGACACCCTTTTGGAATCGGAGCTTTTCGGATACAAGGCCGGGGCGTTCACGGATGCACGCAAGGACAAACCGGGCCGTTTTTCACTGGCGGACAAGGGGACCCTGTTTCTCGATGAAATCGGCGACATCTCCGCCGCCATGCAGGTCCGCCTGCTTCGTGTGCTCCAGGAACGGCAATTTGAGCCCCTGGGATCCATAAAGGCCGAAAAAAGCGATGCGCGAATTATCGCCGCTGCCAACAAGGACCTGGCCAAACTGGTCCGGTCCGGGAAGTTCCGGGAAGACCTGTTTTACCGGGTCCGGGTCATCCATATCAAACTCCCCGATCTGAAAAGCCGGCGGGAGGACATTCCCCTGCTGGTCAATCACCTGGTGTCAAAATTGAACCGCCTCAAGGGGAAAGGCATTATCGGCGTCTCCGGAGGGGTGATGGCGCATTTGATGGAATATGACTACCCGGGCAATGTCCGGGAACTGGAGAACATCATGGAGCACGCGTTTGCCCTTTGCGACGGCGATTTGATCGAACGGGATCATCTGCCGCCGGAACATCGGCCGGGAACCGCGCCAGCCCCGGAAGGGGGCAAAACAGCAACGTCTTTGAAAGCCATGGAAAAAACGGTCATCAAGGAAGTGCTGCTCCGTAACGGCGGCAGCCGGAAACGGGCGGCCCGGGAGCTGGGCATTGATGTCAGCACGCTCTACCGGAAAATCAAGGCGATGAAAATTCCCGCCCCGCCGACGGATGGGCGGAACCGAACACCATAGTATTGCAAATTGCAACTCTGCGTGACGACTGTCCCGACCCTTGGATAATCGGGCAGTTGACATTCCTGCCGCCAAGATGGTAAGCATATGCTCATATTTTTATTGCAGGAAAACCATCGCGGCGCTATGATTAAAACACAGGAGGATGACATGGCTGAACTGCTCGTTTTTCACAGCGGAAACCCCCGCTGAGTGTCATGCCAAAAGGCTATCGGTGTAGCCCACGACATGGAGGATCGTTTCAGCGGCGAATTGACGGTGAAGTTTTATACAATGGATGCCGAAGAGGCAAAGGGGTATACATTCAAAGGGTCGACCGCGGTTTTGCTGGACGGAAAAACCGTACCGATCCGTGTGGCCATGGACAAAAATGCAATGGAAGCGTTTTTATCGGAACAAATACACCCGCTGACCGGCCCGGAAACCCATTGATCATGGCAAAAAAATCCAACGCCCACAAGATTGATCCGGGCACCACGCAGATTATACTGGAGAGCATCTCCGACGGGGTCTTTACGGTGGACCACAACTGGACCATCACATCGTTCAACCGTGCCGCGGAGGAGATCACCGGGGTTTCCCGGGAGGAAGCCATCGGCAGGCATTGCTGGGAGGTGTTTCGCTCCAACATGTGCGAAGGGGACTGCGCCCTGAAGCGGACGATGAAGGAAAACAAATCGTTTCTCAGCACCACGACCTACATTATCAACAGCCAGAAAAAGCGGATTCCGATTACCGTATCCACATCCCCGCTAATCGACAGCGGCGGAGAAATCATCGGCGGCGTTGAAACCTTCCGGGACCATAGCGTGGTGGAGGAGCTTCGCAAGGAGCTTACCGCCCGGTTCCGGATGGGGGACATGGTGAGCAGCAGTCCGGCTATGAAGGCCATTTTCAACATCCTTCCCCGGGTTGCCGAAAGCGACAGCACGGTGCTGATCGAAGGCGAAACCGGCACCGGCAAGGAGCTGGCGGCAAGGGCAATCCACAATTCCAGCCCCCGCAGGGACCGGCCCTTTGTCGCCATCAATTGCGGCGCCCTTCCGGACACCCTGCTCGAATCGGAGCTTTTCGGGTACAAGGCCGGCGCATTCACCAATGCTGCAAAGGACAAGCCGGGGCACTTTGCCATGGCCGAAGGCGGAACGATTTTTCTCGATGAAATCGGCGATACCAGCCCGGCATTCCAGGTGAAGCTGCTGCGGGTCATCGAGGAAAAAGAGTTTCAGCCGTTGGGTGGAACCAAAAAAATTGCGGCGAACGCGCGCATCATTGCCGCTACCAATAAAGACCTGTCCACCATGGTGGAAAAAAAAACGTTCCGGCAGGACCTGTATTATCGCATCAACGTGGTCCGCCTGAGCCTGCCGCCGCTCCGGGACCGGATGGAAGACATTCCCCTGCTGATCGATTACTTCATCAACAAATTCAACAAGATCCGGGGCAAAGCGGTACAGGGGCTGGAGCAAGAGGCCCTCGGGGCGCTCATGTCCCACGATTTTCCGGGCAACATCCGGGAACTTGAAAATATTATGGAGCACGCTTTTGTGCTCTGTTCGGAAGGCAATATCGGAGTGCAGCACATGCCGGGCTACCTCTCTTCACCGCCGCACGACGCCGAAAGCGGGCAGTCAATGAAAAAGGACCCGGTGAAATCCGCCGAAATAAAAGCCATCATGGACGCCCTGCAGCAGCACGGCTACAACAGAAAAGCCGCGGCCGCCGAACTCGGCATGCATAAATCCACGCTGTTTCGCAAGATTCACAAGCTGGGCATCCCGCTCCCCGAAGTTGACGGGCGCTCCCAAAGCACCCAAAACCGCCCGTAAGACCTCACTATAACCCATCTTAACATTCGGATTTCGGTTCAAGATCGCGGCGGCCTTCCGCCCCTGTCATCGAAAACAAAAACCTCTTTTTTCTATATCAACGGTACAATATTGGCACTCGACCCCTTGAGCCGGGCCCTGAGGAGCAGCGCCGCGGATTGAATCGGATTGACCTTCGAGATCCGGAGCGGATGGACGCCCATCTGTTTGCACAGGCCGTAGACGGTCATCGCAAGATCGTTGCACCCCGGGCTCATGGTCACGTTACGCCTTCCCAGGCGGGCTTCGAGGGCAACCCCGTGATCCTCGATGGCGCAGCTGCCCGCGATGTGGACCCTGCCGGAAATGTTTTCCACAGCCGCCCGGTCGATGCCTTTTCCCATGAGGATGGTAAAACCGCCACTCCCCCCATGATCCCGGTAGATCATCTCCACCACGCTCTCGGTATTGCGGCGGCACCCCTCCTTGCAGCACCGCGTTGTCCCCCTTACGATGGCCAGGTCCGGCGGATAGTCGTCGAGCAGTTCGCAGGTCAGATGTTTTTTGCGCTCCTCGAACAGGGGCTGGTTGATGATATCGATGCGCGCAAGCTCACCGATGCCGATGCCGGTTGCGCGACTGCGCTCCAGGTGCCGGACGTCCTCGGGTTGAAAACCCATCAGTGCGGCCCCCACCACGTCCACGGCCAGGGGATCGGGGCCGCCGATGAGCAGGTTCATGGGGACCACGCATTTGTCCTTATTATAAATCGTGGGGTAATGGCCGTGGGTGGTGGCGTTAAGCCCGTCGATAAGGGCAAAATCCGGCCGCAGGACGCGGTAGATATCCGCGAACTTCTGGTGAATACGGTAATTGTGGTCCGCAATGCGGCTTTTCTGGTGCACGAGCCCGAACTGGTTTTTGATGGACAGGGTCACCTGGGACATGGAGTGGGTCTTCAGCTTGGGCAGGGAAAGGTACAGGTTCTCCTCCCCGTGTTCGATGAGCCGCTCAAAAACAAAGCGCGATATATCCACAAACGCCTCGATGCCCGCCAGAAATATCGGAACGCCCGGCGTTTCATCCAGGTATACCGGGACGGCGCCGGTTTCCCTGCAGACCCGGAGGTAGCCCGTGGCCTTGAAAACCAGGCGCGTGAAATTGGCCTGGGTGCAGTTCTCCATGACATAGACGGTGCGCGCCCCGCATTGCTGAAAATACAGGATGGTTTCCCGGAGCACCTCCGGGTCGGTATATACGTTTGCTTCGCAGCCCACGCCATTGACCTTGACGTATACATCCCGGCTGGCGCGAAGAAGCTGTTCGCCCCCGCCGAAATGCCTGAAAACCTCGCGCACGCCCCCTGCAATGCCCCCTTTGGCGTCCGCCAGAATCACTTCCGTTCTGTCATTGTCCATGCCGACCTCCCTGGCGTTATGGGATGCGCGCAAGAGCGCATTCCCCGGATCATCTCCGCTTCGGGATTTCATCCAGGGCGAGCTGGCCTCCCGGGTTCATGATGTTTTTCGGATCGAAATGGCGCTTCAGGGCCCGAAGGACCGCCATCTGCTCCGGGCCGAGGTGGTCTTCCATCCAGGGGGCGAGGAGCCGCCCCACGCCGTGGTGGTGGCTCA
>JAABTJ010000005.1:112883-131562 GCA_011389935.1 Desulfobacteraceae bacterium
CCGTATTCCGCGATTTTGTCGATGATGCCTTCCTGGAAACGGACATATTCCTCCAGACCCATTCGCGCAATGAAAATAAAGTACAAGTTGGTCCCCTGGGGGTAGAAATGCGAGGCATGCGTCATGCACATGGTTGCCGGACGGCTCTTCACAAAGGCGCGCACCCCCTCATGCAGGCGGTGCAGGTTGTCCCAGGTGACAGAGGCCTCCAAGGTGTCGATGAGGATGCCGAAGTCATTCAGGTCCTCGCGCATGTAGGGTTCTGTATACCTTGTCTTTTCCCATTTTTTCACGGCATAGCCGGTTAGGTAGATTCCGCCGTGTTTTCGCGCGATCCGCCGGATCTTTCGCGCCACCAGCCGGGTATAACCCCGGTCCCCCTCGGCATTGCCCAGGCACAGGCACCGCTTCATCGGCATACATCCGCGGTGCTTCAGAAAAGCGTCCACGAAACCGGGCATGCCGTATAATTTCAGGCCCCGGTCGGTCTCCTCGGGGTCGGAGATACGATAGACAGCGGGCTTGCCGAACTCGGACTGCATGATTTCCCGGCTGGCATTCACCGCAGCCTCCCAGCTCGGGTACATGAAACTGAACCGCCGCCGGTTCTCGGGCATGTACCGGAAAATTTTCATGGTGACCTCGACCAGAATACCGAAGGTGCCTTCCGACCCCTTCATGATGTCGTTCACCTTGGGGCCGGTGGCCATGGCAGGATATTCCAGCGTCTTGAACGATCCGGCCGGGGTGACGTATTCCTGGCTGAACACGATGTCATAGGCGTCCCCGTAATACGTGGAGGCCTGTCCCGATCCCAGGGTGACAATCCAGCCGCCTACCGTGGAAAACTCGAAGGACTGGGGGAAATGGCCGCAGGTATACCGCAGCCGGCACCCGAAGCGCTCGGGGGCGTTGTTGAGGGCTTCTTCGTAGGCGGGGCCGAACATGCCCGGCTGCACGCGGGCGGTCTGGTTGCGCTCGTTGACCGACAAGAGCTTGTTCATGTGCGTGCTCATGACCAGGGAAACGCCCCCCTTAACCGGACGGCACCCGAAGTTGACGGAAGAGCCGCCGCTGTAGACCGTTACCGGGATTTGTTCGGCATCGCAGTATTCGACGATTTTCCGCACGTCCTTTTTGTCCCGGGGATGAACGGCCACGTCCGCCACCTCCCGGACGACCCCCCGGCGGAGCTCCAGGATCTCTTCAGAGGTCTGGCCCGACGCGTATTTCACGCGGCTGTAATCGTCCATGCCGACATTGTCGCTCCCCACGATGACCGACAGCGCCTCGATCTGTTCGGGCGTCAGCGCCGGCGGGCGGTCCAGGACCACCGGGCCATTGCCCTCATTCTGCCTCCGGGCGAAATCAGCCTCGCTCATTTGGAATTCCTGTTTCATCATCTCGACCCACGCATCGCTGGGATGCTTGAAGTGCGCCGGATCGCCGTACTTGGCGATGGAGCGGAACGTACCGGGCGCCGGCGCCTTTTCCGACCAGCCCGGTCTGAACGGGTTGTTTTTCATGGGAATGCTCCTTTTTGAATTGCCGGCCGTCCGGCTTTATGGCCTCCCCGGCCGGGGCTCCCGGACCGCCGCTTCCCCGTAGGAATGCCCGTCCATCCAGCGTCGGCAGGGGCCTTCCAATCGGAAAAGGCAAATATTGCGAGTTTTTCGCTGCGAATCGAGATAATTGCGTAGCAGCCCTTATGGCCAGACGACAAAGGCAGCTCCCCTATCCTCCTCGACCTGTTCGCATCGTATTTTTGAAACAACGGGTGCCCTTCTTTTCCATCCACTGCGTCAAAAAGCTAAACGGCAAACCGAGATGGAAAAACTGCGTAGCAATAGCCTCCCGCCTGTCTTGGCCCGAGTCAAACGTATAACTACGATATCCACCACGCTATTCATCTTTGGATGCCCTTATACCGATCGTCACGCGAAATATCCGCTACCTTAGAATTTAAACCACTTCCTTAACGACACTTCGAAATTATTTAAATTTTTCAAAAGCCTAAGACCTGACAATGGAGTGTATGTCCAGGGTTTGGGTGGCGTCACCGACGAGCATGTCAGCATCTCCTCCGCCACTGGCACCCCACTGGAGGACCGCTCCCGGAATCTTTGTGCCTGTGCCTGCGACCAGAGTTTGAACGGGTAAAAGCCAACCTTTTTTTTATGCTCGGCCAACGTGAGGGCGATGGTTTTCTTCTTCCCCCGATAGGCCGGAACTTCCGGCAGCCACATCGCAAACGGATCCTGCAGATAAATCATCGGACCGAACAACTGCCTTGCCTGATGATCGTTCTGAGGTTCCGACTGACAAAAATGCCAGCCTTTATCCAACAGTCTTGCGGGGATAGCCATCAGTAAATCCGAGTAATGAACACCCGCGCTCTGTCCCATGTCCTTGCGGAAGTATGTACGCTCTGAAGGGCCATCAAGGGCCACAAACGGTCGCTTCCGCAGATCCATCCCCTTTATAAAGCAATGATGAATAAAACCAATATCCGAATTCTCCTCCAGGATCCGATACCACTGCTTCAGCTCCTCGCCACTCACCGGGCGGACAACCTGCGTATCATCCTGCAGGAAACACACCAGCCAATGATCGGCAAACTGCTCGAGCGCTACCTGCATATTCAAGTAAAGACCACCATGTTTGATCTTCCCGACTTCCCTCGGCTTGAAAATCCGACAGAAAGAATGCGCCTCGTCGAGATACGCCAGGGTTTCCGGATCGTCACTGTCATCATCAAAAATTGCAATGCTGGAATCCGGCACACAGGCCCGAATCGAATCCACACAATTTTTCAGAAACCGCCCACGGTTGAATGAGAAAATACAGAAGGTGAGACCCACCTGGCTCATTTGTTCGCTCCCAATAACTCGTGATCTTGGCTCCAATCGAGGTGCTGGTACCGGCTCCAGTACCAGGCGAACTCCAGCCAAACACCCAGACAGGTTGCACCGACACCAGCAGCGTATGCTTATCGGTGAATGTCAGCATCAGGAACCGTCCGACCAGTCCGAGCAGCTGACACTTTTCCTGTAAATAAACGGTCAAAAGATAAATCAGTGCGTGAGAATAGAGCCGGTTGCTTTATCCGGGCCCAGCACCGCCATAACAAGCCAACCTGCAAACAGCAGCGGGAACCAGTCTCTGGCAGACTGAGCGCTCATCCCGCCGCCCCAGTGAGTAGCCATGTCACCTATTGCCCGCACGGTTCAACGTGCTCTTCAACAATACGCATTAATCTTTCAAGAAACGCCTGTGGATCCCAAGCCTCTCGACCACTGCTGTGAGAGTGAATGGTGACATAGTGAATGGATGTATCTGTCAGCATATTCTCCACTGTTTGGACTACTCGATCAGGATCGCTGCTGTCGAATATGTATCGACTGAACTCCGGCTGTCGCCAGACAACGGGGGCTTTGGCGGGGCCTGACAGAAATGCCTTATAGATTCCAAACTCCGACAAGCGCCTTGGAGGGCAATCGAGCAAAACCTGCCACCAAGTCTTGTTATAAGTTGCAGACAGGTACGCCAGCATCTCTTTGAGCAACGCGTGATCGAAGACAAACGGGGTATCGAAATAGGTGTTGACCGGGTTGACGGGCGGCGCGGCTACCAACGATTCCGCCTGATTAATCCACTTGAGCACCTTCCCTTTGAGCGCCGCTCGTTGCTCCCAGGTACTCAGGCATACGACCCCTTCCGAAGACCGAAAGTCATCCATTTTGGCATGGTTCGTCAGTAAGACATCCGAGTCCAGGACGATGGCTTGATCACAATCAATGGCGCTGGCGAGCTGCAACTTGCACAGTTGTTGCGTGTGCCATCCCGTGTAGGAAGGCCACTTGGGCCAACCCAGGACTCGGGACAGACTGCCGGCGATACGAGTCATATTACGGCCACATTGGGTTGAAATGGTCCGCGCCCTAACCCGCTTTCGCTCAACGGCGTCGGGAAGTACCTCCGCAGTGGTATGCAGATGAAGCCCCGGGCATCCACGGAACTCTTCAAACAGGTAGAGATCTTCCGCCTGGACCACCACATGATGAGGCAGTCCCGACAACGGAGATAACTCCAGCGAACGCCGCATCAACCTGAAATGGTCAACATCCCCCGCCCATGTCGGCGTGATCAGTATCGAGCGTTGATCAGAATTCATCAGCCCTGCCCCTGCGGTCTGTCATGCCACTTGGGCTGCAACACTCCGAGCCATGTTCGCGGCTCCTTGACTCGCTTCCGGTATAACGTCCCTTGGCAATATGCCGAATCCGGTACACGCCCGGCACGCTGAGGGGCTCTCCCTGGCTGCGGAGCAACCAACGGAACGCAAAGAATAAAAACGTGCTTTGGATGCCCCAACGTATAACAAGATTTGAGTTGTGCGTAAAGTGATTTCGGGGCTCCCACAAACCCTGATGCTTTAATATTATTTGAATAATATCGGCCTCCTCAATAAAGGCGATAATTTTCACGTTCCTTTGGCAGTGAGGGCACAACAGCGGATCTACAGGTATCACTCAATGCGTATCATAAAAAAAAAGCCCCGCAAAACGGGGCTTTTTAACAGTTAATGGCTGAGGGTCCAGGATTCGAACCTGGGTTAACGGGGCCAGAACCCGCCGTCTTGCCGCTAGACCAACCCTCAAAAACAGATATAAAATAACAAAATAAGGAAGCGTGTCAAGCCAAATTTTTCAGGCGGAGATGCCGGTTTTGCCGGACATGGCCGCAATGCATTGGTCAATGCGGGATATGGTTTCGTCTTTGCCTAAAACCGCAATCATTTCGAAAATCCCGGGGCTGACCGCTTTTCCGACCAGCGCCAGGCGCAGCGGCTGGGCGATCTTGCCAAAACCGAGTCCGGTTTCCTCCATAATTTTCTGGAAGACGGGCTCAAGGCTTTTTTCGTCAAACGCCTCCTGCTCCCGGAGCGCCCCGGCGAGCTTTTCCAATGCCTTGATATTTTCCGGCTGCAAAAATTTCTTTACCCCTTTTTCATCATAAGACTTCGGGGCAAAATAATAAAATTCCGCGCCGTCGGCCATTTCCACAAAAGTCTTGCTGCGCGCCTTGAGCGTGGCGATCACCCGGTAGAGGTATTCATCCTCCCGGGCGTCGATCCCCTTTTCCGACAAAAACGGCAGAAGGTGCACGGCGAGCTTTTCCTCCGGTGCATTGTGGATATGCCGGGCGTTTAATGCCAGGAGTTTTTCGGGGTTGAACACCCCTGCGGATTTGCCCACGTTCTTGAGGGAAAATTTTTCAACGAGTTCTTCTTTCGTGAAAAACTCCTGGTCCCCGTGAGACCAGCCCAGCCGGACCAGGTAGTTCAGAAGGGCATCGGGGTAATACCCCATGTCCCGGTAGGCCGTGACCGACATGGCCCCGTGGCGCTTGCTCAGGCGAGCCCTGTCGTCGCCCAGGACCATGGGCACATGTCCGAAAACCGGCACGCTCGCGCCCAGGGCGCGGTACAGAAGAATCTGCCGGGGGGTATTGCTGATATGATCGTCGCCGCGAATGATGGTGTTAATCCCCATGGTGATGTCGTCCACAACCACCGCCAGGTTGTACATGGGGCTCCCGTCGCTACGCCGGATAATGAAATCATCGATTTCGGCGTTTGAAAAAACGATATTCCCCCGGATCACATCTTCCAGAATCGTATTTCCGGCGCCAGGTGTTTTAAACCGGACCACCGCATCCGGCGACGCGGGAAGGCCCTTTTCACGGCAGGTGCCGTCGTATCGGGGATTCTCCCCCCTTGCCTTCGCCGCCTGGCGCATCTCTTCGATGCGCTGGGCCGAACAGGTGCAGTAATAGGCATTTCCGGATGCGATCAGCTGATCCACATGCGCGCGGTAGATGTCATAGCGCTGGGACTGGTAATAGGGCCCCTCGTCATAATCGATCCCCAGCCACTGGAGGGCGTCAAATATGGCGTCCACCGATTCCTTCGTGGACCGGGCCGCATCGGTATCCTCGATTCTGAGGATGAATTTTCCCCCGTTATGGCGGGCATAAAGCCAGTTGAAAAGCGCCGTGCGGGCACCCCCGATATGCAGGTACCCGGTTGGACTCGGGGGGAAACGGGTAATTATGGTATCCATTTGTAATCATTCCTGTTCATGGTTCAAACGGCCCCTGTTGCCTGCCGTTATACCCGGAGTCATAAAATTTTTTAAAATACCCTACAAATTTTTTAAAATCAAGGGGTCCATTGAAAATACTCCCCTTAAATCCCTTGACATCACGGGCGATTTAACATACTAGAGTAATACTCTTTTTGAATTTAAATGTTAAATTTTATAGTAAAATATCAAATAGTTAGGAGATAAGCACCATGGCTGTGCCAAAGCGAAAAGTGTCCAAATCACGGCGCGACAAACGTCGAACCCATCAAAAAATCAACGGACCCAACGTGGCATCCTGTGCACAATGCGGAGAGCCCGCCATGCAGCACCATGCATGCCCGGAGTGCGGCAATTACAGGGGCAAAAACGTCCTGGAAAAAGGCGAATAAACGCCGTTATCCTGATCGTACCGGCCACTGTTTATGCCGGACAGATGCAGGTGAGAACGCCTGCATCTTTTTTATTATAGCTATTACAGAGCGATCCCGGAAAACCGGGCGTATGGGCGTACGTCCCAGCCATGCCGGCCTTCCGGGGGCTCCCGGCGGGGCCGGATACCGATAAACATTGGATATACTACATTACACTTCTGGGAGTTGACAATATGACCATCGAAGAAAAAGTCAGAAAACTCATTTCCGAAAAGCTGGAGGTCGATTATAACGATGTTGTACCCCAGGCGTCGCTGATCGATGATCTGGGGGCCGATTCCCTTGCACTGGTGGAGCTGATCATGACGATGGAGGAGGAATTCGACATCGAGGTACCCGATGACGACGCCGAAAGACTGGTTACCGTAGAAAACGCCATCACCTATATCAAGGAAAAAACGTCCGCCTGATTTTTTCCGGTGCGCTTTTGCAACGCTCACACATTCACAAAAACGGCTGCGGAGAACGCTTCCTGTACCGGGCGTTGCAGATGGAACTGTTACCGCCGCCATCGTTTGGGGAAAACAAACAGATGCCCTCTCTGATCATCGGTTCCGACCATGCGGGATATTCGCTAAAAGAAGCCGTCAAGCCGCTGCTTACCGAGCTCGGCTACGACATCGAGGATGCCGGGCCCTTTGATGAAGCCTCGGTGGATTACCCGGATTTCGGCAACCACGTATCCCGAATGGTGGCAACCGGAGAGCGCGATTGCGGCATTCTGATCTGTGGAACCGGGCTTGGCATGTCCATGGTGGCGAACCGGTACCCGGAAATCCGGGCGGCGCTTTGCAACGACCTTTTTTCCGCCATCATGAGCCGGCGGCACAATGATGCCAACATCCTGGTCATGGGCGGCCGGGTGATCGGAGACGCCCTTGCGAATGAAATCGTCCGCGCCTGGGCGACAACCCCCTTCGAGGGGGGGCGGCATGCAGACCGGCTCGAAAAATTCGGCAGCTGCCGGGGGGCGGATCCAAAAACGGTGTAAAAGATAAAAAAAAGGGCAAATGACGCGTATGAACAAGACAGACGATACACAGCCGGACGTAACACAGATACAAAACGTTGATCCTGAAATTGCAGAAGCCATTTCCCTTGAATATCAACGCCAGAAAACCACCCTTGAACTCATCGCTTCCGAAAATATCGTCAGCCCCGCTGTAATGGCGGCACAGGCCAGCGTAATGACCAATAAATACGCGGAAGGGTATCCCGGCAAACGCTATTACGGCGGGTGCGAATACGTGGATATCGCCGAGAACAAGGCCATTGAACGCGCAAAAGATCTCTTTGACGCGGAATATGCCAATGTGCAGCCGCATTCGGGCTCCCAGGCGAACATGGCCGTATTCTTCGCACTGCTGGAACCCGGCGATACCATCCTGGGGATGGACCTCTCCCACGGCGGCCACCTGACGCACGGCGCCGCAGCAAGCTTTTCCGGAAGGTTTTTCAATTTCCGCCATTACGGCGTTACAAAAGATACCGGGACTATCGATTACGAGCAGGTTGAAGCCCTCGTGCAGGCCCATAAGCCCAGGATGATCATTGCCGGCGCCAGCGCCTATCCCCGGTTTATCGATTTCGAGGCCTTCGGCAAAATCGCGAAATCCGCGGGCGCCTGGTTCATGGTGGACATGGCCCATATTGCAGGCCTTATCGCCGCAGGGAAACACCCTTCTCCCCTCCCCCATGCAGACGCGGTCACATCAACGACCCATAAAACCCTGCGCGGCCCCCGGGGCGGCCTGATCCTTGCAAAAGCAGACCTGGGGAAAAAACTGAACAGCCAGATTTTTCCCGGCATACAGGGCGGCCCGTTGATGCACGTGATCGCGGCCAAGGCCGTTGCGTTCAAACTGGCAAAATCCGAAGGGTTCCGGAAATATCAGGGCCGCGTCGTCAACAATGCCCGCACATTGGCGGACTGCCTGATGAAAGGCGGCATCAAACTCATTTCCAACGGCACCGACAACCATATGATGCTGGCCGACCTTAGAAACATCGGCATCACAGGAAAACTTGCCGAAGAAACCCTTGAAAAAGCCGGCATCACCGTAAACAAGAACACGGTTCCCTTTGATACGGAAAGCCCCTTTGTCACGAGCGGCATACGGATCGGCACCCCCGCGGTGACCACCCGCGGGATGAATGAAACCGAGATGGAGCAGATCGGGGGCTTTATCATCGATGCGCTGAAGCATCACGAGGACGAAGCCCGGATAGCCGCAATCCGCGAGCAGGTGACGGGATTGTGCGAAAAATTTCCGCTCTACATGGCGGATTGACGACAAAAACGGACCCGAAAAACAGATGCCTGCCACTGACAAACGTCCGTCATGGGACGCCTACTTCATGGAAATCGCCGCCCTCGTGGCCAGGCGGTCAACATGCCTGCGTCGAGCCGTGGGCGCGGTGATCGTCAAGAACCGCAGGATCCTGGCCACCGGATACAACGGGGCCCCTTCCGGCATCGCGCACTGCGTGGACAGGGGATGCCTCAGGGAAACCATGCAGATTGCGTCCGGCCAGCGCCATGAACTGTGCCGCGGCATCCACGCCGAACAGAATGCCATTATTCAGGCGGCGTATCATGGCGTAAGCATACAGGACGGCATTCTCTACTGCACGAACCTCCCCTGCTCGATCTGCACAAAAATGATTATCAATGCAGGCATCCATGAAATCTGTTACACGGAGGGGTATGCCGATGAACTGTCAATGGCCCTCTTGGAAGAGGCAGGCATCCGCCTCCGCCAAGTCGGCCTGCAGGAGGGATAGGGAGGCGCTATGAAATGTCCGTTTTGCGGGGAAAACAACAACAAGGTCATTGATTCCCGGTTGAGTCGCGACGGAAACGCCATCCGCCGCAGACGCGAATGCATGGCCTGTGACAGGCGCTTTACCACCTACGAATACGTTGAAGAAATCCCGTTGATGATCATCAAGAAGGACCGGCGGCGGGAAGAATTCAACCGTGAAAAAGTCCGCTCCGGCATACAGCGCGCCTGCGAAAAACGGGAAATCAGCATGAACGCCATTGAGTCGTTCATTGAAGAACTCGAGCGGGACCTGCGGGAATCGGAAGAAAAGGAGATCTCTTCCCGCATCATCGGCGAAAAAATAATGGCAAAACTCCATGAACTCGACAAGGTCGCCTATGTCCGGTTTGCATCCGTTTACCGGGACTTCAAGGATGTAAACGATTTTGTCGATGAACTCAAGGATCTGCTGGACCAGAGATAAATCATATGACGGCAGCAAGGCAAATGGTTCCGTGGTCGGTTTTGCGGAACCATTCTTGTTTTCTGCCAATTTTGATGGCACCGTAAAAAGTCGATTTTCAAATGGCTCCGTAAAAAGTTCAAGATCAAGGCGCGTGCAATTTTTGAAGAATTGATAGTACTTAGCCGTACGTGAGATTCTTCAAAAATTGTGCGCAACGCAGATATTGGGCTTTTTACGAAGCCGTCAATTTTGGTGATCTGCAGGCAATGAACAATCCAGATACCGCTTACATGAAAATGGCCCTTGAACTGGCCGCAAAAGGGCGGGGGTATACGTCTCCCAACCCCATGGTCGGCGCAGTGATCGTGAAAAACGGCAGGATCGCCGGCCGCGGATACCATCAGGCCGCCGGCCAGCCGCATGCGGAAGTCAATGCCATTGTGGACGCCGGCGAAAACGCCGCCGGGGGGACCATGTACGTCACCCTTGAGCCATGCAATCACTACGGCCGCACCCCGCCGTGCACCCAGGCCATCCTCGCAGCGCAGATTTCAAGGGTGGTGGTGGCCATGGCCGATCCGAACCCCGGGGTTTCCGGCGGCGGCGCCGATTTTTTACAGCAAAACGGCATCGAGATCCTCACGGGGGTCTGCGAAGCAGACGCCCGAAAGCTCAATGCCTTTTTCATCAAGCATACACGGACGGGGCTGCCGTACGTGATTCTGAAAAGCGCCGCCACCCTTGACGGAAAAATCGCAACGGAAACCGGCGACTCAAAATGGATCACCGGCACCGCCGCACGGCGCCACGTCCACTGGCTCCGGCATGCGGTCGACGGCATACTGGTCGGCGTGGATACGGTCAGGGCGGACAATCCCGCCCTGACGACCCGTTTGGAAATTGCTGACGGCAAAGACCCCGTGCGGATTATCCTTGACACCCGGCTCACGATTCCGGAGCATGCCGCTGTAATACAGAAAGAGCAAGCCCGCGGCACCATCCTTGTCACCGGCAGGGAAACCGATGCGGAAAAACGAAGGAAACTGGCCGACAGGGGGGCCAGGATCCTCGAAGCGCCGCTCAGAAACGGGCGGATCGACCCGTATCCCCTCATGGAAGCACTGGGCAAGATGGATATCACCAGCATACTGGTCGAGGGGGGGAGCAGGGTCTCGGCATCCATGCTCAACGCGGGGGTGGTTGACCGCATATGCTTTTTTTATGCGCCAAAAATCCTTGCAGGGGACGGAATATCCATCTGCAGGGGGGCGGGGCCGGAAAAAATGGCATCCGCCATACAGGTGGAAAACATCGAGATAACCCGATTTGACGATGATATCCTTATTGAAGGGGACGTGATAAACTGAGGAAACCGGCTGGAAGCCGGGGACAGCACTGCGCCTGCTTCTGGGGATTCCCGCAGGGGTATCGGGCCTTTGGCCGCGCCACGATATCCAATCGGTGAAATGCGGGTTTTCATTTCCTGAAAAATGGATTATGAATAATCCGTGCCATATTTTTAAAACACCTTGATAAAAATAGAATATCATGTTTACGGGCATCATCGAAACAATGGGAACCACCCTGGGCGTACGGACGGCCGGCGCCGGAACCCGGATGACCATCCGGGCCGATAAGGACCTGGCGGCTTCGAAAATCGGCGACAGCATCGCCGTAAACGGTGCGTGCCTGACTGCGGTCGAAATATCCGGATCCGTTTTTACCGTGGACGTGTCTCCGGAAACCCTTGCGCGGTCCACACTGGGGACTGCAAAAGCCGGCGGCCGCGTCAACCTGGAGCGGGCCATGAGGCTTTCCGACAGGCTCGACGGTCACCTTGTGTCCGGTCATATTGACGGACAGGGGAAAATAACGTATATCAAGGACTTCGGCACTATCCTCGTCATCGGTTTTGCCGTTGAAGAGATGCTTTCCCGGTACATGATAAAAAAAGGCTCGGTGGCCGTGGACGGAATCAGCCTGACCATTAACGCATGCGATGCAGCCGGCTTTGAGGTCACGGCAATCCCGCACACCGCAAAAATAACCACCCTGGGAATCAAAAAAATCGGGGACCACGTCAACATAGAAACCGATATCATCGGCAAGTACGTGGAAAAATTTATAGCGGGAAAATCCGCCGACAAAGCGGATGCCGTGGAAAAATCCGGCATTGACATGGAGATGCTGGCAAAGACGGGTTTCCTGTAGGATGCGCCATTCCTTCAGCCGGATATTTTTGCGCATATAACAATTTATATTATTTATATATATCCTTCATAACGGAGACACAACAAATGGGACACTTAACGATCGAGCAGGCCATCGAGGACATCCGCGCCGGAAAGATGGTCATTCTCGTGGATGACGAAGACAGGGAAAACGAAGGGGACCTGACCATGGCCGCCGAGGCGATTACGCCGGAAGCCATCAACTTCATGGCCCGTTTTGGACGGGGGCTGATCTGCCTGGCCCTTACCCCGGAAAAAATCGATGCGCTGGACCTGCCCATGATGGTGAGCCACAACACGTCCCCCTTTACCACGGGCTTCACCGTATCTATCGAGGCCAAAAAAGGCGTCACCACGGGTATTTCCGCAGCCGACAGGGCGACCACGATATTGACCGCCATTGCCGACGATGCGAAACCCGATGATCTGGTTCGCCCCGGGCACGTATTCCCCCTTCGCGCAAGGCGCGGGGGCGTCATCGTCAGAACCGGCCAGACCGAGGGCTCGGTGGACCTCGCCCGCCTGGCCGGGTTGAAGCCCGCTGCCGTCATATGTGAAATCATGAACGATGACGGCACCATGGCGCGCATGCCCTCCCTTGAAAAATTCAGTGAAGAGCACGGCATCGGCATATGCACCATCGAAGACCTTATCGGGTACCGGATGCGCAAGGAATCCTTCGTCCGAAAAGCGGTGGAAACCTCCATCCCCACGGCCATCGCGGGAGAATTCAAGGTGATCGTCTATGAAAACGATGTGGATGACTATCAGCATATCGCCCTTATCAAGGGGGAGGTCGATCCGGCCAAACCCACGCTGGTCCGGGTGCATTCCGAGTGCCTGACCGGCGATATTTTCTCGTCTCTGCGCTGCGATTGCGGAGAGCAGCTGCACCAGACCATGAAAATGCTCGAGGAAGAGGGAAGCGGCGTTTTACTCTACGTTCGCCAGGAAGGGCGCGGTATCGGACTGGTCAACAAGCTCAAGGCGTACGTTCTCCAGGACCAGGGGTACGACACCGTGGAAGCCAATGAAAAGCTCGGCTTCAAACCCGACCTTCGCGATTACGGTATCGGCGCCCAGGTGCTGGCCGACCTGGGTATTCAGAAGATGCGGCTGATCACCAACAATCCCAAAAAGATCGTCGGCCTCGAAGGATACGGCATCACCGTCATCGAGCAGGTGCCCATAAAAGTGCCGCCGAACAAGTTCAACCAGTGCTACCTTGAATGCAAGCAGCTCAAGATGGGTCATTACTTGAGCGTTGGCCCAAAGGATGAAAGCCGGGTAAAAAGTCAAAACTGATGAACTCGTAAAAAGTCGGTTTTGGACGGCAAAGTAAAAAGTTCAAGATCCAGGCGCGTGCAATCTTTGAAGGATTGAGCGTACTTAGCCGTACGTGAGATTCTTTAAAGATTGTACGCAACGCAGATATTGGACTTTTTACGAAGCCGTCGAACCTAATGGTAAAACAAAAAGGAACTCCCATGCCTGAATTAATTGAAGCCAGTTTGAATGCCGGCGGGAAACGGTTTGCCATCGTCGTGAGCCGTTTCAACGATTTTATTTCCGAAAAGCTGCTTTCCGGCGCCATTGACGCAATTGTCCGGAGCGGCGGTGCAGAAAAGGACATCGCCGTTGTAAAGGTCCCCGGCTCTTTTGAAATTCCGCTGGTGGCCAAAAAACTTGCCGAAAAGGGCAAATACGACGCGGTCATTTGCCTGGGTGCCGTCATACGCGGTTCCACGCCCCATTTTGACTACGTCAGCGCCGAAGTATCCAAGGGCGTTGCCGCCGCCGGCATGGAAACCGGCGTACCGGTCATTTTCGGTGTGCTCACCACGGATACGATCGAACAGGCCATCGAAAGGGCGGGGACCAAAGCCGGGAACAAAGGCTGGGATGCCGCCATCGCTGCGATCGAGATGGCCAACCTGTTTGATCTCGTGGATCGGTAACCAGAAAATATGACAATCCGGCGCAAAGCAAGGGAATCGGCGCTTCAGGCACTTTTCAGCATTGACATGCTTGACGGATGCGGCAAGGACTGCGATGATGAAGAAATTGAAAACCTTTGCCGCATGATCGAAGTGCCCCCGGCCTCCCAGGACTATTTTAAAGACCTTGTAAAAGGGGTCTTTCGGCATTTTGAGGGCATCGACCGGAGTATTTCGGATACTTCCAGCAACTGGAAGCTTACCCGGATGTCCGGGGTGGATCGAAACATCATCCGCATCGCCGCTTATGAACTCTTATTCAGAGAGGACATTCCACCCAGCGTGGCCATTAACGAAGCCATTGAAATTGCAAAAAAATTCGGCACCGACAAGTCCGCCCCGTTCATAAACGGCATTTTGGACAATTTGCACAGGCGATTTATTGAAAACAGCAAAGAACAACATTGAGACGATACTTCCGGATTGTTCCTGCTTTACGCCCCTGTCCATGGGGCAGCGTTTTCGGGAAACAGCGATGTACGAGCGAACGATAAACACAAGGAGCCTCGAATGAAAAAAAGACAGATTCTTCTCAGCCAGGATGAAATGCCCCTGCAATGGTATAATATTCTTGCAGATATAAAAATAAACCCCCCGCTCGGCCCGGACGGCAACCCGATCGGCCCGGAGCAGCTCGCGCCGGTATTTCCCATGAACCTGATCGAACAGGAGGTGAGCACCCAGCGGTGGATAGACATCCCTGAAGAAGTCCTCGATGTGCTCAGCATCTGGCGCCCCGCCCCCATGGTGCGCGCCTACAACCTGGAAAAAGCGCTCGGCACGCCGGCAAGAATCTATTTCAAGAACGAATCCGTCAGCCCGCCTGGAAGCCACAAGCCCAATACCGCGGTGCCCCAGGCCTATTACAACAAGGTTTTCGGCATCAAAAAAATGACCACCGAAACCGGGGCCGGTCAATGGGGTAGCGCCCTGTCCTTTGCCTGCTCCCACTTCGGGATCGAATGCAAGGTTTTCATGGTCCGGATCAGCTTTGACCAGAAGCCCTACCGCAAGACCATGATGGCGGCCTGGGGCGGGAACTGCGTCCCCAGCCCGTCCATGGAAACAAAAGCGGGAAAGGAAGCCCTGGAAAAAGACCCGAACACGCCCGGAACGCTGGGTATTGCCATCAGTGAAGCCATAGAGGCGGCAGTGGGCGACGAAACCGGACAGACTCGCTATTCCCTGGGGAGCGTGCTCAACCATGTCATGCTGCACCAGACCATCATCGGGCTGGAAGCCAAAAAACAGTTGAAAAAAGTCGGGGAATACCCGGACGTGATCATCGGCTGTGCCGGCGGTGGCAGCAACTTCGCCGGGCTGGCATTCCCCTTTGTGCTCGACAAAATAAACGGCAGGCACATCGATATTTACCCGGTGGAACCGGCCGGCTGCCCCACCCTGACCCGGGCCCCCTTTGTGTACGACCACGGCGACACCGCGAAATACACCCCGATGCTGCCCATGCACAGCCTCGGCCATGCATTTGTCCCCCCGCCCATTCACTCCGGCGGACTGCGGTACCACGGCATGGCCCCCACGGTCAGCCAGCTGGTCAATGAAGGGATCTGCGAGGCGAGATCCGTAACCCAGGGGAAAGCCTATGCGGCAGGCGTTCTGCTGGCCAGGACCGAGGGGATCATTCCGGCGCCCGAGACCAACCATGCCCTTGCCGCTGTTGTGGACGAGGCCATCAAGGCGAAGGAAGAGGGGAAAGAAAAAGTGATCCTGTTCAACTGGAGCGGCCACGGTCTTCTTGACCTCAGTGCATACGAGGCCTTTTTGTCCGGCAACCTGAAGGAAGATATCGAACTGCCCGACGATTTGCTCGCCGCCTCTGAAAAGGTGTACGCGGATTATCCGAAGCCCGGCAGCCTGAAGAGCCGGTAAACGCGGGAAAAAGCTTTCCCCCGCAGAAGGAGAAATATGGCCGACCGGTTCGACAAGCATCAGGAGCCCATGGAGATGAAACGGCGCTGCCCGCGTCTGGGGCATGATATCCTTTTCGAGTACTGCCTGGAAAGCGGGGAAGACGATTTTCCCTGCTGGAAAATTTTCGATTGCTGGTGGGAGATTTTCGACGTCGAAGCCTACCTGAAGGCCCGCCTGCCGGAGGGGGAATACCGCAAACTGGCGCAAAAAAAGCCGAAACCCAAGGTAGCATCGATCCTTGAAATCGTGGAAGCGGCAAAAAAACGGACCGGAAAAGGATCCGAATGACCAAAGGAGAGCGTATATGATTGTAAAGACACTGGCCGTCGGCCCCATAATGGCCAATTGCTATATCATTGGATGCGAGGAAACCAGGCATGCGGCGGTGATAGACCCCGGAGACGAAGCCGACCGCATACTGATGAGCCTGACGGAAGACAAACTCAACGTCAAATACATCCTGAACACGCACGGCCATTTCGATCACGTGGGTGCGAACAAGCGGTTGAAGGAAGTCACCGGCGCGAAAATTGCCATTCATCCCGACGATGCGGAAATGCTCGATATGATCAACGTCGCTGCAGCGTCATTCGGCATGGCCGCCGAGAATTCACCTCCGCCGGATTTGCTGATAAACGACGGGGACAAAATCACTTTCGGCAATATCGCACTGGAAGTGATGCATACCCCCGGACATTCGCTGGGGGGTGTTTCGTTTTTCTCCGACGGCGTGGTATTTGTCGGAGACACCCTTTTTGCGGGATCCATTGGAAGAACGGATTTTCCGGGAGGGGACTTCAATACCCTGATTTCCAGCGTAAAAAACAAGCTGTTTGTCATGCCGGATGAGGTAAAGGTGCTTACGGGACATGGCCCCGCTACGACCATCGGCCAGGAAAAACGGACCAACCCGTTTTTCCGGTAAAAAGGGATTGTTCTGCAATGCTCGGGGGCGTCAAAAAGCTCCCAGCTGACATGGCTTGATTTTAATATCCATGGCTTCGCAGGCACCGCTGACATCCATTTTTTTCAGGCCCATTTTTTCGGCGATCTCGAAAGCGGCACGGCACGGAAGCTTTCCGCCGGAGAGGTGTTTCTCGATTGCCGCGGCAAGATGCATGTTTACGGGATGAACCGGCGCTACGATCTTTTTTTCCGGCCGGTATCCGAACAGGCCGAGCTGGCATGCAACCAGTCTCAGCCCCATCTCGTCCGCATATTGACCGATGACCGAGGGATTCGTCCCAAGCGTTTTCGCAGCCGCAAAGGCCTGCTTGCAGGCAAGCTCCCCATTTTGTGCGTGGCTTGCAAGGATTTTCCGGATTTGCTCCTCATCCATGTTCTGCCGATCATCTGTAACCACTTTTTCATCCTCCTTCTCTCACTGACTGATGCGCGGGGAGCCTGACGCTTCGCCCCCGGCACCGGCAACTTGCCGCCTGCCACTTATTTCCCTTGAACTCCCCCCCGGGGTCTGTTAAAAATCGGATATTAACGAAGTTTTAAACCAAATCATGCGCCTGTCAACCCGTATGTCAAGTATGCAGAAAAATGTCCATTGAAATAACACGCAGGAAGTCCCGGCAAATCCGGGTCGGCAATATGGCCATAGGGGCCGGAGCGCCTGTCAGTGTTCAATCCATGACCAATACCTTCACTGCGGATATCGGGTCCACCGTTTCCCAGATACAACGCCTTGAAGCCGCCGGCTGCGAGATTGTCCGGGCAGCCGTACCGGACATGCCATCCGCTTCGGCCATCCGCCGGATAAAAGAAAACATCTCCATTCCCCTTATTGCCGATATTCATTTTGATTTCAAGCTCGCCATATCCGCCATTGAAGCGGGCGCCGATGCGATTCGCATCAATCCGGGCAATATCGGCGGGAAAAAGCCCATACACGCCATCGTCGACGTTGCCCGCGACCACGACGTATCCATTCGCATTGGCGTCAATTCGGGCTCGGTGGAAAAAAATCTCCTGGAAAAATACGGTGGCCCCGCCCCCGGGGCCCTTGTGGAAAGCGCGATCAACCACGTCGACTTTCTGGGTTCCATCGGTTTCGAGCAGGTCAAGGTGTCGATCAAGTCGTCCGATGTGCTCAAGACAATAGAGGCCTATCGCCTGTTTTCCGCACAATCGGATGCGCCGCTCCATGTGGGGGTAACGGAAGCCGGGGGGCTGTATGCCGGCATTGTGAAATCCTCCGTGGGAATCGGAACCCTTCTTTTAGACGGGATCGGCGATACCATACGGGTCTCCCTGACCCGCGACCCCGTTGAAGAGGTCCGGGTGGGATATGAAATATTGCGGTCCCTGGGGATCCGGAAGCGGGGACCGGAAATAATTTCCTGCCCCACTTGCGGAAGATGCGAAATTGATTTATTTTCAATCGCCGAGGAAGTGGAAAAAGCCCTTATGACAATGACCCTGCCGGTTAAAGTGGCAATCATGGGCTGCGTGGTAAATGGTCCCGGGGAGGCCAGGGAAGCCGATGTAGGGATTGCCGGCGGCCGGGATACGGGGATTTTGTTCAAAAAGGGAACGGTTGTGAAAAAAATTCCGCAAAACCGGCTGGTGGAAGAACTGCTCGCGGCGGTTGCGGAAATTGAAACCGATATAAAACAAACGTGATGCACTTGTAAAAAGTCGATTTTCAGATGGCGCCGTAAAAAGTTCAAGATCAAGGCTTGCGTGATTTCGAAGAA
>JAABTJ010000006.1 GCA_011389935.1 Desulfobacteraceae bacterium
AGCGGCCTTTGAAGCGGCCCGGTATCATTCCAGTCGGGTGATTGTCGAAAAATATATCCACGGAAACGACTATCGTCTGTTGGTTATAAACTATCGTCTCGTGGCTGCGGCCCGCCGCATCCCCGCGCATGTTACCGGTGACGGAAAATCCACCATCCAGGAGCTGATCGACATCGTCAACAGCGACCCGCGCCGGGGATACGGACATGAAAAGATGCTGACCGAGATCACCGTCGACGTCATGACCCTGCGCCTTCTGGAGCAGGCGGGCTATACCACGGAAACCGTAATCCCGGAAGGAGAAAATTTCTACCTCAAAACAACGGCCAACCTGAGCACCGGCGGTGTCTCCGAAGATGTAACCGATACGGTGCATTCCTACAACATCTTCATGGCCGAGCGGGTAGCTCGGATTATCGGCATCGACATCTGCGGCATCGACGTGATTGCCCCGTCGCTTACTGAACCCATCAGCGAAAACGAGGGGGCAATCATCGAGGTCAACGGCGCGCCGGGTTTTCGCATGCACCTTTCCCCGACCACCGGCCAGCCGAGAAACGTGGCGGAACCGGTGCTGGACATGCTTTTTCCCGGCGGGCATCCGGCCCGGATTCCAATCGTTTCCGTGACCGGCACCAACGGCAAGACGACCACGGTCCGCCTGATCGCCCATATCATGCGGATGAGCGGTAAAAATACCGGCTGCACCACCACGGACGGCATCTACATCCAGAACCAGCTGCTGTATAAAGGGGACTGTTCCGGCCCGGAAAGCGCCCGTTTCGTGCTTCGGGATCCCACGGTGGACTACGCGGTTTTCGAAACGGCCCGGGGCGGACTCCTGCGCTCCGGGCTATGCTATGACATGGGCGATGTCGGCGTTGTTACCAACGTTTCTTCGGATCACCTGGGCCTGAGCGGCATTCATTCACTGGAGCAGCTGACGCGGCTCAAATCGATCATCGTGGAAAACGTCCATCCGGAGGGGTATGCGATTTTGAACGCCGATGACGATAACGTATATTCCATGCGGGACAATATATGCTGTAATGCGGCACTTTTCAGCATGGATGCGGACAATCCACGGATACACGAGCACTGCGCTGCAGGAGGCCTTGCAGCCGTCTACGTGGACGGAAGCATTGTGTTTCGAAAAGGAGACTGGGAGATTCTCGTGGACAAAGTGATCAACATTCCGTTGACGTATTACGGCAGAGCCGCCTTTCAGATTCAGAATGTTTTGGCCGCGTGTCTGGCCGCCTTTGTCCGGGACGTGAAGATCGATGACCTGCGCGCCGCTCTGCAGACGTTTTTTCCGTCATCAGCACAGCTTCCCGGGCGGATGAATATTTTCGAACTGGAACGTTTCCGGGTGCTCATCGACTATGCGCACAATCCGGCAAGCATGGAGGCGATCGGCCGCTTCGTCCGGACGCTGGGCGTAACTTCCAGCGTGGGCATCGTGGCGGGAACCGGCGACCGGCGGGACGAGGACCTGCGGGAATACGGCCTGGCTGCGGCCCGGCACTTCGATCGGGTTATCGTGTGGGAGGACCGGGATTACGCCCGGGGTCGCGACAGCCGAGAAATCATGGATCTTGTTGTGGAAGGCGCCCAAAGCGCCCGGCCGGAGACCGCACTTCAGATCATTTTCGACGAGGATGACGCCGTTGACTACGCCCTCGGGCATGCCGCCCCTGGGTCGATCATTTGCATCTTCACCGGCCGGATCGAAGAAATGACCGCCAAAATCAATGCCCTGAAAGAACAGGAAGTGGATTTGACCATCACCCGGGCGGATATACCCAATATCGGGATGCAGTCGGAATAAAGACAGTAACTTTTTTGGATTCTGTTATCCGGGCCCTGTCCAATTCATCAGAATTTCATGTACGATAGGTAAACTGCATTCTTGGTGACTGCGTGCGCCTTGGTTTTGAATTTTTTACACGAGTTTCCGAGACAAACATCAAAAAAGCTGTATATCCTCGCGTAGCGGTCAACTGTGCAATTCGGTTCTAATCAAACTTGCAATCAATTGTGCGCCTATGAGAAGAATGAAGGGGGCTTTGCGGTTTTTTCCCAATAACAACGCGCTTGCCCTCAAAGGGATACCCATGGCCCGGGCTGAGAAAAAACAGACGCTCCAGGAAGATGACAACCGGGAGATGGCATGTGATGTCGCCCGCACTTGGAAGGAATACGGAAAACTGACCCGCGTGGAAGAAACGATTCAATACGCCCGCCACCGGGGCTTTAACAAACTGGGCATCGCCTTTTGCATCGGCTTGTCGGAAGAGGCGGAAAAGTTGACCAACCTGCTTATAAATGAAAATTTCGACGTGGTTTCGGTCTGCTGTATGTGCGGCGCCATGAGTTCAGATGATATCGGATTGCCGGAGGACGACAAGATCCTTCCCGGCTATCGTCAGCCTTTTTGCAACCCCATTGGCCAAGCCGCGGTGCTGGAGGCCGAAGGCGTTGACCTCCACGTCCTGCTGGGCCTCTGCGTAGGAGACGACACCCTGTTTATTAAGCACGCAAACGCCCCGGTCACCATACTGGCCGTCAAAGACCGGGTGCTGGCGCACAACCCGCTTGGGGCCCTGTATACATCGAAGCACATCTATACCAAACTCAACACTCGCCGTCCCAAGTAATATCGGTAATAGGCCCATTGGTCTCCGGCATTTCTTTGGCCTGTTCTTTTTCTTTAATGCCTCAATAATCAGCAGGAGATAAGAAAATGACCACAGAGAAAGCTTCCTCAAGAACCGCCCGGATGAAAGAAGAGCTCCTGTCGTGCCGCTATGAAATCTGCATTGAGCGGATGAAATATTTCACCGAAGCGCACCGGCAGAAACCGGAGGCACCGGAAATCATACGGCGGGCCGAAGGCCTTGCCCGAACCCTTGCGCACATGACCATATTTATCCGCGAGGATGAGCTGCTGGTGGGAAATGAGACCGGAAAAAACTTGGGCGAAAAGGTCAATCTCGATCTCCAGAGGTTTTACGACGGCCTGGACCAGCGATCCACCTATGAGGAACTGGCCAGGCGCTACCCCCAACCGTTTTTTATCGAGGACAAGGATATCGACACTCTCATGGAGATGATCCCCTACTGGAAGGGCAGATCACTTGCCGGCGACATCATCCCGGAACAGCTGTACCAGGAGGGGTTGATCTCGGCAACCGAAGGGTTGGCCCCCTTAGTGCCCAATATCGCCATCCAGACCGGTACCACAGAGGGTCATCTATCCGCTGGATACGAAAAACTCCTGCGGCTTGGCTACCAGGGCATTATTGAGGCGGCGGATCATTATCAGTATCGACTTGTCGCAGACGATCCGGAATACAGGGAAAAGCATGATTTTTATGAGGCCGTAAAAATATATTACCGCGCCGCCATTGGATTTGCGAAGCGCTATTCCGAACTGGCGTTTGAAATGGCGAGCAGAGGGACGGCCGAATCCCGAAAAGATGAGTTGAGGACCATTGGGGAGATGATGGAAAAATTCACGGCAGCGGTTCCAGATACCTTCTACGAGGCCGTATCGTTTATCTGGTTTACCCAAAATATCGCCAACATTATCTACCAGCGCAGCGTGCTTGCCCCGGGACGGCTGGACCAGATCTTGTGGCCCTATTACGAAAAGGACCTGCAGGAGGGCAGAATTACGCGGGAGTCGGCGCTCGAACTCATCGAGGAGTTGAACCTGAAGCTGACTTGGAATGTGACCCTGATCCCGGCAGAACTAACCGCCATCGCCAACGCTCTGGGGCAGAACACACAAGCCATAACCATTTCCGGGGTGAATAAAGATGGTGCCGATGCCACCAATGAACTCTCCTACCTGTTCCTGGAAGCCTATGCAAACCTCAAGGCGTTTACCACCGACCTGTCCGTGCGCATCCACAAGCATACGCCGAAAGCTTTTTTCAAGGCTGCCGTGTCCGTCTTTCAATCCACTTCCGGCATTGCCTTCTATAATGACGATGTAATCGTGCCGGCACTGGAAAAGGCCGGCTATTCGACGCAGCATGCCCGGGATTACGTGATCATCGGGTGCGTGGAGCCCACCGGACAAGGAAACAGCTTTGCCGCCACCGGCCGGATGTTCATGAATTTGCCCGGGGTGCTCGAACTGGTGTTAAACAACGGCGTCAGCGGCTTGTCCGGCCTGACAGACGGCCTCCCGACCGGGGACCCGGCCGGTTTTGCCTCCTTTGACGACTTCTATGATGCCTTTGCCAGGCAACTGGCTTTCAATGTGAAGCGCACTGTTCGGATAGCGGAAATCGGGGATCTTGAAGCCATAAAGCGTTTCCAGCACCCCTTTGTTTCTGCCATGCTCGATGGCTGCATGGAAACGGGGAGGGATCATGTCTGCGGCGGGGCCATATACAATTTCTCATCGATTACCGCCTACGGATTCGCCACTCTGGTAAATTCACTTTACGTTATCAAAAAGGCTGTTTATGACGACAACATCATGTCGCTGCCGGAACTCATCGGGATACTGAACACCAATTTCGAAGGGCAGGAAGTCCTGCGCCAGACCTTGATCCGCAAATATGCCAAATGGGGAAACGACCAGGCTGAAATCGATGAGTTCGCATGCCGGCTATGGGACCTCTTTACCCGTGAAGTTGCGAAAAATGCCCCTCTGCGGGGCGGAAGATATAATGCAGGAGCTTATTCCATGGGCGTACACGTGATTGAGGGCTTTGTTACCAAGCCCACTCCGGACGGCCGCAAAGCCTTTGAACCGCTTTCAAACTCCCTCTCCCCGGTAAACGGCACCGAGGCAAACGGGATCACCGCCATTTTGAATTCGCTTGCCAAGCTTAATTATGATTTTTCGGCAAACGGCGTGGCCGTAAATGTCCGCATCCATCCCCAGAATCTTGAAAAAGAAGAAAACATCGACAAATTCTGTCAGCTCCTGAAGATCTATTTCAGACAGGGTGGCATGCAGCTCCAGCCCACGGTGGTCTCCACCGAAACGCTCAGAGATGCCCAGGCCCACCCCGAAAAATACCGCGACCTGGTCGTAAAGGTCGGTGGTTACAACGCTACCTATGTCGATTTAGGCGCTCCCATCCAGAACGAGATCATCAGCCGGCTGGAAAATCGTATATAGCCAGAACCTCTCTTACCTTGACAGCCAGCCTGTGGCTGGAAAAGGGTTTTTCAATAAAGTGCAGCCCTTCATCCAGAACCGTGTGGTGGGCGATCACGTTGGCCGTGTAGCCGGACATGTATAGCACCTTGATATCCGGAAAAAGGCCCTTGAGCTGATCGGCGAATTCCCGGCCGTTCATTTCCGGCATGACGATATCGGTCAACAGAAGGTCGATTTTACCTTCATGCGCTTTGGCCGATTCCATGGCCTCGCTTGGGCTGTTTGCCATAATGACGTTGTAGCCAAGCCTTTCAAGCATTACGCGAGTGATATTCAAGACAACGGTTTCGTCTTCCAGTACCAGAATCGTTTCTCCGCGCCCCTTGGCAGCGCTTCTTCCTTTTTTTATCCGGAAGGCCGGCATCCTCCAAAAACCGCGGCAAATAGATCCGGATCGTGGTGCCTTCAGCAGTTCAGGAGAAATCAGATTCATTTTTTGATGAGGTTGACGGTTGTTTTCTGTTTTGTTTTCCGGCATACCGGTTCCATAAAAAAAGTATGGTTGCTATTATCAGCACCGATGCACTCGCAACAAGACAAGTGGCTTCCGGTGGGGTGAAACCCGGGCCATCAATCCGGTTTATGTATAAGATAAGACGGATGCTGGTTTGCGCCAATTCCATTCTTGAACCGTAAGAAAGCAAACATTATGCCAAAGCACTAATTGCCCAAGCCGTCGGCTCCATTTGCCGCCTGGATCCATATTTTTTTCCGGAAATTTGTTTTTTGTACGGCGCTGTTTCCGACAGTCGTCCCGTCAGCGGAAATAGGATGCAGAGTGTCACTTAGAGGGTGAGAGTAAAGGTGGGTTTTTATTCAGTAGGCCCTAACGATTAACCAGCGCCTGTTTTTTTCTATATCATTCAAACCGATGAAAGGACACGTTATGTTGAAAACCATCCTTCTGACCATGCTTTTTGTTTTTTCGGTGTCGGTTTCGGCAGTTGCCGCTGACAAGCCTTTCGGGGGAGAGGGGGAGATCGGAATAATGATCACCAGCGGCAATTCGGACACTGAATCAATCAACGGAAAAATCGGGATTACCTATGAAACAGAACGTCTGATCAATGCCGCCGATTTAAGCGGGCTCTATAAATCGGAAAAAAACGAAGAAACAGGGGATCATCAGGCATCCGCCCAAAAACACGAGGGTTCCATCAAAACCGGCCTTAAATTCACGGAAAATGATTATGCCTTTATCCGGGGGGCTTATTTGAACGACCGGTTCAGCGGATATCATTATCAGAACACGGTTTCGGCCGGCTATGGCCGAAAACTGATCACCGGCGACCGGGTCAACCTGACCGTTGAACTCGGTCCTGGCTACCGTTATGATAAACTCAGAACGGGCGGATCGGAGGAGGACGCTATTTTCAGAGTGTCAGGGCGTTTTTCCCTGCAATTGACCGAAACCGCAACTTTTTCACAGGACCTGAGCGTGGAAACCGGCGACGACAAAACCATCACCCAGTCGATTTCGGCTATCAGAGCCCAGATCATCGGCGCTTTGGCCATGAAGCTCTCCTATACCATTGACCGGCAGTCCAAAGTTCCCGCTGATACCGAAAAAACCAATACAGAAACCGCTCTGACGCTGGTATACGGATTTTAGTATCGGGTGACAACCATAGAGGCAGGCTGCGGATTCACTGGCACCCAAGGCTGCCTGCAATCGAAGGGCATTGATTTTATGCACACTCGGGAAAAAGCCGTCTGGAGAACCGTCAATTATCTACAGGGATGAAACGGGGATTTGTAGCTGTCTGAATTAATTGGTGACCCCAACGGGACTCGAACCCGTGTTACCGGCGTGAGAGGCCGGCGTCCTAACCGCTAGACGATGGGGCCACAATGGTTGGCTACGCAGGGTATATAGGGGGTTGGATTTTATTTGTCAATTGTTTTCCTGCTCACGCCGGGTGCAGTTTTTTTTTACCCCTTCTCCGGCCGGTCACAAGGTAGATCATCCACCCGATAAAGGGGATCGTTGCAACAAGCCACCATGCGGCCTTTTCCCGGCCCTGCCCCGGAAACTGTTTTGCGGCCACGTCCACGAGGGCCCACACGGTCAGCAGAAAGAACGGCAGGACAATCAGTATGATCAGCAAAAAAACGAGTACATTCATGACGATTCCTTTAAACGGTCGTAAATCCGCAGAAGGATGTTTGCATAATACGTGCTGCGATTATAATGGAGCAGCACTTTTTTTGCCTCTTCCCGGTCAAGGCCGGGGCGCCACCCGTGGTGGCGGAGATAGTTGGCAATGCTGAAAATCGCATCGTCGTGATCAAAAAGGTCGACGCGCCCGTCATTGTTGGCGTCGACGCCCAGACTCAGGATGTTTGTCGGCATAAACTGGGCAAAGCCAACCGCCCCGGCATAGGAGCTTTCAATATCAAAAATGATAAAATTATCACGGTCGGTATATTTGATCAAGGCTTTTAATTCGCGGTAGGCCCACTCCCCCCTGGCGTCGGCCCGGCTGTCGTACAGTTCCCTGGAAATGCGACCTTCTTCGGGAATCTGTGCATAAAAGGCATCCCGTACCTGGTTGTCGGTAAGCGCGGCCATGGTCCCCAAAATGTTGACGGCCTTCTGCCTCCCGGTAAATGTGCCGAGCCGCGTTTCCACGAGAAGAATGGCCGTGATGATTTCCCGGTCCACGTTGAATTCTTTTTCCGCCCCTGCAAACGCTTTTTCATGGGTTTCGAGGTAATCAATGGCCTTTTGGATGGAATCCCTGGACATGAACTGGTCATAGTTGAGGGTGGACTCCCGGTGCCTGAAATAGGAGGATATGCCCCTGGTTTCAAATTGAAGGCGGGAATCCGAAAATATGGCCTGTATGACGTCCGGCGGCAGGTTCATCTCCGGATCGTCAAGGATTCTCTGTTTCAAAGGCTTGAAATGATCCGGAACGGTGGATCCGTCGGTGCCCCCCCCGGCAGGGAGGGTGAAGAGGGTCAGCATGAGCCATGCCATCGCGGCTGCGCTGATTGTTGAAAGGCTTCTGGGGGTTGCAAAAAATTTCACGCAGGGCCTCCGGCATCGTTGCCTGTTAAATGGGAATTTCGTAGCGATTTTGTCGCGAAAATCCGGTTATGTGCCGATAACCGGCGTCCCGCAGAAGATGGACCGCTTCCTTGAAATTTCGGCCGACCTGCTCCGGCTGGTGGGCGTCGGAACCGAACGTGACGGGAATGTTTTTTTCAAAACAGCGCTTGAGTATTATCGGGTCCGGATACACGGCCTTTGCCGGGTGCGACAGGCCGCTGGTGTTGATTTCGACAACAACATTTTTATACTTGATTTTCGTCAGAATTGCATCCATTTTCTCGAAAAATTCAAGCGGCGGCTGGTTTCCGAATTTTTTCACGACATCAAGGTGACAAATCACGTCAAAACAGCTATAATCGAGCATCATATCGATCAGGTCCAGGTAGGAATCGTAAAATGCCGCATCCGGAGGAGGATTGCAGGATTCGTTGCGCTTTGAGCTGACGATATTGGCCGCTTCGACAAAATGAACCGACCCGCCCACGACGTCAAAAGAAAAGCGCTCCAGGATGTGGGCTGCGGTTTCGGCATGGATAGGGGTGAAATCGACTTCCATGCCCGCCTTTACCTCGATCCGGTCTCTATAGGCGTCTCCCAGGCGTCGGACGGCGTACAGGTACAACGGCACGTCGTCTATGCCCATGGAAAGGTCGCACCCTTTTTCATTGATCGTCAGGTGGTCGAGAAAGCAGATTTCCGAAAGCCCTTTTTCAATGGCAAAGCGGATATATTGTTCCATGGTGCCATGGGCATGGTTGCAAAGCCGGGTATGAACGTGGTAATCAATCATTGGTTTTTCTGTGCCGTTTTTTTGGAGTTGCAGTCGTTTTGCCCATAATGCCGCTTTGCAGCTATGATGTCAAACAGGAAGCTTGTATATGCAGCGTAAAGGAAATAAAACAGACAATTATAATTCTTTGCATTTATCAATAGACATAATGATCAGGGGTGCCCCTACGGATCCATATTGGGTGGGAATATTTTTCGTGTATATACCAGAATGCAAAAATCAGTAAGAACAGATCGAGCAAAACCCTGAATAATATTGATAAGGCTCCGTTGCAATGAAAAAACGTCCGAAAATCATATATGTGTGCCGGTGTTGCGGTCATCGCCCTCCCAAATGGATGGGGCGGTGCCCGGAATGCGGCGAGTGGGAAACCATCGAGGAGGAGACGGTCGCCCCTGCTGAGAAGGGATTGGCCGCGGCCGGCCGCTCAAAGCCGGTCCCCATCGATGCAGTGGAACTGGGGGGCGAGGAGCGGGTGCTCACCGGGATGGACGAGTTCGACCGGGTTCTGGGCGGCGGCATTATACCGGGCAGCCTGGTGCTGATCGGCGGGGACCCGGGAATCGGCAAGTCCACGCTGCTGCTTCAGGTGCTGCACCGGCTGTCGGCGTCCGGCCGAAAGGTCCTTTACGTCTCCGGGGAAGAGTCCGTGCGGCAGCTGAAGATGCGTTCCATGCGGCTGGCCGCGGTTTCCTCCGACCTGCTGGTTGTATCCGAAACCGATATCGACGCCATCATCCAGATGGTGGAGGCGGAAAAGCCGGATGCCCTGGTGGTCGATTCCATCCAGACCATGTTTACCTATGATGCCGGGTCGGCGCCGGGGAGCATCACCCAGGTGCGCGAATCGACCATGAAGATCATGGGCATGGCCAAGCAGTCCGGGGTGCCGGCGTTTCTTATCGGCCATGTCACAAAAGACGGCGCCATTGCCGGGCCTCGCATCATGGAGCACATGGTGGACACGGTATTGTATTTCGAAGGGGACCAGAACCACGGGTTCCGTATTTTGCGGGCCGTAAAAAACCGGTTCGGGTCGACCAACGAAATCGGTGTTTTTGAAATGAAGGAAACGGGGCTGGCCGAGGTGGCCAATCCGTCGGCAGTGTTTCTCTCGGAGCGGGCAAAAAATGCGCCCGGATCGGTGGTTACGGCGTGCATGGAGGGGAGCCGCCCCATTCTGGTGGAGCTGCAGGCCCTGATCAGCAGCTCCGGTTTTGCAACCCCGCGGCGAACCGTGCTGGGGCTGGATTACAACCGGGTATCCCTGCTCATGGCCGTGCTGGAAAAAAAGCTGGGACTCAATGTGGCGGGCCATGACTTGTTCATGAATGTGGCGGGGGGGGTTCGGATTTCCGAGCCTGCGGTGGATTTGGGGATTGTTTCGGCGGTGGCGTCGAGTTTTCTGGACAAACCCATACCGGAGGGGATGCTGCTTTTGGGGGAAGTTGGGTTGACCGGTGAAATCCGGGGGATTTCCCACCTGTCATCCAGGGTCGCCGAGATCGGGAAAATGGGATTTTCCCGGTGCATCGTGCCGGATAGCAGCAAAAAACAGCTGGCAAAGGCAGGATGGGGAAGTGAAATCGAGTTGATCGGGATCCGGCGGCTGGCCGAGGTGATAGGGCTGCTTTTTTAAGAGGGATTGCGGGTATACAATGAAAAAACGGAAAACCGATCGGGGCAGGCCGGATCATTATGCGAAAAAGGCGAAAAAGGACAATTACCCCGCACGATCGATCTATAAGCTCGAGGAGATACAGAAAAAGTTCAAGGTGATCCGGCCGAAGGACCGGGTGCTCGATCTCGGCTGCGCCCCGGGGTCCTGGCTGAAGTATGCCGCAGGTATTGCCGGGCCCGGTGGCAGCGTGGTGGGGCTTGATATCAAAGATATCGGCAGCGGATACCCGGACAATGTCTCCTTTTACCAGTGCGACATTCTTGAAATGGACGCGGCAGTGCGCGAGGCTATTGGAGGCGGCTATAACGTCGTATTAAGCGATATGGCGCCGTCCACCACGGGAATCAGAAGCGTGGATGCGGCCCGCTCTTTTGTGCTTTGCGAAGCGGCCCTGGAGATCGCCGGGGAAGTGCTGGCGCCGGGGGGGCATTTTGTTGCGAAAATATTCCAGGGGGATGATTTTGAGGCCTTTGTTGCGGCCGTAAAGCAGCAGTACAAAACCAGGAAGATATTCAAACCGCAAAGCTGCAGAAAAGACAGCAAGGAAATTTACGTTATCGGTATGGGCAAGAAACAGAAAGGAAACGGATAATGGCAGGACACAGCAAATGGGCGAATATTAAACATAAAAAAGGTGCGGAAGATGCCAAGCGGGGCAAAATTTTTACCCGCCTGGTCAAGGAGATTATCGTGGCTGCGAGAATGGGGGGGGGCGATCCCAGTGCCAATCCCCGGCTCAGAAACGTCATCCAGTCGGCCAAGCAGCAGAATCTGCCCAAGGAGAATCTGGAAAGGGCGATAAAGAAGGGCACGGGCGAGCTGGAAGGCGTGAATTACGACGAGGTGACCTATGAAGGGTACGGTCCCGGGGGTGCGGCGGTTTTCGTGGAATCCCTCACGGACAACAAAAACCGGACCGTTGCGGACGTTCGGCACATTTTCAGCAAGCACGGGGGAAACCTGGGGGAAAACGGCTGCGTGGCATGGATGTTCGATAAAAAAGGCTGGATCCCGGTGAAAAAGGCGGACGTGGAGGAAGATGTCCTGATGGAGGCCGCGCTGGATGCGGGGGCTGAAGACATAAAAGACGAAGGCGAAGATGTGTTTGAAGTGATTACGCCGCCGGAGGCATTCGAGGCCGTCTGCGCCGCATTGGACGCGGTGCAGATCCCCTATGAAGACGCCGAGGTGACCATGCTTCCCCAGACCACCGTCAGCCTGACCGGAACCGATGCGGAAAAAATGTTCAAGCTCATGAATGCCCTGGACGACCATGATGACGTCCAGAAGGTGAACACCAATGCGGACATCCCCGATGAGGTGATTGCGGCAATGGGGTAACGGTTGTACGTTGTAGGTTGTACGTTGTAGGTGGGATGGCGGATTGGCGGGGTGCCCCTTATTCCTTTGGCGGGCTCTCCGCATCTTCCTGATCCGGTATTTCCGCCCCCAGCCGGCGCGCCTCCCGGGTCAGTTCCTCTTCCTGCGCAGCCATTTTCGCTGCTTTGCGGGCCGTATGAACGGCCTCGTTTTTGGCGGCAATAGCCGCTTTGTTCCGCTTCTGGATTGCTTCAGGGGGTTCGCCCCCCTCGACGGCTTCCCGCCAATGATTGAAAGCCTCTTCCGCCGCTGCAGACGCCTTTTCCGCTGTTTTTTCCGCTTCTTTCGCCTTTTTCCGGGCGTCATTCACGCGGTCGGCAGCTTCGGCCATTTCTCCGGCAAGCCCGGATTCGGGCTCGGCCGTAAGGTCAATATCCCTGGCGGCGCGCACGGCAACGCTTACGGGCAGGCGCAGCAGCAGTTCGGAAAGGTTGCCGCCGAAAAGATCCCTGGGTTGATCGTCGACCAGTCGAAAGGGGAGAAACACCAGGGCGGCATCCTTGGAATAGGCGGCCACGGCATCGGCATTGGCGCTGGCTACTATTTCCGGTTGTGCGGCAATCCGGATCTCCGCCAGGGTCTGCTCCAGGTCGGCCACGGTTTTCCCGGAATCGAGGATGTCCGCGCTGATGTCGAGCACCCGTATCCTTGCGCCGCGCCAGGGCGCATTCAAACAGATCATATGGGCAAAGAGTATCATCAGGCGGCTGGTGGGGTCGCCGCGCCACCAGACATCGATGCGGCGCTCTTCAGCGGGGATCTCCACCAGTTTCTCCCATTTTGACGCGTCGGCGGAAAACAAAAGGATGTTGTATCCCTGGCGAAACGCCGTGCGCAGATAGATGCCAAAGCGCCTGGCACGGTATTCGGGAATGGCGCCGTTTTCGATGCCGACCCAGTTGGTCATCATGGTATTCCCCTTCAGGGGGCCGATGCCGTAGGACTGTACAAGGCCAAGGAGTGCCAGCCGGATATTGGGGCTGGCAATCACCAGCGGAAACATATCGGCATCCAGTTTTTGAATGTCTTTCCGGATCTCATCGGCAGCTTCTGCCTTCAGCCGGTGCATTTTCGCCCCTTCTCCCTGGAGCATGCGGATGACGGAGCAGAAGCCGCTTTCCCCCTGGAGCCAGTCGGCAAGCTGGAGCAGGGGCTGGCGCCGCTCGGCATTATCGGAGAAGACCAGCAGGTTGGGGCGCCAGTCGCGGGGATGCTCAGGCTCTTCGGCCGCTTCCAGCAGGTGCTGGCGGATCTGCTGAAACCGGTAGGAGCGCCGGCTGTCCGCCCACCGGGCCGGACCGGCCGTGCGCTTGATATACTGAAACACGGCAAGCAGAATCGCGATGGCGACGATCCCTGCGGTGATATCGACGGCCAACATCACGCCAAGGCAGGCCAGGCCGCCGGCCAGGCTCATCCGCTTGTCGTAAAACCGGAAGGTCGGTCGAAATGACGGGCTGGCCGCGCGGGCTTCAAAATAGGTGGCATAGTTCAATAGCCCATAAGTAACCAGGAAGAACATGGTAACAATGGGGGCGATGACATTCAAACTGCCCAGGGCAATGGTGAAAAGCGCAATGACACCGGACAGGAAGACGCCCCTGCGGGGATTGGAAGTCGGACCGACTCCCTTTGCAAAGAAGAGCAGAAAGGGAAAGATGCGGTCTGCGGAAAGCGACTGGAGTATGCGCGGCGCTCCCATAAATGACGCCATTGCCGAAGACAGGGTGGCCGCGATGACGCCTGCCAGAACCAGCGAATCCACCAGGGCGACGCGCTTCATGGCATTGTAATCGGTGGCAAGGATCTCTGCGGGAAGCGAGGCCGCAAAAACGACCGCTGCTGCCAGGTAAACGACGATGGACAGCCCGACGGCCGCAAATGTCCCGTTGGGAAGGCTTTTTCCCGGGTCCCTGAGATCGCCGGACATGTTGACGCCCTGGGTGAATCCGGTGACCGCCGGGAAAAAAATCGCAAACAGGAGCCAGAAGGGCGCAGCATTCGCCGGCGGCGCAAAATTGGCCGCCAGCGTCGCCGTGTCCCAGCGCAGCATACCGCCGATAAAAAAAGAAACAATGGCGGCCGCCAGTATGGCCATGACGACAAACAGGAAACGCGACGCCCAGTCGGTGCCCAGCCATGCGAATACGAAAAGTACGAGCACCGCTGTCACGGCAATGATCCGGGTCATTTGCGGCACGGAATAGGGGAGCAGCACGGCCAGCACTTCGGCAAAGCCGATGCAGTAGAATCCGATGGAAACCGACTGGGCAATAAACAGGACAATGCCGATGGCGCCGCCGAATTCAAGGCCCAGGGTCCGGGAGATCAGGTAATAAATTCCACCCCCCTTGACCGTCATGCTGGTGGAGATCGCCCCAAGGGAAACCGACGTCAACACAGAGATGACATTGGCCATGGCAATAATGACAAGAGCGAAGCCCAGTCCCCCGCTGCCCACCACGAATCCTAAACGCAGAAACAGGATAATTCCAAGAATCGTAAGAATGCTCGGCGTGAAAACGCCGGAAAAAGTGCCCATTGTGCCGTTTCTGCTGGTTTTTTCAGATATGGTTGTTTCTTGCATGGCCGCTTCCTGAGAAAAAGAGGGGTTGCCGTGAATGTATAAACGAATATACGCTTTGTTCATAAAATCGTCAATTGCGGCAAGACGTTTTTTGCAAAGCCATCATAATGATAAGGGCCTGCATGATCTTTATCATGCAGGCCCTTTGCACAGCTTTCTTTCGTTTCGGATACGGCTTTTTATTCCTTCCTGAAAGTGATCGCGTCGCCGTCGGCTTCGGCGATGATGCGGTCCCCCTCCTTGAACGCGCCTTCCAGAAGCTTCATGGACAGCGGGTTTTCGATGAGCTGCTGGATGGTCCGCTTCAGCGGCCTTGCACCGTATACCAGGTCGAATCCCCGTTTTGCAACCAGTTCCTTTGCCGCCTCGGACAGGTCGATTTCGATTTCGCGGTCGGCCAGCCGTTTCTGCAGGTATGTGAACTGGATTTCCACGATCTGCTTCAGATCCTCGGCGCTCAGGTTATGGAAGATGATGTTTTCATCGATCCGGTTTAAAAACTCCGGCTTGAAGGTGCTCCGAAGCGCGCCCATGACCCGTTCTTCCATTTCCGCGCGCCTGGATTCTCCAAGCTCGTGGATCGCCTGGCTGCCGACGTTGGACGTCATGATGATCATCGTGTTTCGGAAGTCGACCGTTTTTCCATGTCCGTCGGTCAGCCGTCCGTCATCGAGTATCTGGAGCAGCACGTTGAACACGTCCGGATGCGCTTTTTCGATTTCGTCAAACAGGATCACGGAATAGGGCTTGCGCCGGACCGCCTCGGTCAGATAGCCCCCCTCCTCATATCCCACGTATCCGGGCGGGGCGCCGATGAGCCGGGCCACCGCGTGCTTTTCCATGTACTCGGACATATCAATCCGGATGATGGCCTGTTCGTCGTCGTATAAAAACGCGGCCAGGGCCTTTGCCAGTTCGGTTTTTCCAACGCCCGTCGGGCCTGTGAAGATAAACGAGCCGATCGGCCGGTTGGGGTCCTGGAGCCCGGAGCGGGCCCGCCGGACCGCGTTGGATACAGCGCAGACCGCCTCGGTCTGCCCCACCACCCGGTTTCGTATGCGCTCTTCCATGGCCAGGAGTTTTTCCCGTTCGGATTCCATCATCTTGGATACAGGGATGCCGGTCCACTTGGCAACGATATGCGCGATGTCCTCGGCATCGACCTCCTCGCGCAGCATTCTTCGACTCTGCTGGAGCGTTTCCATTTTCACATTGGCTTCGTCAAGCTGTCTTTTGAGCTCCTGGCGGCGGCCGTAGCGCAGCTCGGCCACTCGCTCCAGGTTGCCTTCCCGCTCGGCTTTCTGCTCCTCGGTGCCGATGCGGTCGAGCTCGGATTTGAGGTCGCGGATGCGCTGGATGACCTCCTTTTCATTTTGCCACTGGGCGTTCATCCGGTTGTATTCTTCCTTCAGGGACTCGAGCTGCTGGCCGATCTTTTCCAGCCGGTCCCTGCTGGCGCTGTCCGTATCCTTTTTCAGGGCCTCGCGCTCGATTTCGAGCTGCGTGATCCGCCGCTGGATCTCGTCGATATCCGTGGGCTTCGAGTCGATCTCGATTCGCAGGCGCGATGCGCTCTCGTCAATCAGGTCAATGGCCTTGTCCGGCAGAAACCGGTCCGTGATATAGCGCTCCGAAAGGGTGGCCGCGGCCACGATTGCGGAATCCTTTATTTTTACCCCGTGATGGACCTCGTATTTCTGCTTCAGACCGCGCAGGATGGAGATGGTATCCTCCACGCTGGGCTCCGCCGCCATTACCGGCTGGAACCGGCGTTCGAGCGCGGCGTCCTTTTCAATGTGCTTCCGGTATTCGCTGATGGTGGTAGCCCCCACGCAGCGAAGCGTGCCCCGGGCAAGGGCGGGCTTGAGCATGTTGGAGGCATCCATGGCGCCTTCGGCCGCGCCTGCGCCGACCAGCGTATGAAGCTCGTCAATGAAGAGGATGATCTGCCCTTCCGCCTGTTCGACCTCCTTTAAAAGCGCCTTGAGGCGGTCCTCGAATTCGCCGCGGTATTTGGCCCCCGCGATCATGGCCCCCATGTCCAGCGCCACGATCCGCCGGTCTTTCAGGCTTTCGGGGACGTCGCCCTCGACAATGCGCTGAGCAAGGCCTTCCACGATGGCGGTTTTGCCAACGCCGGGCTCGCCGATCAGGACCGGGTTGTTCTTGGTTCTACGGGACAGCACCTGTGCGATGCGCCGGATTTCTTCGTCCCGGCCGATCACCGGGTCAAGTTTTCCCAGGCGCGCCTGCTCCGTCAGGTCGCGGGCGTATTTTTCAAGGGCCTGGTACTTGTCTTCCGGGTTCTGGTCGCAGATGGTCTGGTTTCCGCGAATTTCCATGAGCACACGCAGGACGGCGTCCTTTTCCACGCCGTTTTTTGAAAAGATGCGCTCCAGATCGCCTTGCTTTGCATCCAGCATGGATAAAAACACGTGCTCGATGCTCACGTACTGGTCTTTCATGTTCGAGGCGATGGCAAACGCCGCGTCCAGCACCTGGGCGGTTTTTTTGGACAGGTGAACATCCGTTGCCGCGCTGCCTTCCACTTTCGGCAGCTTTTCAAGGGCGGATTTCACTTCCGCCGCCATTGTTTTTGTATCCACGCCGATTTTTTTCAACACGGATACGACAATTCCCTGTTCATCGTCTATCATGGATTCGAGCAGATGGAACGGTTCTATCTGCTGGTGCTTATATCGTGTCGCCCGGGAATGCGCCTCCTGTATCAGTTCCTGGGATTTGATCGTAAATTTGTCGAATCGCATTTGTATTGGCTCCTTTTGCTGCAAATTACCTGTTATTTTGGGTTTTTATATTCAAAAAAGATAAGCACGGATCGAACGATGTCAACGGGCTGTGGGGGGGCATGAAAGAAGTTTCACGGCTTGTGGTTTGCCGGGAGATACAACCGGCAACTTAGCGCCACCCGTGAAATGCGTCATTTTCGGCGCGAAGGCTCTCATAAAGGGCCACGGCCACTGCACTGGAAAGGTTGAGGCTGCGGATGCGCCTGGAGATGGGAATATGATACGTACGGGAAGGGGGATACCGGTGGAGGATTTCGTCGGGAAGCCCCCCGGTTTCGGAGCCGAAGACCAGGAAAAGTCGCTTTGCCTGCGGCAGTTCCCGGAAGGATTTCCGGCCGTTTTTGGTCAGAAGGGCGATTTCTTCGGGGGATGCGTCCATGCCGCGGCAGAAAGCGTCGAAGTCTTCCCATACAGAAGGATCGACCTTTTCCCAGTAGTCGAGCCCGGCGCGCCGGACCATTCTGTCGTCCAGGGAAAATCCAAGGGGTTGAATAAGATGGAGCCCTGCGCCGGTCCCAAGGCAGGTCCGTCCGATATTTCCCGTGTTCCAGTGGATTTCCGGGTGGACAAGCACCACGTGGCGTTCAAGATTCATGTTCGGTCCGGCCGCTGTATTGTCGCTTTCCGGGCTTGCAGGGCTTTTTTTGGGGAGGTCTAGTTGCTACTGTGCGGATACCGCTCCCACAGGTTATCCGCATTGCTGATCATCGTGTTTCTCATGTGGCAGATTTCTTCCAGGTTTTCGGAAAAGGCTTCCGCCACGTGAGGATCAAACTGGGTGCCCTTGTTCCGGGCGATGATTTTTGCCGCCTTTGTCTCCGTGGTCGGCTCTTTATACGTCCGCCAGGAAAGCAGCACGTCGAATACGTCCGCTACCGCGGTGATCCTTGCGGCAAGGGGTATGGCCTCTTCGGACAGTCCATGGGGATAGCCTTGTCCATCCCAGCGTTCATGGTGATACACGGCGGCTTGCCTGGCGTATTCAATTTCCGGAGAGTTCGGGTTTTTAAAGATGTTCCCGCCGATAAGGGTATGGGTTTTGAGAATTTCATATTCGTCTGCGGAGATCTCGCCGGGTTTGTAAAGGATGGCATCCGGAATGCCCAGTTTGCCGATATCGTGCATGGGCGCGGCCATGCCGATGAAGTATGCCTGCTCCGGGGTTTCGCCTGTTTTCTCAGCCAGAAACCGGCTTATTTCTCCGACCCTCAGAATATGGTTTCCAATTTCATTGTCCTTGAACATGCAGATATGGATAAGCCGTCGGATGATATCCGTATTTGAATGTTCAAGCGATGAAAGGGTCTGCTGCAGCGATTCGTGCGATTTCTTGAAGTCTTTCATATGTGCAGTTCGCTGAAACTGCTTTTCGGCCGGTATGTGTTTTCGGTTATTGTTCAACATTTCATATATGCCTTGCATTTTTGTTCTTCTCCCTTTTTCAGGAGGGTTTTTGGTGGAAAATTGAACGCCGCGATATTTGCCTGCCAAGCGGTGTAAAGCGCCTGTTCTGCCGCAATAGGTGCCCTATGTCAATAAAAACGGAAAAAATTTTATCCCCGCGCCAAAGAGCAGCATTTATGGTTTCCGGTTTTTCCTTTCCATAGATACCCGCTTGGATGATTAAAGCAGCAAATTCAGTGCCATCTTTTCCATGTTTCTGGTGTAAAACGTTTATAAGTTTCTGAGACCCCGCCGGCACAGCATCTACCGCCCGGAGATTTTTGTGGAAAATTTGGGAAGGGGCATGTATCCCGTGAAAAAGTCTGATTTTTTCATACATGAATGAAAAAACTATACAAAAAATGCCGGAAATGGCATATGGAATGTATTATTTAATAATAGTTGACGGCTTCGTAAAAAGCCCAATATCTGCGTTGCGCACAATTTTTGAAGAATTTGCGGCTTACGCCTTGTAGACATACACGTACGGCTAAGTACTCTCAATCCTTCAAAAATTGCACGCGCCTTGATCTTGAACGTTTTACTTTGCCGTCCAAAATCGACTTTTTACGAATTCATCATAGTTGGCATACTCTCAAAAGGCCTGCCGCAGCAGGCAAACGATTATCCAATAGGAGCACGAAAGCAGTGGCGACCGTTGTGGTTACAGACGATGACCCCGTCATCAACCGGTTGATTTGCAGCGCTCTGAAAGCGGAAGGGCATGAATGCCATGCGGCCTATACCCTTTCACAGGGCCTGGAGGCCGCGCGGCAGAGCGGTCCGGACCTGGTTTTTCTGGATCTTTCCATGCCGGACGGAAATGGACTGGCCTGGCTGAAGGTGTTTATGGATGTGTCTTCCAATCCCGAGGTGGTGATCATCACGGCGACGGGATCGGAAAAAAGCGTGGAAGAGGCCATACGGCAGGGGGCATGGGATTATGTCCAGAAACCGGTCTCCGTGCGCTCTTTGGCCCGCCTCGTCCGCCAGGCGCTTCGGTACCGCAAGGATAAACGTGCGGCAAAAGAACCGGTTGCCCTTATGCTGCCCGGTATTATCGGGGAGAGCCAGTCCATGTACGGGTGTCTTCAGCAGGTCGCCCAGGCCGCATCAAGCAGCGCCCCCTGCCTGGTTTACGGGGAAACGGGCGTCGGCAAGGAGCTCATCGCCCGCGCTATCCATGCCAACAGCGCCCGCAAGAACGGTCCGTTCGTGGTCGTAGACTGCGCCTCGCTGCCTGAAACCCTTGCCGGAAGCACGCTTTTCGGCCATTGCAAAGGGGCGTTCACCGGTGCCCATGCCGACAGGATCGGCCTTGTTGAAAGTGCAACGGGCGGGGTTCTTTTTTTGGACGAAATCGGCGAGCTTCCGCTGGATGTTCAGAAAAACCTGCTGCGGGTGCTCCAGGAACAGCGTTTCCGGCCGGTAGGGGGTGTAAAGGAAAAGACAAGTGATTTCAGGCTTGTGTCGGCAACGAACCGGGATCTGGGCGCCATGGTGGAAGAAAGGACGTTTCGCGAGGACCTCCTTTACCGGATCATGGGGCAGCAGGTCTCGGTGCCCCCCCTTCGTGAAAGAATGGGCGATTTGCATCTGCTGACGTCGCATTTTCTGCGCACGCTTTGCGAGCGGGAGGGGGTGCCCGTAAAGGGGGTATCCCCGGATTTCATTCCGGCGCTCAAGGCGTATGACTGGCCGGGGAATATTCGCGAATTGATCAATTGCCTGGAAAATACGATTGCTTCCGCCGGGGGCAAACCAATTTTATACCCGCAGGACCTCCCTTCCTATATCCGGGTCAGTATACGTTCCGGACAGATTGCCGGTCAAGGGCGCTTGGCGGAAATGGGCGCCCCTGAAAGCAGGGAGGAAGTGACGCCCTTTGTGCCGGAAGCGTTTTCTGGCGGCTTTGCTGAACCCGCCGCCTTGCCTGCGGAAATGCCGACGCTCAAGGAGGCAAGGAAAGAGGCGATGGAAAAGGTGGAGAAGGCGTATTTGGAACAGCTTCTGGGAAGCGGAGAAAAAAGCGTCGAAGACCTCTGCCGGACAGCGGATTTGTCACGCCCGCATTTTTACGCCCTGCTCCGGAAATACGGCCTGGCCTCGCCCCGAAAAGGGGGGCGAAAGACAATTTTGAGATAGGTTCTATGCTTGTGCTTAGCTTACGTGCTTATGGCTCCGCGGTGATGGTATATTCCACCGTGATGGCTTCGGAGGCGGCAAACAGCGCGCCGAAGTCGGTCACCGTATTGTTGTTCTTTTTTTCCTCCGGGGTCGGCGGACCCCCGGTCAATGTCGACAGATCTATCGTCTACGTCAATGAACATTGTATGTCTCCGTATGTCTCACCGTGTATGTCTCACCGTCAGGAAGTTAGCATTTTTGTCGAATCATCAGAATTTTTGTACAAATTCGTCTTGCTGGCCGATTTTCCGGCATTTTTTATGCTGCTGCACAAGGTGCCATTGAAGTGCGTACGGTGGGATTGAATGATTTGAAAAGTCTGATTTTTTCATAGAATAAAGAAAAAATCAGACAAAGCAGAGGAGGCTGCGGGAGCGCTTGTCGCGCTCCCGCAGAAAAGGGTCTTGAATACTTCTTTGGCGGGTTCTAGTCAAAAGCCATTTCCGTTTTCCATCTCTTCCAGACATTGCCGACCATCTCCGGTCCGGGCTTGAGGGTCATCTTGCCCGGGTAGCCACCCGGAAGGCGTGGCTTCCGCAGCGATAAAATCGCAAACAACCGCATGCAATGCTTTTTGGGGGCCGGCCGAATCCCGGTCAGGGCGAGTTGGGATGGGGTTGAAAATAATCCGCCTGCGGAGCAGGGGGTTACGTAGGGCCGCAGGCGGATTCCCAGGAGGATGGGATGAATCCTTTATGATGTTCAATAATTTAAATGCAAATGGCATGCCGAAAATTGAAAATATCGACCAAAAAATATTGAAGAGCGTTTTTGCCGCAACCGGGAGGGGGTGATTGCAAATTGACAGCCACGGCGATCCGTGCCATACAATTGGCATTTGCGTCTTCGAAGGAGCCGGTCCCGGGGGGAAGGGGGGAACGGCAAAGCCCGACGCCGACCACGAAAAGGATGAGGATTGGATATGATTGTAGATGTGCACACGCACATGTTTCCCAGAAGCGTCCGGGAGCACCGGGCGAAGTATTTCGGGGATGAGCCGGCCTTTGAGATGCTCTACAACAGCGAAAAGGCAAAGATGATCGGCACGGAAGAACTGATTGCGTCCATGGATGAAAACGGCGTGGATATGTCTTTTATCTGCGGATTTCCATGGATGAATGAAGAGACATGCATGGACCACAACGATTATATCCTGGAAGCGATGGGTATGTATCCGGACCGGCTCAGGGGATTGTGCAGCTTCAATCCCTTTGCCAAAGGATCCGCCAGGGAGGTCGAGCGGTGCCTGGACAGCGGTTTTTCCGGGGTGGGGGAAGTCGCTTTTTATACGGAAGGCGGCATTACCGAGGAAGCGGTGTCTCATATGGCGCCGGTAATGGCCATGTGCCGAAAAAGGGATCTGCCTGTCCTGATCCACACCAACGAGCCGGTAGGGCATTCGTATCCGGGCAAATCCGACAACACCCTGGCCCAGATATACAACCTTGCAAAAACATACCCGGATAACAAGTTGATACTGGGGCACTGGGGCGGGGGCATCTTTTTTTATACCCTGCTGAAAAAAGAAGTCCGCGAGGTGTTGAAAAACGTCTACTACGACACGGCCGCTTCCTGTTTTTTGTATGAGCCGGATATCTACCGGATTGCAGCGGAGCTTGCCGGGGAGGACAAGATCCTTTTCGGCACAGACTACCCCCTGATCGGCCCGAAACGATATTACAGGGAAATCAAAACCGCAGGCCTGGAAGCGCCGGCACGGGAAAAGCTCATGGGCGGCAATGCCGCAGCCCTTTTCCGCCTGCCCCGGCCCTGAATTTCCTTGAGAAAAGCCGTAACAGACGGTATACTCCAAGGCAATGAAGAAAATTTTTCAGCAGCTGCAGATGGAGGCCATCCGGATCGCCCGGAAATATCCGGCGCCTGATTTTTACCGGGAATTTGAAGCGGAAGTCGCCCGGTCGTATCTTTTTTTCATCAGCGATGCCGCAACGAGGCAGATTCATCTCTGCGTGCGCGAAACCATTGAAAACGACTACGGCCACGGAATCGACCATTGCAAAAAAGTCGCACTGGATGCGGGGGTGCTGATGCTGGTGGAAGGGGGCCGGGCCGGTTACGGGGAAAATCAGTTGAGCCGCCTGCTCCGGCTGGCCCATTGCGCGGGACTGCTCCATGATATCTGCCGCAAGGAGAAGAAGCATGCCCGGGCCGGGGCCGTGGAAGCCGAAAAGATCCTTTCGGCCCGGGGGTTTCAGGGCGGGGAGGCCAGCGACATTTGCCGGGCCATTGCCAACCATGAAGCGTTCGGAGATAACAAGGGGGCCGATTCCAGGGAAGGGGAGCTTCTGTCAGGCTGCCTCTACGATGCGGACAAATTTCGATGGGGGCCGGAAAATTTTACCCACACGGTATGGTCCATGGTCGCCTACAAGGATGTCTCCATCGATGATTTTATAACGTATTACCCCCGGGGCATGGCTTTTTTACAGAAAATCCGCGAGACCTTCCGCACGCCAACCGGAAGAGTGTATGGGCCGCAGTTTATAGACATCGGCCTTGCCATCGGGAAGGACCTCTATGAATTGATCCGCTCCGATTACCTGGATCCTCGCACCTCCTGATCCCCGTCAACACCCGCGCCACTCACGCCCGGGCATTGTCTGGCTGCGGTTTCTTGTGCCGGGCGGCCAGGATCGGCGTGTTCATGATCAGGGCGGAGCTTTCCTCGGAACGTTCGATATCCAGGGACATGTGCTGGCGGTCGATTTCAAAGTAGCGCGAAATAACCTCGATGAGATCCCTTTGAAGGTCCTCCAGCATGTCCTCTTTGATCTCGAGCTTGTCGTAGACCAGGGCGAACTTGAGCCGTTTCTTGGCCACATTCTTGCTGTCGTCTCCCCGGTTCATCAGTTTTTTGAGCAGGGCATTGAACATCATCATTAGTGCACCTTGTTCTTCCGGCTGATTTTCCCGCCGAGTTTTTTCCAGAAAGATTTCGGGGCCATGGGGTCTTCCACGGGCAGATCCGGATGCCCGTTCATGCGCATGGCGATCTGCATGAATGCCCTGCCGGCCTTGGATTCCTTCTGCATGACAATGGGAAGCCCCGTGTTTGAGGAAACAACTACGGACTCGTCCATTTCTACAAGGCCGATCAGGTCAATGGACAGCACCTCGACCACATCCTTGTGGCTGAGCATGTCCCCTTTCTCCACCATTTTTGGAATGATCCGGTTGACCACCAGCTTGGGCGTGATGGAGCGGGAATACAACAGTCCGATAACCCGGTCGGCATCCCGGACCGATGAAATTTCCGGCATGCAGACCACGATCGCCTCGTCCGCGGCTTCTATGGAATTCTTGAAGCCCTGCTCAATGCCCGCCGGGCAGTCCAGTAGCGTAAAATCGAACTCCTTTTTCAGCCGGTTGCAGAGCCACTTCATATTTTCCGGCTGGATGACGTTTTTTTCATCGCTCTGGGAGGCCGGAATAAGGTAGAGGTTGTTGATGCGCCGGTCCTTTATCATTGCCTGTTTGAGCTTGCAGCGCCCTTGGACCACGTCCACGACATTGAAGACAATCCTGTTTTCAAGGCCCATTATCACATCGAGGTTTCTCAGGCCGATATCCATATCGACAACGGCCACTCGCTTTCCCTGGAGAGCAAGGGCTGCTCCCAGGGATGAGGTGACGGTTGTCTTGCCGACGCCGCCTTTTCCGGATGTGACCACTACTACTTTACCGTCCACTATTCACCTCTTGCAAATTGATGGTTTTACCGTACTTCGGGCCAGGCAAACCGTTTGAACGGATTTGCCGCTGCATAGTCCATGACCACGATCTTGTTGTTTTCGATCATCGCAAATTCCGGGGTTTTGCCGCTGCCGCCGAAACCCGCGCTCCCGGCGGCGGCAAGCCCCCCGATCTGAACCTGGGTAGGCCGGAAATCAAGGGCCATGATGATGGCCCCCTCGTTGTCCGGTTGTCCGGCAATCGCGGTGCCCATGAGGGATCCCAGAACAATGATGTCCCCGCCGGCGATGGCTTCCGCGCCGGGGTTCAAATCCCCCATGATAATCAAGTGCTTATCGGCTTGGAGCTTCTGCCCCGAACGGACGCGGCCGGCGATGATCAGCGCCTCGCTCTGGTGAGAGTGCCACGCGCTGCCCAGTTCCTCGGTCCGTTTATTGCGCACCTCGGGCTTTGGTTTTTGAGGCGGGCCGGTGACGACCCCCACGTGGAATTGCTCTTTCAGGTATCCGCCGAGTTCCTCGATCAGCTTGCCGTCGACCGGGTTGTTTCCCGAATCCAGTATTATCCGGGCATTGACCGCAAGCTGTTTGAGGCGTTCAAAAGGTTTATGGAGCGCATTTTTCAACTCATCCACCGGGAGGGAGTCGTCAACGGTTACCCATAGGCTGTCTCCGACGCCTTTGAGTTTTACCGGCAGGTTGTTATGGTCTGGCATGAGCGAGTTCCATGGCATTGTGATTGTTTGGACTGCTTATGGTATGCGTCTGTGATGCTGTACCTGCCGGGATGTTGATTTTCCGGCATCTTTTTTTATGTTTTTCGGGTCGGTACCGGTATCGGGATCAAATGGGTTCATGTTTTTGGGGACCCCGATACCGACCCCTTGTACCGACCACGGTAAAACCGGTTTCAGAAAAATGAATGAAAACCGCTTTTAACGCATTATCATGTGTATAATGCTCATTTAATGTAGCATATATTGTATATAAAAGGACAGGAGAGATGTCAAGGGAAAACGAAGGGCTGCGCCGGGATTTTGATGATCCCGGCGCAGTATGTGTTGCGCTGTGATGGTCTATGATCCGAAGGCGGCGTCCGGAATCTCAACAGCGGATCCGTTAATGCCGTCGATGGCATCGAATTTGCCCATGGTGGCGGGGAGCAGGTTCATAATGAAAAATTCGGCGGTCTTCATGACGCCCAGGTAAAAGGCGGCGTCCTTGTTTTTGGCCGCTTTTTCGGTGATGGCGGTCATATCCATGCTTCCTGCAAGTTTTTTCAGCTTCTGGGCGGCGATGTCCGCGCGCCACAAAAGCATCCATGCCACGGTGACGTCGCCGGTCACGTCCAGGAAGGGGTGGGCAAAGGCAAAGGCGTTCAGCGCCTTGTCCGAGGCTGCTGCGTTGGCAAGCTGGGTTGCTGTATCCGCCAGTTTGTTTACGGCGGTTTCCACGCGGGCGGTCAGGGTATTGAGCGCTTCTGTCTGGCCTGCAGACGCGATGGTTTTTTTCATTTCCCCGAGATAGTCCATAAAGGCCTGCCCCTTTTTGAGCCCCAGCTTGCGCCCCATGAGGTCCATTGCCTGGATCCCGTTGGTCCCCTCGTAAATCTGGAAGATGCGGGCGTCGCGCATGAGCTGCTCGACCGGGTATTCCTTTGTATATCCGTACCCGCCGTAGACCTGGATGCCGTGACTGGTGACCTCGAGCGCACGGTCGGTTATGTACCCCTTGATGATGGGGGTAAGAATTGCGCTGCGGTCCGCATATTTTTCCTTTTCCTCGGGGGTTTCCGCCAGCACCTCCAGATCGTGGGCCATGCCGCCGTAGTAGATCAGGCTGCGCATGCCGTCCACGTAAGCCCGCATGGTCATGAGCTGACGCCGGACGTCCGGATGCTCGATGATGGGGACTGATTTCGCGTTGAGGTCCTTTCCGGCCAGCAGGTGCTTTCCCTGGATCCGCTCGCGGGCGTAGTTCAGGGCATAGCAATAGGATGCCGTGGCAACGGCGAATCCCTGAAGGCCGACCAGCTGGCGCGCCTCGTTCATCATGAGAAACATGGCCCGCATTCCCTTGTTTTCCTGGCCGATCAGGGTGCCGATGCAGCCCCCCTTGCTCCCCAGGGTCAGGGTGCAGGTACAGTTGCCATGAAGCCCCATTTTCTCCTCGATGCCGGTGCATACGACGTCGTTGAATTCACCCGGGGACCCGTCGGGGTTGACGCGGTACTTGGGGACCAAAAAGAGCGAGATGCCGGGCGTTCCCGGAGGTGCGCCTTCGATGCGGGCGAGGGTCGGATGGACGATGTTTTCCACCATGTCCTGCTCCCCACCGGAGATGAATATCTTGGTGCCGGAAATGGAAAACGTGCCGTCGTCGTTCCGGGTCGCCGTGGTTTCCAGCGCGCCGACGTCGGAGCCGGCGGCGGCTTCGGTTAAGAGCATGGTCCCGGACCATTGGCCCGAATAGAGCTTTTCCAGGTAGGTTTTTTTCTGCTCTTCCGTGCCCAGGGTGTTGATCAGGTTGGCCGCGCCGCGGGAAAGGCCGTGGTACAGCATGAAAGAAGGGTTGGCGCCGACGAAGTATTCCTCGGCCGCCAGGGATAAGGTTTTCGGCATGCCCTGCCCCCCCCACTGGGGATCGTCGATCATGGCGAGCCATTCGCCTTCCTTGTAGAGCTTGTTGATCCGGTGGAAGCACTCCGGAACATTGACCACGCCGTTTTCAAGGGTGCACCCGACTTCGTCGGACTCCTTCTGTGTGGGCAGGATTTCCTTGATGGCCAGGTTCCTGGCCTCGGATACGATCATATCCACGGTTTTTTTGTTGAACTCGGCAAAGCGTTCGTGTTTCGTGAGATCCCCCACCTTCATCTGTTCGTGCAGGACGAAATCCACATCCCTGCGATCCGCAATCAATTGTGCCATTGTCAGGTTCTCCTTTTATTCGTTCATATATAAGTAAAGCCGCGTAATGGGTTGTATCGGAGCGATCCGGCGTGCCTTTTCCAATCCGCAGGAGCCGGAATGATTTACGGTGCCGTATTTCCGGTCGGGGATCGACTTGTTTGTCTCAAAGTCGTTTCTTAAAATAATCGTTTGCCAATGTCAAGCGCTCGAATCCGCCGCCGCGGCTGGCAGCTACGCCCCGCTTTTTGAAAGCCGGTCGCGGAGCTCATCGGACTCGTATTTTTCCTGGCGCAGGGTCAGGTCCAGGTTGGTCATCAGGCCGCCGTGCTCTTTTGCCTCGCTGTCGGCAGCCAGCCCTTCATGGATTTCGATGGTTTTGCGGACATCTTCCAGCCCGTTGGATATGGCCTCGGACAGGGAGCCCGCCAGAATGATCCTGCCGGTGGTCAGCCGGGGAGTCATCCCGTTTTCCGCGATTTCTTCGGCGCTGTGGGCCAGCTGCTTCATCTTGGTCATGGAAAAGTCCATGCGCTGCCACGCCGGCTCGCCTTTTGACTGGAATACCCATGCATCCCTTATGCTCTGGAGCATCTGGCGGTATTTGGCCGTAACGCTTTGCTGGATCCTTTCCACCAGGGCTTCGGAGAGTTCATTTTCTTCACCGGGAAGCCCGCTTGCCTCGTCGCTGGAAAGTTTGTCCAGGATTTTTTTGAATTTCAACGCGTGATAGTCGGATTCCCAGGACTCCCGGAACAGCACCCGCCGGATATGGGGGTCGTCGACCATGTCCGCTTCCTCTTCATAATGGGGAACCAGTTTTTTCTCGTAGTCGATGTAGGACTGGAAAATAGTCGCACGGTTCGTGGGGTCGTGGGGATAGGGGGCGGGCGTCATGTTTGGTTCGCCGCCGAGCTTTCCGATGATCATGCCCAGCCAGTGCATGTGCCACATTTCCTCCCGCGCCCTTGACAGCAGGCTTGCGCCAATGGACGTGTCCTCCCCTTCCAGGTAGCTGTGGGTCATGTAGCGGATAATGGCCGCATGTTCATCGGCAAGATCCCGGTTGAGCATTTGGATCAGTTTTTCTTTTTCCATTGTCGTCTCCTTATCGTTATCGGTTCACGGATGCATTGTTTGGCATAACAAGTGTAAACATAATCGCAATTTTTTGAAAAATCCATCGATAAACAAGGGGCAAAGGGTAGATTTTCTCCTCCGCCCCGCAACCGCTTTTTTCTTGCCGAGCGGTCTTCAATCTATTATACCCTTGCAGTATACAGATAGCACCATATTCCGATAATACCGGAAAAAAGGGAGTGCGGAGTGAAACGAATCGGTTTGTATGTAAAAAACGACCGTGCGGCAAATGAGAAGACCGACGCATTCGAGGTCTGGCTGCACGAGAGGGGCATTGACGTTTTCAGGCAGAAAGCCTTTGAAACCCATATTTTTGATAAAGACAACCACCTGCCCGGCGCTCCCGCCGATCTTTCGTGCGTCTTCGTCATTGGCGGGGACGGCACCTTCCTGAGTGCATCCCGGTGGATCGGGGATGCTCCCATACCGATTATCGGCGTTAAATTCGGGGATGTGGGTTTTCTGGCGGAAATATCCGAAGATGCATTGCTTGAAACCGCTGAGGCGGTCATCGCCGGTAATTACAACATAGGATCACGCACGCGGCTGAAAGCCCGCATCATTCGAAACGGAGAAATCTTTGTCGAAGAAACCGTGCTCAACGATGTGGTGATCAACAAGACCGCCCTGGCGCGCCTGGCAAATATCAGGACCTACATTGACGATCATTATTTGACCACGTACCGGAGCGACGGTTTGATCGTCTCGACGCCGACCGGCTCCACGGCGTATTCTCTGGCCGCGGGCGGCCCCGTGGTGCATCCGGCAGTGGAAGGGATCATTATTACCCCCATATGCCCCTTCACCCTCACCAACCGGCCCCTGATCGTACCGAATCACGTTGTCATCAAAACGTTTCTGGACGAAAAGGAAACGGACATGGTGGTGACCTTCGACGGGCAGGAAGGCCTGGAGATATGCCCCGGCGATATCCTGGCAATTGAAAAAAGCCCTTATCCGGTACACCTGATTACCCTGCCGGGGCAGAATTACTTCGATATTCTCAAGGCCAAGCTGCGGTGGAGCGGCGGACGGATCTGATTACAGAACCAGGTCCTCCACAAAATCCACCAGCTGGTTCAGGTTCCGGCACGGCCGGAGTTCATGGCAGTATGCCTTGTACGTGTTGATTTCGCTGTCGCCGGTATGCCAGAAATCTTCCGGTTCGGGATTGAGCCAGATAATGCGGCGGCATTTTTCCCGGATATCCGCGAGGATTTCTTCCCTGGGGTTGTGGTAGTTGGACCGGCCGTCTCCGACGATGATCACGGTCGTTCGTTTGTTGACAAGGTGCATGTGGTTGCGCCGGAATTGCTGAAAAACCTCGCCGTAGTCCGTAAGGGCCCCGAATTCGATTTTCCTGCTCGACAATATCTTTTCAACCGCCCTGTCCGCCTCGTGTTTTTCAAAAATCTCCGTAATATCTGTGGTGGCGGAAATAAAGGCGAAACTGTGCACCGCGGAAAAACAGTCCTGCATGGAATAGAGCATGTTGAGCATGAACCGTGCGGCGGACCATACCGAGCCGGATACGTCGCACAGGGCGACGATTTTGGCTTTTTTAAGAGGTCTCTGCCGATACTTGATCTCGATGGGGATTCCTTGGAAGCGGCCGGAATGGCGCAGGGTTTTTTTCACGTCCAGGTATCGGCGGCTTCCGGCGGCGTAGCGGCGCCCCATACGGTCCCGCAGCTTGCGGACCAGTTTTTTGATGATCTCCTGCATCTGCAGAATTTCCGCGGGGGAAAGCGCGGCAAAGGAGCGCTCCCCGATGTCCTTGAAATGGGTTTCGTTTGAACGGACCTTTTTCAGGGCATCATTGTTCGGCCGGTTGTCTTCGGTCAGCATTTTGTAGGCGCGGTCCAGGCGGCCCAAAAGGCGCTCGGCGGTCGGACCGCCGGCCGGGTCGGCGCCCGAACCGGTGCTCGCCTGCCCGATCGCCCCTTTCAGCGCATTGATGCGAAGCATGACCGCAAGCCTGCCGGAAAGCTGCCCCAGGTTGGATTTCAGTGCCGGGGAGCGGTATTCCTCCCGGTTTTCCAGGTTGTACATTTCCTGGAGGAACGCAGCAGGATCCCCCTGGAGAAAATCAATCAGGGCCTGGTCCACGGGCTCATGAAGATCCTCATTTTCCCTGAGCGTTGCAATGATTTGCCGAAGTTCATCGTTTTGTCCGCCCTTCGGATCACATGCGATGCTTGTCTGCATTTCGTGGAAAAAAAGATGGTAGAGGCGGTCGAAATTGCCCTGGTCCCGGCGGCTTTTGGCGAAATTGGCCTTCAGGGCCGCTTTGAAGCCGGCTTCATCCGAAAAATCGATCCATTGGAGGTGGGTCATGGCGTCGATGACTTCCGAGGTGGAAACCCGCAAATTGCCCGATCGGCAGACGGCGGCAAATTTCAGGAGCAAATGCATCATGGGGTTGCACGTGGGATTAATTTAATATTCGGTCCATGGACGCCTTTACCATGTCCGCGTCGCTTCTGTACTTGCAGATCACGTTGATGGTATCGGACATGGCTTCACGCGTGATCTCGTCGATCCGGAGCACGGCCAGCGCCTGGGCCCAGTCGATGGTCTCGGAGATGCAGGGGCGCTTTTTGAGGTCGAGTTCCCGGATGCGGTTGATGACGGCGATCATCTTATCCGCAAGGCGCTTTTCGATTCCCGGCAGCTTCAGGCGGATGATTTTCGCTTCCAGGGCCGGTTCGGGGTAGTCGATGTACAGGTGGAGGCAGCGCCTTTTGAGGGCGTCTGACATATCGCGGTAATTGTTGGACGTGAGCACCACCATGGGGATGTGTTTGGCCTTGCGGATGCCCAGCTCCGGAATGGAGACCTGGAATTCGCTTAACAGCTCCAGAAGAAACGCCTCGAATTCCGGGTCCGCCTTGTCGATCTCGTCGATGAGCAGGACCGTGGGGTCGTCGGCGGATATGGCCTGCAAAAGGGGGCGGGCAAGGAGGAAACGCTCCGAAAAAAAGGCGTCTTCCTGGTCTGCGATCCGTTCCACGGCATCGGCGATCGTGTCGGCCCCGGAGATGAGGTCGTTGATTTTCTCCTTGATCATCTGCGTATACAGCAGCTGCTTGGCATATTCCCACTCGTAAAGCGCTTTTGCTTCATCGAGTCCCTCGTAGCACTGCAGCCGGATTTTGTGGCGGTTCATGCACGTGGAAAGGGCCCGTGCCAGCTCGGTTTTCCCCGAGCCCGCAGGCCCTTCCACCAGGATCGGCTTGTTCCCGGCCGCCGCCAGAAAGACCACCGTGGCGATCTCTCTTGAGGCGATATACCCGGCTTTTTCCAACCGCTTCATGACATCTTCGATGCTTTCAAATTCCATGGCGCATCCTTGTTTTCGCTTTTTTTATTTATTCGGTTCAATTTCATTCGGGTAGCCCCCGGTGCTGCCCTTGGCAACCGGGAGGGCTTGGGACAGCTCTATGGCTCGCTCCGACGCGCCCTGCGATAAACGGCCAGGCCGCAGGTCGCATGTCTGCGCTTCGCCAAGAGCTGTCACCAAGCCCTCCCGATGTTGCTCACGGGCAGCACCGGGGGCCACCCGAATGAAATTGGCCAATTTTATAAAGCAAGCCATTCACATTTTGCCTTAAAACGGATTTTACCGGTGTAATCAAACCAGATGATCCATTCTAAATGGTTTCGGCGGCAGTGAACCTCCGGTATTATCCGTTTGCTTTCGAAATTACGAAATGTTGTCCTTCTATGAAAAAAATGATCATAATGACCAACTTTCCGGTCGGGTCGGGGGTGTTGTCCGCAGCAACAATTGCAGGGGGTTGCGGATAGCTCTTGGCGAAGCGCAGACAGGCGCCCTGTGGCCCGGCCGTTCATCACAGGGCGCGTCGGAGCGAGCCATAGAGATATCCGCGTTCTCCTGCAGTTGCCAGGACAATACCCCCGACCCGACCGGAAAGTTGAACCATACCATTATTGACGACTTCGCAAAAAGTCCAATATCTGCGTTACGTACAATTTTTGAAGGATCTCACGTACGGCTAAGTACGCTCAATTCTTCAAAAATTGCACGCGCCTTGATCTTGAGCTTTTTTCAAAGCCGTCTGAGTACGACTTTTTACAAGAGCATCATTAATTATGCGCCCAGCTGCTTCAAGCGCTCAAAATATTCCTCCCGGCAGGCCTGCTCGATTTGGACCATGTTCGCCAGGGCGTCGTTGAAGTCGGTTTTTGCGGCCGTGAACACGCCGTGGCCGAAAACAATGGCGGATTTTCCTCCTTTTATCACCCCCGGAACCGTTGTGTAAAGGCCGAAAGGACCCCCCCCGGTTTCTCCGGGCACGATGGGAACATCGCAGACGCTTCGCGCATGGGGGCATGTCCTGTGGCAATTCCCCCTGTGGTCGCAGTCGATGTGGCAATCCATGGACATGATGACCGAAAACAAGGGGTGCCCGTGCAATACCCCCTTGGCATCCGCGGTGCGTACGATTTCCAGGTGGGCGGGATACTCCGAGGACGGTCTTTGGCCGGTGCATTCGGGATCATCCAAGGGGCATGCTGCGATATCCTCTTCCAGGTGGTCCAGGAAGCTGCCGGTGTTGCTGATATAAAGCGTGTTGTCGACGCGAAAGGAAATATTGCCGAAAATTGCGTCAACAAGACCCGAAGAGACGATCCGTTTGCCGGCTTCGATCATGGCGGCGCGCGCTTTTTCCGGCGTGTCGATGGGAGCGGGTGCAAGGCCGCCGGCAAATACGGGGGGAGGGGGCAGGTTTTTTCGGGCCTGCTGAAATACGATTTGCTGGTCGGCGGCAATGTGGCGGTTATGGGCATCTTTCAGAAAATCGCTGAAAAATTTTACAAAACAGGCGAAGCAGGCGGCGGCAAAATGGACATAGGCCTCGGACGGGCCGGTTTTCCCAAGGGAGACGATGCCATGCCCCCGAATGATCGAACATTTTCGTTCCCGAAGGTGTCTGTACAGGGCATCGGCGGAGAAGCGGTCAGCTACCGGTAGATCTACCAGAAATGTCCGCGTCTCGGAATCATCCGGAAAAACAGCCCCGGATGCATTAGCAGCCAGGTACTCGATAATGGTGCGGTACGGCTCTGCAGGAGGGGCAAACAAAAGGGTGTTTGCGCAAAGGCGATCTGCAAGTTCGGACAGTATCAATATTTTTCCGTTTTCCCCGTGCCGCCGGTGCGTTTCCCCGGCAATGCCGAAGAGGGCTTTTTTATACGGCACCAGCCGGCTGTCGTATAATTTTTTTTCGTATGTACCGATTTTTTCGTCCATGATGAACCTTGAGTACCACCGCGGCATTATGCGCTGCAAGGGGAAAAATCTCCGGTTTGGTTACACATAACGTAAAGTTCTGGTTTTTGGACGGACACTATGTTATTTTCCTTGATATTCATCCATAATCGATATAAAAGACCAGATTGAGCGGAACTGGCCGAATATATAACATTTTTAACGGCCGTATCGGCTACGGGGGCGGCCGGAATTTAATGGTGCACGGAAAATGGGAGCATGAAAAAAATGGATATCAGCATAACCCGATCAGCGTTTTTAAAAGCATTGCCGGATGGAAACGGGCTCAGCTTCGGGACCGTTTTTACCGACCACATGTTCAACATGGATTACTCCCCTGAAAAAGGCTGGCACAATTCAAGGATCGAGCCGTACGGCCCCATTACCATGGATCCGTCGACCATGGTGCTTCACTACGGGCAATCCATATTCGAGGGGCTCAAGGCGTTCAAGACCGATTCCGACGCCGTCAACCTGTTCCGTCCCGAAGAAAATTTCCGGCGGTTTAACCGCTCGGCCGAGAAAATGTGCATCCCCCGGATTGATGAAGCCTTCGCCCTGGACGCGCTGAAGCAGCTTTTGGCGGTTGAGAGGCGCTGGGTGCCGTTTGCGCCCGGCACATCCTTGTATATCCGGCCGACCATTATCGCCATGGACCCGTTTCTGGGCGTGAGGGCATCCTACCAGTACCGGTTTTTTATTATCCTTTCTCCGGTTGGCCCATACTACAAGGAGGGATTTGATCCCGTAAAAATATGGGTGACGGAAAAATACGTCCGGGCTGTCCCCGGCGGTGTCGGGGACGTAAAAACCGCCGGCAATTACGCCGCCAGCCTGTGTGCCAGCGAAGAAGCCCACAAAAAGGGATACACACAGGTATTGTGGCTGGACGGCGTGGAGCGGCGATATGTCGAGGAAGTCGGCTCCATGAACATCTTTTTTGTGATCGATGACGAGATTATTACGCCGGCCCTTACCGGCAGCATACTGGCGGGCATCACCCGGGACACGGTTATCCGGCTTGCGGCCAGGTGGGGGAATCCCGTTACCCAGAGGCGCATCTCCATTGATGAAGTCATGGAAGCCCATGCGGCCGGAAAATTGCAGGAATGTTTCGGATCCGGCACCGCTGCCGTTATTTCCCCGGTCGGTGAGATCAAGTACAAGGACACGGTTCTTCCCATCGGAAACGGCGAGGTCGGTATGTGGGCGAAACGGTTTTTCGACAGGATAACCGGTATCCAGTACGGCCGCGTAGAAGACCCGGAAGGATGGGTGGTGCCGTTGTAGCAAAAAAAAAGGTGGCGGAACCTGGTTCCGCCACCCCTTATCGGCGTAGTGCGTTACTTCACTTCGATTTTCTTTCTGGCGCTGTCTTCGGTTTTCGGAATTTTTACTTCCAGCATCCCGTCTTTGTATGTGGCATCCACCTTGTCGGCGTCCATATTGTCGGGCAATGTAAATGACCGCTGGAATCTACCGTAAAACCGTTCGCTTCTGTAATAGTCGTCCCTGTGTATGTTTTCCTCGTCTTTTCGTTCCCCGCTGATGGTCAGCACGTTGTTTTTCACATCAATGGAGATGTCTTCCTTTTTGACACCGGGAAGCTCCGCATTGACCACAATGGCATTGTCCTTTTCATAGGTGTCCACCACGGGCCGCCAATCCATCAGGCCTATATCATCTCCGGCGCTGATTTCGGGGAACATGTCATCAAAAAGCCAGTTTACACGGTTTTGAAGCGTCGGTAAAGCCGCCCACGGATTTGTTCTTGCAAGTGCCATAATAACACCTCCTTGTTTTAGGAATTTGTTATTATATTAGCATCTTATTTGTCTATATCATAATCATCGCGCTCTTGATTTCAAGGGGTGGATGGAAAATTTTTTACAACGGATTTTCATCCGGTTAATGGCCGCTGCACTGGTGGGCCCGATCCTTGGCTCCGCAGGTATGTTCTGTTGAAAACTGTTGCAGGTTCCCCTGGATCAGGGAATCTACCGCATCTTTCACCGCCCGCGCCGGGCCGCCGTGGTAAACTTTTATGCCCACTTCATTAAACCCCATGAGCGGGCGCATGCCCATGCCGCCGGCGATCAACTTGTTTACGCCCTTGTCCGCCAGGTATCGGACGGGTGCCATGCACCCCCCCTGCTGGTGGGGGATGTTGGGAATCACGTCAACGTTTGTGATTTCGCCGTTGGATACCGAAATGAGCGTGTAGACCTCGCAATGACCGAAATGAGCGCCCAGGGGAGCGTCAAGCCCGCCGGGCTGGTTGGATGGGACAGCGATCAGTGTATTCATTGTTTCTCCTTTTTATAGGGCAACCGGTTAACGCTTGTTTTTTTATTCGGATGGCTTTTCAGAAGCCGTATATGAGCATATGAGCAAAAAAATAATGCCTGGAAGGCGCCATGTCAACCCGTTTTTCCTCCCCGGCCGATTTTTATCTTTCCCCTCTCTTTTTGCCGGATACTTGAAAGTGACGTCCGGATGTATAATAATAGAAATATAAAGCCGTATAGTATACCCCATACCGCTGAGCCAGATTCAGGGATTTCTCAAATGAACAATGGAAAAATTCTTCTCTGCAGCGATCTTGACCGTACGATCATCCCCAATGGATACCAGCCGGAATCCTTGGATGCCAGGCCCCTGCTGCGTCGCCTGGCAAAACGGCCGGAATTGACACTGGTGTATGTCACCGGCCGGGACACGGCACTGATCGCCGATGCCGTAAAAACCTGGGAACTCCCCCTGCCGGACATCGTCGTCGGAGATGTGGGGACCGCCATTTACAGTGTCGGCGGCAGGCCGGAAAAACCGGCATTTACACAATGGCCGGATTGGAAACAAGACATCGCAACCGACTGGAACGGCAAAAACCGGGACGATCTGGCGGAAATGCTTGCCGATTTTGAAATGCTTCGCCTCCAGGAAGAAAAAAAGCAAAAGGACTATAAACTCAGTTTCTACGTGGACGTGCGGGCGGACCTGGATACACTGTCAGAAAAGATAAAAGCGCACCTTTCTGAAAACGGGGTGCGGGCAAGCGTGATTACCAGCATCGATGAAATGGCCCATACCGGGCTCGTGGATGTTTTGCCCGAACGCGCTACAAAAGTGCATGCCATCTATTATATTGTTGAAAAATTATCATTTGATTTGTCCCGCGTGGTGTATGCGGGAGATTCCGGAAACGACCTTCCCGCTCTGACCTCCGGGATTAAGGCCGTAATTGTTAAAAATGCGCCGGAAGATATCTGCCGGCGGGCGGTTGAGATATCGTTGCAAAGAGGGTTTGAATTCAATCTTTACCTGGCGGAAGGCGGGTTTCTGGATATGAACGGCAATTATTCGGCAGGCGTGCTGGAAGGACTGGCGTATTTCATGCCGGAGATACAGCCGTGGCTGAAGGAGGAGTAGGGGCGCAGGGGGCTCCGGTATCACCCTTCCCGAAGGGTCTGTTTCTGCTTTTCCTTTTTCACACGGTCCTTCTCAACATAAACGGTTTTCCCCGTATCGCAGTCCCGCTCCGTGTAATACATCAGCGTGGAAAACGTGGACGGCGCAGGCGTGAAAATCTGGACCTGCTCCGGAACGAATCCAAGCGTGCTTTTGGCAAACGACTTCAGCCGGCGCATGTCTTCTATGGTGCATCCCGGATGGGCCGCGATAAAATAGCAGGTCAAATACTGGTTTTTGCCGGATTTCCTTGTGGCCTTGGTAAAATGGGAAATAAAATCCGTTGTCTGCTTGATGTCCGGTTTTCCCATGAGAGACAGAATGTGGTCCTCCGAGTGTTCCGGCGCGATCTTGAGCTGGCCCGACACGTGGTGCGACACGATCTCCTCCAGGTATCTCTTTCCCCATTTTCTGTCATGGAGGATCATATCGTGCCGTATCCCGGAGCCGATAAATACCTTTCTCACGCCTTTCACCCCCCGTAACCGTTTCAGCAACCCGAGTTGGCGCATGTGATGGACCGGAAGGTTCTTGCAGATGCGGGGGGCAAGGCAGCGCTTGTGCCGGCAGATGCCTTTTTTGCGTTTGATGTCGCATTCAATGCCGTACATGTTGGCCGTGGGGCCGCCCACATCCTGGATAATTCCTTTGAAAAGGGGGTGCCGGGTCATGGTTTGGGCTTCCCGCAGGATGGATGCCTCGCTTCTCTCGATAATGGTGCGCCCCTGGTGCACGGCAATGGCACAGAAGCGGCATTCCCCGTAGCATCCCCGGTGGGTGGTGATGGAAAATCGCATGGTGTCGAGGGCGCGGACGGGTCCGTCAAGTGCATGGCACGGATGCGCCTCGAGCATGTACCCCATTTCGTAAATGCGGTCCAGTTCACGGGAATCCGGGGGAAATTGCGGCGGATGTTGAATCAGAAGGCGTGTGTCCTGCTGCTGGCAGAGCCCTTTTGCGGTAAGCGGATCGCTGTTGTGGTAAAACGCCGTAAACATCCGGCCAAACGCATCCCTGTCCCTGCACACGGCATCATGGGATGGCAGGAGGGTATATCCTTCCGGGACATGGCTTCCGGCATGGCAGGTGCCGCGGATGCCTTCCGCCGGAAGTCCTGACGCCAGCCGCCGGGCGATCTCCACCACCGCTTTTTCCCCCATGCCGTAGACCAGCAGGTCGGCTTTTGCGTCAAAGAGGATCGAGCGGCGGACGGCATCGCTCCAGAAGTCGTAATGGGAGATGCGCCGGAGCCCGGCCTCGATGCCGCCCAGAACGATCGGTTTCGTATTTTTGAAATACCGGCGGATCAGGTTGGTATACGCGATGCTTGCCCGGTCCGGGCGCCGGGTGTTTTTCCCGCCCGGGGTCATGTCGTCGGTTTTGCGGAATTTTTTTGTTGCCGTGTAATTGGCTACCATGGAATCCATGGAGCCTGCAGTCACTCCCCAGAAAAGGCCCGGCTCGCCCAGGCGCGCGATATCACGTTCGCTGCCAATATCCGGCTGCGCAATGATCCCCGTGCGAAATCCGGCGGCCGTCAGCACCTTCCCGATTACGGCAGCACCGCAGTACGGGGAGTCGATATACGCATCCCCGGTGATGAGAATCACATCGAGAAAATCCCATCCCCGTTCGTCCATTTCTTTTTTCGTCGCTGGAAGAAACCCCATTAACAGCCACCATTTCCCTGCCGTCCGGACCATTCGTACAGGGCGATCGCAGCCGCTGTGGCCGCGTTCAGCGACTCCACGTCCCTGCTGATGGGAATGGACACGGCATTTTTGCGCAGGTGGTCCGGGAGGCCTGTGCCTTCGATCCCGGGGAGCAGGCCGAAGGCCCCGGGAAATTCATATTGCGTGATATTCTTTCCTTCACCGGAAAGACAGACGACCGGCAGTTCCGGCGGAATATCCTGTATTGTGGGGCCCATCAGCAAATCGGCCCGGAGCACGGCCCCGCCCGATGCCCGCATGGCCTTGGGATGATAGGGGTGGGCGGCTTCGGCCAGCAGGATGATGCGCTTTGCGCCGAATGCAACGGCCGATCGGATCAGCGTGCCCACGTTTTCCGGATCCTGAAAAGGGATCATCATGGTGCAGCCGTGGGCAAACCCATCTCCGGGGCGCCAGGCCCCGGGGGCGGGCACCCGGATCAAGAGCAGCGGCGAATCGGTTCCGGATGCGTCCAAGTCCCGGAAAAGCGATGGAGAAAGCAAATACCAGTGCATATGGGGGGCAAGGCCATCCGGGGGCGGTCCGTGTTCGGTGCTCGATATCCAGGCGATGCAGCGTTCGGGAAATGCGACCACGGCTTCATCCACGATCTTTTTTCCGGCAATCAGCGCCTTTTCCGCTTTTTTGATGCCTTTTACCGTCAACAGTTTTTTCAGCTCTTTATACGTCTGGTTCTGTTCGCTTTCAATTTCGCGAAGCCGATCTTCGGCCATGATGTTTTCCCGTACTTCCCACAGGGGGGCGTTTTTTCGTTGAAAAATCACGAGCCGCCGCTGGTGCGGCGTATGCGGTATGGTGTATGCCATGTCGCGCAAAAGGCGGTAGCTGTCTGAAAAACGGGTTTTTGCCGCCTCGATTTCATCACTGCATCCCGGTCCCTTCATGAACACGGCCAGGCCGTTTTGGGCCAGGCACCCTTCTATCCGTTCCAGGGTGTGTTCGATGTGCTCGACCGCGCGGGTAATGACCCCGGATACGGGCATATGAAACCGGGGGAAAATTTTTTTCCCGCATACGGGCGTGTTTTTCAATCCGAGCCGGTCAACGACTTCTTCGAGAAATTCAACGCGGTTCCGGCGGCTCTCGGCCAGGATGACCCGGATCTCCGGGAAGGCGATTGCAAGGGGGATCCCCGGCATGCCGGCACCGGTGCCGATATCGATCAGCGGCGACGGAAGGTCGATCAGTGTTCCCGGGAGGATCGAATCCACGTAAAGCTTTTCCACCATGTTGGTGAAGTTGTGAATCCGGGTCAGGTTGAGCCGGGTGTTGTGCTCGCGCAGGATGTTGTGGTAGGACCATAGTTGTCCGAGCTGGAATTCGGAAAACCGGATGCCGGCGCGGCCAAGAATCGCTGCCATTTCCTTTTTGCCGTGCGCTTTTTCCCCGGATTTTTCGTTTCCGCGGCGCGGGTTTCCAGGGGGACGGATGATTTTTTTTTCCATGATTTCGGACAATCCGTTTCGGCGGTGTATGGGTTGGACTGCATGCCGGCAGTGCCGGATAACGACGGATAAAGAACAATGAATGTGCGACCGCCCTGTTTTTTCGTGCCCCAATGGCCCGTACTGTATGAGGACAACCACCTTCTGGCCCTTTATAAGCCATCCGGGCTTCTTGTGCAAGCGGATCAGACAAACGATGTCTCTTTGCTTGCACTGGCAAAGACCTGGATCAAAGGACGCTGCAACAAACCGGGTCGGGTGTTTCTGGCCATGGTGCACCGCCTGGACCGGCCGGTTGCCGGCGTTGTCCTTTTTTGCCGTACATCCAAGGCGGCAGCCCGCATCAGCAGGCAGTTCCGGGAAAAGACGCCCCGAAAACGCTACCTGGCGGTGGTCGAAGGGGTCATGGAAAAACCGTCCGGCACCCTGGTCCACCAAATCGAGCGGACCCGCACCGCCACCAGCCGGATCGTAGCCGACACCACGCCCGAAAGCCGGGAAGCCCGCCTTTTTTACCGGGTCATGGAAACGGATTCTTCAAAAAGCCTTGTCTCCGTTGACCTTGAAACGGGCCGGCATCACCAGATACGAGCCCAGTTGGCCCATATGGGATTTCCGGTGATGGGGGACCTCCGGTATGGCGCATCCGGTCCCATGCCGGAAAAACAGATTGCACTGTTTGCCGAACGCCTGACCATAGCGCATCCCGTTACTGCAGCGCGATTGTGTTTTTCCAGCCCCCTGCCGCTGAGTTGGCCGTGGCCGGGCATGGTCGATGAAACGGTTGCGCCGGTTTGGAACTGGCGGGATATGGCCGCTGACGTCTCGACGCATCTGGATATGAACAACAAGGATTGAGGTCTCCCGTCCGTATCACCTTTTTGTTGACAGGAAATCGGTTTGCTTTCATGGTAGATAATGATGACACCGTAAAAAGTCCAATATCTGCGTTACGCGTGATTTCTCAGAATCTCACATACGGCTAAGTATTATGTGTTCTTCGAAATCACGCAAGCCTTGATCTTGAACTTTTTACGGCGCCATCTGAAAATCGACTTTTTACAAGTGCATCAGATAGTGGAATTTGACGATATTGTTGCCGGTTTTTTCGGCGTCGGCGTCGGTATCGGGGGCGAATTTGCAGGAAAGGAAGAGATCAAGTGCCGACCCCGATACCGACCCCGATTCCGACGCCGAAACGGAATAAGCGTTCCGGAAGCGCACCGCTCTGTGCGTAGCGCGAGCGTGCATACGGAGGCAAGGGGTAACGGCCAAAATCCGTTTTTCAATACAGCAAGGAGAGGTGAAGTCTAATGACCGATATTTACGATAAGTTGCGGGAGCGCCTTGATGACATGGGATCGGGATACCCAAAAACCGATACCGGCGTGGAGATCCGTATTTTGCGGAAGCTTTTCTCTCCGGAAGATGCCCGGTGCTTTCTGGACATGACCCCCATGCTGGAAACGGCGGAATCCGTTGCCCAGCGTACGGGCGCAGATGCAACTGAGGTGGCCGCGCATCTGGAGGATATGGCGCGCAGGGGGCTTTTGTTTCGGCATAAACGGGCGGATATGATCCGCTATTCGGCCATCCCGTTCGTGGTGGGGATATTCGAGTTCCAGCTCAACAGCGTCGACAGGGAACTGGCCGAGGATCTGGAGGAATATTTTCACAAGGGGCTCGGCAAGAGCTTTCAATCCACGGATACGCCCGTCATGCGGTCCATCCCGATCAATACGGAGCTTGTGCCGGAACAGCCGGTGGCGACCTATGAAGACGCCATGGCCATTGTCGATTCCCAGAAAGTCATTGCCGTTGCCCCGTGCATATGCCGGACCACCGCGCAGAAGATGGACAGGGGCTGCGGCAAGCCCCTGGAAACCTGTTTTGTATTCGGCTCCCACGGGCATTACTACGTGGAAAACGGTATGGGGCGGTATATTGACAGGGAAGAGGCAAAGCGCATCATCCGTGAAAACGAAAAAGCCGGCCTGGTCATGCAGCCGTTCAATTCGCAGCACGTGGGAGGCATGTGCTCCTGCTGCGGGGATTGCTGCGGCATGCTCCGGTCGTTAAAACTGCAGGAAAACCCGGCGGAAGCCGTCAAGAGCAACTATTATGCGCAGGTGGATGAAGACCTGTGCTCCGGGTGTGAGCTCTGCCTCGACCGCTGCCAGATGGATGCCATTGAAATCATGGACGAAAAAGCCGTTTTCGACCTGAAGCGCTGCATCGGCTGCGGCCTGTGCGTTACCACGTGCGATATGGAGGCCATCCGCCTTGTCCCGAAAGCCGGGGAATTGCGCTACGAGCCGCCGGAAAACGGCATGGAGACGTATATGCGCATTGCGCAGTACCGCGGGAAGTTATAGGCCGTATATCAGAGGCCGGAAGTTGGAAGTGCCTGCAGCCGCAGGGTATGAAGGGGCGATCCCGGTGATCGCCCTGTTTTATTCCTCCTTTTCCGAAATCGGGCACAGCCGGCTGCCGATCCGGATGAAAAGGCGGCCTTCTGCCTCTTCGAATGTTTCCGATATTTTCATCTAAGGCAATATGAATATGCGCGTATGAATGCGACCTCGGTTTCAGATTCCCATTTGGTTTTGGGCATTGATGTCGGTTCCGTGTCGGTAGGCATGGTAGTGATGACCGCCGGGAAAAAGGTACTCCGGCGTTTTTACGAATTTCATCGTGGCGATATTGCCAATACCATTGAACGGCTGCTGGAAACGATCGAAACAGACCGGATCGCCGCCGTAGCCGCCACCGATCAGACGCCCGGCCTTATCCGTGCGGATTTCCGGTGCGATGACCGGGTCGCCGTCATATGCGCCGCCAGGCATTTCAACGAGAAGATCGGCGCCGTGCTGCATGTGGGCGGCGAAAAATTCGGAATGCTTTTCTTTGATGAAAACGGAGAATATTCGGGTCTGAAAACCAATACTTCCTGTGCGGCCGGTACGGGCAGTTTCCTGGATCAGCAGGCGGGGCGGTTGAAATTGTCCGGTATTGCCGAGCTTGCGGCCATTGCTGCCAAAAATACCGGAGAGCGCCCGAAAATCGCCTCGAGATGTGCGGTGTTCGCCAAGACGGATCTGATCCATGCGCAGCAGGAAGGGTACAGTCTGCCGGAAATCTGCGACGGCCTGTGCCATGGGCTTGCCAAAAACATCGCGAATACCGTGCTCAAGCATGAAAAACCGAATACGCCCCTGATCTTCTGCGGGGGTGTGGCGAAAAACCGCGCGGTCGTCGGCCATATCCGTACCATTGTCGGGGCGGAGCCGGTCGTGGATGACATGGCGCATCTGTACGGGGCATTTGGCGCTGCGGCCCGGATGATCGACGAGACCGGCGCATCTTTCGGGCCTCGGGGCGATAACCGGGGCATCCTGCGGACGGTGGATGCCGAAAGGGAATACGGCCATCCCCCCCTGGCGCTGGTCCGGTCCCAATACCCGGATTTCGGCGCAAATGCCGCGAGTGAATACGAGGCAAGCCGCAACGGTATTTCAAACCGCGTGGAAATCGATATCTATCCGGGTCTTGATGCGGGGAAACACCTTGCCGTCTATCTCGGGATCGACATCGGTTCCACCAGCACCAAGGCCGTGTGGATGACGCCTGAAAAACGGGTGCTGGCCGGATTTTACACCCGGACGGCGGGTCGCCCCGTGGAAGCCATGTGCTCCCTGTTCCAGGCCATGGACGACCTGGCCGGAAACCGCTCCATCGATCTGCAGATAATGGGGGCGGGAACGACCGGATCCGGCCGCAAGTTCGTGGGCGCAATCGCCGGCGCCGACCTGGTGATTGATGAAATTACCGCCCATGCGCGGGCCGCGGTTGAACTCAACCCCGATGTGGATACCATCATCGAGATCGGTGGGCAGGATTCCAAGTTTACCACTCTCAAAAATGGCAGGGTGACGTTTTCCATCATGAATACGGTATGTGCGGCCGGCACCGGCAGCTTTATCGAGGAGCAGGCGGAAAAGCTGGGCGTTGCGTTGACCGACTATGCAAAGCGAACCTTGCAGGTTGCCTCGCCCATCGCCAGCGACCGGTGCACGGTATTCATGGAGCGGGACATCAACTATTACCTGAGCCGTGGATACACCGTAAACGAGGTGCTTGCAGCGGCCCTGCACGCGGTGAGGGAAAACTACCTCACCAAGGTGGCCGTGGAAAGCAGCATTGGAGAGGTGGTCTGTTTCCAGGGGGCGACAGCCAAAAACCGGGCCCTTGTGGCGGCGTTTGAGCAGCGCCTGGAGCGGCCGATTCACGTATCCCGCTATTGCCACCTGGCCGGCGCCTTCGGCGTGGCCCTGCATCTGGCGGATGAACGCGCACAGGGCAGCATGTTTCGCGGCTTGGATCTCTATAATACCGATATCCCCGTTCGTTCCGAGGTGTGCCAATTATGCACCAATCACTGCAAGATCACCGTTGCGGAAATGGCGGACGGTCCCGTTGCCTATGGCTTTTTGTGCGGCCGGGACTATGACACGAAGCGTTTTGTGGACAACAACGCCTCCGGTTTCGACCTGATCCGGGCGCACCGAAAGCTTTTTTCCGCCAAAAATCGCGTGAAGGAACCTTCCGCCGTTACCGTTGGAATTCCATCGGCGCTTTATCTGTATGAAGACGTTTCCCTGTGGGTGGATTTTTTCAATCGCCTGGGCATCCGGACGTTCATCGGTGACACGATCGCCGCAGACGCGGTGAAAACGGGGAAAGAGCAGGCCGGTGCGGAATTCTGCGCTCCCATGGCGGCCATGCACGGGCAGGCGGTATACCTGGTGGACAAGGTCGACTTCATCTTTCTGCCCCATTACCTGGACAACACGGAAAAAAATGCCAACGGCAGGCGCCAGTACTGTTATTACTCCCAGTACGCACCGTCCCTGATCGCCGGCATTTCGGAGCGAATCGCGGACAAGCGGGTCGCTCCGGTCATGAAATACCTGTATTCCAGCTTCCACATGCGCCTGGAATTGTACCGGGCGACCCGCAGGATCGATGAAAACAGTAATTTTATTGAAATCATGCGGGCCTTTGATCACGCCAGGGCAGGGCGGGAGACGGCCGCCAAACAGTGGCGGGCGCTTTTTGATACCCATTTTCCGGATTCGAACGACATCAGCGTGGTGCTTCTGGGGCGCCCCTACACGGTTCTGGATCCGGCCATGAACAAGAAGATTCCGCGATTGTTCGGCGCCCTCGGAATCAAGGCTTTTTTCCAGGATATGCTGAGCAGCCGGGGGGAAAACGACTCCGCCATAGCCCCTTTTTTAAGCGAACTCCACTGGAATTACGCGGCCGATATCATGGCGGCCGCCGAGACTGTTGCCTGGATTCCCGGGCTCTACCCGGTACTCATGACCTCCTTCAACTGCTCGCCGGACTCCTTTATCCGGGACGTCTTCCAACGCCTCATGGAGGGTGCGGGCAAACCCTATTTGATTCTGGAGATGGACGAACACGGTTCGAGCGTCGGGTATGAAACCCGGATTGAGGCCGCGGTGCGATCCTTCCGGAACCATGCCGGAACCGAAGCGGCGGGCCGGCCGGATCCGGCGCGGATCAATCCGGTCAAGGCCGGATCCATGTCCGGCAGGACCGTCGTGTTCCCCAACTGGGATCCCATCACCTGCCGCCTGCTCGTTGCCAACCTGCAGCGGGAGGGGCTCGACATACAGTTGATGAGTGATAACGAAGGGGCGATCCGGCGCAGCATGCGCCTGAACAGCGGGCAGTGCATCCCGATCAATGCCATTGCCCAGGAGTTCGTGGAGCATGTGCGGGGAAATGCGTTGGACCCGGAAAAGGCCGTTCTCTGGATGGCCTATGCGGAGATTGCCTGCAATATTCGTCTGTATCCGTACAAGTTAAAGGAGATGATCGCTTCATTCGGCGGCGGCATGGAAAAGGCGGGGGTTTACAGCGGCGCCATCGGTTTTACGGATGTGTCAATAAAAGCGGCCATGAACGGCTATTTCGCGTACATGTTCGGCGGGATGCTCAGAAAGATGGGATGTCGCATCCGGCCGTATGAAAAAAATTTCGGTGAGACGGACCGGGTCATCGAATCATCGATCCGGATCATGGAAGAGGCGTTTCTGGGGAAGCGGGACAAGGAGGCCGCCGTCATCGAAGTGGTGGAAAAATTTGCCGCCGTTGAAACCCGCCCCGGCAAACGTCCCAGCGTCGCCATATTCGGGGACCTCTATGTCAGGGACAACCCGGTGTTCAACCAGGGCCTTGTTGCATTTATCGAAGCCAACGGCGGAGAGGCGATTACTACTCCGTATACCGATTATGCCAAAATGATCGCACCGTCGTATTTCAGGAAATGGTTTACCGAGGGGAAGTATGTGAGTCTCCTTGTCAACCGGACCCTGCTGGCGACCATGGTGCATCAGGAAAAATCGTATTACCGGCATTTCCGGAAGATCCTGAACGAGCCGGAGCCGTTATATACCGTGCCGCCGGAAAACATTCTCTCCGAATTCAACGTCATATCGGAAAACACCGGTGAATCCATGGACAACCTGCTGAAGATCTACTACATCAAAAAAATTCATCCCGGCGTATCGCTGTTTGTCCAGACCAGCCCGTCGTTCTGCTGCCCCTCGCTGGTCACGGAAGCCATGGCCAAAACCATAGAGAACCGCATCGGTGTGCCTGTCGTTTCCATTACCTATGACGGCACGGGGGGCGACAAGAACCGGAAAATCATCCCTTACCTGGCGTTTACTCCCGAGCGCCCGACGTAATTTCCTTTTTTACCTCCCCGCATCCGGGCATGGTTTCCGGCAGGTAGGGGTTTTGGATATCCGGTCGGTCGTTTATCCAGTTGGCGCCTTGACCGTCAAAGGCCATGGGGCAGAACTGCTGATAGAAATCCGTTTCGGCGCCCAGAGAGATGAGCGCTTCAAGCAGGATGTTGCTTAGAAAACGGAAATCGTTGCGAACCTGTTCGAGAGACTCCCCGTCTTCGATTGGCGCCGCGTGGGCTTCGAGATTTTGGTAAAATTCCATCCATGCCAAATGGGCCTCTCCTGACATGCGATGCTCGCCGATGGATGCCAGGGTTTGCATAAAATTTTTGCCGGCCTCCCTGGCCTTCTGCAGGTCGGATTCAAACAGGGCTTCATGTATATTCAGGTAGTTATGAATAAGCCCGGTAAAGTCGGCCCTGAAATTGTCGCTGACTTTCTGCTGGATATCGGAAGGCCCTGTTTTATCCATATCCATTTCACCCATATCCATATCCTCATGGCTATCGGCATTATCGTCATCCATACCGGAATCCCCGTCCATGCCATGGTCGTGAACCGGCACTACCCCCCTGCCGGGTTCCCGGTTCATCATGGAGAGCCGGTCTGCCAGCTGGAATTCGCTGTCCACGCGGAAGACGCCGTGGGAAACCACTGCTTCGCCTTCTTCAACCCCTTCTGTAATCACCCGGAAGTCGCCGCTTTCCGGCCCGAGGGTGACTTCTCTGGCTTCGAATCGCGGTTGCTCCCCGTCCGTGTCCATGACAAACAATATGGAGCGGGGCCCGGTCCAGAGCACTGCACTGGCAGGCACCATGAGCTGCGCTCCGGCCATTCGGGCCGAAACTGCACCATGTGCAAGCATTTCGGGCTTTAATCGCCCGCCGGGGTTTTCAATGTCCGCGCGCACGTTGACGGTCCGGCTATTTGGGTCGACAACCGGATCGATATAGTCGATTGTTGCCTCGTACGTTTTTCCCGGCTGTCCGCGCAGTTGAAATTCCACGGTATCGCCGGTGGATATCCATTCGATATCCGACTCGTAGGCCTCGAAAACCGCCCATAGACGGGAAAGGTCAGCCGTTTCGAACAGGATGGTGCCTTCTTCCACGTGCTGTTCCATGGATATGTTTTTTGTAAGAACGAACCCGTCGACCGGGGAGAGGATTTCAAGATCGGCTTGCACTTCTCCCTGCTGCTCGATATTGCGTATCTGCGTATCGCTTAATTCCCAGCGGCGCAGTTTTTCCCGGGCCGATTCCACCATTCGGGGGGACCGGTCCGCTCGCTTTGCCGCTTCGAGCAGTTCCCGCTGGGCCCCAATGAGTTCCGGGGAGTAGATGGTTGCCATGGGCTGCCCCTTTCGAATGGGTGCTCCCGTGAAATCAACGTGCAGGGTTCGTATGCGCCCCGCAAAGTGCGCCGTTACGTTGGTGACCTGCCGTTCGTCGACCTTGATCCGGCCGGGAAGCCGGATGATTTTTTCCGGTATATCGCGTACAACGGGGGTGGTACGGATCCTGGCCAGCTGCATTGCCGCCTCGGACATGATCATGGTGAACGCGTCCTTTTTTTCGTCTTTTTCCGCGTATGCGGGGATAAGGTCCATCCCGCAAATCGGGCAGGAGCCCGGTTCGTCGGCGCGCACCGACGGATGCATCGAGCAGGTCCAGTATTCGATGCCGTCATTTTCTTCTCCGGCGTCCTGGTGCTCGGCGTGTTCTGCAGTTGCCCCGGTTTCCCGGTCGTGTGAGGGTACACCGTTGGAAAAAAGGAGGTATCCGGCGAGCAGTCCGGCAAGAACGAGTGCTGCGCCTCCAAACCATTTGTTAATACGAATCGTTCTCATCATTTTCTTACTCTCTTTTTTTGTGGTGGCAATATGTTCCGGGCGATCTCCCCGGGGACTTCCGATTACCGGGATTGCCGCTATCGGCCCGGCGTGGCGGAATACAGATACTCGATCTGCACAACGGCCTTGTTCTGCATCGCCAGGGCATTGATTCGTTCTATCTCCAGGTCGAGCAGTTCGCGTTGGACTTGGAGAAGCTCATCGAAGCGGACGTTGCCGGCGCCGTATTCCTCCTGTAAGACGTCAATCGCCTGCCGGGCTCTCGGTATCAGTTCCTCGTCTATCAGTTTGCGGTCCCGTTCGGATTCCCGCCAATCGACGAAGGCCTCCTCCATCTGCCGCAGAAGCCTGTTTGCCAGCTCCTTTTTTTGATTCATTGCAGAGCGCTTTTCCTCCAGGGACTGGCGTATCTTTGCATCATAGCGGCTGCGGTAGAGGGGGATGCGGATGGACACCATGCCGACATACCCTTCCTTCGGATCCGGCATCATGGACATGGACGTAAAATCGCGCCCCATTACCTCAAGGCCGACCCCGATATCCGGACGACCCTCCAGGCGCGCGAGTTCTGTACGGTGCTCGGCTGCCTTTTCCCGGGCATCGAGGGCATCCAGGCCGGGGTTGTCTTCCCTGATGCGAAAGGCGATTTCTTCTTTGGGAAAGGCGGGTTTGCGTTCAAAAAGATGGTCCGGAACCTTGATGTCCGCAGAGGCGTCCCTGTTGACCAGTTCATTGAACCTCGCCTTGTAGGCGTTTTTTCTGTCTTCGAAATGCTCGATACGCGTTTGCAGGCGCTGGTCCTCCATCTGTATTCTCAAAAGGTCTGCCGTGCCGGCCCGGGCGGTTTCGTAGCGGACCGATACGATGGATTCAAGATCGGAAACAAGCGCCCGGTGTTCACGGATGATTTCAACAGACAATAGTAGGGCCGTGTAATCGAACCAGACCTTCTGGATATCGGCAGCAATTTTCGCCTGCCGGTCTTGCAGCGCGTGAAGCTGCCAGTCGGCCAGGGCGCTTTGTTCGTCTTGCCGTGTTTGTCTTGTGTTGTACCACGGGAACATCTGCATGGCGGACACGGAAAATCTTCCCAAAAAGGTCTCCGGGTCCTCCGGGTTGATGTAATAGGCAATATTGACTTCCGGGTCCGGGAGTGCGCCCACCTGGGGGATCATTGCCCGGCGCGCCTGGTAGTCGCCTTCCAGGCTGCGCAGCTCCGGGTTGTTTTCCATGGCTTTCTCAAGGTAGGCCTCGATGATGGCAAGTTCATGCGGACGCGGGTTGTCCATAGTGCGCCAGCCTCCTGCGGATTCCGCCGCCGAAAGCGCGCTGGCGCCAGGCAGCAGCAGCAGTATGCAGGCTGCTGCAAAGAGGGCGGCCGGACGCAGCCGCATTGTGTGCGTTGTTTTCGTTTTTTTTACCGTTGTTTTCATTCCAATTGGCTCCTGTTGGTTTGCCCGGGTTTTTTCCATGTATCTCAAAAGACTTTCGCGTCGCCGGGCCCGCCAAGGGATTTTTCCATGGCCCACGCGTAAAGTGCGGGTACCAGCAGAAGATTGATCAACTGCAGAAACATCCCGCCGAAAATCGGAACGGCCATGGGCATCATGATCTCCGAGCCTTTCCCCGGCGATGTGAGAATCGGCAGGAGCGCCAGCAGCGTGGTGCCGGTAGTCATCAGGCAGGGACGGACCCTCCGCAGTCCGGCTTCGATTGCGGTTTCGCGGACGGTTTCCACTGTGTGCGGCTTGATCTTGTCGAATTGCTGGTCAAGGTAGGTCGCCTGGACAACACCGTTGTCCACCGCAATGCCGAAAAGGGCAAGGAAGCCGACCCATACCGCAACGCTGATGTTTATCGGCCCCATTTGGAAAAGATCTCGTATATTTATGCCCAAAAGGGAAAAATTCATAAACCACTCCTGTCCGTACAGCCACAGCATCACAAATCCGCCGGACCATGCCAGTGCGATTCCGGAAAATATGATCAGGGAGACGATGGTCGACCGAAACTGGAAATAGATCAGCAAAAAGATAATCATCAAGGTGATGGGCACAATGACCATAAGCCTTTTGGATGCTCGTTTGTGATGCTGGAATTCCCCTTCGAAAACATAGCTGATTCCGTCCGGGATCGTAAGGGCCCGGCTCTTGATCCGCTCGTCAAGGTGGGCGCGCACGCGATTGACAATGTCTACCGCCGACTCCCCGCGGACATGGTCAAATGTGACATAGGCCGAAAGAAAGGTGTTTTCGCTTCGGATATTCATCGGGCCGGCTGTAAATTTGAAATCGGCAAGCTCTCCGAGCGGTATTTGGCTGCCGTCCGGGGAATTTACGAGTATGCGCGCCATTTTTTCGGGCGTATTGCGGTATTCGCGCGCATAGCGGACCCTTACAGGATAGCGTTCGCGGTTTTCAACGGTCGTTGTCAGTACCCGGCCTCCGATAGCCGTGGATATGACATCCTGGACATCTGAAACGCCAAGTCCGTGCCGTGCAATGGCTTCCCGGTCGATATCGATTTCCAGGTACGGCTTGCCCACCACGCGGTCGGCAAAGACCGATGCCGGCCGGACGCCGTCAACATTGCGGATTTGCTCTTCCAGGTCGGTGGCAAACGCATCGATGCGCTCAAGGTCGGGTCCGCTGATGCGGACCCCCATGTTGGCCCGCATACCGGTCTGGAGCATGATAAGACGGGTTTCAATGGGCTGGAGCTGCGGCGCGGAAGTGACGCCGGGCAGGTCCGCTGCGTTCACGATCTCATTCCATATGTCGTCTTCGCTTTGAATTTCGTCGCGCCATTGACGGAAGTATCTCCCCCTGCGATCCGGTATCAGTTCACCGTTCCCGGTCCGTTCAAAATTGCCCTCGTCATCGACCGCAAAGCGGATGCGCCTTCCCCTGTCGTCGGTCTTGTATTCCGACGTGTAGGTAATCACGTTTTCGAACATGGAAAGCGGGGCCGGATCGAGGGCGGATTCCACCCGCCCGATTTTTCCCACCACATTTTCCACCTCCGGGATGGATGCGATGCGCATGTCCATATCCTGCATCATTTCAAGTGCTTCTTCAACGCCTGCATGGGGCATGGTCGTGGGCATGAGAAGAAAGGAGCCCTCGTCCAGGGTGGGCATAAATTCCGCGCCGAGCCCGGGAAACCGCTCACTCATCGCCTCCCACGGGCGGGTTTGCGTAATGTCGATTCCCGCCGTGTTCGCGGTGCGCGATATAAAACGGAACATCGTGTCGTATCCCTGCCACACGGTCATCCCGAAAATAAATATGACCACGGGGAAAACCAGAAATTTTTTCCGGTGCAACAGGATTTTTGCCAGTATCCGCCTGTAATAATGCATAAACAGCAGGAAAAGGGAAAACAGAACCCCCACGATCAAAAGGATGAAGATCAGGCTTGCGCTTACCGGGTTTTGAGCGCCGAGCGGGAGCCATGTGCCGGCCAGCAGCCATCCGACGGAAAGGATGATGATGGCATTGTTGACGTATGACGATAGCGGGGCATACCTTTTGAACCGAGTGGCCGCCAGGTTGCTGATGCCCAGAAAAACAAGCGCCAGTCCGGCCCACGCGATGTAAAAAGCGGCGATACAGATGCCACCGGCGACCAGGGCGAAATACCAGAACAGCCGCCATCGCAGTCGCCGGATCCTCGTTGTGAAAAGCACATGGGCAAATGCAGGGATCAGGGTCACCACGATAATCAGGGCCGAAATCAGGATAAAGGTTTTGGTGAATGCCAGCGGGCCGAACAGCCGGCCTTCCTGGGCTTCCAGCATGAAGATGGGCAGAAAACTGACGATGGTGGTCATCAGCGCGGTGACGATGGCCGGACTCACTTCGGATGCGGCGTGATAAATGACCTCGATGGGCTTTTCCTCCGGCCATGCCTTATCGAGGTGCCGAAGCATGTTTTCGGTTAAAATGATGCCCATGTCCACCACGGTGCCGATGGATATGGCAATGCCGGCCAGGGCGACCACGTTGGCAGCCACGCCGACGTATTTCATCAGGATAAAGCTCATGAGCACGGCCAGGGGGAGGAGCGCGGAAATCAGCAAAGACGTTCGAAGGTGCATTACCATGATGATAATGACCAGTATGGTGATCAGAATCTGCAGGGTAAGCGCTTCTTCAAGCGTTCCAAGGGTTTCATAGATAAGCCCGGTTCGATCATAGAAAGGGGCGATGGTCACCTGGGAGGACGTGCCGTCGGCAAGCGCTTTTTGGGGAAGCCCGGGGGCGATATTTTTTATCTGGGCCTTGATGTTTCCAATGACTTCAAGGGGGTTTTCGCCGTAGCGGGCCACCACAACGCCGCCGACGGCTTCGGCGCCGGCCTTGTCCAGCGCCCCGCGGCGCTGGGCCGGTCCCAGGCTTACTTCTGCCACATCATCGATGCGAATGGGCACATTGTCGACAACGGCAACCACGCTCTTTTCGATGTCCTCAATTCCCGTGATATAGCCCAGTCCCCGGACCACGTATTCCGCGCGGTTCATTTCAATGGTGCGGGCGCCGATTTCCCTGTTGCTTTTGCGCACGGCATTTGCAATCTGCATTACGGAAACGCCGGCTTCAGTCATGGCATCGGGGTCTATGTCGACTTGGTATTCCTTGACATGCCCCCCGATGCTGGCAACCTCCGCCACCCCTTTTACGGAGGAAAGCGCATAGCGAACCTGGAAATCCTGGATCGAGCGGAGCTCATGGGGATCCCAGCCTCCGGTCGGATTGCCGTCAGGATCCATTGGTTCCAGGGTGTACCAGAAAATCTGCCCCAGGGCCGTTGCATCCGGGCCCAACGCCGGCTGCACGCCCGCCGGCAGAAGCCCGCCGGGAAGGGAATTCAGCTTTTCGAGAATCCGTGCACGGCTCCAGTAGAAGGCCACATCTTCCTCAAAGATGATATTGATGCTTGAAAACCCGAACATGGAGTTGCTGCGGACGGTTTTTACGCCGGGAATGCCTAACAGTTCGGTAGTCAGGGGATACGTGATCTGGTCTTCGATATCCTGCGGCGACTGCCCCTCCCACTGGGTGAAAACGATCTGCTGGTTGTCGCCGATGTCCGGTATGGCATCGGCGGGTACCGGGTCGCGCGGAACAAGGGGGATGTCCCAGTCGAAAGGCGCCGTTGACATACCCCATATGGCCATGGTCAGAAAAAGGAGAACGGCGATCAGTTTGTTTTCCAGAAAAAATTTTATTATATGGTTGATAATAATGGTTTTTCCTTTTTGTTTGAGAGTTGTGACGGCACCGCGGCCGGAATGAAAACAATATTGCCCGGCCCTTCCGGAGCGCCGCGGCGATATAGCAAAGTGGTTCATAAAAAATTAGTTCCTGTAAACGGTGTTTGCAACTTTTTTGCCGGGTTCCTCGGCTTTTTACAAGACCGGCGAAACCACTTGATGCTTCGGGGTTGGGTTTGATTTTTTTATTGACACCTTACTTTTAATATCGTATATCGTCGATTAACGATTAATATCGCGATGAAGAAAAAGGCCTGGCAATATGACAGACAATAATTATACGGCGCTCGATGCGGAAACGTTTGCCGGCATCTGCCGTGCCCTGGGGCACCCGGCGCGGGTGAAGATCGTTTCTCATCTGCTGGAGAACAATGTCTGCATCTGCGGACGGATCGTGGAGATCCTCCCCCTTGCCCAGTCAACGGTCAGTCAGCATCTCAAAATTTTAAAACAAAGCGGCCTGGTCACGGGCATTGTGGACGGCGCCCGTTCATGCTACTGCATTGACCGAAAGCTGCTTAAACGATTCAAAAAAATGGTTGAGGATTTATGAAAGAAAATACGTGCTGTTCGCCTTCCCCAAAAACGGCCGGGAATCTGAAAACCGATGACTGCAAGTGCTCCGAGGGCATTCAGATTCTGCCCATGAACGGTTTGCGGCCGGAATCAATGGAGAACGCCTGCCATGCGGATTCAGCCTTGCATGCGGACGAGCCCTGCTGCGGCCCGCCGCCGTCTCCCAGGAGCAGCCCCCACGAAAAACCGGGATACACCGTATGCGGATTCGTGGAGGGTTTTCTGGATACGCCGGCCGGTGCTGTGCCCAGGGTAAAGACAAAAACGGGATTATATGATTTTGCCGGTACGCTGAAGGCCCGGTCCGGATTTTCCCGAAACGATTACAAGGTGTCTCCCGGGCTTTACGCGGTAGGAAATCCGGGAACCGGGTCCCCTGTATTGGTCACTGCCAATTACAAGCTCGGTTTTGACAAGCTGCGCTATTGCCTCAAGCATTCCGACGCATGGATCCTGGTTGTGGATACGCGGGGGATAAACGTGTGGTGCGCCGGGGGGAAGGAACTGTTTTCTGCAGGAGAAATCGCCCGCCAGGTAAGACTGTCCGGTCTTTCGCGCGTGGTGGAACACAGGAAACTGGTGCTGCCCCAGTTGGGTGCCAACGGCGTTTCCGGAAGGGATGTGAAAAAAGGGTGCGGTTTTTCGGTGATATGGGGCCCTGTTCGCGCCGACGATATCGAAGCGTTCATTGCCCGCGACATGGAGGCCACCGACCGGATGCGCCGCGTCACCTTTGGTACCGCTGAAAGGCTGGTGTTGATTCCTGTGGAGCTGTCTTTTTTGTGGAAGCCGACACTGGCTGTGATTGCTGCGATCTTTGTGTTTTCCGGCATCGGTCCGGAAATTTTTTCCGTCAGCGAGGCTCTCAACAGGGGGGGTATGCCCCTTGCCGCCTATGGCGCAGGCATATTTTCCGGTGCTGTTTTGACCCCAACCCTGCTGCCGTGGATTCCCGGCCGGGCGTTCAGTGTAAAAGGCGTTATTGCAGGAATGCTTGTTTTTGTGCCTCTGGTGTTTGCATTCAGGGGGGAGGTGGGCGAACTGGAGGTTTTTACGCTGCTTTTTATTGTACTGGCGGTCAGTAGCTTGCTGGCCATGAATTTTACCGGTTCAACGCCGTACACGTCGCCTTCGGGCGTGGAAAAGGAAATGAGAATCAGCATGCCACTCCAGGCCGCGGCGCTTTTTGCGGCGGTGTTTTTCTGGATTGCAGCGGCTTTTATATAATAATGCCGGAATTGCCGGCGTGGATATCTTCTTATCGAAACAATTGAACAGGTGGCATTATGGAAGGTTTCAGACATTTTTCCGGTGTGACGACACTTGCATTGGACAGCGCCGCATGCATCGGCTGCGGCATATGCACGCACGTCTGCCCGCACGGCGTGATGACGCTGAACGGAAAAAAAGCGAAAATTGCGGATAAAGACGGTTGCATGGAATGCGGAGCGTGCGCAAGGAACTGCCCGTCAGGCGCCCTTGCGGTTACACCCGGTGTGGGGTGTGCGGCATACATCATCCAGACCTGGTTGAAAGCAAAAAATATTCCGGTGGATGCCAAGTGCTGCTGAAGCAGCCTCATATACAATGAATGGATAATAAACATGACCGAAAGAAAAAAGGACAATCCCCCGGGCAGCTCCATGGCCGGGCGCATCCTGGCCGTTTCCATCAGCGGCAGAAAAGGGGAAAAGAAACACAACATTGAGCGCGCAACGCTTATTACGGATCATGGCATTGAAAACGATGCCCATGCCGGCGACTGGCATCGCCAGGTCAGCCTGCTGGCCATCGAGAGCATCGGGAAAATCCGGGCGAAGGGGATCGACGTGAATCCCGGGGATTTCGCCGAAAACCTGACCACCCAAGGGATCCGCCTGTGGGATCTTCCCGTGAGGCAGCGGATCAGGATCGGGGATGCGGTACTGGCCGAGGTGACGCAGATCGGGAAAGAATGCCACGACCGGTGCGCCATATTCAAGCAGGTCGGCGACTGCGTCATGCCCAGGGAGGGGATTTTCGTCCGGATCCTGGAAGGCGGGGAAATCCGGCCGGGGGATGCTATCCGGGTGCTGGCGATGTAGCGCAATTTACTTGACTTGCAAAGCCGATCCGGCAGCCGATGCGGTTCGCCTTGTCCATCGCGTCCATAACGTCCACCATGTCCACATCGTCCCCCACGTCCACCTTTCCAGGCTCTTTTCCCCAGTGCTAGCGAGGGAACAGGAAAGCAAAATTTTGCTTGCAAAAATTACGTATACGTAATATACGAAACTATAAATTACATATCTGAATATTACAGAAGCAAGGTGGCCCATGATGTATTCAAACCCCTCAGATTGCCCGTATTACCTGATTACCCGGGCCTCATTGTCCGTAACTGGACTGCTCAAGCAGGAGCTGGCCAATAGCGGGATCGAAGATGTCAAGCCCGCCTACCTGGGCGTGCTCATGTGCCTGTGGACGTCAGACGGCATGGATGAAACGCTTGGCAAGCTTGGCAGCGAAGACGGGATGAGGCTTGTGGAACTGGGGCGGTGTGCGGGGCTTGAGCCGTCCACCATGACCGGTCTTATTGACCGGATGGCGCGTGACGGACTTGTTTACCGGGCCAATGATCCCAAGGACCGCAGGGCGCAAAAGGTGAACCTGACCGAAAAAGGGCTGCACGTCCGTAATCTGGTGTTCAATGCGGTTGCAAAGATGTTGGAGGAGGCCTTTTCCGGTATTGAACCGGACCAGATGGAAGTCGCCAAAAAGGTGCTGATGCAGGTTTTGGTGAATACAAAAAAAGGGAGTATGTAGCGATGGGAAAAAGCAATTTCATTGGGTTTGCCTGTGCGTACACCCCCCTGGCGCTGGTTCATGCAGCCGGTTTTACGCCCTGCCGCGTTTTGCCGAACGTGGATTGCCCGGACCAGGCCGCCCAGCTGCTGCACGACAACCTTTGCCCGCATGTCAAGCGGATCCTTGACCGGGCAATGAGCGGCAATCTGCCCGAACTTGAGGGGATGATTTTCATGAACAGCTGCGATGCCATGCGTCGCCTGTACGATGCATGGCAAATCGTCCGGCCGGATGTGAAGACGATTTTCGTGGATCTTCCTGTAACGGCTTCGGAAAGTGCCGTTGCCTTTTTTCGCGATGAGCTGCAAAGGGTGGCGGGTATTCTTGAAACCTGGGGAGGTACCGCCATCACCCGGGAAAAGGTGGCAGACAGCATCCAACAGTACAACCAACTGGCTGAAAGTTTTGGCAGGCTGCGGCACACGGTGCAGAATGGCGGTGTGGCAAACGGCCCGGTAATGCTGCAGGAAGCCTGTAACATGGCATCCTGCGAAGTGCCGGAAAAAGCGGTCGGCTATCTGGAAACGCTTTTGGCAAAACCCGGCATTCAGCCGCAGGAAGACGGCGTGCCGATTTATCTTTTTGGCAATATATTGCCGGAACCGGAGGCTTTTTCCCTTTTCGAAGCATGCGGCGCAAGGGTTATCGGGGAGGATCTCTGCACGGGTTCACGGCTTTTCAAAAAGATCGCCGGGGACACTTCCGGGGGCACTTGCGGGGATATTCTTCTCGACCTGGCAGAGGGAATTCTGAGCGGCCAACCCTGCGCCCGGACCTTTGACGGATCACAACCGGGGCGCCTTGCGCGTGATATTGTCGCCGAAGCCAGAAGCCGAAACGTCCGGGGTGTTATCGGGTATACCGTAAAATTCTGCGATCCGTACATCGCAAGACTGCCGGGCATAAGGGAAGCTTTAAAGAAAGAGGGAATACCCTTTCTCTTTCTGGAAGGAGATTGCACCATGCGATCCGTGGAGCAGCAGAAAACCAGAATTGAAGCGTTTATCGAAATGTTGAGGTGACTTTCATGATGATGGAATATTTTGCAAATCTTGAAGCCGGGTTGCAGGCGGCCATCAATAACGGCAATGCCAGCCCGCGCAAGCTCTATGCTCTGGAAATCGCACGCCTGGGGAAACGTCTGTACTCCGGGCAGGACAAGGTCGCCTGGTGCGGTATCACAGCGCCTTTCGACCTTTTGAACGCCATGGGTGTTACTTCCTGTTTTGTGGAGTTCATCGGCGCAATGCTTGCTTCTACGGGAACCGTCGGCACCTTCCTGGAAGAAACCGATCATATCGGCTACTCTTCGGATGCCTGCAGCTACCACCGCGCCGTATCCGGAGCCGCAATCAAGGGATTGATGCCGGAGCCCGCGCTTCTGATCGGGACGACCAATCCGTGTTCCGGCGGTTTGGCGGTGCTCGAGAACCTTGCCGACCAATTTCACAAAAAACTGTTTGTCCTTCACATCCCCCAGGACGAATCCAGGGAAAATGTCGCCTATCTTGCCGGCCAGATGCGGGATATGGCAGGCTTTGTCAGCGATTTGACCGGCGTTTCCCTGGACCCGGAAAGATTGAAAGATGTAATCGGCCATACCAACGAGGCGCGGGCCATCATGGCCGAAGTCTATGACCTTGCGAAAACCGCCCCCTCTCCGTTGACAAACAAGGAGTTGAGCAATTTCGGAATTGTCATGGCACTTTTTCTCGGCACGGAAGCTTCCGTGACGATCGCAGAAGCCTACCGGGATGAATTTTCAAGGCGGATTACGGAAAATAGCGTTGATGCGAAGAATGAAAAATTCCGCCTTCTTTGGATCCAGAACCGGATTCAGTTCAAGAATCCCATTGAAAAGCTCCTTTCCGACAGCTACCAGGCCACCATTGTCATCGATGAGCTAAATGACATCACCTGGGAGCCCATTGATACGGATAATATTTTTGAAGGGCTTGCCAGGCGGTCCATTTCCATCCCGTTTAACGGGACCATCCAGAACCGCGTCAAGCATCTGCAGAAGCTGGCCCTGGAATACAATGTCGACGGTGCAATCAACCCCTGCAACTGGGGGTGTCGCCAGGGAACCGGCGCCCGGGGACTTATCGATGAGGGGTTGCGGGCCGTCGGCGTACCGGTTCTCAACCTGGAGGTGGATTGCATTGATTCCCGCAAGTTTACCGAGGGGCAGTTCCGCACCCGGATCGAGGCGTTTGTCGAGATGATGGACAGTAAAAAAGCATAACCTCATCTGACGACTGGGCAGAATGCCGATGCTGCAAGAGATATACTTTTTTATGCCAGGTATCTCTCCGGCGCCTTTTCCGGGTGGGCGTGAACAACGGAGAGTTTGCGAATCAGAAAGTCCGCAATACCGGAAATGTCTTCATGCCCGAAACAAGGTACGTCGACATCGTGGGTGCTGTCGGTGATCACCGCCATCAGTTTCGGGTCGTCCATGCAGAACAGTTTTCTGGATACCGCCGATCTGAAGATCTCTATCTTGGGAATGTCCGCACTTTTGTAGCCTTCCAGCAGGATGAGATCCATGTCCGGCATGAGGGCGGCCAGTTCCAGTGGATCGTGGTCATGGTCCACATCTTTTACCATGCCGATCTGACGGGGGGACGAAATGATGGTTGTCGATGCCCCGGCCTGCTTGTGGCGCCAGGTGTCTTTCCCCTTCCGGTCCATTTCAAAGCCGTGGACATCATGCTTAATGGTCCCCACGCGCAGCCCCCGACGGGTCATTTCGCGGATCAGCTTCTCCAGAAGCGTTGTTTTGCCGGAGTTTGAAAATCCTGCAATCGCCGCCACGGGAGGTGCTTTCCTGCCTGAGTGTTGACTTTCCGGTTTCGGCGCCAATGGCGAAACAATCGGTTTATACACTGTTTTCTTTGTCATTTTTTTCCATGTCAATCTACTTCACGGTTTGCGTGCCATGTTGCATTCGATTATAATATAAGCAAAAAAGGGAGCCGTTTAAAGTTATTTTTCTGTTTCCTTCCCTTTGGGACGTTTTATGAAAGCATAAAGGAGTCGTAATATGGCGAAGATGGAGAAATACGGCCCGGGGCGCGTGGTAATGGGCCGGCTGGATCACGGCGCGGACCTGCTGGAAGAAATAACGGGGATATGCCGGAAAGAAGGTATCCGGATGGGCCGGGTGGAGGCGATCGGCGCGGTAAGCGGGGCGCGCCTTGGGTTTTACAAGCAGGAGACACGGGAATACCGGTTTTTTTCGATCGATCAACCACTCGAAATACTGAAGCTTGCGGGCAATATTTCCATAAAGGATGGTGAACCCATGGTTCATGCCCATGTCGTATTGGGTGACAAAGATGGAAAGGCATTTGGCGGGCATCTGGCGCCGGGAACCACCGTTTTTGCATGTGAGTGCATGATCGAGTTTCTTGAAGGTCCGGTGCTGGAAAGGAAATCGGACAGAGAAACGGGCTTGCCGCTGTGGGATATGTAGTCGCAGCTTTGCACGGATTTATCCGGGCATATGCCTTTCGAAGATCTCCTTGAATTCGCGCATCTGGAAAGGCTTCTTGAGGCTTGTGGTAAATCCGTATTCTTCGGGTCTGGCCATTACAGGGTCGCCGCTGTAGCCGCTTACCACGAAAACCGGGATGGCGGGGTCGTGCCTGCGAATTTCATCAATGATTTCGATGCCGCCTTTCCCCCCGGGAACGGTCAGGTCAAGGATCATACCGGCCAAAGATCTGCCGGCGCGGATTTCTTCCAGAAAAAATGTCAGGGCTTCCTCTCCGTTTGTTTTGCATATCGCCGAAAAGCCAACGGAGCCGATCATTTCGGCCATGATTTCCCGGACGACCTCCTCGTCGTCCATTAGGAGAATCCGGTTGTCTGTTCGAAAATCCGCATCTGCCTGTTCGCCAGCGATCGCCTCCGGCATGTCCGCGGCAGGCAGATAGATGTGAAATTCGCTGCCGTCATCGGGCTCGGATATCACGTCCATGAAACCGCCATGTCGCTTGATGATTGAAAAGCAGGTGGTAAGCCCCAGGCCGTGCGCCTTTGCCCTGGTGGTATAATAGGGATCGAAGATATGCGGCAAAATTTCCCGTGGTATGCCGACCCCATTGTCTTTTATGGAAAGCTTGATGTAGTTTTTTTCTGCGGCAGCCGGTCCTTCGTTTCTGATAAGCGTATTTTCTGCGGAAATCTCCAGGATGCCGCCATCCGGCATGGCCTGGCATGCGTTGCTGACGATGTTTTCGATGACCTGGCGAATCTGGTTTTCGTCAAAAAAGCCCGGCCGGATATCTTCCGGAATATCGAATTGCCAGGACACGTTTGTGCCTGAAAGCAGGAATTTTATCGTTTCCTGGACAAACACTTTCAGGGGCTGCTCTTTTTTAACCGGATCCCCCCCCTTTGCAAAAGTGAGCAGCTGCCGGGTCAGGGAGCGTGCTTTTTCAATCGTATCCAGGGCCCTGTCCAGCAGATCGGTTACGTTTGGATCGGTGTTTTTCAGTTTTCCCAGTTCGATATAGCCGAAAATTCCCCCCAGCAGGTTGTTGAAATCATGCGCAATGCCGCCTGCAAGAAGGCCTAATGATTCGAGCTTCTCGGCATTCTGCGCCGCTTCGATCAATCTGTGCTTTTCGGTAATATCCCGGAAGACCAGCACCACTCCGAGCATCTGGTTGTTTTTGTCGGTAATGGGCGCGCCGGAATCGGCAATGAGGTATTCGGTGCTGTCTCTTGCCGTCAGAATGGTGTTTTCACACAGGGACTGTATCTGTCCGGACCGGATGACATTTTCCACAGGGTTGGGGCAGGTCTCTCCGGAGGCTTCCTCTGCGATGACAAAAATCTCCGTTACGGGTTTGCCCCGGGCGTCTTCCTCTGACCACCCGGTCAATGCTTCGGCGACCGGGTTCATTGTCGTGACATTTCCCCGCATGTCCGTGGTGACTACGCCGTCGCCGATGCTCCGAAGCGTTACCGCCAACGACTCCTTTTCAGAAATCAGGGCTTCTTCATATTCCTTGCGCCGGGTGATATCGGAGCCGAAGCCGCAGATGAGCTCCTCTTTTCCCATGGAAAGGTAAACCGATCGCATCTCCTTGGCAATAGTGCGGCCGTCTTTGACGATATGCGTTGTTTCAAAAGGGGCGGCGATTTTTTCTTTTTTTACCTTTTCAAAATGTTCGGCAAAAAACGGCCCGTAAACAGGGTCGAAATCTGAAATATTCCTTTGCACCATTTCAGCGGCCGTGTAGCCCAGGCTGTTTGCCGCCGCACGGTTGACGTAGGCGATTTTGCCGGTTTTTTCCACCCAGTAAATCTCCTGGCCGGCATGTTCGACGATATACCTGAACTGTTCAAGATGCTTTTGCGCATTTTCCACGGCTGCCAGCCGGCGCCGCAGCACCATATAGAGAATCGCCGCCGTAAACAGGATAAAGGCAAACCCCTTGTATGTCTGGAAACGGGTAACCAGCGCCGGCTCCTGAAGAAGCGATTCAACGGCAAGATCGCTCAGCAGGATCCAAATGCTGCCGACAATCACATACACAGCAGTGATGGATTCGGCCGTCTTTTTCATGGATGGCTTCATGTACCAGGTTCCTTTGATTTTGCGCCCCCGGAGGCGTTATTCGGGAAGCGTCTGACGGGTGAGGCGTCTTTGCCGTTGTTCTGGATACGGCTGCTCGCTATCGGCGTTAACGGGGATCCATGCCAATCCGAATTTACTACAGAAAGCAACGGAGCGTCAAAAAAATTATTGGTCGGCCATTTTTTGGATGCACCCATATTGCGGGTTTTTGTTTCTTGTGATAAAAGCCTGATGAGTGTCGGATAACAGTAAAAGATGGTTTTTCAATTGTTTAGAACCTATCTCAACCTTTTCAGGACCGGGGTTCTTATGCACCTTTTTGACAGGGACATTCTGTTGGCGCAACAATCGGCGGGTATTTTCAGTGGAAAGATCGCCGGAAACTGGTCGATTAACGGAACCCCCAACGGCGGGTACCTCGCCGCCGTTGCCACCGCGGGCCTTCTGAAAAGCAGTCCAAAGCAGCATACACCGGTATTGACGGCCAATTTCATATCCCGCTGCGGGGCCGGCAGCGCAGACCTGTCGACGTGGGAAATCGCTCATTCGAGGCAGTTTTGCCGCATGGAAGCAAGACTGATTCAGAAGGGGCGGGAAAAGATGCGGATGCTGGCGACGTTTGCCGATGAACCCGAAGCATGCCTTGTCAAGCGGTATGAAGCAACCCCGCCGGATATGCCCCCCCCTGAAAAATGCGTGCAATTCCCCAAGCTGTCCAAATATACATTGTATGACAATGCGGACGTTCGCCTGGATCCCTCCTGTGCCGGATGGATGGAAAACCGGTTGAGTCCGGTCTCCGAAATCAAGGGGTGGTTTTCCTTCAGGGATGCGCGCGAATTCGACATATGCGCGGTTGCCCTGGCAGCGGATGCATTCCCCCCGGCGGTGCTGGCGAGCCAGGGGATGGTCGCATGGGTGCCGACCCTGGAACTTTCAATCAATATAAGAAATATCCCCCGAACACGGTGGTTGAAATGCCGATTCCGTACCCGGTTTATCAATTGCGGCCTCCTGGAGGAAGACGGGGATCTCTGGGATGAAAACGGTGAACTCGTGGCGATTTCCCGGCAGATCGCCCAGTTGCGCCAGGCGGTGTCTTGAACAGGAAGCCCTGGATTGGTTTGCCGGTTCAGCCCCTGTATGGTGTGACACAAAAAGGCGGCCCGTGATCAGCCGGCACGACGTGCCGAAAAGCCCCGTCGATTGGATCCGTATATGAAATATATGAAATGGACTTCCAGGGTAGGCCTTTTAAGCAGAATCATGATCCATCTGACGGTATTGTCGCTTATCATTCTGGCAATGGGCGTCGTGTCCGTCTGGCATGCCGTAGCTTCGCAGCGGACGATTGATGATCTCATCGTCAACCAGCTGGCCGCAAAAAGCGCCGCCCTTGAAATGCAGAGCGCACTGGCCAATCACAAGGGTTTTGCCACGTATTTCTACCTGGATTCCGATCCCAAATGGCTTCGTGAACTTTCCTATTACAGAAAAGCCTTTGATGACTGGCTGGAAAAGGCCTTATCTGTGGATAAAGACCCGGACCATGTCGTCCTTCTGACCCGCATCCGGAGCAAAAACCGGGAATATATCCGCATGAAGGACGACGTGATCCGTCTCTATGAGGGGGAAAACAGGGCTCTTGGGGAAAGCAGGCACTGGGAAGTTCGCGAGTTGTTTTTCGAGTTAAACGCGCTTGTAAAAGAATATAATGTGCTGATTGAAAAAAAGATATCCGGTATAATGGACGCAAGCCAGAAGAAAACGATCCGTGCCAACTACATGGTGGTGTCTTTTCTGGCGGCATCCCTTGTTCTCCTGGCGGTTTTCGGAATACTGCTGGTCCTGCAGGTGATTGGGCCCATACGAAGAATCGCAGGCATGACAAACAAAGACCAGGGGGATGAAAAACCGCAAAATGAGGTGACTGCCCTGGGCAGGCGGGTTCAGAATCTTGTCAGCGACATCGAAAGTTCCCGCAAGGAGCTCACCCACAGCAAAACGCTTCTGATGCATTCGGAAAAAATGGCCCTGGTCGGCAACCTTGCAACCGAGGTGGCCCACAGCATCCGGAATCCCATGACATCCATCAATATGCGGCTTTTTTCTCTGCAGCGAAACCTGGAAATGAATGAAAAGCAGCAGGAAGATCTGGCCGTGGTGGCCGAAGAGATGCGCCGTTTGGACAATATCCTGAGGAATTTTCTCGAGTTCTCCCGGCCGCACAAGCTGAAAAAACAGTACGTTGATATTGTCGGTGTCGTGGATATGACCATCGACCTGCTCCGATACCGGCTCGAAGGGAGCGGCGTGGAAGCTGTGCAGGAGATGCAGGACGGACTGCCTTTTGTGCCGGCGGATGCGGAATTGATAAAAGAAGTCTTTGTCAACCTTATTATCAATGCCTGTGAGGCGATGGCGGATGGCGGGCGAATAATTATTTCAGGAAACAAGTCATACGATGAAGAGATCGGCCCGGTCGTCCGGATTGCAATTGCAGACAACGGTCCGGGCATATCCGAAGAAGCCGCAACTCTTATTATGGAGCCGTTTTATACCACCAAGCCCGAGGGGACAGGGCTGGGATTGTTTACCGCCGCCCGGATCGTAAACGAGCATGGCGGGGCCATGACATTTGAATCAACCGGGGGGAGAGGCACCACGTTTTTTGTAACGCTTCCGATTGTCATAGGTATATGAAAAAATGAGTGAAATACTGATTGTTGACGATGACAGCAGCTTGCTTGAGAGTTTTGCAAAATTGCTGGCAGAGGAAGGATACGATGTCCGGACTGCTTCATCGGGGGAGGCGGCCATTGTATCTGCTGCCCGGAAAAAGCCTGATCTTATGGTCATGGATGTTCGTCTGCCGGGAATCAGCGGGATGGAAGCGTTCGGTAAGATCCGTGAGATCGATGCGAGACTGCCGGTTATCATCATGACGGCCTTCGGGACGACCGAGACGGCCATCGAGGCCACAAAACAGGGCGCTTACGACTATATACTGAAACCTTTTGATATTCCCGATGTTTTGAAGCTGATTGCCCAGGCGTTGGAAGCCGGCAGGGTGATGCGCTCCCGGGTGTGCATGAATGCAGGGCCGGAAAGTTTCGAAGCCGATGCCCTGATCGGAAAGAGCGAATCCATGCAGACGGTCTACAAGTCCATCGGGCGCGTTGCCCAGACCGATGCCACGGTTCTCATACGCGGCGAATCCGGCACCGGAAAGGAGCTGGTGGCAAGGGCGGTCTACCAGCACAGCATGCGGGCAGAAAAGCCCTTTCTGGTGATCAATTGCGTTGCCATCCCCGAAACGTTGCTTGAAAGCGAGCTGTTCGGCTATGAAAAAGGCGCTTTTACCGGCGCCGCAGGCCGCCGGGTCGGAAAGATAGAGCAGGCGAACGGGGGAACCGTTTTTCTGGATGAAATCGGCGATATGCCCCTGCCGGTCCAGGCGAAGATACTGCGGCTTCTGCAGGAGCGAAGCATCGAGCGACTGGGCGGGCAAAGCCCGATACCCGTGGACGTTCGCATCATTGCCGCTACGAACCGCAACCTCGAAAAGGCCATAGATGAAGAGTCCTTCAGAGACGATCTCTATTACCGGTTGAAGGTGGTGACGATCGAACTGCCCCGCCTGCGGGAAAGAAAAGAGGATATCCCTCTCCTGTGCGACTATTTTTTATCCATGCATTCCCATGAAATGGGCATGGAAAACCCCGGTATCAGCAGGGACGCCGCCCTGTTGTTCGATTCGTACGACTGGCCGGGAAATGTTCGGGAGTTGGCAAACAGTATCAAAAAAGCGGTGATTTTCAGCCGGGGCTATCCCATTGGACCGGAGGCGTTCAGCCATGCGATTTCAAACACAGGCCGCCAGCAGGCATTCAATGACGCAATCCCTGGCAGCCCTGATATGGAAACGGCTGTTCAGCAATGGGTCCGGGAAACGCTGTCTAACGGGGACAGCCCGGACCTGTTTAATTTCATGTTGGACCGGTTCGGAAGCATCATCATCGGAGAAGCCCTTCGTATTACTGACGGCAACCGCAGCCGGGCGGCGAAACTTCTTGGCCTGACACGCCCGACGCTTCAATCGAAAATAGAGAAATACAAGCTTTCTTTCGAAACCAGGGTGAAGGAATAAAACCGGAGCCATTTTCATGGCGTACAGAGAATTTTACATGATGTAAAAAAAGGCGGCATTTTTGTTGAGCGGCCCTTTGGGGAGGACGCCGGAAAAATTTTGAAACAGGGATATTGCCGGGGAAAATACCGGATCGGTTCACCGCCGGTCATGATGGCATATTGCTTGCTTAAGCTATGCTATATTGATTTACGACGGGAATCCGATACGAATGAAAAAACCGTTTGTCCTTATTGCCGACGCCAACCCGCGTATTCTGAGATTTTTGAGTGCCGAATTCTTCGACGCGGGCTTTGATGTGTATGGTGCCGGAAGCGCGGATGAGGTTATACAAAAAATCAATGCGCATCCGGCCCCGTGCCTGCTGGTGCTGGATCCGGACCTGCCGTTTTCCGGCGGGAAGGAGGTGATGGGAAAAATCGTATTCCGGGAGCCGAAAATTCCCGTGATTGTATATTCCCCTTACGATGAGTACGCGAAAGACCCTGTTTACCGATCGGCAGATGCGTTTGTGGAGAAAATCGCAAACCCGGTTTCCCTGATCAATGCAGTAAAGAAGCTTGTGCACATTGAATCCCTTTAGATCTCAACCTTCGGATTTCGGTTCAAGATCGCGGCGGCGTCTTGTTTCAAACCGCAGACAACCTCGCGGATTTCGAGGATTTGAAATAAGGCGCCAACAAAGATATTGGGCCGAAAGACAATTTTGAAATAGGTTCTAATCTTCCTGCACCTGGTTTATCCCGCCTGCACCAGGTATCCGATATAACATATGTACATGGTGAGCAGTATCACCCCCCCGGACCGGTGCAGGGTATAATCCCTCCGCATGAGGAGCCACGGGATAATACCGGCAAGCAGCATGGCGCCGTAGTCGATAAACATGCCGCTTTCCATGAAACCTCCGGGAATGACAATGGGCCGGACCATGGCCGCGGCGCCTAATACGCTTAAAATGTTAAATACATTGCTTCCCACCAGGTTGCCGATGCTGATGTCCATTTCCCTTTTCAGGGCGGCCACAACGGATGTCGCCAGTTCAGGCAGGGAAGTCCCGAATGCGACCACGGTAAGGCCGACGAATTTTTCGCTTACACCAATGCTTTCCATAATCGCAACCACGGAATCGATAAGCACCTGCGCGCCGATGACCACGAAGGCAATGCCCGCAATTATCAAAATTCCCTGTTTGAGCCCCGAATCAACCACGGCGGCTTTTTCCGCATCCTTGTAAATGTCAGTTGCTTTCCCCTTTTCACCGGCCTGTGATTTCTTCCACAATGAATAATTAAAGCCGATATAGGCGATGATGCCCGCAAACAAAACAAGGCCTTCGATCCGGGTTATCGTGGAATTGACGGAAAGAATCACCAGGAACAGCGAAATGGCAAGCATCAGGGGGATGTCCCGCCGGACCACCGACCGGTCTGCAGGGATCGGCATCAGGAGCGCCGCAATACCCAGTACGAGCGTGGTGTTGCATATGTTGCTTCCCACCACGTTCCCCACGGCTATCATTGACCGGTCGGAAAGTGAAGAGGCCACGCTGATGACCAGCTCGGGCGCGGATGTGCCAAAAGCGACCACTGTCAATCCGATAATGATCGGGGAGACGCCCAGTCGTCTTGCAAGGCTGGCGGAGCCCTTGACAAGCCATTCCGCTCCTGCGTAGAGCATCGCGAAACCTATTGCGGTCAGTGTGAAGTGAAGCCACATAGTTTGTTGTTGGAAGAATAATATTGTTAGAACCTATCTCAAAATTGTCTTTCGGCGCAATATCTTTGTTGACGCCTTATTTCAAATCCTCAACCTCCGCGAGGTTGTCTGCGGTTTGAAACAAGACGCCGCCGCGATCTTGAACCGAAATCCGAATTTTGAGATGGGTTCTAGGGGTTAACGATTGGCAGGGAAAAGTAAAACGTTGCCCATTTTTCGTACGCTGACTCCGCCCAGACTTTTCCTTTGTGCTTTTCAATAATCATCCTGCAAATATAGAGCCCTAAGCCGGAGCCTTTGACCCCTTCGGTGCCTGTCTGCTTCAAACGCGAAAATTTTTCAAAAAGCCTGTTCATATCGTTTTCGGGAATGCCGATTCCCTCGTTATATACTGAAAAAGTGTATGAATCGTCTTTCCGGTACACTCTGGCCCGGATGGACGTATCGGGCAGGCCGTATTTTATTGCATTGTTTATATAGTTATTGACGACGATCTTAAGCAGATTTTCATCCCCGTATACTTCCGGTCGTACTGTGAAGTCGGTATCGATGGAAATGTTTTTGTCATTCTGCGCCAGTTCCGGAACCTCCAGAACCGGTTGTATTACATCTGCAACAAGATCGATCCGCTTCTGAAACGACTTCAGGTCGTCCAGTTCCATTCTTGAATAGTCAATATAGTTTCTTATGATGTCCTCAAGGTATTCGCAATTTCTGATAATGGTTTTAATCGTATGTTGCTGGCGCGGAGCAAGGTTGCCGAAATAGCCCTTGTAAAGGGTGTCGGCGGTAGTGTGCATCACTGCGACAGGACTTTTCAGTTCATGGGAAACGATTGCCATAAGATCCATCATCTTTGAATTGGATTTTGATCGTCTTGCCTGGATGGCATTGTCCACAACGTCCCGTAATTCAGAAGGGGTAAAGGGTTTTGGGATATAGTCAAAGGCGCCGTTTTTAAGTGCTTCACGTGCCGTGTCAACAGTGGCATAGCCTGTAAAAATGATAACGGTTGTATCCGGCTTTTCCTGTCTTAGTGTTTTTAAGACGTCCATGCCGCTGAGTCCCGGCATTTTTAAGTCTGTGATGACGATCTCGTATTTCTGGTTTTTTGTCTTTTCCAGTCCTTCCATTCCGGAAAGCGCGGTGTCTATTTCCATATCGTTTCTTTTGGAAAAAATTTTAAGACAACTTTTGAGAACGATATCTTCATCATCGATAATCAGTATTTTTAGGGGTTTTTCCATTTCGCCCTTCCGGTATCATGCCGATGCGCTCATTTTTTAGGCTCTTTTCCCTCCAGAGCCTTGTTTTGTTTTCCACTATACGTATGTTACACGGTTTTCTCAACTCTTTCGTCGTTTACAAAAGCGGAATCGCATCGCTTCCCGGCAATTTTCCGGCAAGCTGTCCTTATGCGGGCAGATCTGAAACCGGAAGCGTTATGGTGAATGTGGTGCCTTGCCCTACCTTGCTTTCCACGGAAATTCTCCCGTTGTGCCTTTTGATCACGCCGTATGTTATCGACAGGCCCAGGCCCGTGCCCTGTCCCGGTTCTTTTGTGGTAAAGAAGGGATCGAATATTTCATCCAGATTTTTTTCGGGTATGCCTTCACCGGTGTCGGTAAATGTCAGAACGATATTGCCGCTTTCTTGATCTATCATAGTCTCAATCGTTAGAACGCCGCCATTTTTCATGGCATCCCGGGCGTTTACCGCCAGGTTGTTGATGACCGACTTGAATTGGCTGATATCGAGCATGACATTCGGTATGTCTTCTGCCAGTTTTTTGTTGATCGCAATATTTTGAAAAGAAGCGTGGCGCTCCAAAATGAACATTGTTGTCTGGATTATATCATTGATGCTGGCTGGCTGCCTGTCCAGTTTTGTTTCCCTTGCAAAATCAAGCACTTCTTTCACAATTTTCCTGCATCTAAGCGTTTCATCAACAATTATGCGGAGATCGCCGCTTTGTTCCGGGTCTTCGCAGTCTTCCATGAGCATCGAACTGTATGTTAAAATAGCGGTCAGCGGATTGTTGATTTCATGAGCAATGCCGGATGCCAGGCGGCCAAGGGAGGCCATTCTTTCCAACTGTGCAGCTTTTCGCTGCGTCTGTTCCTTGATTTGACTGTCGCGCTCCACAATGGCGTCCACCATGTTGTTAAAGGCGCTGCACATAAGCCCCAGTTCGTCATTTGAATTAAATTGTATCTTTCTGTCGTAATGACCTTCGCCGACGCTTCTTGAGGCCCGCATGAGCTTGTTTATGGGGGTAATGATGTTTTTGATAAGCGCCATTGCGATAAAGGCCGAGATAATAAGGGAGACCAGGATTACAATTGAAAAGGTATAGGTGGTGTCGCGTTTTATAATATTGAATTTTTCTTCCAATATGCCGACATACAGAATCCCTATCACTTGACCGGTAATATCGTAAATCGGCTTGTACGCGGAGATGTACCAGTTATCCACGACAAAAGCCTTGTCGAGCCATATTTTCCCGTGCCGGACAACTTTCGTGTACACCTCTTCGGATACCTGGGTTCCGATCGCCCTGCCCCCGCCTTTCAACGCCACATTCGTCGAAATCCGAACATCATCCAGAAAGATGGTGGCGGTGCCGTATTCCACGCCGTTTATTTTTTTTTCCTCAAATATCAGGCTTTTGATCCTGTCGGGAATGGAATAGTTTCTGTTTAAGAGTTCGGCGCCATGTAAAACGGCAATAAGTTTTCCGTCATGATATACGGGTGCGGTAACCTTCAGCGCAAGCCCGTGATGTAAAACTGTGTTTTCAAGAGGACGTGCTTTGCTGGTTGGCACAAGTTCTATCATGGCCTGCATTGCAAGGGCTTCACTTTCTTTTTCAAGAACACTCCGTGATATGATTCCGCTGCCGGCGAACCCCTTGCCGGCTTCAAGCGTTTTTGCCAGAAAAAAATCCTCATCGATGTCGTATGGCGATGCAGGGTTGTTTGATCTCACAAGGGTTGTGCCGTCCGGCAGAACAACGTTCAGAATGTCAAGGCGGGCTTCATTTTTTACCTCCAGCAATTTCGTCAATATGAGGGATGTATTTTTTTCGGCGATAGCCGTTTGCATGTAGGGGAGGGAGGCAACATGATCGATATATATCTTTATTTCATCGATCCGCTTGTCATAAATAAATTGAGCGGCATTGAGTTCGCTTCGAACGGACTCGTAGGCCTGGCCGATCACGTTATCATTGATGATTTTAATGCCGATGATGGTTGAGGAGATCCCTACGATAAGCACGACCGTTATCAGGCTCATCGCAAGCTTTATGCGTAGGCTGTTGCTGACAACCCCCTGCAATGTTTTTACTGGAAGCCCTTTCATTGTTCTGCGCAAGCTCATTTTACGAAAAATCCTTTATTTGCTTTTTGATATGGTGTTAATGCAGGGCTATGCAAAAAATAGTCCGGATTTTGTCGAAACCATATAATTTACGTTCGCCAAAATGAAACCCGGTTCGTTCGGGCGCGCCACGACGTGCCCGAACGCACCGGGTTTCTGTTGCCACAGAGCCTGCATAAAACTTTCGGCAAGCAGTCCGCAGCATACGACCGCCGCATACCATCGTCTGAATTCAGTCCTGATGAAAATTATTATCAATCTACAATCGATCCCATCTGAAAATTTTTCCAACCTGTAAAAAATTCCATCATTTTTACTGAAACAGTTATGAGCGCCGAACATGAATGCCAAAAGGCAGATCCTGCATATATCGTTGGATTCGGCGTCAGTAGGGATTTGTCTCACAATGGCATGCATATTGCTCTTTACTGTACACCAGGGAAAGGGCACAGGCGTTTGCTGTGGAGGGAAATGAGCATGAGCAGTATGAACCTTGAAAAATTGTTTGCTCCCGGATCGGTCGCCGTTGTCGGTGCCAGCGAAAAACCCGGCAGTGCAGGGGCAGCTGTGATAGGTAACCTTGTCGGCGGCGGATTCACCAGGCATATCTATCCTGTCAATCCTCATTCCGGTGAAATATTCGGCCGCAAGGCATATCAATCGGTTAAAGACCTGCCTGAAACGCCTGACCTGGCCGTGATTGCCACACCGATTCATACCGTCCCGGGGATCGTCAAATCCTGCATGGAAAAAGGGCTTTGCGGCGCGGTCGTTCTTTCGGCCGGGGGCAAGGAAACCGGTGAAAAAGGGGCGGCCATAGAGTCAGAAATTTGTAGGACAATACGAAACAGCGATTTTCGGGTAATCGGTCCCAATTGTTTCGGCATCATTTCCCCCCGGGACGATTTGAATGCCGGTTTTGCCGGCTGGATGCCGAAAAAGGGGGGAATGGCGTTTATTTCCCAGAGCGGTGCCATTTGCAGGGCGATCCTGGATTTTGCCGCCAGGGAACATATCGGATTCAGCTATTTCGTCAGCCTGGGTTCCATGCTGGATGTGGATTTCGGCGACATGATCGATTACCTCGGTGGCGATCCCAGTGTTGGCAGCATTGTGATGTATATCGAAAACCTTTGCCGCATAAGGAATTTCATGAGCGCGGCGCGCGCGGTATCCAGGATCAAGCCGATCATTGCCCTGAAATCCGGTCGTTCAGCTGCGGGCGCAGCGGCCGCTGTCTCTCATACCGGTGCACTGACCGGGGAAGATGCCATTTATGACGCCGCCTTTAAACGAGCGGGCATCATTCGGGTCAATACTTTCGCAGAACTTTTTGATTGCGCAGAATTTATCGGCAAGCAACCCGGCCCCAAAGGGCATGGCCTGGCGATTGTCACCAACGCGGGAGGTCCCGGTATCATGGCGGCGGATGCGCTCTGGGATTACGGATTTCCGCCAGCCGCACTATCGTTGGATACCCTTAAAAAGATGGATGCGATACTGCCCCCTCACTGGAGTCGCTCCAACCCGGTAGATATCCTGGATGATGCCGCACCGGATCGATATGTACAGTGCGTCGACATCCTTATGCAGGCAAAGGAGGTCGACGGCCTGCTCATCATGCTTGTCCCCCACGCTGTTGCGGAACCGGAAATGACCGCCCGTGATCTTGCAGATCTGTTGAAAAAACGGTCTTACCCGGTATTTACCGCCTGGCTCGGGGGAAGCGATGCTGAAACAGGCCGGGCGATTTTCAACAAGGCCGGCATTCCGACTTTTGATTCGCCGGAGAGGGCGGTTCGGGCATTTATGGATCTGTATCATTATTCCCGTAATATCGAAACGCTTCAGCAGGTGCCGAGAAAGCTGCCAGGCCGGCTATCTTTTGATCATGTTGCGGCACGCCAGTTGGTCGATATCGGACGGGGAAGAAAAAACGGTTTGTTGACCGAAACTGAAGCAAAACAACTCCTTGCTGCATACGGCATCCCCGTCAATAAGACGGAGGTGGCAACCGATGCCGAACAGGCAGTGCAGGTTGCACAAGGCATCGGTTACCCCGTGGTGATGAAAATTCATTCCAGCTGTATTGTTCATAAAAGCGATGTTGGCGGCGTAGTGCTTGATATCCGTGAAGATGAAGGCGTTCGGGCGGCTTTCGAGCGGATTCGCCAGAGCGTTACGTTTCAATATCCTGGATCCTTTGCCGGTGTCGGCGTTCAGAAAATGCTTCCCCGCAGAGATTTCGAACTGATTGCAGGGTCGCGGACAGATAAGGATTTCGGACCGGTGCTGCTGTTCGGTTTGGGAGGGGTGCTGACAGAAGTGCTTAAGGACCGTTCCATTGCATTGCCTCCCCTGAACCGATTGCTGGCAAGGCAAATGATAGAAGGAACGCTTATTTGGCGGCTGCTGAACGGATATCGCAATTATCAGGCCGTGGATGTCTCGCAGCTGGAGTCGATTTTAATCCGGCTTTCCCATATGGTTTCTGATTTTGCGGAAATTGCGGAGGTTGATATCAATCCGCTGTTGATAAATGAAGGCAGGGTGATCGCAGTGGACGCCCGGGTCAGCATTGCGACGTCGTTCGTAGAAGCGCCCCTGCACCTGGTCATCAGCCCTTACCCGAACCAGTATGAAGATCAGATTGATATTGAAGGCGTTGGTCGGCTGACTGTCCGCCCCATTCGTCCGGAGGATGCCCCGTTGCTTGAGGAGATGTTCAGTGTCCTGTCGCTCACGAGCGTTTATTACCGTTTTTTCAATATTATGAAGCGCCTGCCCCATCATATGCTGGCCCGATATACCCAGATCGACTATGACAGGGAGATCGCCATGGTGGCGATTGATTCTTCCGGGGGATCGGAAAAAATGCTGGGAGTCAGCCGGGTAATTGCTGACGGGAGCATGAAATCTGCTGAATTTGCAGTGGTTGTAGCGGATCAGTGGCAGGGAAAGGGCATTGGCGCTGTTTTGTTATCACGCTGCCTGGATTTCGCCCAGTCAAAAAATATCCAAAAAATATGGGCCGTGGTGATGCCGGGAAATACCAAGATGCTCGCCATGGCAAAGAAAATGAATTTTGACATCAAGTATCATCACAGCAGGGGGGAATACGAGTTGACCCTCGATCTTCGTCGTTCGGGAAAAAACAGGGAGTGTCGCGCCGGGTCGGACAACGTCGGCGCTGTCCAGGAGATTGGATAGCGCATGATGGGGAATATAAACACTATTTCCATTGATATGGATGCGTTACAAAGTGCTGTAGTTAACGGCGTACTATAGAGGGAGGTAATCAAATGGCTGGAAGCAATGAAGCGAAAAAATCACGTGTTCCCGGAAAGTTTACCGATACGGAGTGGGCCGCTGTTGACGACATAATAAAGCGGCACCAAACCAAAGAAGGGGCGCTCATCACTGTACTCGAAGAGATACAGGAAGCGGTCGGATATCTTCCAAAATCGATCCAGAAGTGCGTATCCGAAGGATTGTCTGTGCCGCTCTCCGAAGTCCACGGTGTTGTAACCTTCTACTCTTTTTTCCGGATGGTGCCCAAGGGGGACCATACCATCCGATGCTGCATGGGAACTGCCTGCTACGTAAGGGGGGGCAGCAAATTGCTGGAAAAGGTTTCCCATAGCCTGCACATTACTCCGGGAGAGACTACGGATGACGTGCGCTTTTCCCTGGAAACGGTCCGCTGTCTCGGTGCCTGTGGATTGGCCCCGGTGATAATGGTGGATGAAGAGACCCATCGCCAGGTAAAACCGGCAAAAGTTTATGATATTATTAAAGAATATCAATGATGGGAGGGATTCTCATGCCACAGGTCAATATTGAACAATTATACAAGTTGAAAGGGGAAAGAATCCGGACAAGGGTTCTTGATGCCGGAAAACAGGGCGGGCGTATTACCGTGCATATGGGGACATGCGGCATCTCTTCCGGCGCGGACAGGGTTTTTTCTGCAATCGATGCGAGCCTTGCCGCAAGCGGAAGGAAGGACATTATTCTTACGACTTCCGGATGCGCGGGCATCTGCAATCTCGAACCGCTGCTCACTGTTGAGCGGGCAGGCGAGGAACCCGTCCGGTATGCGCAGGTCGATGAAAAAAAAGCCGCGGTGATTTTTAATGATCATGTCCTTGAAGGGAAAATCAATGCCGGCTGGGTTTACTCCAGGGGATGGGAGCATATAGGAGAAGAATTCGAAGGGCCGCAATCCCCGGTTCACGATTTGACGCCGCATACCAGGGATATTCCCTTTTTCGGTATGCAGCAGCCGGTTGTGATGAAAAATCGCGGTCTGATCCAGGCGGACCGGATCGAGGATTATATTGCCATGGATGGTTACCTTGCAGCGGCCAAGGCATTATTTCAGATGGAGCCGGCCGAAATTGTCGAGGAAGTCAAGCGATCCGGCATACGGGGGCGTGGCGGGGCAGGATTCCCCGCCGGCCTGAAATGGCAGTTTGCCGCCCAGTCCCCGTCCAGCGTCAAATACATTCTCTGCAACGCCGATGAAGGCGACCCCGGTGCTTTTATGGACAGATGCGTCCTGGAATCCGACCCGCATTCGGTCATCGAAGGAATGATTATTGCCGCAAAAGCGATTGGATCTCACCAAGGGTATATCTACTGCCGGGCGGAGTATCCGCTTGCCGTCGCGACGCTGAATATTGCATTGGGGCAGGCAAGAGAAATGGGACTGCTCGGCAAGAATATCCTGAATTCCGGTTTTGATTTTGACTTGGAGGTTTATCGGGGCGCGGGTGCTTTTGTTTGTGGAGAAGAAACCGCTCTTATGACTTCTATAGAAGGCAAAAGAGGAACGCCGCGTCCCCGTCCGCCTTTCCCGGCAGTCCAGGGGTTGTGGAAAAAGCCAAGTGTCTTAAATAACGTGGAAACGCTGGCAAATATCCCCCAGATTATTCTTAAGGGAGGGAAGTGGTATTCCGGCATCGGTACAAGGAATAGCCGGGGGACGAAGGTTTTCGCCCTGACCGGCGACGTCCGGAATATCGGTTTGGTGGAGGTGCCCATGGGCATTTCCATTGGAACCATCATCCATGATATCGGCGGCGGCATCCCGGATGGGAAGAAGTTCAAAGCCGTCCAGTTGGGAGGGCCTTCCGGCGGATGCATCCCCGTGCAGCACCTCAATTCTACGGTGGAATATGAAACCATTGCGAAACTGGGGGCGATCGTCGGATCCGGCGGCATGATCGTCATGGACGAAGACAAGTGCGTTGTGGATATCGCCCGTTTTTTTATGGATTTCTGTCGCGACGAATCCTGTGGGAAATGCACCCCTTGCAGGGTCGGCACACAGAAGATGCTCGATATACTGGAAAAAATATGCGAAGGCAGGGGAGAACCAGGGGATATTGAAATTCTTGAGAGATGGGCTGACATCATTAGGAATACAGCCTTGTGCGGGCTCGGACAGACCGCCCCCAATCCCGTGCTTTCCACCCTTCGGTATTTCCGTCATGAATATGAAGCGCATATTTATGACAAGCACTGCGAGGCCGCCGTTTGCCAAACCATTGTGAAGGCACCCTGCCGGCACACTTGTCCTGTTGAAATGGACGTTCCTGATTATGTCGCCCTGGTGAAGGCCGGTCGGCTGGACGATGCCTACAAGGTACTGCTCAGGACCAATCCTTTCCCCGGCGTCTGCGGTCGGGTGTGCGACCACAAATGTGAATCCAAATGCAGGCGCAACACTGTTGATTCGTCCGTTGGGGTCAGATTTTTAAAACGCTTCATTACGGATCATGCCTCCAGGCCCCCGGTTCAACGGATAACGCCTACCCGGAAGGAAAGAATCGCAATTGTCGGTGCGGGACCTTCCGGATTGGCTGCGGCCAGGGATCTTGTACTGCGGGGGTATCCGGTCACGGTATTTGAGCAGTACAGTGAGCCCGGTGGCATGTTGAGATGGGGGATTCCAGAATACCGTCTGCCCAAGGCGGTTCTTGAAAAAGAAATAGCCGATATCGTGAATTCGGGGGTTGAATTGAAATGCAATACCCGCCTGGGAACAGATATCACCTGGCAGGATATCACAAGGTTATATGACGCGGTGTATATTGCCACCGGCATGCCACGCAGTATGCCGGTGGGCATTCCGGGTGATCACCTGGAAGGCGTGCTTGGTGCCATCGAATTTTTATACCGGGTCAACGATGGGAAAGCTGTCCAAATCGGTCATAACGTCGCGGTCATCGGTGGGGGAAATTCCGCTATTGATGCGGCACGGGCCGCCCTTCGCATGGGAGCGAAAAAAGTTACCGTGGTGTACCGGAGAACCATGGCGGATATGCCGGCGCTTGAAGAGGAGATACATGCGGCCGCAGCCGAAGGAATTGCATTTGCATGTCTTGCTGCACCCGCCAGCCTTGAAGGCGAAGGCGGCAAGCTGCAAAGGATGAACTGCCAGCGAATGAGCCTCGGCGATTTCGACGCAAGCGGCCGGAAGCGCCCAAAGCCGATTATCGGCGAGGAGTTCGCGCTGGAGGTGGATCAGGTGATTGCCGCGATAGGGCAGCAGCAGGATGATGCATGGGATCATATGCTTCCCGGTGTCCAAAAGACAAAGGCGGGGCATATTGAAGTAAAACAGAGCAGAACGACCCGGATTTCAAAGGATCTGGTTTTTGCCGGGGGGGATGTGGTGACCGGTCCGGCCACGGTAGTCGGTGCCATCGCCGCCGGTCGGAAGGCAGCAGCGGAAATCGATGAGGCTATCCGTGAAAGAAATGGGGAGGAACCTTTTATTCCAGTCGTTGAACCAATAGAGATTCCAAAGGCTGTAGAGGAGGATATCGTGGAGATCCCGCGAATCAAGATTGCCGAAGCCGAAATCGGCATGCGTGTGTGCGATTTCAGGGAGGTTGAATTGGGGTGTTCTTTTGAAGAAGCGCTGTCGGAAGCAGGAAGGTGTTTGCGCTGCGATATTGAAATCGAGGAATGATTTTTGCGCAAGCAGGAGAATACCTATCGTAAAACAGTTTCCACTTTCTTCAAAAAAAGGTGAAATATGGAAAAAAATATCGAAAAGATCAAAATAACCCTAGACGGCAAGGATTGCCGGGTGAACAGGGATATTACCATACTGGAAGCTGCCCGGCAGCATGGCATCTACATTCCCACCCTTTGCCACCATCCGGCTGTTTCTGCATACGGCGGCTGCAGGTTGTGCATGGTGGAAGTGGACGGCGCCCCCCGGCTGGCTGCCAGTTGCGTGACGCCTGTACGCGATGGCATGGAAGTGGTCACGTCCAATGGGAAAATCATTGAGAGCCGCAGGATTGTTCTGGAATTTCTTTTTTCCGAGCGGAACCACAACTGCATGTTCTGCGGACAAAGCGGTGACTGTGAATTGCAAAACCTGGCATATGAGATGCAGATGGACCACCTGTCGGTTTTTTCATCCTTTGATGAATTTCCGATCGATATAACCAATGAATACATGGCGCTTGACCATAACCGTTGTATTCTTTGCGGCCGGTGCATTCGGGCCTGCAGAGAGATAACGGGCGCCCATGTGCTTGATTTTGTCAATCGCGGTGCAAAATCGATCGTCAGTTTTGACTTGAATGAAACAAGGGAAAATTCCACTTGTTTTAAATGCGGCGTCTGCATGGAAATCTGCCCGACAGGCGCCATATTCAGCCGTTTGAGACCTTATTCGGCCGTAAAGGGCCATGACAAGAAGAAATGGCGTAAAATTGAATCCATATGTCCCGTTTGCGGAATGTTATGCCCGACTGAATCGATTGTTTCCGACAACACATTGCTAAAAGTAAATAGCAGCCCCCTGGGCATCGCCAATAAACCGGATGGGGGGCAACTGTGCTGCAGGGGTCGGTTTGACGTCCTTGCATCAACGGAGGAACGACTCGTCTATCCCATGATGAAAAATCAGGAGGGCAACTGGCAGAAAACCGGGTGGAAAGAGGCCTTGGGGGTTGTTGCGGAGAGATTCAACCACATTCGCGATTCACAAGGCGGCAAGGCGCTGTTTGGAATTGCTGCCGGCATGTACGCCAATGAAAACCTGCTCCTTTTTAAAGAGCTCATGATTCGCGGATGGAAAGCCGGATATGTCGATACCTTTGACGGCGCTGCCTACAGATCCTTCCTGGCGGCTCAAAATAAGGCGGATGTAACGGTAAGGGAGTCGGCATTCGATGCGATTGCGGGTGCGGACGCCATTTTCGTGTTCGGCAGCGATTGCTGCAGAAGTCATCCGATTATACCTGCAATGATTACCAAGAGCGTCATGAATAAAGGGGCAAAGGCAATAGTTGTCGGAGATGAAGAGCATCATTTGCCGAAGGTGCATCATTTTCTGCCGGTGCCTGAGGAAGGTTTGCCGCTGCTTGCCAGTGCGCTACTGAAAAAAGTGTTGGATCTGAGATTGCCAACGGCTGAAACCCCTGAGAGAAAAAAAGTTCGAGAGTCGGTAAGGGATATCGATCCAGTTCAAATCATGACCCATCTTGGATTGGACAAAAAGGCCATTATCACGCTTGACAATATGGCAAATCTTTTTGCAAGTGCCGTTCGTCCGATGATTGTAACGGGAAATAGCGGGGTTGGTGAAAAAGACTCCCGGAGATTGCTTGATATCATCCGGTTGGCGTCCTTGGCTTCTCACGGTGATGCGCTGCCGCTTATTATTGCAAAGCCCAACGGCAACAGTGTCGCTGCATGGCGCATCGGGACTTCTTCACAGGAGAAACCGCCGAAAGGAAACGGGTGGAAAGCAGGGTTTGTCCTGACCGCGTGCATGGAAGATCCGCCCCGGGAAATTCTGGATGGCTTTGAAGCCCTTGATTTTCTGGTGGTTGCCGGTCCCTTTGTGCCGAAAGGCATTCTTGCCCGCAAAGCCGAAATATTGCTCCCGTCCCCGACCTGGATGGAGGAGGACGGGGATTATGCTTCCATGGACGGAAAGCAAGTCGTTTACAAGAAAAAAATCCTTGATGCGCCGGATGGCGTTTCGGATTGCCGGGAGATGCTGCTGAAGCTGGCTGAGCACACGGGGGCCATATTTCAATACAACACGCCGGATGAAATACGTCAATTCGCAAGACAACGGATAACGGGAGATTAAACCCTTTGTCAATGGAGGTATATCTATGGAAAGGGCAACGATTGCCACTGTATGGCTTGAAGGATGCGCGGGATGCCACATGTCTTTTCTGGATATCGATGAAGTGCTGCTGGACCTTCTGCCCCGGATAGAGTTGACCGACAGCCCCATCACCGATTTCAAGGATTTTAATTTTCGCAGGGTTGACGTCGGAATCATCGAAGGGGCGATCGGAAACAATGAACAGCTTGAAATCGCCCGCCGGCTCAGGGATCGCTGTAAAATCCTTGTGGCCTGGGGAGACTGCGCGGTATTCGGTGGAATCAACACGCTCCGCAACGCGATTGCAAGAGCGGATGTCCTGAAATGCGCTTATATCGATTCCGCCAGCACAGTGGACGGCATCATTCCCGATGACAAGGAGCTTCCGGTGCTGTTACAGAAAACCGTTCCGGTCAACCGGATGGTGGAGGTCGATGTCTATGTGCCCGGATGCCCGCCTTCGCCGGAAGCGATCGCATACAGTCTTACGGAAATTCTTGAAGGCCGGATACCCGTATTGACGGCGGATATGATTCACTTTGATTAAAGCCTGCCGTCTGCGGGGGATATGGACACAATTGGATACGCTTACCCGGTTGGCATAGAAAAGGAGGCAGGAAATGGAAGGCACGCGCAAAATTACCATTGAACCCGTTAGCCGAATCGAGGGACACGGGAAGATCACGATCAACCTAGATGCGGGAGGCGAGGTTGAAAAAACCCGCTTTCATGTAACGCAAATAAGGGGATTTGAACGTTTTTGCCAGGGAAGGCCGTTTGAGGAAATGCCGGTTATCACCCAGCGTATTTGCGGCATTTGCCCGGTCAGCCACCAACTGGCTTCGGCAAAAGCCTGTGATGAGATTTTGGGAGTCCGCATACCGGAAACGGCTTTTTTGCTCAGGGAATTGATTCACATGGGCCAGTTCATTCAATCTCATGCCCTCCATTTTTTTCACCTGGCAAGTCCGGATCTGCTCTTGGGATGGGATGAAGATCCGGCCGTGCGGAATGTCATCGGAATTGCCGGAAAATTTCCGGAACTGGCCACAAAAGGGATTCTCCTTAGAAAGTTCGGGCAGGAAATTATTAAAGCCCTTGGGGGGAAAAAGATCCATCCGGTTTTTGCCGTGCCGGGTGGCGTAAGCAATTCGTTGTCTGCGGAAAAAGGAAGTGAAATCCTATCCGGTTTCCAGCATGCTTATGAAACATGCCAAATCGCCCTTGATACCATAACGCAATGGGTCGAAATGAATGTTGGCGAGGCAGAGGCTTTTGCAAACTTCAGGTCGAATTATGCCGGCCTGGTGGATGAGAAGGGATGTTTAAGCCTTTATGATGGTCGGATGCGGATCGTTGACCCTGACAGAAATAAGCTTGCCGAGTTTGAACCCTCCGATTACCTGTCATATATCGGCGAGCACGTGGAATCCTGGTCATACCTGAAATTCCCCTTCTACAAAGCGGCCGGGTTCCCGGACGGCGCTTATCGGGTGGGGCCCCTGGGCAGGCTCAATACGATTGATGCCATTGCCACCCCGAAGGCAAACCAGGCATTTGCGTCATTTAAGACTCTTATTGACGAGAAAAATATCCGGGGCGCCTCTCTCCTCTATCATTATGCCCGCATGGTTGAGCTGCTGTATTGTCTTGAAAAAGCCGAGGAGATTTTGAAAAATGAGGCGGTTTACGGGCGGGATATTCGAAGAACCGTCGTCCCTGTACACGAAACGGGCGTGGGTGTCATTGAAGCCCCGCGGGGAACGCTCATTCACCATTACGAGGTGGATCGCTACGGCGCATTGAAAAAGGTCAATCTCATCGTGGCCACCGGGCATAACAACGTTGCCATGAATCAAGCGGTGGAGCTTGTTGCCAAAGAATACATTCGCAACGGTGATGTCCGGGAAGGCATCCTGAACCGGATCGAGGGGGCCATACGATGTTATGATCCCTGTCTTTCCTGTTCAACCCACGCGATGGGACAAATGCCTCTCCATGTGCAGGTATTTTCAAAAGATGGCGTGCTTATTCATGAACTGTGCAAAGAATAGTCAATGTGTTCATAACGGCACTACGTCCGGCGGGATATGCATTGTGGGTTTTGGAAACCGCCAGCGCCGTGATGACGGAATCGGTCCCTTTATTGTTGAAAGGTTGAAGGCGATGAACACGATGCCTGAAAAGCTCAGGTTCATGGTGGCGCCGCAGCTGACCCTTGATCTTGTTGATGACCTGCGATCGGCGGATGCAATTTTTTTTGTTGACGCAACTATTTCGCCGTTGGAAAAGGGATGGCGGTTTGAAAAAATTGTAGCGGAAAGCCGCATGTCTCATTTTCAAACGCACCATTTGAGTCCGGCATTCCTTATGGGCCTTCTTGAAACCCTTTTCAATCGAAAACCCATGTCAATGCTGGTGTCCGTTCAGGGGGAGGACTTCGGTTTCGACGAAGGGGTAACGACGCTTGCCCGGAAAAGGGCCGATGAAGCAGTTTCACAAATCGTTGAGGCAGTTTTACGCATTCATGAAAAGGAGTAAAAAATGAATACGAAATCTGATATCCTGATTATTGACGATGATAAGGATATGGTGGAAACAGTAGGTACTGTCCTTGAAATGCACGGATATGCGGTCAGAAAAGCATACAACGGCAAGGATGGACTTTCCCAGATCGAAAAGAAAATACCGGATTTGATTGTTCTGGACGTCATGATGTCAACCGATACCGAAGGGTTTGACGTGGCGTACAAACTCAAAAATCACGAGTTGCACCGGTATATCCCGATTTTAATGATGACTTCGTTCCCCAAGTATATGGCCGAAAAAGGTGTTGAAAAATTTCAGCACATACTTGGTGAAAACTGGCCTGTAACGGAATTTCTTGAAAAGCCCGTGGATCCGGACGATTTGATTGCTTTTATTAAAGAATTGCTTGACGAAAAAAATCCATAGAACCGGAATGCGTTCAATATGCAGGGAAGCTGATATGGACCAGGGGCATCAGTTGATAAAGGATCAGCTGTTTTTTCGAAAAGAGCTGATGGAGAGAATCGATTGGTTTATTCTGCTCCGGTGGATAGCGGTTGCGCTCGGGCTGACGGGCACCTGGACCGCTTATTTTATTGGATATCCGATCGCCATATGGCCCATTTCAACCATTCTGCTGTTCTGTGCGTTCTACAATGCCTTGTTTTTTTTCACATGGCGGCATTACAGGCTTTTTCGTTCGGATGATATAGAATATTATATTATTTTCGCCCACATTCAAGTCTCCTTGGATTTTCTAAGTCTTTTCGCCATCATTTTTTTTACCGGGGGTTTTTTCAGCCCGATTTTGTTATTCATCTTCTTCCATATCCTGTTGACGGGGATACTTTTGTCGCCTGCGAGCTGCTACACATACTCCGTTGTTGTTCTTGCTGCCATGGGAATTATGATCCTCCTGCATATCACCCAGATTCTGCCCCCCCGTCCGCCCTTGTTTCAGAATATCACATTGCCATCTTCGGGAAGCCTTTTTGACATCCTGTCGTTATACGCTATTTTTTCGGTGACAATCATTGTAACGGCTTATTTGATCACGTCGCTGAAAGTGAGCCTGCGGACCAAGGGGCGGGAGCTTTTACGGGTGTCAAAGGAACTGGATGCCAGCATCATAAAACTCAAGGCCCTTTATGGAATGGTCAAGGAAATGCATACGTGCACGGACCTCAGGACATTAACCGATTCAGCAACAAAAAACGCCGCCATTATTATGGGGGTGAAAGCCTGCTCCATAAAGCTTTTGGACGATCAGCGGCGGAAACTGGACTTTGTTTCTGCATATGGACTGAGCGAGGATTACACGAAAAAAGGCCCCATAGACATCGGGAAAAGTCCGGTTAATTTGCGGATAGTCAAGGGAGACCGGTTCAGCATCGGCTGTATCGATGAAAAGGAAGCCTTCCAATATCCCGAAGATATAGAAAAAGAAAACATTTCTTCTCTCATCTGCCTTCCGTTGCGCGTGGAGAAAATGATTATCGGTGTGTTTTGCATCTACAGCGGCACGCCGGCTTTTTTTTCCAGTGAAGACGTCGATTTTTTTTCCCTGATGGCGGACCTGACGGCCATAGGTATCGAGAACATCAGAAACCAGGAAAACAAGGCGTGGTTTGTGAAAAAAGCATCACATCAGCTGCGGGCACCACTGAACGCTGCCTTCAGCATGCTGGATTTATTGGAAAAAGGGTATCATGGGCCGGTTGATCCCAGGCAGAAAGAAATCCTTTTGCGCTGTAAAGCCCGAATAAAACTTCTGGGGGAGATGGTTGGCGATCTGCTGAAAATCGGCATCAAGCGGGCGAATATGAAAATGTCGGCCCTCTTTGACGTGGATGTTAAAAAGAAGTTGAGAGAGGTTGCCACTTTTTATGAAACCCGTGCGACGGAAAAAAATATCCGATTTCAGCTGCAAATTGATGAATCGGTTCCCACTATCCGGACCGATCCGCAACTTCTGGATCATATTTTTTCAAATCTTATTTCCAACGCCATTAAATATACCCCTGCCGGCGGGTCGGTTTCTGTCCAATTATCGATGGACAATAAAAAATATATCGTTTTCGATATCTCAGACACCGGCATCGGCATCCCCGATTCGGATCTTTCGAATATTTTCACGGAATTCTATCGTTCCGAAAATGCGAAAGAATGCACCGAACAGGGGACCGGACTGGGGCTTGTCATTGTCAAGGAAGCGCTTGATGGGCTTAATGGTTCCATAACTGTGGAAAGCCGCATCGGTAAAGGCGCCCGTTTTACCTCCCGATTCCCGGTCCCGGTCTGAAGGCGCTCCGCCGGAAAATGTGACCGTTTGCGTTCAACCGTCTCTCAGCAAATGCGGGGCAATTGCTCGCCGGTGAGCATATTTACGATGCGCTCGCCGCCGATGGCCGTTTCCATGATTACCTTGCCGCAATGCAGAGAAACCACCTCGCCGATGATGCGCGCATCCCGGCCGCAGGAGTCTTCTTTGACTGCCCTGAGGACTTCGTCGGCATGCCGTTTTTCAACAAAGGCGATAAGCTTCCCCTCGTTTGCCACAAACAGCGGATCCAGGCCGAGGATCGAACAAAATCCGGCCACGTTTTTTTTGACGGGTATGTCGGATTCCCTGATTCGAATGCCGACATTGGATTTCGCGGCAATCTCGTTCAAGGCCGTTGCCACGCCGCCGCGGGTGGGATCGCGTAAGACATGGATGTTTTTCGTGATGTTGAGCATGCGGGCGACAAGGTGGTTCAGCGGCGCACTGTCGCTTTTCATCTGCGCGTCAAAAGAAAGCCCTTCCCGCTGATGCAAGATGGTGATTCCGTGGTCGCCGATGGTGCCGCTGACAATGATTTTATCGCCGGGTCGCGCGTTTTCCCCCGAGACGTTCACGCCTTCCGGTATTTGCCCGATGCCTGACGTATTGATAAATATTTTATCCGCTGCTCCTCTGGGAACCACCTTGGTGTCTCCGGTGACGATTTTTACCCCGGCTTTTTCCGCCGAAATGGACATGGATCGCAGGATTGCCTCCAGATCCTGCATGGGAAAGCCTTCTTCAATGATGAGACCCGCGCTCAGGTAGAGGGGCAAAGCCCCGCACATGGCAATATCGTTTACAGTGCCGTTAATCGCCAAATCCCCGATGTTGCCGCCGGGGAAAAAAAGGGGATCAACAACATAAGAGTCTGTGGAAAAAGCCATCCGCCCGTCAGGGATATCAAAAGAGGCGCCATCGTCAAGCCGTGAAAGCATGGGGTTGTCGAATAGCGGAAGCATCATTTCGGCGATCAGGCGGTTTGCCATCCTGCCGCCGCTTCCATGGTCAAGAAGGATACGGTCTTTTTTCATCTGGGGTCCTTTCCGCTGATGTTATCCGTCATCCCCCGCGGCATAATTGTAGTAGGCCGCGCAGGTGCCCTCGCTTGAAACCATGCAGGGGCCCACCGGATCAACAGGAGTGCAGGCTTTGTTATACAGCGGGCATTGCGGTGGGGTGATTTTCCCGGTCAGGATTTCGCCGCACTGACATCCGGAAGGCGGACAGTTTTCAGGAAAGGTGATCCCGAAGCGTCTTGCGGCATCAAAATGCGCATATTCGTCCCGAAAGGCCAGTCCGCTTCCGGGGATCACTCCAAGACCCCGCCATCTCGCATCGCAGGTATCAAATACGGTTTCCATGGTCTTGCGTGCCGTTGCATTGCCGTTTTCTGGTACCGCCCGGGGATATGCGTTTATAAGCGCCGGGGACCCCTCTGTTATCATTTCCACCAGGCGGAGAATGGCCGCCAGTATGTCCACGGGCTCAAATCCGGCGATTGCGCTTGGGATGCGGTACTTTTGAAAGAAAGGTTCATAGCCTTTTCTGCCGATAATTACGGAAACATGGCCCGGGAGCAAAAATCCGTCGATATGCATATCCCGATCACTTGCCAGCGCATCCAGCGCGGGGGGCACTCGTTTATGGGTGCAATAAATACTGTAATTGTCAATGCCCATACGTTTTGCCGAAACAACGGAGGCCGCGATGGTGGGGGCTGTGGTTTCAAAGCCCACCCCTGCAAAGACCACCTGCTTTGTCGGATTGGCCATTGCCGTATCTATGGCGTCCGTTGCAGAGTATACGATCCGGATGTCACGCCCTTCCGCTTTTTCTTTCTGAAGGGATGAAGATGATCCCGGCACACGCATCAAATCACCAAAAGTATGGATAATCGTATTATCCTGTCCCGCCAGTTTGATGAAGGCGTCGATATCGCGCTGATCCGTAACGCAAACCGGGCAGCCGGGCCCGGAAACAAGAAGGATGGATTCCGGCAGCAGGAATCGGATGCCGTGGCGGAATATGGAGACCGTGTGCGTGCCGCAGACCTCCATGATGCGTATCTGCCCTTTGGCCATCTCTGCAATGCGGTCTGCAAGGCTTCGGCAAAATGCCGGATTTTGATAATGCGCATTGGGCTTCAAGGGGATTTCCTGTAATTTTATGCGCTATGGGTTTTTATGATTGCGGCCGCCGCAACAGCCTGGCCAAGCGATAGCCCGCCATCGTTTGAGGGCACTATCTTATGCGTGTAAACGGAAAAACCTTGCTGTGCCAGCATAAGGGTCAATCCTTTGAGCAAAATGGCATTCTGAAAGACGCCGCCGCTCAATACCACCCGGTGCAAACCGTTTTTTTCGCGAAGCTGCCGGCACAAATCGGCAAACAGATAAATGATGGTCCAGTGAAACCGGGTGCTGATTTCCGGCACGGATACCCTTTCAAGCATGTCCCTGACAACGCCTGAAATCAACGGATGGACCGGGATCGATCCTTTGCCGTCAGGCGGCAGGAGGTAGGGGTATGTTTCGGACGGAGGCAGGGGCCTGTCATTGTCTGCTGTTGCCATTTCCAACGCCATTGCGGCCTGCCCTTCGAAACGGACATGCTTCCGGATGCCCGTGATCGCTGCCACGCCATCAAAGAGGCGCCCCAGGCTCGATGTGAGGGGCGAATTGACGCCCTGTGAAATCATTTTTGCGATCAGATTGGTCGTGTTTTCCGGCAAATCGTCAAACACGGTCAGCCCGTTATCCGCAAAATCGTCTCCATAGGCATCCATCAGATAGGCGGCTGCCATGCGCCATGGTTCTTTTATGGCAGCGCTTCCTCCCGGCATGGGTACATAGGAGAGGTGGGCAGCCCGGTCAAATGCGCCATGCGTTGCGATCATCACCTCCCCGCCCCATATGCAGCCGTCCGTGCCATAGCCGGTGCCGTCGAATGACAGCCCGATCACCTCCCCGTCGAGATGGTTCTCCGCCATGCAGGAAACGACGTGGGCATGGTGGTGCTGCACGGGAATCTGCGCTACATCCGTCTGGGCCGATGCATATTGCGAACTCATGTAGTCCGGGTGCATGTCAAACGCGATGGCAACCGGTGAGATGTCCAGGATCCGCTTCATATGTGCCACGGTCAGGTGGAAAAAATCAAGCGTTCGGGCGTTTTCCATATCGCCGATGTGCTGGCTTAAAAAGGCGTGATCCCCTTTTGTCAAACAGATCGTATTCTTCAGTTCTCCACCGCAGGCAAGAATCTGGGGTACTTTGTTCTTTAAAAAAACCGGGGCCGGTATAAAGCCCCGGGAGCGACGGATCAGTCGCCTATCCCCTGCTGCATGAAAGACAATGGAATCGTCGCTTCGTAAATAGATCTCGCGGTTGTTCATCAAAAAAGCGTCGGCGATGCCGGCAAGTCGTGAAATCGCATCATCATTGTCAATGGAGATGGGTTCTTCGCTGCGGTTGCCGCTGGTCATGACCAGGGCGGTAAATCCAGCCGACATGATCAGGTGATGAAGGGGAGTGTACGGCAGCATGACCCCGAAGTATCTGTTTTTGGGAGAGACCTCATTGGCGATCGGGTTTGGCTCTCGTTTTCTTGCCAGCACGATAGGGCGCACGGGTGATGCCAGCAAAACCTGTTCTTCCGGTGTCAGGATTGCGTATTGCCCGATTTGCGTCAGGCTCTGGGACATGAGCGCAAAAGGTTTCTCCTCCCTGCGTTTTCTTTGCCGAAGCTTTTGCAGTGCCTCGCTGTTTGTTGCGTCCGCGGCAAGATGAAACCCGCCCAGGCCCTTTATGGCGACAATCTGTCCGGCTTTCAACAGACGGACGGCATCGGCGACAGGGTCGTTTTCATCCATTCTGCGACCTGCCTTGTCGTGCAGGCTTACCCGGGGACCACAGGCCGGGCAGGCATTGGGCTGTGCATGGAAGCGCCGGTTGGCTGGGTCCTCGTATTCGGTCCGGCATGCTTCGCACATCGTAAAATGCTTCATGGATGTGGATGGTCTGTCATAGGGAATATCGTCAATGATCGTATAGCGCGGACCGCAATTGGTGCAGTTGATGAAGGGATAGTGAAAGCGTCGGTCATGCGCATCGAACATCTCTTTCAGGCAGTCATCACAGGTTGCGATATCAGGGGATACAAGGGTGCTGCGATTTGTCTTTTGCTGACTTGGGGAAATCGTAAACTCCGGAAGCCCTTCATAATCGGCATCATATCCAGTGATATCCGTAATGCGGGCCGGCATCGGTTTTCGGATCATTACTTCCCGGCAAAACGTCTCGATGGCCAGGGGTGCCCCTTCAACATGAACCGTTACACCGGAGGAGGTGTTTGCAACGCGGCCTGCAAGCTGGTGGCGGCGGGCCAATTGGTATATGAACGGGCGGAAACCTACCCCCTGGACAATGCCTTTGATATGAAGCTTTCGCGCTATAGGGCGGGTTGTCATAAAAATGATCCCATTTTATTTTTTACCTTCATTTTCCCTCCCAATGTCGATGATTTTTGAAGGAATTGCAACACTCATCTTTTCTTGAAACAGGTTTCAAAACAAACGCCAATCCCTTGACGACGGCGCAAAAAGTCCAATATCTGCGTTACGCGCGATCCCTCAGAATTTCACGTACGCTAAGTACTCTGCATTCTTCGGGATCGCGCAAGCCTTGATCTTGAACTTTTTACGAAGTCGTCTGATCGAGACTTTTTACGGGTGCATCAATCCCTTGCCATGATCAAATATTTTTCAATTTGTAAAAATATAATCACATTGATTCCGGCAGCCGGGCGGGAGCCATACTCCAGGAGCCCGTTGAAGGAAGCTATGACATGATCATCCTGGGGCGCAAAGGGTTGTCTAAGGTTTCGGACTTTTCCATGGGGCGGGTCAGCACCAAGATCGTTCAGATGGCCGACCGGCATGCCGTCTGGCTGGTTTGACGCCCGGTGAGCCGGCGGGGATCGGGTCGGAGATTTTTTTCTTTTCCGGTTTGTATGGCATTACTGGTCCTGTTTCAGGCAGCCGAATGCCATTACCGGCATTCCGGGGTATGCCATGGAAGAATCGGCATGCCCCAGCACCATGGCGGTATATTCCGCGCGCATGGTTTCCACCAGTTTCCCGAAGGCATTGTATATCCTTGCCACCGGCTGCCCGGGGGAAACCATGTCTCCGGGTTTTGCCAGAAACCGGAGGATGCCGCTCGAAGAGCTGTAGGGGCGCTGCCGGTACTCGAGGATTCTGTCGGAAATGACATCCGGCAGGCGATACCCCGTATCCCGCACCCCTTCCGTAACAGAAACATCCATCATCCCCAGGTTCACGAGCAGATTGCTTATGGATTTTACGCCCACGAGAATGTTTTTTTCGTTGATAACGTAGGATTCCCCCATTTCAAGGGTAAAGGAACGGATCCCTTCCCTGAGAAGACTCTGGGACAGGGACCGATGCAGAATCTCCGAGTCCCGTATAACCGGGAGTCCGCACCCAAGGGCGAAGGAAGCGATTTCCCCATGGATGCCCGCCGTGCCTCCGCTCGGTTGCTGGTCTGGACGATGCTCCGGCGGTGTCGCGTCGATCAGTGCGTACGGGAGGGAGCAGGTCCAGTCGGTATGCAGGTCGATCACCAGTGCGGGCCGGGTTTGGATAATTGTTTCAAAAATAATCCTTGCGAGCCTTTCCCCAAGGGTTCCCGCCGCCTTTCCGGGAAAAGATCGGTTCAGGTCCTCCCGGGAAAGCGGTATGTGCCTCGACATGGCTTCAAAGCCGATGGGATTCATAAGGGGAAAGGCGTGCAGGAAACCGCTGGTCAGCCCGCTTTTCCGGACAATCCGGAATATTTCCTGTATAATGACGATACCGCCGACCTCGTCGCCGTGACAGCATGCCGTAAGCCACACCGCCGGCCCCGGGTTGTCGCCGCGTGCGCTCATATAGGGGAGACGTCGCCTGGAAAGATCCGATCCGGTAAGGATTTTCAGAAACGAGTAATGAATTTTCGCTTTCATTCGCCCTTTTTGCAGTGCGCCGGTCATCCGGCGGTCGCCATGCATGCGGATTCCGGTGCCGGACTTGTCTGCCGGGGTGCGGCGGACATGGCGGCATGCTCGATGCGCTGCTCCGCGGCATGAAGGATCGCCTGCAGCATCTCGGTATAGGATGTCGATCCGTATCCGGCCATTTTTGCCAGGTGTCCGTCCCAGCACCACCCGGGGTTCGGGTTGACTTCAAGCAGCTTGGGATTTCCGTTCTTGTCCAGGCGCCAGTCGAACCTCCCGTAATCCCTCACGCCGAGCCGTTCGAAAAGCTTCATACAGCATTCCGTGATGAAGCGCTCCGTGTTCTCTTCGAGACGCGCGGGCACTGACTTGATTCGGTAATACGGCGAATCCGGAAGCCACTTGGCCTCGTATCCGCATATTTGGGGCAGGCTTTCGGGCACATCATCGTAATTCTCTTCTGTGATAGGCAGCACGGTATACGACGTCAGCGGGTTTCCGATGATGCCGATGCTCAAGTCCTTCCCTTCCAGGAACTCCTCCACGAGGATCGGCTTGTCATACCCCAGTTTTTCCCGGATCATGGTGATGGCGCATATGAGCTGCTCATGCGTCCAGGCGACGCTTTCCCGCGTGATGCCGAAGGAAGAGTCCCCGAAATTCGGCTTGACGATTACCGGAAAGTCAAAGGGCAAATGAAAGGACGTGTCTTCGGATTCCACGAGGAACGCTTCGGGCACGGGTATGTTCATCTCCTTTGCGACGCCGCGGACCAGGGACTTGTCGTAGCAGAACGCCAGGCACTGCGATGCGGCCCCGGTGCAGGGGATTTTGAGCAGGTCGAGCAACGCCGGGATGTGCAGTTCCTTTGTGGGATCGTTGTCGAACCCTTCATCGCAGAGATTGACCGCCATGTGAACCCGTCCGGCAATTTTCTGCAGATCCGCGATGAGGGTTTCGTGGTTCGCCAGGTAGGTAAAGACATATCCGGGCAGCTGGTTCAGCGCCGATTTCAGGGCATCGATGGTGTAGAAGTCATCATCGTCAAATACGGAAAACGGTTTCAAAGGGTCCGGTTTTTGGGGGTCGCCCAGCAGAACAACCACATGTTTGCTCCCTTTCTGCGCCTTTTTCGGCGTCCACTGCTTCCGGATCCGGCCGGTGAGGACAATGCGTTTCCCCATCATTCCAAGGTCCTGGTTCCGCATTGATTGCGTGAACAGGTCTCCGTTGTTCGTCGTTTCCTCGAATCCCGCCTTTTTCAGGAGGTCCATGATTTCGTCTCCTGTATAAAGGCGCTCCGCGTAGAACTGATCGGCGATCACCCCCTTGTTCACATCGGTAATGACTTCCCTCGAGATCAGCCGGCGCGTGTTCGCGGAGAGCGACCTCTCCCGGCAGACAAACAGTTTTTTGCCGATCCATTCCCAGGTTCGCGCCTGGAAATGTGCTTTCATATACTCTCCATCCGTTACATCCAGCAAAATGCGTCCCCATGGTTTGAGTACCCTGCGGATTTCCTCGAGGATGCGGATGTCATCGTGTTCGTTGTCAAAATACCCGAAACTGTTCCCCATCATCATCACGGTTTCGAAGGTGTCCGGGCCGTAGGGAAGCTTTCTGGCGTCCCCTTCCCTGAAGCGAACGCAAAGAAAACAGTTTTTCGCCTCGGCCCGGGCTTTCTGGATCAGGTAACGGGATCGGTCCAGACCCTCCACCCGGTATCCCCTGCGGGCCAGTTCAAGGGCGTGCCGTCCCTGCCCGCAGCACAAATCGAGCATCGTGTCGTCCGCGCCCGGCCTGAGCAGGCCAAGGAACAACTCTATTTCCCGGCGGGTGATTTCCGGATCGCTCACAACGTCGCCGTCGGTCTTCAAGTACAGGGGGTTGAATATTTTGCGCCACCAGTCCGGCTGTACATGGTCCTCGAGTGCCGCGACCGGCCCGAGTACCTTCTGGCGGCTGTTGTTTGGCATGTTTTTTCCTTTTTCCACAGCTTTGAGTAAACGTGTCATTGCGCCCCTTTATTTTTCTTTTCAAAAGGATGGGAATGCGTCATAATCCGATTTCCAGAAGCAGCAGGAAATGGGCTCATTTCTGGCGTATCCTGCGAAATCGTTGTATTTCCTTTTTTGGAAAATGCATCAAGCATGCCAATGTTCCCTGAACGCGGAATTCCGGCCCGGTTCCCCATGGCCGTCCCTTGGATTTGAATCAAAAGGGGAACCCTGAATTCCTAGTTGGCAAGGAAACCGGAATTACCGGTTCCATGCCGACAGCGTCTTGCATGCCGTCAGGGAAAACCCTTATTGCAGCGATACGGCATTTTTGACATTTATTGTTCAGGGGCATATGGTTTGTACTGAACCGGTTTATGAACCCGTTCATAAAAATACGAAGATGGGGGCGGGCATCGTCCGCAGGAAACGGCGTCAACAAAAATCGCTCACGGTATGGGCACGCCCCGCCATGCCCGCAGGGCGAGTGCAGAAAATAAAAACACGGAGAAAAAATGTCATCGGCAATGTTTGACGAAAAGGACAGGCAGCAGGTACAAGCGCACGGGTTGACCCGGGACGAGGTCGACAAACAGATACGGATCTTTGAAAAGGGCGCGCCCTATGCCGATCTGGACAGACCCTGCACCGTTGGCGACGGTATCCGGAGGATCGAACCGGAAGAGGCAAAAGCCTGTGCCGCCGATTATGAGAAAGAAGGCGCAGGGCGCTTCCTGACCAAGTTCGTGCCCGCATCCGGGGCCGCGACCCGGATGTTCAAGGCGCTCTTGAAAATATCCGGCGATTATCAGCGGATCGAAAGAGACGTTATTGCAAAAAAGGCCGCTGAAGAAGGGGAAGAATACGAAGAAGTCCTGGAATTTATCGACAACATTGACAAATTCGCCTTTTACGAGAGGCTTTCGGAGGCCATGGCATCCGACGGCCACGACATGGAGGCGCTGCGCAACACCGGCGATTTTACGCTGATCGTTTCATATGTGCTGGATTCCAGGGGGCTGCGGTATGCAAGCAGGCCCAAGGGGCAGATATTGTTTCATCGCTACCCGGACGGGGCACGGACGGCGTTTGAAGAACACCTGGTGGAAGCGGCGGAATATGCGGCAGATGCCAGGGGGAACAGTTATCTGCACTTTACCGTCTCCCCGGAGCATGAAAGCGGTTTTACCGATCTTCTGGAAAAAAAAGGGCCCTCTTATGAGAAGGACCGAAATGTTCGCTTCCATGCCCGGTTTTCCCACCAGCGTCCGTCCACGGACACCATCGCCGTGGAAATGGACAACAGGCCCTTTCGGGATGAAGAAGGGAAGCTGCTGTTCCGACCGGGGGGGCACGGCGCCCTGCTCGGCAATCTGAACGAACTTGACGGGGATATTGTTTTTATCAAAAATATTGACAACGTGGTGCCCGATTCCTTTAAGCCGGAGACGATTTTCTGGAAAAAGGTGCTGGCCGGATACCTGTTGCGCATTGAAAGGGATATACAAAAACACAGAAGCCGTATCCGCAGCGGTGATACCGATAAAAAAGCGCTCGGGGATGCACTGCAGTTTATTGAAAAACAACTGGGCGTTCTGGTCCCCGAAGAGATCCAAACCGCCTCGCCGGAAAAAACGGGGCGGTACCTGATGGAGAGGCTGGACCGGCCGCTCCGGGTATGCGGCATGGTCCCGACCTCCGGGGAAGCCGGGGGCGGCCCCTTCTGGGTGAAATCACCGGACGGAAGTGTTTCCATACAGATCGTGGAAAGCGCCCAGATCGATCCGGAATCCCCTTTACAGCAGGAGATTCTGAAGCAGCTGACGCATTTCAATCCCGTGGATATCGTGTGCAGCTTGAGAAATGAGGACGGTGAGCCCTATGATTTGTCGCGTTTTGTCGATACTTCGGCGGTCTTTATTTCCCGAAAGTCCAAGGACGGGCGTGAACTGAAGGCCCTGGAGCATCCCGGCCTGTGGAACGGCGCCATGGCATACTGGAATACGGTTTTCGTCGAAGTGCCGTTAATCACATTTAATCCGGTGAAGACCGTAAACGATCTTTTGCGCGACACCCACCAGGGATAGCTTTTTCCCGAACAGCGCCACGGAAAATCCGACTTTCCGTCGAATGCGGTCTTGCCTTTTCAAAAAATGCCATCGGGAGAGGTCCCGGAAGTATTATGTTCCCAAAAATAAAAAGCGGCGCCCGGTTGAGGCTCCATACATCCCCGTGGATCATCATCGGCTCTGCGGCCATTCTTTTCATCGTCGTGGTGGTGCTGGCATGGCAGAATTATAACCGTGAAAAAGACTACATGTCGGGTATCCTGAGCGAAAAGGGGGCCGCCATCATCATGGCGGTGGAAGCCGGGGTCCGGACAGGCATGATGCGGATGATGTGGGGCGGCGACCAGGTGCAGACGCTAATCGAGGAAACCGCGCTGCTCCCCGGCGTGCTCTATATTTCGGTAATTGACAGCGGGGGGACGGTGCTGGCCGACAGCCGGCCCGAATATATCGCCACGGAAATTCATGACAACCCCTTTGAAAGCGTCAACGGACAGGACAAACAAGTCCAATGGCGCTTTCAGCAACTCGATAACCGGCAGCGGTCTTTTGAAGTGTACCGGTATTTCAGCCCGGCTTCCCGCGGGGATGGGCGGCGGATGATGCATCATTCGCCGGGGCAGATGATGCACCGCGGACCCATGATGACGCGCAGGGGGGAAGAAGGAGCGTTTCCTTTCGCAGACGAGCAGGGGCAGCAGCTGATACTGGTCGGTTTGGATCCCGCTCCTTTTGAAGAAGGTCGAAAGGAAGATGTCCGCAACTCGATCGTTATATCCGGCGTTTTGATCATATTGGGGCTGGCGGGGTTTGTTTCCATGTTCTGGATGCAGAGCTACCGCCTGGCCAGGAGGTCTCTCCAGGACACCAGCGCCATTGCCGAGCAGGTGGTGACCAGCCTTCCCGTGGGGTTGATGGCAACGGACAGGGACGGCAATCTGGCCTTTTACAACAATGCCGCCGAGCGGATTACCGGCCTTGACCTGGCCGCGGCGAGGGGGATGCCGCCCGAAACGGTCTTGCCGGGTCACTTGTGCGGCGTAAAAGAGTACCTGGCGCGCGGCGAACCGGTATCTGAAATGGAAATGGAATGCGAATTTGCCGGCGGGCGGATCGTGCCGGTGAGTGTGAGCGCATCGAACATCATTAACGAGGAAGGGGATTTTGTCGGGGAAGTGATGATTATCCGGGATCTCGGAGAACTGCGGCGCCTGCAGGATGAGATCCGCCGCAATGAAAAACTGGCGGCCCTCGGCGGACTTGCGGCAGGGGTCGCCCATGAACTCCGAAATCCGTTGAGCTCCATCAAAGGGATTGCCTCCTATTACAAGAGCACATTCGAAGAGGGGAGCGAGGAGAAAAAGATGGCCGGGGTCATGATTGAGGAGGTGGATCGCTTGAGCCGCGTCATCAGCGAGCTGCTGGAGTTCGCAAGGCCGGCAAGCCTGAGCCGGAAGGCCGCGAACATCGATGAACTGGTGGCGCATTCGGCCCGGCTGGTCTGGCAGGAGGCGGCGGCAAAAAATATCGAAATTCAGCTGGATCTCAACACCGGGGAGATGGAAGCCCGGGTCGATCCGGATCGTCTCACCCAGTGCCTTCTGAATTTATATTTAAATGCGTTCCAGGCGATGAAGGACGGCGGCCGGTTGAGCGTTGTCAGCACCGTCAGGGACGGCGACAGCGTCGTCATCGAGGTTCGGGACAACGGGCCGGGCATCCCCGCAGAAGATCAGAGCAAAATATTCGATCCCTACTTTACCACCAAGCCAAAGGGGACCGGCCTGGGGCTGCCCATCGTCCACAAGATCATCGAGGCCCACCAGGGGCAGGTCAAAGTCCGCAGCGCCGTCGGGCAAGGCACCGTATTCTCCATCATCCTGCCGCTGGCGGCAGAAAAATGAGGTGGTTATGACAAGTCAAAACCCGGCGCATGTTCTGATCGTCGATGACGATGAAAATCATTTGAAAACCCTTGAGACCATCGTTTCAAAATGGGGATATCGGGTTTCCGTGGCCGATGACGGCGACAAGGCGGTCGAAAGCGTGCAAAAGCGCCCCTATGACCTGATTCTGATGGACGTCCGGATGGTGCGGATGGGCGGCATCGAGGCCATGGAGCGCATCAATGCGTATAACCCGGCCATACCCATTCTTATCATGACCGCTTATTCATCGGTTGATTCGGCGGTCGAGGCGCTTAAAGCCGGGGCATACGATTACCTGACAAAACCGCTGGACTTCGAGGCGCTCCAGCACAGAATGGCCCTTGCACTGGAACATACCGGCCTGAAATCGGAAAACGAGGCTTTGAAGTCAAGGCTTTCCGCCGGATATGAACTCGACAACATCATTGGAAAAAGCCGGCCGATGAAAGCGCTGGTGGATATGATGGCCATGGTCGCTCCTTCCGAGGCCACCGTTTTAATTACCGGGGAATCCGGCACGGGAAAAGAGCTCATCGCCAAATCCATCCATCACAACAGCCCCCGCAAAGACAATCCGATGGTGGTTGTCAATTGCGCCGCCCTTACCGAGACGCTTCTGGAATCCGAGCTTTTCGGCCATGAAAAGGGTGCTTTCACAGGCGCGGACAGGCGCCGCGAAGGCCGCTTCATGCAGGCCCATACGGGTACGATTTTTCTCGATGAAATCAGCGAAACGTCCGCTGCGATGCAGGCCAAGCTGCTCCGGGTGATCCAGGAAAAGGAAATCCAGCGGGTCGGCGGCGGGGAAACCTTGCGCGTGGATGTGCGCATTGTTGCCGCCACCAACCGGAATCTTGAAGAACTGGTCGAAAAGGGGGCGTTTCGCCAGGACCTTTTTTACCGGTTGAACGTGGTCGGGCTCCGCATTCCGCCTCTTCGTGAACGGGTCGATGATATCCCGCTGCTGGCCAGTCATTTCCTGGAAGTCTATGCGAAGAAAAACCGCAGGCGGGTCAAGGGATTTTCGCCGCTGGCAATGGACATGCTGCTGAACTACCCTTGGCCCGGCAACGTGCGGGAGCTTGAAAACACCATTGAACGTGCGGTGATTCTTCTGCCGGATGAGTATATTACCGAAAAGGAGCTCCCCTCCAATATTGTCGACGCCTATGGAGAAAAACGTGCATGGGCGGCCCCTCCGCCGGTGGGGGACCCGGTTGCCGCCGGCCGTTCCCTGGAGGAAATCGAAAAAGAAGCGATTCTGGCCACCCTGCAGGACTGCGGCGGCAACAAAAGTGAAACCGCCCGAAAGCTCGGCATCAACCGTAAGACCCTCCACAAAAAAGTAAAAGACTACGGTATTGATTGATACGCCACGGTCAAGCCGGTACCGGGTTGTCCCTTTTTGCCCCACCCCTCCCTCGACCACGGATTCAACCGGGTAATTTTGCCCCACTTTTTGGTTGTTCGGGAGGGGCCCTGCCTGCCCGCTGCATTGTTTTACATTGCTATATGCTTTGATATTAATATGTTGTATTCTTTTTAAGCAATTATTCTCCATTCTGGCATCACCATTGCAATATAAATACGCAAAGCCCAGCGGGTTTTCAAAAGCGGCCGCTTTTTACAGGGGAAAAAGGAAATAAACCAATCAGAACCAAAATGGAGGCACAAAATGAGACGAAATATAAAAGGAATTATTGTATTGACGATTGCAGCGGTTTTTGGGCTCAGCGCACTCGCATTTGCCGGATGGGGCGGCATGCCCGGACCGGGTATGCATCGCGGCGGCGGCCCCGGATATCATCACCAGGGATATTACGGAAATGTTTCGCCGGAAGAAAGCGCACAGTTTGAGCAGCAGTGGGCGGAGTTTTATAATGAAACCGCAGAGACGCGCCAGCAGCTTCAGGAAAAGCAGCTGGCCCTGAGAGCTGAACTGGCAAAGCAAAGTCCGGATGCGGACAGGGCGTTGACGCTGCAGCGCGAGATTTCGGCGCTTCGGGGTGAAATGGACCAGAAGCGGCTGGAATATGACATCCAGGCCGGCGGCGTCTCGACCGGCTACGGCCGCGGCGGAAGAGGTGCGGCCCCCATGAGAGGCTACGGCGCTCGTGGCGGCGGATTTTGCGGGTGGTAAGCATCAATAAAGCTACACATGTGAAACGGGGCGGCTTCGGCCGCCCTCGTTTTTTACGAAGTTCCTGCCCGAAGTAGCATCCTCTCTTGCCGCTCCTCTTGCCGGGGCGAATCGCCGGATATGGTGGCGCCGGAGGGCAAGCTCTGCAGAAGGCAGGCTGTTTTCCATGACAAACAGCCTGTCCAGCCCCACAATGGAGAACAGTCTCCGCACTTTTCCCTGCATACCGCAGAGAATGAGAATCCGGTCCCCGCCCGAGACATGCCGGTGCAGCTTTACAAGGAACCGGATGCCGGCGCTGTCCATGAACGCAAGGTCTGCCAGGTTTATGATGGCATCCTTGTCCGAGACCTGTTCCAGTATAATTTCTGCATTGATATCCATAAGTTCCGCTGCATCAAGTTTGCCGTAGAGATTCAAGACCACGGCATTGCTGCGAATCAGGGACAGGTAGTAGAAGGAAGAATTCGATACCCGTTGCCGGATGGTTTCAACAATATCGAAAAGGCTTTGCATTATTCGATCTTCAAAAAAATCAATCGTTTTTGTCAGTTTAAAAAAGTGGTAAATTTTCGGTTTCACCCCCGTAAGAAATATTTCCCGCTTTTCCGCGGACGAAGCCCGGCAAAGGCCCATCAGCAGGCCAAGGCCGGAGGAGTCCATGAAGTTGACGCGGGAGAAGTCGAGGACGACTTTCGGAGCGATCTGCGACATTTTCCGTATTTTTGCACGGATGTCTTCCGTAACGGATGCATCCAGGGGATCGGGCATTGAAATGACTTTGATCGACAGTCCCCGCAAGGTTTTCGGCGAGGCGCTTTTGATCGATGGAATCGTTGACGGCTGGTGGCGGAAACTGAACACGGCCTGATTGTATTTTTGATATAGCACAAGGGGGAGCAACAAAAGGCCGAGCTGGACGTAATGATGATACATCCGTTGTGCAAAACCGTTGTAAAACGATTGCTTTTCGATGTTCAGATGCCCCTCCGCACCGGGTTTTCCGCCGGCATATCGGATTTTCCGTGCAGCCCGGTGAATTTCACCGGTCCCCGACACCAGCAGTATGACCGGCACATGGATACGGTTTTTCGATTGTTCGAACCATGCGGCCAGATCCGGATTGTTGATGTCGATTATGAGGAAATCGGCGCCGGCGCTGTTGACGTATTCATGCATGGATTCAAGAAGGATCGCGTACGGGATTGAAGCGGGGGAGCGGCCGGTATCCGAAACGTCCTGCCCATTGATGGCGCACCCGTCCGCATCGGGAAGCTCCGGCCGGGTCAGGGTGAAGCCATCGTAGCGAATATCCGTTTTTGAAGATTGCTTTGGGGCGGGTGATTTTTGAAGCAGCAGCGTCGATTTTCCGGCCGAAAGGGCGGTTTCAAGGAAATGATGAAAAAAACCGGCGGCGGAAATTCGTTTTTTCAGTTTTATGCCCAGAATCCGGGAGGCCCAAACCACCGGAAGGCCCACAGGTATCATCAGGTCCGCACTGCGCAGCGTGTTTATCTGGAAACCGGCTTTTTTTATGGGCGTTGCTTCTCCGGCCGGTATTTTATGCGCGGACTTCCGAAGGCGCATGATGGTTTCGGCGGTTACGGCAACGGCCATGCGGGGCCGGCCGTCTTCGTCATATGCCCGGGCCATGGAAAACAGGCGGGAAATCGTTTCTTCCATGTCCAGGTTGTCGACCGGAACGCCCAGTATCACAATGGAATCGCTGTTCATGAATGGTTTTTCTTTCTGGTTGATGGAAGGGGCCGGGTCGCCGCCCCCTTATGGGCGGTATCGGCCATCCCATACTGTTCTTACTGAAAAGTGCGCGTTAATCGGATGCACCCCATGCAAACTTCAAGCGCGTGCAATTTTTCCCATGGGTTTCATCGCGAAAATAACTGATCTCGTCCGCCGTTTGTGCGATGATGAAGCATCCCCTGCCGTTTTCCCGGTTTCCGTCCAACACAGGGGCGGGAACGTCCGCCGGATCAAAATTCTCACCGCTGTCCCGGAATTCGAGTTCCAGGCAGTCGTCAAAGGCTACGGCAAGGACTTCAATTTGTTTATCGGTTTTGAGGTGATAGGCGTGTTTGATAATATTGGCAACGACTTCCACGGCCGCTATTTCAATTCCGGCCAACCGGTCCTCATCCACCGCCACCGGTAAACATTTGCAGAAACGAATGACAAACGTCCTGACGTCACTGATCTGTTGAAGGTCGCTGCCGATTTCCAGCCTTTCCCGGCCGAGCACCTTTTTTGGGCAGGCAGGTGCGGTGATGCGCACGGCAACGCACGTGAAATCATCCCTGAAAATCTCCGTTTCCGTAAATTCGGAGAGTTTTCGGCGTATTCCGGCGGCCAGAATTTCGGGTGATTGATGAGGGGCATGCGCTTCGACATAGTTCACCAGCCGGGTTTCCTCAAAGAGCTCCCCTTCGGGGTTTTTGGCTTCGGTTACCCCGTCCGAGTAAAACAAGAAAAGATCCCCCGGCGAAAAATCGGCTTGAAATTGTCGAAATCCCCAGGGTTCAGGAAAGCCCAGCGGCATGTTGGCACCGCGCAGCAGATTGATGCTCTTTTCCGCATGGCGGTAGTGAATGGTACGGACATGGCCGCAATCGACAAAGAGAAAACGGTTTTTTTCCATTTCAAAGCGGCCGTAGCAAAGGGTGACAAACGTTTCAAAACGCTCCATCTGGGCAATCATGTGGTCGTGGACGGCGCCAACAAGATGGTCGGGTTCCGGTATGCGCTGTAGCGGTAAAGACGCGGCGGCATCATTTATCACCTTTAGAAATGCGCTTTTCAGGGCCGCCCCGATGAAGGCTGCCATAATTCCTTTTCCCATGACATCCGCTATGACAACATCCAGAACAGACGGACTTTGGCGGATAAAGTCGATAAAATCCCCGTCTATCTGTTGCGACGGGATGGCAATATGTGCAATATCCAGTCCTTCAAAATTTTCCGGCGGCTTTCCCAAAAGCAGGGATTGTTGTATTTGCGAGGCGATGAATAGCTGGTGCTGCCGCTCGTGGGCCAGTTTCTGCTCGGTTTCCCGCAGGCGTTTTGACTGGGCGAAAGAATCCACGGCTTTTCCGACCAGGGCAATAAGCTGTTTGGCGTTGAAGGGTTTGGTCACGTAATCCAGGGCGCCCTGTTTCATGGCTTCCACCGCGTTGGCAATGTTTTCACTTGCCGTGAGCATTATGGGGGAGAGATCCGGGAACGCCTTCTGTATGTGGCGCAGGCATTCCATGCCGTCGATATCGGGCATTTTCAGGTCTACGACCGCGGCGGAGATGCTGTTCGAAAGCCGGTTGATGGCTTCCCGGCCGTTTTTGGCAGTTATGACCGAGTATCCGGCCGCCTCCAGCTTTTTACGCAGGAGAAGGCGGGTGCCGGCATCGTCGTCCGCGACCAGTACCCGCGCCGGATTCCGGTATTTTTCGGGATCGGCTGGATTCCCGTCTGCATCCAGAACGCTTGAATTCTCAATATTCACAATAATCAGTCTTTCATGTTTCTCGGTTCGCCGCCGGGAAGCCCCAGTTCCCTTGCGCGCAGGACGCGCCGCAGCAACTTGCCGCTCCGGGTTCTCGGAAGCGACGCCATAAATTCCACTTCTTCGACGATCAGGTCGGCCGCCAGGTTTCCTTTGAGGAAGGCTTTGATCTCGTAGGAAAGGCGCGAAGACTTCATATACCCCTCGGAAAGGGTGATAAAGGCCTTCAGGCGGGAAAGGGCGTCGCCCGGTTGTGCGCCCTTGGCGATGACCGCCGCCTCGGACACCGCCGGATGCATGCAGAGAAGCTGTTCGATTTCAAAGGGCCCCATCAGCTTGTTGTCGCCTGCTTTCAACAGGTCGTCATGCCGTCCGTGGTGGTAAAAATACCCCTCCTCATCCTGCAGGGCGATATCCCCGGTTAAAAACCATCCGTTATCGGAAAAAAAGGTTTCGTATCGTCTCGGATCATGGAATATCCCTGTCATCATCCCCGGCCAGCCCGATGCAAGGGCCAGTTCCCCGATCGACAGGGGCGGAAATGGTTTGCCGTTTTCATCCAGGATGGCTGCTGCCATGCCTGGCAGGGGGCGCCCCATGGAACCGGGCTTTATATCCGAGCCCGGCGTATTTGCAATGCAGACGATCCCCGTTTCCGTCATCCACCAGGTATCGTGGGGCGTACGCTTCAGATGCTTGCGGCACCAGTAGATGACGTCCGGAACAAGCGGCGCCCCCACCGTGACAATATGCAGAAGGGCCGAAAAATCAAACCGTGTCGGCAGGTCTTCCCCGGCGGCCATTAATTCGTTCAGAATGCGCGGGGTAGTGTACCAGGCGGACACCCGGTACTTTTCAAGGAGATGATACCACTTTGCCGCGGTAAACCCCTCCCCGACCACGAGGCTCGTTATTCCGTGAAGCCACGGTGCGTATGCCCCGTAAACGGCACCGGTCACCCATGCCGGATCCGCATCCGTCCAGAGCAGGGTGTCGGGTTTTACGTCAAACACCCATTCGGCCGTCGTATAAATGCCGGTCATATCCCCGTGGCAGTGGATGATCCCCTTGGGGGGGCGCGTGGATCCGGATGTGAATATCATGTAGAGGGGGGTGCTTTTCGGGAAATAGCGGAGGACATGCTCCGAAGGCATTTGTGCGGCAATGTCCGGGGCGATGATCTCTTTCGGGAAAAGACCTGGTGCCGGACCGTTCTGCAGAAATAGGGCATCAATCTCCGAGGCGGACCCCGAAGGCAATTTTTCAACAAGATCGGGGGTGGTCAACACGCCTTTCGGGGCGATTCCGGCGACCCGCCCTTCGACCTCATATGGGGTTGACGTGGGGAAGACCGGGCAGAAGAGTACCCCGATCCGGGCGCAGGCAGCCATGGCAAACCATATTTCCGGGCATGCCGGCATAAAGACCATGAGGCGGTCTCCCCTGGTAAAGCCGTATTTTTCAAGCATCCGGGCCCATCTGCAGGAGATGCCCCTGAGCTCCCCGTATGTCCAGGTCCGCCGGCAATTTTTGGATTCGAAAATCAGTGCAAGATGGTCACGGGTAGACGGATTTTCCGCCCACCGGTCGATGGAGGCGGCGATAATATTGCAATTGTCCTCTCCGTCGGGATAAAACCGGCTTTCAATATCCTTCCAGGAAAAGGAGGCGCAAGTTTTTTCGTAGTCGCACAGGTTCGCCGTTTCCGGATACTGTGCCGGAATTCTGGCTTTTATCATGCTAGATAATCCCGTATGGCGTGTGAATCGACCCAATTTCCCGGATGCGGTCCATTACGGGCGCATCTGCGCTGTCCGGTGGTTTCGGGAAAATGCCGTTTCCAATGAGCGTCATCAGTACTGTTCGAACCGAGGCCGTTAGCGCCCTTGGTTCATATCCCCCTTCGAGGGCCAGAAACAATGGCGGCATCGGCTTTCCTTCGCGGACGAAAAAATCCATGACCAGGCGGATGATGCGGGCGTAAATGTTTTCCGTAAAACCGCACTTACCTATGGGATCGTCGGCATGGGCGTCGAATCCGGCCGCCACCATGATCAATTGGGGCCTGTAACCGGAAAGGACCGGGAGCAGCGTCTGATTGTATAGATATACCATGTCGTCATCGGTCATGTCGCGGGGTATGGGGATGTTCATGGTGTATCCCCGCCCCGGGCCGTCCCCGACATCCCCCGCAAGCCCCGAATAGGGATACAGCAAAATGTCATGGGTCGAATAGTAATACAGGCGGCGCTCGTTGTAAAACAGGTCGTTGATGCCGTTGCCGTGATGGATGTCCCAGTCGATGACCAGGATACGGTCCAGCCCGAAGCTTTTCATGGCGTAGCGGGCGGCAATGGCGATGTTGTTGAAAATACAGAACCCGCCCGCCCGATCCGCCAGGGCATGGTGTCCCGGAGGGCGTACCAGTGCGAAAAAGGCGTCAACGGCATCGTTTAAGAGCAGATCGACTCCCTGTACGCATGCGCCCGCTGCAAGCCACGCCGCCATGTAGGTTCTTGCGCTCACCTGTGTATCCGGCGACATGCTGCTCATGCGCTGCTCCGCGGTTTTGAGTATGGCCCGGACATGTCCCGGGGTATGAACGGTTTCCACCTGCTCCACCGTGGCGGGTTCCGGTCGGACGAGTATGAGGCGATTCTTGAATTCCCGCTCGATCATGCGATGGATTTCAGCCAGTCGCCGGGGGTGTTCCGGATGGGCATGCCCGGTCTTGTGCTCGAGAAAGCGGTCATCCATGGTTGCGCCGACGCGGGGATGGACAGGGTTTTTGTCATCCGTCCGGCTGCGTGAATCGTTCATCAGGATGCTTCCGGCATGTCGGGGTTCGCCTCAAAGAAGCAGTTGAGTAAGATGATATCGTCTTCCCGTTTTTTATGAATTTTAAACGGCAGCTTGTGAAAGAGTTTGATCATTGCCTGGTTGGAGGGATCGGTGTAGGCGACAAGCCCGCTGATGCCATTGTCCTGCGCCGCGTTCGCAAGCTTGTTGATCAGTGTGGTGGCAACTCCTTTGCCCTGCCACCCCCGGCTTACCGAAAAGGCGACCTCGGCGATGTTGTGCTCTCTCTCCAGCATGTAGGCGCCGATGCCGATCACCGATCCGAATCCGAATTCGCCCGTAATCGCCAAAAGGGTAAGGTTTCTGACATAATCCGTTTCAGCGATGTTTTCTATGTCGTTGCGCAGAAACTGCGTTTTTTCGTAGAAAAAGCGGGCAATGACATCTTTTTTGTCCAGGTTGTAGAAGTGCTCCTGGATACGCCGGATATCGACCGGTTTGGCTGGTCGGTAGATAATCGCTGTCTCCCCGGTTTTGCGTTTTTCTTCCAGGGCCGCCGGATAGACGCTTCGGATAGAGTCGCCCAGTTTCCGGCCCGGCGTCATGTACCCCTTTTCTTTGGCTTTTTCAAACAGTTCCTCCCGGAAATCCGGATGGGCGAGGCTGATCATCGCTGTGGCCCGTTCCTGGAGATTTTTGCCGAAAAGATTGACCGCTCCGTACTCGCTGATCACGTAGGACACGTCGTTTCTGGGGACCACCACACCGCTGGTAAGTTCTGAAACGATCCGGCTGTCTTTGCCGTCGATGGACGTCGACGGAATCAGGAGAATGGATTTCCCCCCCGGAGAAATGAAGGCCCCGCGCATGAAGTCCACCATGCTCGATACCCCGGCAAAGTAATTGTGCGGGAGGGCATCCACCGCCGCCTGCCCGGTGATATCCATTTCCATGACCATGTTGATGGTGACCATTTTTCTGTTCTGTGCAATGATGCCCGGATTGTTCACATAGTCGGAGGGATAGAATTCAATGGAGGGATTGTCATGGACGAATTCATAAAGGTGCACGGATCCCGCGGCGTTGGATGCAACGGTTTTGCCGTCGTTGAGCCCCTTGTAGCGATTGGTGATGTTTCCGATTGCCACCAGGTTCATGATACCGTCAATGACATACTGCGTGTGTACCCCGAGGTCGTTTTTGTCCGCCAGGGCCAGGAGGATCGCCTTTGGCGTGGCGCCCAGCCCGAGCTGGAAAGTGGCGCCGTCTTCGATCAGCGTCGCCACCTGTCGGGCGATTTTATGGGCGGATTCGAATTCCGGCAGCTGTTCAATGGTCAGGAGGGGCTCGTCCTGTTCGACGATGATATCCGCGTCGTTGACATGGATGAAGCTGTGCCCCAGCACCCTGGGCATGTTGCTGTTTACCTGCACGATCACCATGTCCGCCGATTGGGCGGCCGCCATGCCCACGTCAACAGAAATCCCCATGCTCATCCATCCGAAATCGTCGGGCGGCGACGCCTGGATAAAGGCGGCATTCAGGGGCAGGTGCCGCTTGAGAAACATGTCCGGAACCGCGGACATGTTCATGGGCGTGATAAAGGGCTTGTTTGACGCAAGATGTTTTGCCCCTGCAGAGCCCTGGTATATGTTGCGGATGCTGAACTGCTCAATGCGGTTTTCATTGGCAAGCATTGTGATGGGCGATTTTTCAAGGCTCATCAGGCGGACGATTTCAAGATCCGTGAAGTAGCCCGCATGTTCGATCAGGGATTTTACCAGGTGCTGGGGCTCCCCGCAGGATGAGCCGATAAAGACCCGCTGCCCGGATTTGATAAAGGACATGGCCTGTTTTGCGTCCATGCGCTTTTTGACATACTCGTCCGGCCAGTAATGGGATTTGGGCATAAAACAAACCTTTCATGGAAGAGGTGGTAAGGTATTGTTAAAAATAAGAGTAGCATGCATGCTGGATGGGTGACAATAAAAAAGAGTCGCCCGTCCCCTTCTCCGGATAAATGGCAGATAAAACAGGCATACGGCCGCAGCCGGCAATATTTGGCAATATATTGACAGAAAACCGGTGTCATAGTAATCAATGACAATGATGCATATTGTATTTTGATTTTTCAAACAGGGGCGGCAAAAAATGGCGTACCGGACGGTTCCTTTTCGCATGTTTGCCTGGTTGACTGCGGCGGCGGTTTTGCTGCTGCTGCCGGCATCTTTCCATGCCCGGAACAACAATGACGACACCGTATATGTCATTGAGATTTCGGGAACGGTGGATCCCGGTATGTCCGCTTACGTCCAGCGGACGCATCGTGAAATCACCCAGGCGCCCTACAGCCTTGTTGTTGTGGACGTGGACACGTACGGCGGCCGTGTGGATTCTGCCATGGAGATCGTCGATACCCTTATCCGTTTCCCGGAAGGAAAGACCGTCTCCTTCGTACAGGAAAAGGCCATTTCTGCGGGTGCATTGATCGCCCTGGCATCCAGTGAACTGGTAATGGCGCCCGGATCCACCATCGGGGATACGGCGCCCATTGCCATGGGAACGGAAGGCCCGGAAATGCTGGGCGAAAAATATCAGTCGCCGATTCGCGCCAAGTTCCGCGCCCTGGCCGAAAGAAACAATTATCCCGTGGCCCTCACCGAGGCAATGGTAACCTTGGAGATCGTGGTTTATGAGATCACGATGGAAGACGGGACGGTTACGTACATGACGGATGCGGCATACCAGGACCTTACCGAGGACGAACGGGGACAGATCGCATCCAGAAAAACGGTGGTTCCGGAAGGCCAGCTGCTGACCATGCACGACCGGGAAGCGGAAACATACGGTTTTTCAAGGATGACCGTTGCCGATATTCCGGCCATGCTTGCCCGGATGGGGTATGACGATTATACGCTGGTCCGTTTAACCCCCAGCTGGTCGGAAGAGATGGTCCGGTTGATCGGGAGCATCGCCCCGATTTTGCTCATGATCGGCCTTGCGGCCCTGTATGTAGAAATGCAGGCCCCTGGTTTCGGGTTTCCCGGAACCATCGGCGTGATTCTTCTGGCCATCGTTTTTTTCGGCCAGTACACGGTGGGGCTGGCCGACTACACGGAATTTCTGATCATTCTTTTGGGTCTTGTTTTCATGGGGGTGGAAGTTTTTGTCCTACCGGGCTTCGGCATTGCCGGGCTGGCGGGAGCCGCGCTTATCACCATCGGCTTTGTTCTGGCGCTGCAGGATTTTGTCGTGCCGGATCCGGATATTCCCTGGCAGATGGATATCCTTGTCAACAACATTATCCGGGTTCTGGGATCCTTTATCCTCGCATTTCTGGGAGGACTGCTCGTCGTCCGTTTCCTTCTGCCGAAGATTTCCAGTAAAAATGAAGGGCCGTTTCTGGTCTCGGATCTGGGGGGCGCCCATGCGGATTCGGAGGAGACCAAGCGCATAAAAACCGGCGATGCCGGAATCGCCCTCACCTATCTGCGGCCTTCCGGAAAAGCCGAAATAAACGGGGAAATATTTGACGTGATCTCCGATAACGAGTACATAGAAAAGTCAACGCCGGTGTTCGTCTCGCAGATACGCGGCAACTGGATTGTCGTTCAGAGAAAGGATGCGCCATGAACAGCGACTGGACCATCCCCCTGGTTTTCCAGCTTGCCGGGATCGTGGTGCTGATGGCCGAAATCCTGCTCCCCTCGGGCGGCATCCTCTCCGTTATCGCGGCGGGGCTTTTGGGATATGCGGTTTACCTGGCGTTTACCACGGTTTCCTCCGACGCCGGCGTTACCCTGATCGTCATCGATATCCTTCTTTTGCCCATTGCTGCATTTGCGGGGTTCAAGCTGCTGGCGCGCTCCCCCCTTGCGCTCCAGACGGCGCTGCGGAAATCCCAAGGGGTCGTCTCCTACGACGAAAAACTCTCCGAGCTGGTCGGCAGGGAAGGGGTCGCCGTGACCAATCTGCGTCCTTCCGGCACGATAAAAATTGAAAACCGGCGCATCGATGTGGTTACCCGGGGAGACTTCATTGAAAAAGGCGAAGCCGTCGTGGTTTCAAAGGTTGAAGGGAGCCGGGTGATTGTAAGGAAAAAACAGGGTGCGCCTTGATAAAATCCAATATATACAGGAGGAACAATGGCCGCTGAACATGTAATTCTGATAATACTTCTGATCGCCATCATTATTTTGTTTTATTTCGTCGGATCCGCTGTTTCCCTGTGGATTCAGGGGCTGGTATCCGGGGCCAGGGTCGGCCTGTTCAACATCATTTTTATACGGCTCCGGAAGATATCCCCCAAGCTGATCGTCAACGCCAAGATCATGGCCGTAAAAGCCGGCATTGATATTTCGACCAACGACCTGGAGTCCCATTACCTTGCCGGCGGCGACGTGATGCGCGTCATCCAGGCCCTGATCGCCGCGGACAAAGCGAATATCGATTTGAAATTCAACCGGGCCGCCGCAATCGACCTGGCGGGGCGCAACGTGCTTGAAGCCGTGCAGATGAGCGTCAATCCGAAGGTGATTGAAACCCCGCTGGTTGCGGCCATGGCCAAGGACGGAATCCAGCTCAAGGCCATCTCACGGGTCACGGTACGGGCAAATATCGACCGGCTCGTGGGGGGGGCCGGCGAGGAAACCATCCTTGCGCGCGTGGGGGAAGGCATCGTCACCACCATCGGTTCGTCGGAAAGCCACAAGAACGTTCTGGAAAACCCGGATTCCATCTCCAAGCGCGTCCTTGAAAAGGGGCTGGATGCCGGGACTGCCTATGAAATACTCTCCATTGATATCGCGGATGTGGACGTCGGCAAGAACATCGGCGCCGAGCTGGAAACCGACCGGGCCGAGGCGGACAAGAAGATCGCCCAGGCAAAGGCCGAGGAGCGGCGGGCCATGGCCTATGCAGCGGAGCAGGAAATGCGCGCCAAGGTTCAGGAAATGCGTGCCAAGGTCGTGGAAAACGAGGCCCTGGTGCCTGTTGCCATTGCCGAAGCCTTCAAAAAGGGCAACCTCGGCATCATGGATTATTACCGGATGCAGAATATCCAGGCGGATACGGGCATGCGGGACACCATCGGCGGGAAGGAGACCAAGATAGATCCGGATGTATCGGATACATAGCGTCGGCCAACAGGGAGTTATTTATGGAAAATCTTTTTTTTCTGCTGGTGGTGCTGGTGATCATCGTTACCAATGTGATCAACATCCGAAAGCGCCTCAAGAAGCAGCAGTCCGGCCAGGCAGAGGCGCAGGAAGATGAAAAGCAGGCGCTGACCGGCTGGCGGAAATCCGTTGGAAAGTTTTTGGAGCAGGTAAGAGAGGAATTCGAGCCCATACCCGATGACCCGTCCGCAGGTCGACGCCCGGGAGGCGACGAGGAGATCTTCTACGGGGAAATGGCGGAGAAGCCGAATAAAATGGACGCAAGGCGACCGTCCGAAGGGGAGGCGGCCAGCCCATCCGGGCGGAGCTACCGGATGGGAGAAACCAAAAGAGCGGCTGCTGCCTGGCAAAGACCGGCCGGCAGACCGATAGAAACGAAAAAACCCCCCGAATACGCCGCGGAGGCCGGGGAAAAGGCTATTTCCGGGGATCTGCCTGCACGGGCGTTTTCTTCCAAGACCGGTGATGCATATTCTGTTGCGCAACTGCAAAGAGCTGTGATATGGTCTGAAATTTTAGGAGCCCCGGTGTCTCTCCGGAAGGGGGGGCAGGAGCCCTGGCTGCAGTAAAGACAAGCGGCCGGCAGCGTGAACGTCAAATCGCAGAGAAGAAAGACAAACAGACATGGATGAAAACACGATTCTTATCAATGGCAATCGGTTGACCATTCAACCGGAAGAAACGATTCTGGAAGTGGCCCGTCGGAACGGAATCGATATTCCGACCCTGTGCCACCTGAAAGGGGCCATCGCCACCGGGGCGTGTCGTATTTGCGTCGTGGAAGTGGAAAAGGCGCGTTCCCTGATGCCCGCCTGTACGACGCCCGCCCAGCCCGGCATGGTTGTCCATACCGAATCGCCGGAAGTCGTTTCTTCCCGCCGAATGACCCTTGAACTGCTGCTTTCCTCCGGCAATCACAACTGTGCCGTCAGGAAATCGGATACCGGCAGCTTCACGGCCTTTCAGCTTGAAGTCCAGAAATACGACAACGCCGATGAGTTGTGTCCGGTGTGGGGTGACTGCGAGCTTCAGGACCTGGCGTACCGGTACCAGGTTTCCGGCGAGGCCTTTGAAAGCACGCCCCCGAAATATCCCATGGAAACGGTAAACCCTTTTATCGTAAGGGACTTTTCCCGTTGCATCCTTTGCGGGCGCTGCGTGCAGGCCTGCAACGACATCCAGGTGAACAACGCCATCAGTTTCGGGTACAGAGGTTCTGAAGCCAAGATCGTGGCCGGCGGCGACCGGGCGCTCAAGGACTCGGACTGCGTATTCTGCGGGGAGTGTATCCAGGCCTGCCCGGTGGGGGCACTGGTGGAAAAGGACGCCCGCTACGCATGCCGTCCCTGGGAAACCCGGAAGGTCCGGACCACCTGCAGCTACTGCGGCGTTGGCTGCCAGCTCACGCTCCATGTCAAAGACAACAAGGTGATGAAGGTGACCGGCACCGAGGACGCCCTGCCCAATAACGGCAGCCTGTGCGTCAAGGGCCGGTTCGGCTATTCCTTCATTCACAGCCCGGAGCGACTGTCAACGCCAATGATCAAGGAAAACGGAGCGTTCCGGGAAGCCGGGTGGGAAGAAGCCCTGAACCTGGTGGCGAAACGGTTTACGGAAATCAGAGATGCCCATGGCGGCGATGCAATGGGCGTTTTGACATCCGCGCGGGTGACCAACGAAGACAACTACGTGGCGCAGAAATTTACCCGGGGAGTATTGAAAACCAACAACATTGATCACTGCGCCCGGCTCTGACACAGCTCAACAGTGGCCGGTCTGGCCGCTGCGTTCGGAAGTGGGGCGATGACCAATACCATCGCGGATATCGAGGAGGCTGATGTCATCCTGGTAACCGGCTCCAATACAACGGAAAATCACCCGGTGATCTCCTCTTTTGTAAAGCGCGCCATCACCCGGCGGGGTGCAAAGCTTCTTCTGGTCGATCCCAGGCGGATCAAGCTGGCCGAGTTCTCGGATAAGTGGCTGCGCCCCAATCTGGGTACGGATGTGGCCTGGCTGAACGGCCTGATGCACGTCATCATCAAGGAGGATCTCTTTGACAAAACCTTTGTGGAGACCCGGACAGAAGGCTTTGAGGCGCTGAAAGCCACGGTTGAAAAATTCACGCCCGAGCACGTATCCGAAATCACCGGTATTCCGGCAAAAGATATCGTGGAGGCTGCAAGGCTTTATGCCGGCGCCAAGGCCGCTTCCATCCTGTATTGCATGGGCATCACCCAGCATACCACGGGAACCGACAACGTAAAGAGCCTGGCAAATCTCGCCATGCTGTGCGGGAACCTCGGGATTCGCGGGGGCGGGGTCAACCCGCTTCGCGGGCAGAACAACGTCCAGGGAGCTTGCGACATGGGCGGTCTGCCCAACGTCTTTTCCGGGTACCAGCCCGTCAACGATCCCGGCGCCATATCCACAATGGAAAAAGCCTGGGGGGTGAAGGGGCTTTCGGACAAACCGGGGCTCGCCGTGACAGAGATGGTCCCCAAGGCCCACGCAGGGGAACTCAAGGCCATGTACATCATCGGGGAAAATCCCCTTGTGTCTGATCCGGACTTGAACCATGCGGAAGACAGTTTCGCGCATCTGGATTTTTTGGTGGTGCAGGATATATTCATGACGGAGACCGCAAAAACCGCGGATGTCGTGTTGCCGAGCTGCTGTTTTGCCGAAAAGGACGGAACGTTTTCCAATACCGAGCGCCGGGTGCAGCGGGTCCGGAAGGCCGTGGAGCCGCCGGGCGGTGTATGGGAGGACTGGCGGATAACGGCGGAAATCGCATCCCGCATGGGGGTGGACATGCGCGCGGATAGTTCTGAATCCGTTTTTGCGGAAATCGCGAGTGTTACGCCTTCCTACCGGGGCATCACCTGGGACCGCATCGACAGGGACGGTCTCCATTGGCCGTGCCCGGCGCCGGATCACCCGGGAACACCGATTCTTCACGCGGAAGCGTTTCCCATCGGCAAGGGGAAGTTTTTCGCCATAGAGTACATACCCCCCGCGGAGTCGACGGATGAGGAATACCCCCTGTATATGACCACCGGCCGGTTGCTGTACCATTACCATACCGGCAGCATGACGAGAAAAGTGGACGGCTTGAATGAACGTTCCCCGGAAAGCTTCGTTGAAATTTCAAAAGCCGATGCGGAAAAATATGCTCTCAAGGATGGAGAAAGGGTAAAGGTGGCTTCAAGGCGCGGGGAAATAGAAGTGGTATTGCGTGTGTCCGACAAGGCCGTGGACGGCACCGTGTTTATACCCTTTCACTTTGCCGAGGCCGCGGCCAACCGGTTGACCAATGCCGCCCTGGATCCGGTATCCAAAATTCCGGAATTCAAGGTCTGCGCGGTCAGGATATCCAAGGCGGCATGAGGCAGGAATCTTTCCGGCAGCCTACAATGCAGTCCCCCCGATCACATGAGCGGAAAAAATTTTTTCCGCTTTTTCAGGGGTCACATTGTCGTAGATGACCGGATCGGTATCCCCTGCCTGCACCGTAACCTTTGGTTCATTGCCGCAGTTTTCCGGATCGGGACAATCCGCGGCCAAAAGCCGTATATCCCGGCGGCCGGATTCTTCCAAGGCTTTCATGAAGGTTTGCATGATATCCCGGGCGCCTGCGGCCATGCCGCAATCCCCGATGTGGACGGTTACCCTTACGGTTTCGGGCACCTGCCTCAGGGCGATTTCAGCGGCGGTTTTTTCCTTGATTCGCTTGAGATCATCGACGGTTACTTTTCCCATTTTCTCCTCCAAATGATTTTTGCCTTCGGCCGAATTGCTGCAAAACAGCATTCAGCATGGATATCCCCTTCAAATTCCCGGTACTATACCAGCAATTTTCTTTTTCCGCCAGCGTCTGTTGGAAAAGAAAGTCATTTTCAGCGGGGGATAACTTTTCATCGATTTATTGACTTTTTGGCGGAGTTGTGGAAAAGTTACAAATTTGAAGCTTTTCAGGTGATGCGGATACGGATATAAAGGACGTCGGAAAGGATTTATGCCATGTCAACACTTGACCATCCGGATATAACTCCGGAGATGAATGCAAGAATCGACGAGATTATCGCCGCGCACGTCAGTGAACCCGGTGCGGTCATTCCGGTGCTGCGGCTTTGCCAGGATGAAGTGGGGTATCTTCCCGTGGAGCTGATCGATTATATCAGCAGGGGGCTCAATATTCCCAGAAGCGACGTATTCGGGGTGGCGACGTTTTATTCCCTTTTTTCCCTGACGCCGAAAGGGCGCCACAAAATCAGGGCCTGCCTTGGAACGGCTTGTTATGTGAAGGGAATCAAGGAGGTCATGCACCGGATCGGCAACACTTTTGGGCTCCATGACGGTGAGACCACGGAAGACCGGCGCTTTTCGCTCGAGGCTGTCCGTTGTGTCGGGGCCTGCGGCCTCGCCCCTGTTTTGGTGGTAAATCAGGATACATACGGGGATATTAAACCGGACAACGTGATCGACATATTGGAAAAATATGAATGACAAGCGGTTTTTATTGCGAATTTGCTTCCCAAATATTGCATAGGTGTTCAGGAGAAAATAATGAACCAGGCCAGGCTGGAGTTGATGCTTTGCGGTGGGACCGGTTGCCGGGCAAGCGGCAGTCATCCGTTCAAGGACGCCCTTGCCGCTGAAATCACGCGCCGGGAACTCGACGGCGAGATTCGTATTGTGGAAACCGGATGCAACGGGTTTTGCGCTGTCGGTCCGGTCATGCTTGTACTGCCGGAAGATGTTTTTTACCAGAAATTGCGGCCGGAAGATGTGCCGGAACTCGTGGAGGAGCATCTTATCAAGGGAAAGGTAGTGGAGCGCCTGCTGTACAAGGACCCCGGAACGAAAAAGAGAATCCCTCTCATGCACGACATTCCCTTTTTCTCGAACCAGATGTTCTGGGCCATGCGAAACAAGGGGTATATCGATCCAGAGAAAATCGACGAATATATTGCCCGCGACGGATATTTCGGTGCGGCCCGGGCGCTTACGGAAATGTCGCCGGAAATGATCATCGAAGAAGTCAAGACATCCGGATTGCGGGGCCGCGGGGGCGCCGGTTTTCCTGCGGGCGTGAAATGGGAGTTTGCCAGCAAAACGCAAAGCGACATTAAGTACACCCTGTGCAATGCCGACGAAGGGGACCCGGGTGCGTTTATGGATCGAAGCATACTGGAGGCCGACCCTCATGCGGTTCTGGAAGGCATGATCATCGCCGCGCGGGCCATCGGTTCCAGCAAAGGGTATATATATTGTCGGACGGAATACCCCCTGGCGCTTGCGCGGTTGGGGCTCGCCATCAAACAGGCGCGTGAATACGGTCTTCTCGGAAAGGATATTCTGGGCTCGGGCTTTGATTTCGATGTGGAGATCTACCAGGGTGCCGGTGCATTTGTCTGCGGAGAAGAAACGGCGCTGATGCGCTCCATTGAGGGGAGGCGGGGCATGCCCCGGCCCCGGCCGCCTTTTCCGGCGCACAAGGGGCTCTTCAACAAGCCGACCGTTTTAAATAACGTGGAAACCCTTGCCAATGTCGGTCAGATCATCCTGCACGGCGGCGAAAGATATGCTTCCGTGGGGACGGAGACCAGCAAGGGGACGAAGGTGTTTGCCATATCCGGGGATGTGAACAACATCGGGCTGGTGGAAGTCCCCATGGGGATTACCCTTCGAAAGATGATCTTCGAGATCGGCGGAGGCATTCCAAAGAAGCGGAAGTTCAAGGCGGTGCAGCTTGGCGGACCGTCCGGCGGCTGCATCCCCGAGCATCTTCTGGACACCCCGGTCGATTTTGAGGAAATTGCCAAGGTGGGCGCAATCATGGGTTCCGGCGGTGTCATCGTCATGGACGATCAGACCTGCATGGTTGACATGGCGCGGTTTTTCATGGATTTCATTCAGGAGGAATCCTGCGGAAAATGCACTCCCTGCCGGGAAGGAACCCGCCGCATCCTTCAAATCGTGGAGAGAATCTGCGAAGGGCATGGTGTGCCGGAAGACATTGAGACTCTGGAAGAACTTTCGGTCGTCATCAAAAACTCCTCTCTTTGCGGGTTGGGGCAGACCGCACCGAATCCGGTTCTGTCGACGCTTCGGTACTTCAGAGAGGAATACGACGCGCATGTCTATGAAAAGCGCTGTCCTGCCAAGCGCTGTGCGGCGCTGCTTGATTTCAAAGTGAACGAGGACAAGTGCACCAAGTGCGGGCTCTGCTACAAGGCCTGCCCGGTGGATGCCATTGTCTGGAAGAAAAAGGAAGTGGCGTTTATCGACCAGGAAAAGTGTATTCAGTGCCTGAGCTGCTTCAGTGCGTGTAAATTCGACGCCATCGATTGACGGATTCGCAAACCAAAATCCGTTTGTCCGTATTCACATCCTCCCCGTCAGGACGTCTCCCACTGGCCGGATGCAAATGTGGTGTCTTGGTCATAGATCTTGAAGACCCCTGTGTTCCCCTTGATTGTACAGCCGGCTTCAAGGGTTTCGATATGGTTGCCGATCTGTTTGTTGTAATGCAGATGAATCGATTTGAGCGTGCATGGGTCAAAGCCGCTGCGGCATAGCAGGGTCAACAGGTAGTCGAAATATACGGCATTGTTGACGTGATGAAGGGGGTCGTAATCCGTGGGACGCGTGGTGATGCGTGTTTTATGGTGCGGATTGAAATCCGCATCGGGTTTCCAGACGTCTATCTCAAAACGGGTGGCGGCCTGTTCCACCGTCCCGTATTTCTCGCCCGTATCCGGGGGGATTTTCAGCAGCCGGCGGGCGTCGAGATCGTAATAGAGCCACACGGTGCTTGCCGAAGCAACCCGGGTATCGCCGGCGTATAATTCATACTCCCTGTAACTCTTGTACCCCTTTGACATTTTGTGCCATGTAACCGCCGTAACCGTTTCGCCGTAGCACGGGAAATGGTCGATTCCCGCTGCGATTCGACTCAAAATCCAGCGGCGGGCGGGAGCGGTCAGGGCATTGTCCGCATTATCCGCATGCTTGCTGGACGCTTCCTGGAGCACGCGGAACAATGCGCCCAGGGTTATCCGGTAATCCGGGCCGATATCAAAATAGTTCAGCGCCCTTGTGATGGAGACCTTCATTTGTATTTTGTCGTCCTCATAAGAATACGGATTGTTCTACGGGTTATTGTCACGATTGGTTTATCATAATTTGCAGGTAAATCGAACCAAAAATCGAGTGCAGCGTGTAAATCCGGAAGAGAAGGGATGACCCGGCACTGCGGCGCAGAATTGTATACCGGCGAATCATATGACCGGAGACAGTCATGCTTGAAAATACCTTCTGCCATATCCAGGGGATCGGCCCCCGCACGGAAAAGCGGCTGTGGGAGGCGAATATACACAACTGGTATTCTTTTCTGGGCTGGCCGAAACCGTCTTTCAGCGCCGCAACCGTTACCGCTGCGTCCCGGACGATTGCCGCCTCCATAACGGCCCTGGCAGCCGGTGATGCAAGCTGGTTTTACAATTGTCTGAACGCCGGCGAGCATTGGCGGATGTTCAAACAGTTCAAGCATAAAACCGCCTATATCGACATTGAAACCACAGGCCTCGACAGGGGCATGAGTATCATTACCACCATTGCCCTCTACGACGGAAAAACCATTTTTACCTATGTCAACGGGGAGAATCTGGAACGCTTTGTTGATGATATTGCGGCCTACGATCTGCTCGTGACATACAATGGAAAGTCTTTCGACGTACCGTTTATCGAGTCTTTTTTTGATATCAGGCTCCCCCATGCCCATATTGACCTGCGATACGTGTTAAACAGCCTGGGGTTCAAGGGCGGGTTGAAACGCGTGGAAAAACGCTTCGGCATTTCGAGAAACGAACTGGAGGGCGTTGATGGGTATTTTGCGGTTTTGCTGTGGATGGAATACGAGACGCGCGCCGATCCCCGCGCACGGGAAACCCTGATCGCATATAACGTGGAAGACGTCGTCAACCTTGAATTGCTGATGCACTATGCCTATAATCAGAAAATCAAGGATACGCCCTTTGCGCAGGATCTGATCATGGCGATCCCTCTCCGGCCGGAAGTGCCCTATGCGCCGGATGTGGATCTGGTCAATACCATTCGCCGCCGGTTTTTTACGGGCGGGTAGTGAACATCTTTTTTCCAGCATTCGGACGATACGTGAAGATATTTACACGGAAACGGATGAAACAGTCGCTGGCAGCGCTACTGGTCTTTCTGGTAGCTGTGGCTGCCCTTTTCTTTGCACCTTTGGGGCCGTTGTTCTCCTTTTGGGCTGAGAAAAAGATGGAAAGCCTTGCCAATGCCCAGGTGTCTGTCGAAGGGTTCGGTTTCAGCCTGTATGGCGGTATAACGGCAAGGCGTCTGACCATCCATCCGCAAGGCCTTTCCAAAGAAACGCTCCTTTTGAAGGATGTGTCCGTTGAGCACGACTTCGGCGCCCTGCTCACCGGCCGGTACCGGGCCAGGCGGGTTCATATCGGCAGTGTGGAAGCGGCAGCGACCGAAAGCATTGCCCAATGGGGGCTATCGCTCATGGAGGACGTGGATTTTTCGGAGAGCCTGCCGGAGTTGGTGATCGGCGGCGGGAGGGTGGATCCGCGCCTGCCCGGTGATTTCAAGCCGGTTTTCCTGGAAGGCCTCCGTATATCCGCCCGTCCGGCGGAGGATGGGGACGTTTCCGGGACGATTTTTTTCACCATCGGCAAAAATGATGTAAAAATCAAGTTTGATGCGGACCGGGAGCACGGTTTTGTTCAGGCCGATCTCTTGGTGAGCGGATTTGATGTTTCTTTTCTTCCGGAGCTCGAAATCGCCGGGATCGGCATGGATCCGTCATCGCTGCGCGTTGACGGGGTGCTGACCGGTGCCGTAACCTTTTTGACCTCTACCCGTCAAGTGGTGGGAGACCTTGTTCTTAGCGGGATTACCGTGGCGCATCCTGCTTCGGGGATTGTGGCTGCCAACGGCCGTGCAGGGATCGCGCTCGCCGGCAGGGAAATTGTTTTTCACGGTGGGCAGCTTCAGGCCGCAGGCGGACGTATCGTCATCCCGAGGGCGGCAATTACACTGGAAGAAAACGGGATCGACACGTTCCGGTTCCAGGGGGAGGCAAAGGGGCTGGAACTCGCGCTTCTTGAAAAAATGGGCCTGTTTGCACTGCTGCCGGAACGGTTTCATCCCGGCCCCATTGATGCGGGGAGCCTTGATGGCGCCGTGAGCGGCATGTGGCGGACGAAAGGCGGGTTTGATTACCATGCGGATATCGATATTCGGGAGGGTTCCTGGGCCCTGGAAGAACCGGGGATCGACATTTCTTCCTTTGCGGCCGACGCCGTTATCCAGACCGGGGGCAAAGTGACCGTAAAAAGCGCAAGCGCCCATTTCTGGGACGGTAGGGCCGAGGCGTCCGGCACCTTCGATGTTCTGGACATGGAGATGGAAAACCCTGATTTCCATGTCCGTTTTGCGGATATTGCGCAAAATGATGCGTTGATGTCCCTGCTCCCGGAAGAGGTTCGGGAAGGCATCCGTTTTACCAGGCCTTCAAACGCAAGCGTCGGCGGCCACATCCAACTGTCGGGAGACGCGCTCTCTCTTGACGTGACGGTGCAGGCTGAAACGCTTTCCCCCCCGACGCTTCCGTACGTGTTTTCCAATGCCGCAGGAAACATCCGGTGGTCTACCGGGGCGCCGCGCGTGGTCTTTGAAGCGGTTTCGGGGGATATCGACGGCAGTCCGGTTCAGGGCGCCGGGGCCCTCTTGATAGAAGACCGGCTGGCAGCCGATTTTACCATCCAGGGGCAGGATATGCCCCTGGACCGGGAGATTCTGGACTGGTTGAACGTGGACTTGGGCGATTGGGAGGTCGGCGGCCGCTTTGATCTGGACCTCCAGGCCCGGCAGTGGCGTCCTGTTGAAAATTCCGTTGCCGGTTCATTGTCCGGGATTACTGCGCAGGTCGATGGAACGGATGTTTTCTTTTCCCATCCGGCGTATGGCCGGGTGGCGGAATCCTTGCAGGGACGCTTGATCCAGGGGCCCGACGGCCTTGCGCTGGATCGCTGCGAGGGGCTTGTCCTTGGGATCCGGATGGAGGGGAGCGGCCGTTTCCCCCTGGATGATGGGGAGGAAGATCCGTATCTGCTTATTCATTCCGAAACGTTTGACCTGTCTTCGGAACGCTATGACCAACTGCCGTTTGACATAGGACTTGAAGGGGTGGAAATGGCGGGCCGGGCAAGTCTTACCGGTAAAATCGAAGCCGCCCGACAAGATGATTCTTTTGCCTTGTCCGGCAATATCGCCGCAACGATCGAGGATGCAACCATAACGTACACCGGCCTGCCGATGGGCGCAAGCGGATCCCTGGTGTTTCGGTTTTCGGACAACGGTCATTCCGGCAGCATCTCCTTTGACGAACTGATGATCGGAAGATTCGCGGCGGAGCACTGTTCAGCCGATTTTACATACGATGCGCCCGCGCTTGTTTTTAGAAATATTCACATACTGGCGTACGGCGGCCGCATCGACTCCCTGTCCACACGGATCAATACGGCGGATAAAACCTGGGCGACACAATTCGGCATTTCCCGGATGAATCTGAAAACCCTTTCGAATTCATTCGAAATCACGGAGGAACAGTCGTTGGAAGGGGAGCTGCAATCTACAGTCTCTCTGGAAGGACGTTCTTTTGCGGCGCAGGCGGTTAAAGGGAAAGGAGAGGTGGCGGTCAATAACGGGAAGCTCTACAGCTTCCCGATCCTGGTTGCGGTCCTACGCGTTTTGGATCTCAGGCTCCCCACCCAGAACCCGGCTACCGATGCATACGGGGTGTTCCACATTGAAAACGGCACGGTCAATGTGGAACACCTGCTTTTCAAGGGTGGGTCCATGCCGATTTATCTGGAAGGATTTATCGGTCTCCGAAACGATGTGGGTTTTGCGGATCAGCCCGTTTATTTGCTGGTAACCCTGGCAAGAAACGATGGTATCCTGGATAGAATCCCCCTTGTCAACCTCCTTAAGCACCATACCATAGACTTTTTCCGCCGAATCATCCTCCAGGCCAGGGTGACCGGGACGATTGGCGATTACCAGGTTTCCACATTAAGCACGCCCGTAACGGTCCAGATACAGAAGATGTGGTCCTTTTTTCAGAAAGTAACGCCATCCGCCGAAGAAATAGAGGATCTTTTTTAAATCCCCGGTTGCAGGTCCGGGGATTGCAGGCCTGTCGTTTACGGTCCCAACGCCGATCGTCACTCATGGGCGCCCCCGGCTATGGCCGCAGGAAAGGGCGCCGGCAATGAGATGGGCGGTTCGCAGCGGTTCCGGTATGTTGCCGTGGATGGAAAACCGTTCAATGGTGGCGGCCGCCTGTTCGACGGACAATCCGATGGTTTGCACAAAAACGTTTTTGACGGGCGCCATCGGCCCGAGCCGGCGGATCAGTTCCCACTTGGACGGGCCGTGAGGGATGTGGCCGCCGGTCAATGCCCTGCAAATGGCATCCATATCGGGTTTCCTGCGAGCGACCACGAGAACCGGCGTACACAAGCGTTCGTAAATTTCGAAAACATCGATGACGTTAAATCCGGCAAAGGCAATCCCGCCCAGCATGATCAGGCGGATATGCTCGGGAAATCTCGATTTTTCAATGCGCTCGATAATTCTGGACGCCGCGTTGAAGCCGTCTTTTTCAACTTCGGCCATAAGCACGCCATCAAAGCGCAGCCCCGCGTAGACCGTGCCGACGATTGTAACATCGCCCCGGGCGTCTCTGTCGAATGGGGCATCGTCAAATCCCGCTACGTTTGAAAAACGTTTTCCCAAGGTGTCATCTTCCTCCTTCGGGCGGATAAAAAAACGCCCCTGCCGGTTTCCCCAGGGGCGTTTTTTTTATGGCAAAGAAGAACCGCGGTTCTCGAAAGCCGGCATATCAATGCCGGTTTATGCGCCGTACATCGCCACGTTTTTCAGGTCTTCTCCCAGATACTCCCGTTCGTTTTCGCCGAGAACACCGAGCGACAGGCCGATCAGCGTCCACAGGTGCAGCGTTTCCCATGCGTGCCCCCGGATATCGCTCATGTCATGGATCTGGGCGTGACAGTTGTGGCAGGGGGTAATGCAGTAGGGGGCGCCGGTGGCCAGGATCTGGTCCGCCTTCATTTTGCCGTATTGCCGGCGTTCCTCCGGGTATCCGGACTGGAGGAACCCGCCGCCGCCGCCGCAGCAGTAGTTGTTGGATTTGCTGGGGGCCATGTCAATGAAGTTTTCCTCACCGACGACGCTCTTGACCACGAATCGCAGGTCATCGGCGACCGGGTCCCCGAAAGACTTACGCACCAGCTGGCAGGGATCCTGAACCGTGAACTTGATTTTCAGGTCCTTGTTCCAGTCGGAAGTAACGTTCAGCTTCCCCTCTTTTATCCACTGGGCGTACAGCTGGATGATGCTCTGGATTTCAAAATTGTGGGCAATGTTGAATTTTTTGAGTCCGACCCGGACTGCAAAGAGTTCGTGCCCTCATTCCGTATTGAGCCACACTTTGCAGCCAAGATCATCGACCGCCTTTGCCTTGATCTCCACGATGTGTTTCCACGATTCGTCGTCCGCCATGAACATGCAGTAGTTCTCCGCGGCCCATCCTTTTGACCCGTAAGTCCAGTCCGCTCCGACGATGTGAAGAATTTTCCAGAGCGGCACCATCTCGTCCGGTTCGGTGACCGGTTCGCGGGAATTCTGGTTGAGAAAATAATATGCCCCCTGCTTGTCAATGGGCGCCTGCATGTCCGCAAAATCGGGTTGGGCTTCGCGGTATTCCTCGAGCACGTCTTCCACCACAAACTGGAAGTCCTCTTCGTTGGTCCCCATAGCGCTGCACGTATCATTTTTCAGGGCCATGTCGCACGATCCCAGTATGCCCTTGGGCCGCTGTTCCCGCGGCCAGCTCTGGCGCGCATAAAAAACGAGCTGGGGAATATTGATCTGCATCGGGCATACATAAATGCACCGCTGGCACATGGTGCAATACCATGCCCAGGGGCTTGTGGTGATTTCCTCGTCCATGCCCAGTGCGGCCATGCGAAGGAATTTGCGTGCATCCATTCCGCCGATGCCGGTTGCGGGGCAGCCCGATGAGCAGGCGCCGCATGTCAGGCAGAGATCAAGGTTCCCCCCTTCCGGAAGGAGTTCTTTTACCTTGTCGAGAAAACTGCTTTTGTGTTTTCCCCCCAGTTTGATTGCTGTTTCTCCCATACAGTATCCTCCGTTTTCGCTGCGGATGTGGACCGATATGGCAAAAAGCCGTTTCGGCCATATTTCCGGAAAGCAATGTCTTGATTTTTATTATTAGCAAATGCGCAAAATAATCAGGATAAAATGTAAAAACAACTAACTGCCACAACACGGCACATAAAGTCAAGCATATTTGCGCTGCCGGCAGGGCAACTTTTTCTTGGCATTGACTTGCGTTGCAAGCTAAATTATAGTCACATGTCCATAAAAACATGCGTTGCTGCAATACGGAGAAATTTGACGGCTTCGTAAAAAGTCCAATATCTGCGTTGCGCACAATTTTTGAAGAATCTCACGTACGGCGAAGGACGATC
>JAABTJ010000007.1 GCA_011389935.1 Desulfobacteraceae bacterium
TCTGGGGCATGGGACCGTCATCCGCACCCACCACCAGTATCGCTCCGTCCATCTGCGCTGCACCCGTAATCATGTTCTTGATATAGTCCGCGTGACCCGGGCAGTCCACGTGCGCATAATGACGCTTCTCAGACTCGTATTCCACATGCGCCGTCGCAATCGTTATACCTCGCGCCTTCTCCTCCGGCGCCTTGTCAATCTTGTCAAACGGGATAAACTCCGCCCACCCCTTTAATCCGCAATTCTTCGTGATCGCGGCCGTCAACGTCGTCTTCCCATGATCAATGTGACCAATCGTCCCCACGTTTACATGCGGCTTCTTCCGCTCAAACTTCTGCTTTGCCATTTTATCGTCCTCCCCATGTTTTAAGACACATCATTGCATTTTTTGCAATTTTACGCGTAACCGGCTCGAGAGCGGGCTGAAGGGAATATTGGATATTTCGGGCGCCCGGCTCATAAAGCATTAAAAAAAATGGAGCCCACGACCGGATTTGAACCGGTGGACCTCTTCCTTACCAAGGAAGCGCTCTACCGCCTGAGCTACGTGGGCATTATCAATATGTATACAAAGACCTTTCTGATGCAGTAAACGACCCGAAAGCCCTTTGCCGGTCAAAATGTAAAGTAAAATGGAGCGGGAGACGAGAATCGAACTCGCGACATTCAGCTTGGAAGGCTGATGCTCTGCCAACTGAGCTACTCCCGCACCTGGGTACATCACACATGCATCGGAGGGAACCCCCCTTTGGAATCTTGTTATCCGCAAACAGGCAAGGAAGTGGCAGCTGGCCCCGAAGAGAGCTGCATATATTATAAACGGATATGCCCTGGATAATCGTCCACCTCGTAGTGCATGTGATTCCGGCCCCGGAATCTTCTACATCGTGCCGATCAGAAATGGTGGTGGGGGGAGGATTCGAACCTCCGAAGGCTTTGCCGGCAGATTTACAGTCTGCTCCCTTTGGCCGCTCGGGAACCCCACCTGAATTTATGATTACAAACAACTCCTGGAGCCAGCGAAGGGACTCGAACCCCCGACCCACTGATTACAAATCAGTAGCTCTACCAACTGAGCTACGCTGGCGTATTCAACAAACAGGCATCCGCCGTGTTCAAGCCGGTGCTTCCGGATCAATGTCTCATTGGCGGACTGCCAACTGAACCGCCACCCGGACAAACACCCCATTCCATAACCGCCTTTGCCGATGCAACATGCGAAATAGCGGATAATTCATATCCTGTCAATATGGATTATCAAAAAAAAGCAACACAACTTCATACCAGAAACAAAAAGCCCTTGCAACTGCTTTTTCATCCCCGGCATAAAGTTAAGGTATGTAACAAATTTGCATTGGCCTTGCAAGCAGATTCTATATAATTTTTTTAAAAAAGTATCCATCCGGAAAAGCGATACTCTGTCTCCGGTAAACCTGCGCGGGCGGAACGAAAATGAAAAATGCGCCCCTTGGCGACGCCAGCTTTCCGAAAGGCTCCTGAACCGGCGTTCTCATGCCGGATACGGGCCGTATCCGGGGGGATAAGTCTTGACACCGTGTCGCGTGAAATGATACGTAACGCTTGTTCTCCGTATTTCCGGGAACAAGAATGCCGAACCGCGGTATAAGTTATCAATCGGAACACTTCCTTTACAGGTCCAAGGGTATTTATGAACAAATACACATCCCGGCGCGAAACAATGCCACGCTTTACCCCCGGGTGCTTCTTTGCTGCACTCCTTGTTTTTTCATTGCTTGCCGGATGTGCCGGTTTCGGCACTAAAAGCGCCGGCAATACTTCCCTGGACGGTGAAAAAAGCCTCCGTCCGGAAAGGGAGGCCGCCGGAAAAATTGGAAATCAAGCCGACAATACGGGCGACGGGAAAAATGATCCCGAACTCCTTATGTATGGGCTGGGCGATGACAAAGCCGACATTCCCCTGTTGGATGGCATGCGGAAAAACGGTGACAATGGCGCCTCCACACCGAAAAGCCTTATAAAAGACAGAATACAGGCAAGATTCGACAAATCCCTTGAATTCTACCAGACCGCAATGGAATTCTGGCAGCAGGGAGAGCTTGAAAACGCCCTCGACGCCCTGGACAATGGCTATGCACTGATCATAAACACGGAAACCGGAGATGATCCGAAGTTCATTCAACAGAAAGACGACCTCCGGTTTATGATCTCCAAGCGTATACTTGAAATTTACGCCTCCCGGCATACAACGGTCAAAGGGAACCACAATGCCATTCCCATTGAGATCAACGATTATGTCCAAAAGGAAATTGATTTTTTAACCACGGGGAAAGCCCGTCAGTTTTTCATCAATTCATACAAACGGGCCGGGAGATACCGCCCCCACATCACAAAGGAACTTCGTGACGCCGGGCTTCCGGAAGAACTTTCATGGCTGCCGCTCGTCGAAAGCGGGTTTCGGGTAAACGCCCTGTCGCATGCCCGTGCGCTCGGGATGTGGCAGTTTATTGCGTCCACCGGCTACAAATTCGGACTGAAAAGAGATGCCTACGTTGATGAACGGCTCGACCCCTACAAATCCACCCGGGCGGCCATAGAATACCTCCAGGAGCTCCATGATATCTTCGGCGACTGGAAAACCGTGCTTGCGGCCTATAATTGCGGCGAGGGGCGCGTCCTCAGGGAAATCCGTAAGCAAAACGTCAACTATCTCGACGATTTCTGGGATCTTTACGAAAGGCTTCCCAGGGAAACCGCCCAATATGTACCCCGGTTTCTTGCAACGCTTCATATTTTGAACAACCTTGAAAAATATGACATGGCCGATATTGAAGCAAACGAACCCTTTGTATATGAAACCCTTGCGGTGTCAAAACAGGCGCGCTTAAAAGATGTGGCCGCAGCCATCGGCACAACCGAGGCGGAGCTTGTGCTATTGAACCCGGAATTGCGCTACAAGCTTTTGCCGGACGAGGAATATACCCTGAAGGTGCCTGCGGGTAAAAAAGAAATCCTTTTATCAAAGATAGATGAAATCAGCGAATACCAGAGAGGGCCGCAACGGGTTTCCCAGCACCGGGTGCGCCGGGGGGAAACACTCTCGGAAATCGCTGCGCGATATGGAACGACGGTCAGTGAAATCGCCAGGTTCAACAATATCTACCGCGACAACTACATTGTGGCCGGACAGGTCCTGAAAATCCCCCGGGCCGGTGCGCTCTCCTCCGGCTCGGCCGGCGAAACGGTTATCACGTATAGCGTACGCAGGGGGGACTCCTTGTGGCTGCTTGCAAACAGGTATAACACCACGACCAAAAAAATCCAGGACCTGAACAACCTGAAGACCGTCAATCTCCATATCGGCCAGAAGCTCAAAATACCGACCGGTGCCAGCAGGAATGGATTGAAAATATACAAAGTCCGGCAAGGCGACTCCCCCTATTCCATCGCCCGCAGACACAACATGAGCGTAAACGAATTTCTCAGCATCAACCAGCTCTCTAAGAACGCCCGGATTTACCCCGACCAGGAGCTGCTTGTCAAATAAGCGGTCCGCTTGCAGCAATACGGCTATCCTATGATCTATCCACCCCGCAGCGCAGTGGATATGGCAATGGTTTTCTCATATCGCTTCTTTTTGTTTTTTTGTTTTTTAAAAAAATGGGGCTTCCACGCCATCGGCACTTGAAAGCGATTTTTAACTGTGGTATTAAGAATCGCTTTGTTGCCACGCAGTCCTGAAGCCCCCGTAGCTCAGTGGATAGAGCAATGGATTCCTAATCCATGTGCCGCAAGTTCGATTCTTGCCGGGGGCACCATAATCGTTCCACGAAAATCCCGATTTCGTTAAAAATTTTCAGGACGCGCCTTCCTTCGACCGCCCCATCCCCTGACGGACCCCGCGATAAACAAACCATTTTCCAGCATCTGCATTTTATGAGAGCGCCTCGGAATGATCCTTCGCTTTTCTGTTGTTGTATGAATTGACGTCTTTGTGAATTCCCGGGCAACAGATGCATGCGCGATGAAAAACAAGTTTCCGCTATGCGCTTTGGAATCTCTGTGGTAAAGGATATATGGCGGGTGGTTCAAAAACGGAACAAACGAAATGATTCTCTTCCCAACCAACATGCAAGCAGGAGAATAAATTCATGAAAATCAAGCCGATCGACATCAAAACCATCCTCTACACAACCGACCTGTCAGATACCGCTTTATATGCCTTTTCCTACGCGGCCAGCTTTGCCAGTGCCTATAATGCAAAGCTGATCATTCTTCATGTAATGGAAGATTACCTGGCCATCAAGCCATCGCTCAAGGCGCTGCTGCAGGAGGATCAGTGGCGGGCCATTAAGGAAGAGCATGTCCGGGAAACCAGGGAAACCCTCAGCGGCAAGAGGCGCGACAACGTAATCGTTCGCGAGGCGCTGTCCCAATTTTCGGAAAACGCCCGGGCCGGCCAGTACGGAACTTCGGTGGCAAGTGATGAAGTGATTGTTTTGTTCGGCGACCCGGTGGATAAAATCATAGAAACCGCTAAAGAGAAAAACTGCGACCTGGTCGTAATGGGCTCGCACGGACACGGCCTGCTGCATGACATTGTCGGAACGACCACCCGGAAGGTCATGAAACAATCAAAGATCCCGGTAATTGCCATCCCCCTTGACAAATAGATGCGTTTTTATGCCGCCGATAACACTTCCTTCACTTTGGCGGCCAGCTTGTTGACAGGAAAAGGCTTTTCAATAAAATACAGCCCCTCCTCCAGAATCGTGTGGTGGGCAACCACGTTGGCCGTGTAGCCGGACATAAACAGGGTCTTGATATCCGGGTAGCGGCTGGTGAGTTTGTCTGCAAATTTCCGTCCATTCATTTCGGGCATGATGATGTCGGTAATCAACAGGTCGAGCTTGCCGTCCTGCGCCTCGGCCAATGCCATGGCGTCGCTTGGCGTGGCTGCCGTCAACACGGTATAGCCAAGCTTTTCAAGCATAATTCGGGTGATATTCAGGACGACGGATTCGTCTTCCAGCACCAGGATGGTCTCACCATGGCCTTTTTGCAGGACCGGCGTCTTTTTTTCCGTTCCTGCCGCGTCGGCTTTTTCCGAAAAGCGGGGAAAATAAATCCGGACCGTTGTGCCCTCTCCCGGTTCGCTGTACACGTTGACAAATCCATTGTTCTGCTTGACAATGCCATAAACCGTGGGCATCCCCAGGCCCGTCCCCTTGCCGATTTCCTTGGTCGTGAAAAACGGCTCAAACAGATTCTCCAGGACGTTTTTGTCCATGCCGCAGCCGTTGTCGCTCACCGCCAGCATGACGAATTGCCCCGATACAAAGCCCGCATGATTATCGCAGTATTCCTTGTCAAATTCGATATTTTTTGTCTCTATGGTAATTTTGCCGATATCTGCAATGGCATCACGGGCATTGACCACAAGATTGGCCAGTATCTGGTCAATCTGGGAAAAGTCCATCTTTATCATCCAGACCTTTTGTCCGGGCTTCCAGAGCAGGTCAATGTTCTCGCCGATCAGTCGCTGCAGGATTTTGAACATGCTTGATACGCCGTCGTTCAGGTTCATGGGGACCGGCGAGATGGTCTGCTTTCTTGCAAAAGCCAGCAGCTTGCGCACAATCACCGCCGAGCGTTTGCCGGCGTCATAAATTTCCCGGGCATTGTCATGCATGGGGTCGGAAGGCGGGAGCAAATCGGTCATCATCTCTGCATAGCCGTTGATGATCGTAAGCATGTTATTGAAATCGTGTGCCACGCCCCCTGCCAGGCGACCTACGGATTCCATCTTCTGGGCCTGGTGCAGCTGGGCCTGAAGCTCTTCCTTCTCCGCCTCGGCTTTTTTGCGTTCCGTGATGTCTCTAGCAACGCCCCGAAAACCGATCGCCTCGCCGCCGGCATTTTTCATCAGAGAAACGGAGGTGTCCACATAACATTTTTCTCCATTTTTCCGGATAAACTCCCAGTCAAACCCCTTTAAGGGCGCACTCGTTGTTGCGACCTGATTGTATGCGATAAACACCCTTTCGGCGTTCTCCCTGTCCATGTATTCTCTATAGTTCATGCCCATCAACTCGACGCTTGGATATCCGAGTATACGGCACAGGGAATCATTGAAAAAGGTAAAATTACCGGCCAGATCCACTTCAAAATAGCCGTCTTCGATATTGTTCAGTATGGACCTGTATTTCTCCTCGCTCTCTTCAAGCGCCTCCTCCATCTGTCTGCGCTCCGTGATGTCAATGCAGGAGGCGATACTGCGCGTGGTTCCGGAAATCATGTCCACAGAGAGCAGAAGATCCAGCTTTTCCCCGTTGCGGGCAATGAAGCGGCACTCGTACTGGTGCAGTGCAGCGTATCGATCCTGGCGCCGCAGATAATGGTTCTTTTTCATCCAGACTGCGTCATCCGGGTGAAAAAATTCGGTCCAGGATTTTTTCCCCTCAAGCGCCTGCTTTGAATATCCGGAGAGTTTTTCGAAATTCGAGTTGACAAGGGAAATGGTCGTGTCTTCTTCAATAATGAACATGGCTGTGCCGGAAGTCTCGAACAGGGTGCGGTAGTAGCTCTCCGACTGGCGCAGGGCTTCCTCCATCTTTCTGCGCCCGGTGACATCCCTTGCACTGAAAACAATTCTGTGCGGGCGCCCCTTTTCATTTGTCACCACCTTTCCCGTTGTTTCAAGCCACAGGAAAGCGCCGTCCCTGCACCGGTATCGATATTCGACCGTGCGGGCATCCCCGGTTGCCATTAAGGTATGCAACTCTTCGAGCACATGGGGCAGATCCTCCGGATGGACAAAATCGATTACGTTTTTACCGATCAGGAAACCCGGCTCATAACCGAGGGTTTCATATGCTTTTCCCGCAAAGATGAAATTTCCTTCCAGGTCCGTCAACGCGACCATATCAAGCATATTTTCCGTTACGATCGACCACAGCTGTGCCTGATGACGGAATTTTTCAACCTCTTTTTGCAGTTGCTTTACATGGATCTCCCTTTCAAGATTCTCCCCCTGCATTTCGTGGATCATCTTCCGGATTTCTTCATGTGTCATGGATTCCAGGGCGGGGGAAGGATTGGATCGGGAGCGGGGCTTGCCTGGATCGTCCTTTTTGTTTTTCATTTACTCTCCTGAAGATCATAAGGCGGGCAATATGTTCGGGTATTCTTGTCCGACTGCGAGCGACGCGTCAAATTTTATCAGAGTAGCATTATCAGAACCCGTTGCACCCCGCAACAGAAAAGTCGGCGATTTTTTTGCTTCTGCGAAAACACGCCGTTGCAGGGCACGTCCGGCAATCCGCCCCGCTTTTGTCTGTTTTTTTCAGACTTGTGTGGAAAAATCAGACAAAAGCGGGGCGGGAAAATCCCCCTTGCCTTGCCAAAAGGGGTGCACCCTTTCTTTCCCTATATCTTTTCTCCGCCCCGGATCCTGGGAAATGTTGTGCTTACGACAACCAGCGGCCCACCAGAAAATACAGCCGCGTAGGGCTAACAATCCAAAAGTTTTTTATGGCATAAAAATTGCTGAGGATACATTTAGAGAACAAAGCACGAAAGATCGCGTGGAAGGGTTGAAGCTATCGACTGGGGGCATGCGAAATGAATTTTCCCAATTGCACCAAGAGCACCGGATCGCAAGGAAATATAGGCATGGGTAAAAAAATTTTCATTCTTGTTGTGGATGATGATCCGGGTGCCCGCCTTCTGATGAAAAAGACGCTGGAACAGACCGGTTTTACGGTAATCGAAGCGGAAAACGGCCGGAAAGCAGTTGCTGCCTTTGAAACACTTCGGCCCGATTTGGTGCTCCTGGATGTGAACATGCCGGAAATGAACGGCTTTGAAGTATGCCGCCGGCTTCGGGAGAATTCAGGGGGCGCTGCCGTGCCGGTCATGATCATTACCAGTGCGGATGCTTCCGAAGATATTCGCAGGGCCTACGATGCGGGAGCGACGGATTTCATGTCAAAACCCATCAGTTCCCTTATTCTGAAAGAAAGGGTCAGCTTTATGCTCCGGGCCTGTGCCACCTCCCGCCAGCTTTACCAGAGCAAGGAGCTTCTTGCAAAAGCACAGGCCGTCGCCTGCATGGGCAGCTTCTTCTATGAACCCAACGGATCAAGCATCCATGTGTCAGATACGTTTCGAACGATATTCAGGCTCGCAGACGCAAGTGAGGCGGTCACCTGGCATCTGCTTTGGCGAAAAATCCATTCAGATGACCGGGCGGCGCTGGCGCATAAACTGCAAAAGCTTCAAATATCAGGGGATCGTTTTCAACAGGACGTTCGACTGGTCGACCCCGATCAAGGCGACCGTTTCGCAACGCTCCAAATCGAAGCCGAAACAGACAATAAGGGCAAGGCGGCCCGTTTTATTGGCATCGTTCAGGACATCACTGAACGAAAACTTTCGGAATTGCTGGAGCGGGATAAAAACCAGGTCATGCAGGCGATCGTAAAAAAAGAATCCCTCACAAAGATTTTTCTTGCAATAACAAAACTTCTTGAACGTCAACGTCCATACAGCCGGGCAGCCATTTGTCAGGTGGGAGAAGGCCGGATTCAAACAATGCTTTCCACTAGCCTGCCCGCACAATTCTGCAAATCCATGACGGGCAGGGCCCTGTCGACGGGAAACGGCACCTGCGCTGCGGCAGCGCATCTGGAAAAGCCGGTAGCATCCGAAAACACGGCTTCCAGCACCTTTTGGAAGAGGAGTCGCGACGCGGTTTCAGCGCACGGGATTCTCTCTTCGGTTTCTGTTCCCATCATTTCCGGGGGCGGACAGGTACTGGGAACCGTCGCCCTGATGCATCATCATATTTATAAAGCCGCCCCGGCGGATTTCGACCTCATGAAAAATGTGGCCAACCTGGCTGCGCTGGCCGCGGAGCAGCACCATCTCTCTGAGCAGCTGAATTATCAGGCCCGGCATGATTATCTGACAGGCCTTGCCAACCGGGCGACACTGGCCCACTGGCTATCACAGACCCTTAAACAATCCGCCCGCAATCCGTCGCTTGGCGCCTATCTGCTTATCGATATCGACCGATTCAAACACATCAATGATTCCCATGGGCATTACGCAGGAGACCGGCTGCTCCAGGAGGTATCAAAACGCCTCCAGCAATGTGTCCGGGAGGGGGATGTGCTCAGCCGCGTAGGAGGGGACGAGTTCGTTCTGGTTCTCTCCAGATTAAAACACAAACAGGATGCGGTCCGGGCGGCCGCAAGGATTCTGGAATCGTTTCATTCTCCTTTTATGATTGAATCATTCAAAGGAAATATAGAAGCGAGCATCGGCATCAGCCTCTTTCCCCAGGATGGAATGGAGGGGGATGTCTTGCATAAAAATGCGGATGTCGCCATGTACATCGCCAAGAACCAGGGCGGCAACCGGTTTCAATTTTTTGACAGCAAGATGCATGAGGGGGTTGTTCACCGCCTGCAGATAGAAAACGAACTTCGCAAGGCCCTGGAACGGAATGAATTTGAATTGCATTACCAGCCTCAGTTGGATTTGACATCCAAAAAACTGATGGTCATGGAGGCCCTGATCCGGTGGAATCATCCGGAACACGGTCAAGTCGCCCCGGCCCAGTTTATCCCTGTCGCCGAAGAAAGCCGACTCATTATACCCATCGGCCGGTGGGCTCTCAGGGAAGCATGCCGTCAAAATGTCGAATGGCAGAAAAAGGGCTTGCCGCCTGTTCGGGTAGCGGTCAATGTTTCCGCCGTCCAGTTCACGGAGACCAATTTCGTCGAAAGTATACGGGAAACGCTGGAGGAAACCGGTTTGGATCCGAAATGGCTGGAAGTGGAAATCACGGAAACCGTCGTGATGAAAGATCTGAAAAAAGCGCGCAGGGACTTGCAGCGCATTAAAAAAATGGGGGTAACCACCACCCTTGACGACTTCGGTTCCGGTCATTCTTCAATCACGTATCTGGATCAGATGCCCCTGGATGGCATCAAGATTGACAAGCATTTCATCGGGAGCATAAACATTGTCAATGCCCTGGAAAAATGCAAAAGCCACAATTTTGTCAAAGCGTTCGCGAACCTGGCCCAGGACCTTCAGATCAACCTGGTAGCGGAGGGAATTGAAACCGAGCATCAAAGAGAAATACTGAAAACACTGGGGTACAGGATCGGCCAGGGATTCCTTTTCAGCGCTCCTCTTCCGGCGGCGGATGCCGGGAATTTTCTCGACAGCATTGTATAAGTATAAATAAAGGACGGTTTTTTTTATCATACAGCAATACACAGGACGGATCAGATGAGCATACACCAAAACGCCCGCGATTCTGCGGAAAAAAGAAGGCGACCCCGAATCAACACCGTAAACGTCGTGACCTATATTCTTTTCGATGAGGACCGGAAAAAAATTGACCATGGGAAAGGGCGAATCCTGGAGTTGAGTCAAAACGGCGCCCTTCTGGAAACAAACAAGCCGCTGTACGGTTCGTTTGTTCTTATTAAAGCGCTCAACATAGACGGGGAAGGGATAAAAATAAAAGCCCGGGTCGCCAATCAACGCCAATCAGAAATCCAGGGACTTCATTTGACCGGGGTGGAATTCACCGGTCCCGAAGATGAACAGCGAAACGCCGTCGTTGCTCTTGTAAAAAACTATAATTATTGGAAATACGCTGCATATAAAATTCAGCACCACGCTCCGGTATCGCTTTGGTGAGGATAATTTTCGAACCGGCTTTTGAAAATGAGGGATTCAATGACGGCAAAAGTATTTGTAGCACATGACAACCGCGTAACCATTTCCTGCCCGAAATGCAAAAAGACCAAGAGCGTGGATAGCGCCAGGATCAAGGGGAATATCCTTGTCCGGGTCAAATGCCCCTGCGGAAACGTCTCTAAAATCCGCCTGGAATACCGGCGCCAGTATCGGAAAAAAACATCGCTGCCGGGTTTTTATCGGGTTGTTTCCACGGGAGGGCTATCGGGGGCGTCCGGCTTTATGACGGTCATTGACCTGTCCAGAAACGGCATCCGCTTGAAATTCATAGATATTCCCGTCTCCCTGGATGAGGGGGAGCGTCTCAGCATCCAGTTCACCCTTGACGACAAAAACCAGACCCTCGTGAACAGATCCGTGGTGGTCAAAAACATCCATCTGCCCTACGCGGGGGCTGTTTTTCACCGGACATCTGACACGGACAATGTTATCGGATTTTATTTGATGCAGTAGGGTCGCATAACGCATTTGGCATTCCTCCAGCACCGTTTTATCCTATGAGATAGTATCCGATACGGTTGTCCGTATCCGTCGGCCGGTGAAATGTTGCTCCCACATAGGGGGGATGGATATTTTTTACAATTACGTTTCTGTCAATGCGGGTTTGGACATTGTCGTCAAGGTTGAACCGGATGTTGACAAGATCGCCCGGCGCCATATCAAGGGGGAACTCCCTGATTTCCATGCGCACCCCTTTACGGGAGAGTTCAACGACCGTCATAGCGCCGGCATCAACCGGTTTTCCCTCTTTATCGATCATCCTGTAGGATCCTCGCAGTTCCGTTTTTTTCCGGAACTGGCTTCGGAATTCCAATTGGACTCTCGAGATCTTTCCGCAGGAGCACTTGACCTTGCAATTCACATGCCCCTTAAACCTTGAAACATCGATTTCTTTGGTCTTGTTGCACCAGCGGCAGTATACCGTCGCGGTGTTGTCGGGCTGTACAAATACCTTTACTGCATGTTTGCTTCGATAGTAGGCTTTCACAAATGCCACGATGGCCTTTACCTGATCCCTCGTGGATCCCACAAACCGGAGACCGGTCAGGAAAAACTCCGGCTTATCCGATTTTCGGGTATGGGCCACGTTTCCTTTTATCTGGACGTGGTTCCCCTCTATATCGAATGTTACGAGAATAATGAACGAACCGTTCAAGGGTTCTTTGGTTTCCAGAAGCGCACCGCTTTGGCTGAGATTCAGCGTTCGCCCTTTTCCCCGGCGGACTTTTTTTCCTCTTTCATCCAGCAGAATATAGTCAACTTCGTTGGAAGTGCTTATCCGGCGGTGCTTTCGTTTCTCGTCAGAAGGCGATGGATATTGTTGATTTTCCATTTGCCCATCTCCTGTTCATAGAACAATTAAAACAATAGTCTTTGCGAAATAGATATAGTAACATTAAATCAAATATTGCGTCAAGCAAAGTCGAGGTTATCATACTTTGTCATTGCAGTTGAATTGTTTTGTGAAAGTCTGCTACAAAGAAAATATACGAGCAGCGCAAAGGAAGCCCGGATGAAACCACCCCGAAATCCAGCAGAAATCGACGCACTGCGTGAGCGCATCCTGAATTCCGCTTTAGAAATTATCGCCGGCGTGGGCATGGACGGACTCACCATGCGCAAACTGGCATCAAAACTGCAAATGACCGCACCGAACCTTTACAATTATTTTTCGGGCAAGGACGAAATCTACATTTCCATCGTCATCCGCGGCTTTGGAATGCTTCACGCCGCGATTAAAGCAGCCCATGATCAAAATGCCGGCTCTGCGGTCCGTATCCGGGCCATGATCGATGCCTATATGCACTTCGGCATGAATCATCCCCAGTACTACGACATCATGTTCACCCGCCCCACCCCCAAATACGAAGACTATGTAGGGACCCCCCATGAGGCGTTGTCCGCCGTGGAGTACCGGATCTCCATGGAGATTACCGACATGGCCCTGGACGCAGCGGCATCCCTTGTCAACGAATCGGCCGACTCTGAAACCGTCCGGCGCCGGGTTGTCGAAATCTGGAGTCTCATGCACGGGATGATCACCCTGTCCCACAGTCGAGTGGTCCAATACGTGATCAACCCGGCCGAAAGCGTCTACGAAACCATAATCGATGAATATGTAAAAAAACTGTTCCCGGAATAGCCTCTGGGCGGAGATGTATTTTTATTCTTGACTGCAATGGTTAACAAAGTTAAATTTAACTTTGTTAACCAAAATCATGAAAAAGGAGCGCGAACTATGGCAGCAGCGACTGTACTAGGCGGATGCGGGGCAGTGGGCAGCGTCGCCGTGAAGACCCTTGCCGATTCCGGGCTGTTTTCAAAGATTACCATCGGGGATATGAACGAAGCCCGGGCCGATGAACTCATCTCTGAGTTGGCTATGGAAAACGTTTTCTTTACACGCATGAACGCCGAAGATCGGGAAGATATTCGGCAGGCCGTATCCGGCAGCAACCTGGTTGTCAACTGCATCGGCCCTTTTTACAAAACGGTCAAAACCGTCCTGCAGACGGTCATCGAAGAAAAAATCAATTACATCGATGTTTGTGACGACGTGGATGTGACGCTGGACATCTTTGATATGGATGCGGCGGCAAAAGCGGCCGGCATCACCGCGGTCATCGGCATGGGCAGCTCGCCCGGCGCAACCAACCTGCTGGCGAAATTCGCCGCGGACAACCTGCTTGACGAAACCGAAGCCGTGGATATTTTCCATGCCCATGGCGGTGAACCCGTAGAAGGCGAAGGGGTGATCGGCCACCGGTTTCACTGCATGCAGATCGATATCCCCATGTTTCTGGACGGGCGCCTGCAATACGTGAAATTCTTTTCCCCGGAAGGCCGGGCCCTGCGCCGGAGCTTTGATTTCCCGATGCTGGGCGACGACATCGCCGTCTACCCCTATCCCCATCCGGAACAGGTCACCCTGCCAAACCACATTCCGCTCAAACAGGTCACCAACAGGGGCACGGTGCTGCCGGATGAATACTACAGTTTGATCAAAGACATGTGCCGCATCGGCCTGGCCTCCCAGGAACCCTTGCATGTCAAGGGGCACCGGGTGGCTCCCTACGATTTTGCAATGGCCTATATTCTGCAGGAGCGGGAACGCATTTTGAAAAAAACCAACTTCGGGCAGCAGCGGGGGTGCTGTTCGGTGGTCGTCAGGGGGAAAAAAGACGGGAAAAAAGTGGAATACCGATTTCACATGGCCTCGAAAAGCCAGGCCCTCGGTGAAGGCACAGGTATTCCCGCCGCCATAGGAGCCATGCTCATGCAGCAGGGCAAAATCAAGGCAAAAGGCGTGTTTCCACCCGAAGGATGCATCGACCCCAACGATTTTATCGAACGGGTGACAGCCGTGATGGTCCGGGACAAATCCGCCGCAGGCAAGGATGACTTCCAGGGCGTAATCGTGCAGAAAATAGATGAACAGGGCAATATCGAAACGCTGGATATCTGATGACCCATATCCCGTACATTCTCGCCATCGACCATGGAACCTCCGGAATCAAGGCGGCCATCGTCTCTGTGAACGGGGAGATCGTCGATCATGCATTTGAAAAAACGCCGATCGCCTTTTTGGCCGGCGGGGGGGCCGAGCAGGACCCGGAAGACTGGTGGCGCGCCCTTGTTGCGGCCGCCGCCCGCCTGGTTGGCAGAAACCCCGACTGCAGTAAGGCGATCATATGCGTGGCCGTTTCCAGCACCTTTTCAACAACCGTGGCAGTGAACCGAAAAGGGCGGCCCCTGCTCAATGCGCTCACATGGATGGACTCCCGGGGGGCGGCGGAAGTCAGAAAACTGGTCTCCGGGTTTCCCGGCATCAACGGGTACAGCCTTGCCACGCTTGCGAAATGGGTCCCGAAAACCGGCGGGGCCCCGACACTTTCCGGCAAAGACGACATCGCCCACGTGCTGTTTATCAAAAACACCCGCCCGGCAATTTATGCAGACACGTACATGTTTCTGCCGAGCAAGGACTACTTAAACCTTCGGCTCACCGGGGAATTCGCCTCCTCCTATGATGCCATGCAGCTCTTCTGGGCTACAGACATCCGGGATGTCGATCGGATCGCCTATGATAAAAAGCTGATCCGCGCCATGGGCATTGATGCTGAAAAACTGCCCCCCATGATGGCCGCCACCGATATCCTGGGAACATTGAAAAAAGACGTGGCCGGGCAGATCGGTTTGTCTCCAAAGGTCCGGGTCATCAGCTGCTCCCCGGATCACCAGACGGCCTGCGTGGGCTCCGGTGCGGTTTCCGATTTCTCCGCACACCTGTACGTGGGCACCTCCTCCTGGATCCAGACCGTAGTGCCGTTTAAAAAAACCGACCTGCTGCACTCCATTGCCTCGTTTCCCACCGCAATACCGGGCAAGTATCAATCCGTCAACGAGCAGGATCTTGCCGGCGGCTGCCTGGCCCACTTGTTCGAAAAACTGCTGTTCTATGAAAATGCCCTGTACGCCAGGGATCAGGAGCAAGACCCCTATGCCCTTCTCGACGCCATCGCCGGCGCCGTAGCGCCGGGCAGCGACAAACTGATTTACCTGCCATGGTTGAACGGCGAGCGCACGCCGGTGGATGACATTACGCTGCGCGGGGGTTTTTTCAACATGGGAAAAACCCATACCCAGGATCATATGATCCGGTCCGTCCTGGAAGGCGTAGCCCTCAATACCCGCTGGAGCCTGAAATACGTAGAAAAATTTGCCGGCAGGACGCTGGAGCCGATTCATTTTATCGGCGGCGGGGCCAAATCCGCGCTCTGGTGCCAGATTTTTGCCGACGTGCTCAACCGCAGGATCTGCCAGGTAAGCCGCCCCATGCAGGCCAATGCCCGCGGCGCTGCATGGATTGCAGCCGTGGGGCTGGGGTATATTTCCTTTGACGATATCCCCGCGTTGACCAGAATTGCAGGCGTCTATACTCCGGGCAATGAAAACCGGGGCCTCTACGATGAACTGTTTGATGTGTTCGTTGCGATTTATAAGCGGAACCGGAAATTGTTCAAGCGATTGAATGCCGCCTGAACAGACAGGTTCCAAGAGGGGCAGATGGACAGGATCTATTTTTTCACTCCGATATCCCCGGTCCTGAGGCCGAACACAAAGAGCCGGATCCAGGAGAATCCGAGCCGGAGAAGGGCGACGTCGTCTGTTTTGATTTTAACGCGGAGCTTGGGCTTGATGGAATACCGTTTCAAAAAACTGCTGTGCAAAACAAAATCCCTGAACGCATCGATGTTGTATGCCGCCATAAAAGCCATTTTCCCCTTTTCGCAGTAGGGCCCCGCCCCGCCGAAGGGATCGTTGTAGAAAAGGCGCAGGATATCGGCCCATTCCAGGGTCATCTGGTTATAAAACGAGGCGTTCTGGTCGGCCTCCCATGATTTCACCGTCCAGGTGGCACTTTCATGACGCCCCATGCAGAAGTCCGGAGGTCGGAAATAGCTGAGCAGCTGGGGGGGGGTGTTCTCGTTTTTGAAATAAAGCCCCTGCTCCACGGGAAACGCCCGGCAGGTCTGGGGACGGTCCGGGTAGACCGTGCAGCCGCGGTCGCTTAAAAAAGGGCAGGTTCGCTCCTCGTTGTCCGCCATCTTGAGTAGCACGCTCGGAAAATGCGCGTTTTCCCGCAGCACCAGGTCGGTGTGCCGATCGATGATATCCCCCGTGCTGATTTTCAGACTCTTTTTAAGGCGGATGATGTCATAGGGATAGAGAAACAGGTTCAGGTTCCGACAGCAGCGATTGAAGCAGGATATTTCCGGGTGGCACGCAAAGGAAAAGGGCTCCCCCGGTGCCAGCAGCCTTCCGGGTACTTCCGCCGGATTTTCGGTTTCGATATATTTCATGGGGCACCTTTTTCCGTTGCACGCAACATCCCGGAAACCGTCATCTTGAATTTTTCCGCCATGCCGGTCTGTTTTCTGAAACGGCCCTCCAGGTCGGCCATCCGGGTGTAAAACGGCGTCCGGTCAAAGGGGATATAGGGAATGTCGCCGCAATGGGCTTCAAATGCAGCGCAACCGGCGCCGAAGGTTTTTCCCCTCCCTGCAGGGGCCAGTTCGTGGGGTATGCCGTGAAGCCGGCATATCATGGGGCGAAACGCATACAGCAAACACCATCCGTCTTCATTTACCGGGCACATCTGCCGAAATTCCGCGTTTTTCCGGATGGCCCTGTCCAGTTCCCGGTTGTATGCATCCGCACGGTCCAGGCATACGGCCTGCCGATGACGGGAAAGTTGAAAAAATCCGGATAACAGGTATGCATACTCGATGGTGGTGTGGTGATAAAACCGGGTCATGCAGCAATTGTCCGCACATCCCGTGCAGGAAAACCCGTAACCGCCGGCGATCTCGTCGTAGACACGGTCCATATCGGCATAGAGCGCTTCTATCTGCCTGAAGTATCCGCCGGCTTCGGCGGCAGCGCATATGTCCAACGGGTGGTTTTTCATTCCGATCATCTCAGACCAACGGGGTCGGGATAAATATTTCATTGTACAGGTTCAGCAGGTAGCGGTCGGTCATGCTGGCGATATAGTCGCATATGATCCGCTCCTCCGGTTCGCCGTTGTAATACGCGGCGACCATTTCAAGGCTTGCCAGCCTTGTCCTGAGCTGTTCCGGATGCTTCAGAAAATAGGTGAATATTTCCGAGACAATTTTTTTGGACTTGACAAATTCCGCGTGTACGGGCTTTGACCGGTAGACGTGTTCATACAAAAACTGCCGGAGGTCCGACATGGCGCTGAATACACCGCTTGAAAACGACAGATCGAGGTTTCCATCAATCTCCCGGCTGGAATAAATCAAGTCCCGAATCATACTTGTAGACCGCTGGGCATGGGTGACGCCGAGTCGCTTTGTGCAGGATTCCGGGACCTGGCCCGTGAATATCACCCCGCTGCGAACGGCATCGTCCAGATCGTGGTTCAAATAGGCGATAATATCCGCAAACCGGACAATCCGCCCTTCCACCGTGGCCGCCATGCTGCCGGGGTCGGCCGGTATTATATCTCCGAAACCCTTGGAATGCTTTAAAATACCGTCCCTTACCTCCCAGGACAGGTTGAGCCCCTGGCCGTTTCGCTCCAGCACATCGACCACGCGCAGGCTCTGATCGCTGTGCCGGAATTCCGACGAATAAATTTCCTTTAAGGCGGCCTCGCCGCTGTGCCCGAAAGGGGTATGCCCCAGATCGTGCCCCAGGGCGATGGCCTCGGCAAGGTCCTCGTTCAATCGCATGGCACGGCTGATGGTGCGCGCCACTTCGGCCACTTCCAGGGTATGGGTAAGACGGGTGCGGTAATGATCCCCCAGGGGGGACAAGAATACCTGGGTTTTATGCTTTAAACGCCGGAAAGCATTTGAAAAAACGATACGATCCCTGTCCTGCTGGAAGATGGTTCTTACCGGGCACGGCTCCTCTTCGCGCTGCCTCCCTTTGGATTGGGCGGCAAGCACGCCGAAGGGGGATATAAACGTTTTCTCCCGTTCTTCGAAGTTCTCGCGGATTGTCTTCATATGCGTAGCCGCCAGCTTGTTCAAAAACATTCCCTTTGTTTCAAACGGTTCCTGCACATTGCCATTGAACTTGTGCGGGCAGGGCGCACCGTGCCCGTAAGGGCTGTTCGATTACTGCTTCTTCATATCCGTATCGATATTGATCCCAAAATTTTCCAGGATAAATTGATAAATAAACCATATCCTGTTCAATTTGTAAAGATTCAACTGCCTGCCGCAATACCCATGTCGCAATGGGCGCAACCGGGTCGACCCCGGATCGGCCCCCTTAGCGGAACAGATTCATGTTGGGCCTTGGATTTTTTTCGGGATCGCTTGCGAAAAACCTGTCGATAATCGCGCAGGCGGCGTCGATGTCTCTGGCGCCGCGTATGTCAGCGGAAAGCCGGTGTCCGAACTTGAACCCCGCGGCAAAAAAAAGCATCCATTTTTTAAACCGCCGAAGCGCGGTGATTGGTTCAAAATGACGTTGCAGAAGGTCCATCATGCGTCGCGCGCAAAAACAATACAGCCCGGCGTCAACTTCCATTCCGCACGTCCACATGGCAGGCGTCCACGGGGCGGCCAGCGCGATCCGTCCGATGGAAATGCCGTCACACCCGGTTGTCTCCAGCATGCGCATGCAGTCCGTAGCGTCAAACACATCCCCGTTGCCGAATACCGGAATTCCAACCGCCTGTTTGACCATGCGGATATAGTCCCATCGCGGCGGGCGCGTACGGCGGTCCGGGGCCACCCGGGGATGGAAGGTCAGGGCGTCGGCACCGGCATCTTCAAACCGCCTGGCCATCTCTATGGCCGGCTTTGGATCATCGCTCCAGCCGGTGCGGTATTTGACGGAAACGGGTATGGATACCGCTTCGCGCACCGCCGCCACCATGGCCGCAGCAGCATCCGGGGTTTTCAAAAGGGCTGCGCCCGATCCTTTTTTGCATACGGCCGCCACGGCGCAGCCGAAATTGATGTCCACGCCAAAAAAGCCTTCGGCCTCAACCCGGCGGGCCGCATCCGCCATGACCCGGGCGTCGGCGCCGAAAATCTGGCATACCAGCCGCGGCAGCTCCTGACTGCGCCACCGGAACACGAGGGAATGCCCGGGGTTTTCATTGGGGACGGCCTTTGCGCTGCACATTTCGGTAAAAAGCAGGCCGTACCCGCCGAAAGATTCCATAAGCTCCCGGAACGCCACGTGGGTATACCCGGCCATGGGGGCAATCAACAGACGCTTTTCTGCTGTTTTCCCGCCGATGCGGATCGGCGTATTCAAAAACCGTCGGGTTTCAGGGGTTACTTCCATCGGTAAAATATGTTCGTGAAAAAAATAAGACAAAATGTTATGAAAATAATTTTAATAAAGAATAGCCGCATCTTTTGCAAGTTATCCTGTAACAGATATTTTTATTTGGAGGAAGCATGAGCCCATACGAATTTTACCAAGTGGAGAAAAAGCCCCCCATTGCCTGGGTCTACCTCAACCGTCCGGAAAAGAAAAATGCCATGAATCCGCCGGCATGGAAGGAAACCATACCCATTTTTGCGGATCTGGATGCGGACAAGGACATCCGCGCGGTGATCATCAGCGGCAGGGGGCCATGCTTTTCGGCGGGCATCGACCTTATGGCAATGGCCCAGGAACTGCCCGAACTCATGGAGAATGAACAAAAAGGCGGCATCAAGTGGCGGCTGCTGAAAAAAATTTATGCACTGCAGGATACCATCAGCTGCATCGAATGGTGCCGGAAACCCGTGATTGCCGCTATTCACGGACACTGTATCGGCGCCGGTCTGGACATGGCAACCGCCTGCGATATCCGTATATGCACCAGCGACGCTGTTTTTTCGCTGCGGGAAGCCGCAGTGGGTTTTGTGGCGGACGTGGGCGTACTCCAGCGCATACCGCGCATCGTGGGGCAGGGTTTTGCCAGGGAGCTTGCCTATACCGCGAAAAATTTCGACGCCCAAAGCGCCAAAGAAATGTTATTGGTCAATGCCGTATACGACGGGTATGACGCCCTGATGGCCGGGGCCGCCAAAACCGCGGAAAAAATCTCGGCCAACTCGCCGCTTGCGGTTGAAGCCTCCAAGGACGTGCTTAACTTTTGCATGGGAAAACCGGTTGACGAAGGGCTCAAGTACGTGGCATCCGTCAGTACAAACATCATCCCGTCAAAAGACCTCATGGAAGCCATCACCGCGTTTATGGAAAAACGAAAACCGGCATTCACCGGGGAGTAAATCGGTGAAAGTATATTTGCACAACCTGGGATGCGCAAGAAACATCGTGGACGGCGAGGCCATGCTCGGTCGATTGGAAACGGCCGGACATACCCTGACCGATGACGCGGACGCGGCCGAGGCCATCATCGTGAACACATGCGGCTTTATCGATGCGGCCTCGGAAGAATCCGTGGATGCAATCCTTGAACTTGCCGAAATGAAACGTACCGGCGCCTGCAAACGGCTTATTGTCACCGGATGTCTGACCCAGCGGTACCAGGAAGACCTTCCGGATGCGCTTCCCGAGGTCGACGCATTCCTTGGAACGGGCGCCTACGACCGCGTGGTACCCGCGGTTACCGGAGAAATAAAAACCGGTGCGTGCATGCTGCCGGACCCTGCATCCATCCCGCTGCACACCCGTTATACCATGCGGGTCCAGACGACGTATCCCGTAGCCTACGTCAAGGTCATGGAAGGATGCAACCGCCACTGCACCTACTGCATTATCCCGAAGCTCCGCGGACGGCTGCGGAGCCGTCCCCTTGAGGACATTATGAACGAAGCAGCGGCCCTTGCGCATGCGGGCTTTCCGGAAATCGTCCTTATCGGCCAGGATACCACCTCCTATGGCGAGGATCTGACCTCCGGTGCGAACCTTGCGCAGCTGGTTTCCGCCACGGCCCGGGCCGCGCCTATGGCATGGATCCGGTTTTTATACGGCCATCCGGACCGCATTGACGACGAGCTGCTGGAAGCCATAAGCAAATTCGTCAATGCCTGTCCGTATTTTGACATCCCGATCCAGCATGTAAGCCCGTCCGTATTGAAACGCATGGGGCGCGGCAGTCATGGGGAAAAATTTTTTGAGGCACTTTTTGCCCGGATACGAAAGGCCGTTCCGGGAGCCGCCCTGAGAACCACGGTAATAACAGGGTTTCCCGGTGAAACGGAAGACGATTTTTCCCGGTTGTGCGATTTTGTTCAAAGGATCGGCTTTGATCACCTGGGGGCCTTTGTCTATTCGGACGCGGAGGATCTTGCCTCTCACGGACTGTCAGACCACGTTCCGGCGGAAGTAGCGAACGCCCGGATGGACCGGCTGATGGCCCTGCAGGCGGAGATATCCTCAGGCAAAAATGAAACCCTCATCGGCCGGGAATTTTCCGTTCTCGTGGAAGAAGACCAGAAAGACGGCAGCTTTATCGGGCGCACCATGTTCCAGGCCCCGGAAGTGGACGGCATTACGGTTATTTACACGGATAACGCCTCCGTCGGGCAGTTTCTAAACGTCCGCATCACCGATGCAACCGAATACGATCTTGAAGGAGTACCGGCATGACCGGGATCAAAAAGAAGCTTTTGTCCATGGTTGCACCCGACCTCGAAAAAATAGAGGTCGCACTGAAAGACAACCTGACCCCTCACCTGGATCTCGTAAAAGAAACCGCGGGGCACCTCATGTTTGCCGGGGGAAAGCGCCTTCGCCCCCTTTTGATTGTTCTTAGCGCAAGAATCTGCGGACACGAAGACGCATTCCTCACGAAATTCGCCTCCATATTCGAGTTTCTCCATACCGCCACCCTCCTCCATGACGATGTCATCGACGGGGCAAGCGTGCGCCGCGGAAAACCGGTGGCCCATTCCGTCTACGGCGCGCCCGTTACGGTACTGACCGGAGACTTTCTCCTTGCCCGCGCGCTCAATATCGCGGCCGAATCCGAAAGCATGCGCATCATAAAAGTGGTATCAGGCATGACGGAGGAAATTTCCCAGGGGGAGATCCAGCAGCTGATCAAAAAAGGGGATGTCTCCTTTTCCGAGGAGGAATACATGGATGTTATCCGTCGAAAAACCGGCGTCCTGATCCAGGGGGCATGCAAAACAGGGGCGATTCTGGCGAACGCTTCCGCCGCTGCGGAGGAGGCCCTGACAAGCTACGGGGATCACCTGGGCCTGGTTTTCCAGATTGCCGACGATATACTGGACTATACGGCGGATACAAAGGAGCTGGGCAAAACCGTGGGGGCGGATCTCCGGGAGGGAAAACTGACCCTGCCGGTGATCCACACGCTGCGGGAAGCCTCCCCCGCCGACCGGTCGCGCATGGAAGCCATCGTCGCCAATGCGGACTTCACCAAAGACGAGTTTGACATCCTGCTCGGGCTTCTCGACCAATACGGAGGCATCGATTACGCAAAAAACATTGCCGCCGCTCATGTCCGGGAGGCAAAGGCGAAGCTGGAAATGTTTGCGCCATCCGAGGCAAGAAAAACCCTGGAAATGATTGCGGACTATGCATTGCATCGAAGGGCGTGACATACAAGGAATGACATTATGAAAAAAACAGCCCTGCTTACCACTTGCGGGAAAACGGTTGCGGCGATATTGCTGCTGGCGCTTACGCCATGGCTTGCCGCAGATTCCCTTGCACAAAAAGCGACAGACACCAATACCGTCGTTTCTACCGGCTACAGCCGGATCTACGGCAATATAAGCGATGCGAGAAGCGCCGCGCTTGCGGAAAGCATCCGCTTCGCCGTCCAGAAAGCCGCCATGGAGATTCTTTCCGAAGACCAGGTCAAAGATGATTTTGAAACCGTCAGCCGGACGCTCTATGAAAATCCAGGGCAGTTTGTTCAGGATTACCGCATTTTACGGGAATTGCAGGAAGACCGCTCCTATCGCGTCCTGGTGCGTGCCACGGTGCTGACGGAGCAGCTCCGGGAAGCCCTTTCTTCGGCCGGACTCCAGACACGGCCGCAGAAATTGCCAACGATACTGTTCATGGTGGCGGAAAAACATATGGGCGATATGAATTACCGGTACTGGTGGGAAAACACCTTTCCCTCAGCCGAACCGGATACGGCCACTCCCCCGCTGGCCGGCATTTTTCTGAATGAAGGGTTTCCGGTGATAGACCCGCAACGTTTTATGGGGAACATTCCCCTCCCCCTTCACGGACTTTCGCTTACAGCTACGCCCGCAGACTATGAAGCCGCCATCTTTGCCAGACACCTGGGCGCCCACCTGGTCGTGGTGGGCACGGCGGAAGCTGCAGCGGGAGAAAACCGCATCGGCAATGAGGCGGGAACCTATAAAGGCAATATCCACCTGCGGGTTATCGATACACAGACCGGACGGACATTAACCACGGTACGACAGGAGATGGTTGCCATAGGCAAGGATCCGGACGCTGCTTCCGCCAATGCCATGGCCGATGCCGCATACCAGGCCGGAATACAACTGACCTCCCGGATCGATACCTTGTGGTACCAGAAAGAAGTCCCCTCCGGCGGCATTTTCGTTTCGATTTTCGGCGGCGACATTCTCCCCGACCTTGAGCAGTTCCGCAGAATCCTTTCCGATGCAAAAGGGATCGCATCGGTCCAAACCACGCAGCTGTCCATGGACAAGGCAACGCTGTGGGTGGATTACAAGGGAACGACAGACGAGCTGACAGACCTCCTGCTGAAACAGTCCTACGGCCGCTTCGGCATAAACATCACCGAAATATCCCCCGATAACCTGGAAATAGAGATCCTGCGGGATCTGAACTCGGAAGTATTGACCGAATAAAGAGGTTTTATGAAAAACACCATCCGCTGGGAAATTGTTTTCGGCATCGGACTGATCATTCTCGCTGCCGGGTTGCACTTTCTGCATTACCTTGTATTTGGCGAGGTCTCCCCGCTTTTGTCTTTTTTGGGCAAAAAAATCGCCTTTGTCCCCCTGGAAGTGCTGTTTATCTCCATGATCCTCCACAGACTCCTGAACGTTCATGAACGCGGCATGCGCAGAAAAAAGATGAACATGCTGTCGGGCGCATTTTTCAGCGAAATGGGCAACGACCTTTTGCGGATATTGAAAAACAAAGCGGCCATAACACCGGGGCAATCCGAAGGAATATCTGTTCAGAAGAACTGGTCCAAAAAAGATTTTGACAAAGCCTGCAAGGCGCTTGACCGGATCGACGTTGAAATGGAGGTGGACCCGGAATCGCTTGCCCGGCTGAAAAACCTGCTTTTGGAGAAGCGCTCCTACCTGATGCTCATGCTCGGCAACCCCACCCTGCTGGAACACGAATCCTTCAGCAACATGCTCTGGGCCACGCTTCATCTTGCCGATGAACTGTCCCGCAGAGAGGATCTGCAGGCGCTTCCCCAAAGCGATATCCGCCATCTGAAGAATGACGCCAAACGCGCCTATCTCAAACTGCTTGCCGAGTGGTTCTCCCACCTTCGCCATCTCAAGGAGGAATACCCTTACCTCTATTCCCTTGAAATGCGCACAAATCCGTTTGATCCGGCCGCCACGGTGGTTATCCACCAATAAGGCAAAAGGGATTTGCGGCTTGAACCATGCGGCAATTCATGCCATATTTCTTTTAATGGCGCCGTACATTGCACCATCAGATACCAATTTCATGAAAGGATACCCGCCATGGAAAACGCCCCGCGCTACACGCCCCTTGCCGAGCTGCAGGCGCGCACGAAAAAACTTCAGAAGCACCTTGCTGAAAAAAATATCGACGGCGCCCTGATCCTTCAGAATGCCGACTTGTTCTATTTCAGCGGCACCAGCCAGCAGGCCAGCCTCTACATCCCGGCTGCAGGAGATCCTGTACTGATGGTGCGAAAGGATCTTGAACGGGCAAAAACCGAATCCGCCCTGTCCCGGGTGGTCCCCTTTGTAAGCCCCCGGGAGATTCCCGGCATACTTCAGGAACACGGGATTTCCCTGCCCGGAAAAATGGGCATGGAGCTCGATGTGCTTCCGGCGAACCAGTATTTCAGTTTCCAGCGTCTTCTGGACAATACCGAACTGGTCGATATAAGCACCATTATCCGCATGATCCGAAGCGTCAAGTCGGAATATGAAATCGATCTCATCCGGAAATCCGCATCCTTGTCGGACCGGCTTGCGGCGGAAGTCCCCGCTATCCTCCGGGAAGGCATGACGGAAATCGAACTGGCGGGCCTTATCGAGGCAACAGCAAGGAGGTGGGGGCACCAGGGCATCACCCGCATGCGGCTGTTCGGCGCGGAATTGTTCTACGGGCATGTTATGGCGGGACCGGCTGCGGCAACCCCCAGCTACCTGGCTTCCCCTACCGGCGGCATCGGAATCAACCCGTCCATCGCCCAGGGCCCCAGCATGAATCCCATCCGGCGCAACGAACCCATACTGGTGGACGTCGTATTCGCCCTGGATGGCTATTTGTCCGACCATACGCGCATTTTTTCCATCGGAGAACTGCCGGAGTTCCTGATCGATGCCCACAGGGCAATGCTCGATATCCAGAACACCATCAAAGCCGCTGCCGTGCCCGGTGCACTCACGGGAGACCTGTATGACCTTGCCCTTGCAAAAGCACAGTCCCATGGCCTGGCCGACTATTTCATGGGCGTGGGAAACCAGCGCATCCGATTTATCGGCCACGGCGTCGGCCTTGAAGTGGACGAATTTCCCATCCTGGCCAAAGGGCAGAAAATGCCCCTTGAAAAGGACATGGTCATTGCGCTGGAGCCCAAGGCCATATTTCCGGGCAAGGGCGTCGTGGGCGTCGAAAATACGCACGTTGTACGGGAAAACGGTTTGGAACAGCTCGGCACGTTCCGCGAGGATATCATCGTGGTGTAATTCCCGTATGACCGGATCCGGAAAGGGGAGTGATCCGCCCCGGGGATCGATACCGGAAACCCCTTGACAACCATTGGAGAACAAGGATGTTTGACGTCGAAAAATGGAACAAGGAAGAAACATACGCCGTCATGCGGGAACTGCTCTACAGTTTCAACTACATGTGGTTTCTCATGGAAGGCTGGGTAAAAACCCACTGCCCGGAAAAAGCGGACAACGAAACGTTCCGGGTTCTCTCCGAACAATTCGGCGCATACCAGGCGAAACGCCTGGAAAAAACCATCACCGAACCGGTCGACGGCATTGATCGGCTGACGGCGTTTCTCAGGCATTCCCACTGGTTCGCCTTTGAAGATATAAAGCTTGAAAAGCTCTCCGATACGAGACTCAGAATGCGAACATCGGGGTGTACCGCCCAGAAAGCGGCGAAAAAATGGGGGTTGGGCCACTATGCCTGCGGGGATAGCGGCTTCAGGCTCAGAAAAGGGTTTTTCACCCGTATCGATCCATCGGCCGTTGTAACCCGCGTTTTCACGCCGCCGGATGAAAAACCGGCTGATACGCCCGATGACATTTCCTGCGAATGGATCATTGCCATCGATTAGACCGCAGGCGGCTCGCATCGAGTAGCCAAACCGGAAACGATCTGTGTATATAAAGGACCTCACCCATGGCCCGAATACCGGAAACCGTATATATCCATGAAACCGCTTCCCGTATGGGGGATGTGAAAATCGGGGAATATTCCAGCCTGTGGCCCGCCGCCTCGGTGCGGGGGGATTTTTCTCCCATTACCATCGGGCGCTGCACCAGCATACAGGACGGCTGCGTGCTTCACTCCACGCCGGCAAACCGCGTAACGGTCGGCGATTTTGTAACGGTCGGACACGGGGCCGTCCTCCACGGATGCACCGTCGAGGATTACTGCATGATCGGCATGAACGCGACCGTACTGGACGGGGCGGTCATCGGCCGGGGGAGCATCGTTGCCGCCGGGGCGGTGGTTAGAGAAGGCACACAGGTGCCGCCGGGATCCTTTGCCGCCGGCCTGCCCGCCCGCATAAACCCGGGAAAAGAAGGACAGGAAGACCGGATAAAAGCCGGCGTGCTGGCTTACATCGCCCTGTCACAGCACTACCTGGAAGGCGGCCAGGCCATCGATCCGCAGGCCCTGCTGGAAAAGATGGGGGGAGTCTCTGAAAAAATCGACGGCATTTAACCCCCGCGGACGTATTGCCATTATTTCCGATCGGCTTCTACTGCCGGATTGACGATGAAAGGCGGATATTCCGTTTGCATGTAAGGACGCCGGTCCCCTCCCAGCCGCAGACCGTCCAGAACGGCCCGGTCCGTGCAATTGAGGATCATGTGCATCAACTGCGCACCCTGTAGAAAACCCAGGCTGCCCGATGCCGCTGAAATTTCGTCGAACCGGCTGACCCTGTCGGTGCGGATCGCCTTGCCCGCCATTATCAACGGCACGGTTTCACCCGAATGAACCAGCCCGGACCGGGAAGGTGTGCTGTGATCCGCCGTAATCACGGCCAGCAGGTCATCCCGCTTGCCAAGGATATCCAAAAGTCCGGCAAATCCACCATCCAGCTCGGCGATTGCCGTTGTTTTCAATAGCGGATCGCCGTTATGGGATCTCTCGTCGGGCACCTTGGTGTGCACATGAATAAAATCGTGGTGCTCGTCATTGATTGCCGTTTGAATGCGCTCCGCCAGGTCATCTCCCGGAGACGCCGTGTCCTCGGCCCCTGTAAAGTCAAACCCCAATTCCATGGCAATTCCCCGGTACACGCCGCTGGAAGCGATCATGGCCGGGGCAAACCCCCATTTCCGGGAAAACGGTTCTACGGCAATCCTGCGCCCCGCCCGCTGGGTCACCAGAAAATTGGGCCGGTTTTCAGGGGGTTTGCCGCTTGCAATGGATGGCATCCCTTTCAACTGATGATGGCACCACGACAGGTAGTGATTCATTGCCGCCGCGGTTTTTGCCGCACGCTCCGGGGCGACGCTTTCGGCAAGGGGGACGATTCGTCCGATGGGGGCGCCTGCGATGATGGGATCCGAATCGGAAATATCGGGAGACACATCCCCTTTTACCACCAGGATGCCGTCATTGGTATGGGTATGGTGCAGTTCGAACAAAATCCCGCCATGCTCGTACGGGGTGAGCCTGCCATAAAAACGGTTCAATCGCTCCCGGGTCCCCTTGATCGTATCCCGGCCGTATTCCAGGCGGGGAACCCCGCCGCCGGAAAAAGCCACCCGGCAAAGATGGGCCAGGACAAGCACGTCTTTGTCGGCAAACGGAACGCCCTCGCCTGCCGCCTCCAGCAGACCCCTGCCGGAAAACATTGCCATGTCATAGCCAAACATCAGAAAATGGGCTGTTTCACTGGGCAGACACATCCCCGGTGCTGCAGCATGAAAAAGGCCGTTGCTCCCCATTGCCGATATCCGGTCCAGGTTCGGCGTGTCCGCTGCTGCCAGCGGCGTACGGTTGCCGAGCTCGGCATATGTGCGATCCCCCAAACCGTCAAGAAGTACCAGGATGACCTTTATCTTGCGCGCCTCGTACATGACAGGCTATTCCCCTTTTATGCACCGGGCCATTGCATGCTTGGCAACCGCCTCATGGTCCGGCACCCGGTTTTCCATGTATTCACCGATGATCCGCCGGGCTGCGGGGCCGGCAAACTCGTTGAAAAATCGGATCACCCCGGCAGCATCCACACCGAGCCCGCCGCCAACGCCCTTGTAATTTCCTGAAAGGCAGCATCCGAGCTGATCCTCGCCGCGTTTCCACGGCATTTCAAGAATCTCCTCGATCGCACCGCCCTCGATAATATCCGCCAGGGGCAACGCCAGCTGCACACTGAACGTCTCTGCAAAATGCCTGTAAAAATCAAGCGCCCCGGCCACCTGGTTCACCTTTACCGTTCCGCTGTGAGATTTTCGCTCTCCCGCGATGACAGGCACATTGCCAAGCCTGCGGGCCAATGGCAGCCGTATGGCGTGGAGGTACAGGTGACATCCCGTGCACGGGGTGTAGTGCCCGTAAACCGCAATCAAATCGCTGATAAACCGACCATTGATGGCACGCCAGAATCCCGGGGAGCCGACAACCAGAAGGGGGTGAACCCGTACGGAGGGCAAGCGCCATGAAAGCCTGCGCACCGCCTCTTCGACGCTTCCCCACGCCCCGATATCCGTGCCGGTGTACGCATACACGGGCAGCAGATTTTTGTAGCCGTTTTCTGACACAGCGCGTACGGCCGCCGCAACGCTGTCCCGCCCGGCAATTTCCACAATCGCAAGGGCCTCCATGGTGCGGTAGCTTTCCGCCTCTTTTTCCGAAAGCATCCATTCGGGAAGATCGATGACCATTTCAGGCTTGTCCCTGAAGACCCCAACCAGCATCTCCTGACGATTATCCGCCCCGCCCCCTGTTGTCATGCCCGCCCCCGAATGTAAATTCCCGATTCGATCAATGGGTATATGCCATCATCAACGCAATAATGCTATTGGCATTCTGTATACCATGCAAGGGAACTGCTGAATATCAAAAAAATACCTCGCGGCCCAAAGAACCTTTTTTCAGTCGAAATCCCATGCCAAAGCCATATGTGCGGACAATGCTGGCTTTTTCACGCAAACGCCATTACCATTATGACATCTTACTGTGCCTATGCCAGGGCCGGTTCAAAAATTGAGTAAATCCTCTTTGATACACGGATGTCCATGAAAAGACCGACTGCACAAGCAGAGATTTTTGAAGCACTTCTTACGCCGCACATACCCGCCCTTTATAAAACCGCCTACCGGCTTACGGGCAGCGGAGACAAGGCGGAAGACCTCGTCCAGGAGCTTCTGGTCAAGCTCTATCCAAAAACCGATGAAATGCAAACAATTGAAGCGCTGGGTCCCTGGCTGAAAAAGGCGTTGTACCGGCTCTTTGTAGATGAGTTGCGCAAGATTGCAAGGCGCCCCGAAGGCCGCCTTGGGGGATTCCAGGAGGAAATTGAAACCGTGAAAGCATCTTCGGACAACCCGGAAAAAATGGCGGAAATCGCGCAAATCCGGGAGAAGCTCCAGGACGCGCTCAATATACTGGACCCGCAGCACCGTTCGGTCGTGGTGATGCACCTGGCGGAAGGGTATACCCTTAAGGAAATCGCTGCCATTTATAATGCGCCGGCAGAAACGATCAAAACGCAGCTTCGGCGGGCCAAGGCACGCCTGAAAAAATATTTGAAAATGTGACCCCGTTTTTTACCGGGCAACGTCTTTATCAATAGGCAGGAACACAAACACTCCATTTAACGATCCTGGACACATTTTGGGAGCCCTGTTGGGGACGGGGCTCCCAGGAAAGGAGTGGTGCGACAGCGTTGAAACCGGCGGAAAGCCGCCGGGAGGTTTTGTTTCCCCGCCATGAAAGGGTCTCGGAGAAAAATTCAATGAACTGTTCAGATATAAGACAACGGATCAACGACGAAATACGCCACGACAAGCCCCTGCTGACGCATGATGAGGCCGTTGTCCAGCACATACGTCATTGCGATTTGTGCCGAAGCCTGTATACCGATGCGGTATTGACGCGTGAACTCAGGGAAATGCCGGTTCCGGAGCCGCGCGCCGACTTTGCCGCCCGGGCGATCCAAAACGCCGTAAAAATGAACCGGATGAAGCGGATAAAATCATTGGTTGGCATATCCGCCGCTGCCATGCTGATTCTCGCCGCGGGACTGGTTTTTACAAGGGGTTTGCCGGATTTTGCCGGCCGTCCCGGCCTCGCACCCAATGCCGGACTCACCGCGCCCGGCCGCATGGAAAAAACCGTTCGTGTCATGATTGAAACACGTCAATCCAGACAAAACGCGACACTGGCAATAGACCTGACGGAAAATGTCGCGTTGAAAAATTTTCCCGGTCACCGGCAGCTAACGTGGCAGACGGAGCTGACGCAGGGCAGAAACCTGCTGGAACTGCCCCTCGTTTTCGACGATGACGCGGAGGGATACGTGAACATCCGCTACCGCTACAACGGCAATGAGCAGCAGGTCCGTATCCCGGTTCGGGCGGAAAAAGAACACGAACCCCAAACAACCATTACCAGTTAACGCGATAAGGAGGTCAGGATGAAAAACAAGGGCTTGATGCAAATTGTATTTACAATAGTGATCGGGCTTTTTCTCGCCGCCCCGGTTTTTGCCCAGGAGCAACCCGGCATTGAAGGGGATGATACAATAACCGTGCTTGACGCGGATGACAGGCCGGAAGCCGTCGACAAAATCATTGCGCTCCCGGAAAATGCATCGGATAGAGCCGTTGAAAGGTCTCAATATGGCCTGGAAACAGCCAACCAGGCCCGGGAAAGAAACCGGGAAAAAACCCGGGAATTCGGCCTGGAAAGGGCCCGGGAAGCCAGAGAGGGAAACATTGGGGAACAGGTCAGAGACCGGGCGGCACGCCCGGACAGACCGGATCGGCCCGATCGTCCGGATCGGCCCGATCGTCCGGAACGGCCCGATATGCCGGAACGGCCCGAGATACCCGACAGACCGGAACAGCCGGAAAGACCGGAAATACCGGAAGCCGGGAATCCGGGTGTATCGAAACCTTTCAGGAACAACCGGTAAAAACGAATGCGAATCCGAAAAAGGCATTGGCTGCTGCTGCTGATCCTGCTTGTACCGGCAATGGCGGCAGCCACTGCACCCGATTGGTACCAGGCCGGTGTGGACGCGTTTCAGGAAGGGAAATACAAAGAAGCGCTGACATTCTTTAAACGGGCCCAAAGCGAAGGGATCGATACGCCGAACCTTCGGTACAATATCGGTGCGGCCTACTACAAAACCGGCCAATACGAGGCTGCCGGAAAAGAGTTCCAAAAACTGGCGGACTATTCGGAATGGAGGCCCCTGGCCTTGTACAACCTGGGGCTGACAGCCGAGGCAAGGGGGGACCGGAAAGCCGCAATAAATCATTATAACGGGGCGTTTGCCGCAGCCGGCGACACCTCCCGGATCAGGCAGCGGGCGGCGCAGAAGCTTCAGGTGCTGGAACAGGCCGCTGCAGACGACGCTGCCGTCCGCGACTGGTATGGATTGCTTTCGGCATCCGTGGGCTACGATGACAATGCGGTGCTGGCGCCGGACAACTCCCTGAACCGGATCAGCAAAGAAAGCGATGTGTTTACCGATCTTTACGGTTTTGGCGGCAGATATCTGAAGGGCAACTACGATGACGGTGTCCGCATCGATGCAGGAGTGTATGCCCGTCTTTACGCCCAGGAAAGGGAATTCAGCTACGGCACGCTGTTCACCGGTATAAGCAAAGACAACCGATACGATGCATGGCGCACCCGTGCAGGGGTTGCCGTCAACGCGGATTTTGTGGAAGATCATTTTTACGCGGCCACGCCCGCGCTTCAATTGCTCCTTGACCACTACCGTAAAGACTTTCGGCTGCGGCTCGCCAACACCTTTGGCTGGGTCGAGGCCGATAATACCTACACATACCTGACCGGCGTGAGAAACCGCACAACCGCAGAAATCAACGGACCCGTAAGCGTCCTGAAGCTTACCACCGGATATGAATTTGAATACAACAACCGCCGGGATCTGCGAATGGAAGGCGAATTTTTCAGCTATTCCCCTCTTCGCCACAAGATCTATGCCGGAATTGATTATCCGGTTGCTAAAAACTGGACCGTCACCCTTCGGGGGGAGTTTCGCAGGAGCATGTATCCGGACGCCAACGTGCAGATCGACCCCGCCGACGGCCAGGTGATCCGGATAAAGCGCGAGGATGACCGCATTGCTTTCTCCTTACGGGCGGAATACCAGGTTACCGGAACCGTTGATATTTTTGCACAATACGACCGAACGGATAACGACTCGAATCTTCCGGCCTACACCTACACCAGCAATCAAATCATGCTTGGATGCCAAAAGGCGTTTTAAGTTCTTTGCAATCCGTGTATCCATATGGTACCCGACCGCACGATCCGGCACAATCCATACGATTGTCGCTGGCAATATTGCCCTTGCATGCCTATTGTTATTGACTAGAACCTATCTTAAAATTGTCTTTCGGCCCAACCTTTTTGTTCGATAATCGCAATCAAAAAAAAGAATAGGTCACTTGGTCACGAAAAGCCTGGTGCTTGCCGTATTTTAAAAAGAAGATTTTGTGTTCTGTGGATTTGGAAAAAACCGATTTCGATTTCGATTGCGATTTCGATCCCGAAAAAACGAAATTCAAACAAGCGGAGGTACAGCATGAGCAAAATTGCCGTCATTATCACGGATTACTTCGAAGATTCGGAATATACAGAGCCTGTTGATGCCTTTACAACAGCCGGGCATGAGACGATCAATGTCGGGCTTGAGGCAGGAGCCGTCGTAAAGGGGAAAAAGAAAAATACGCCGGTGACCATTGACAAGGCGGTTACCGATGTTTCCCAAAAGGATTTTGACGCACTCCTGATACCCGGCGGATTTTCCCCGGACAACCTGCGCGCCTTTGATGCGCCCGTGGCCTTTGTAAAGGAGTTCATGGCATCCGGGAAACCGGTTTTCTCCATCTGCCACGGCCCCCAGCTCCTGATCACCGCGGACGTCCTGCGCGGCCGGAAAGTAACCGGCTACAAATCGATCATCCAGGACATCAAAAATGCCGGGGCCGATTTTCAGGATGCGGAAGTGGTGGTCGACAGAAACCTGGTCTCCAGCCGGCAACCGGGTGATCTGCCGGCATTCATAAGGGAATCGATGAAGCTGCTCCCCTGATTGAAGCGGCAAACGCATCCCGTGGGGGAAGAATCCTTATCCTTCCCGTCCATGGCGGATCTTTTCATAAAATTCGGTTGATCCTGCGGGCGTATTTCATTTACAATCGGATAAAGATGCGGTGTACGTCCGCAAATTTTTTTTGCATTCCATAAAAAAAGGGTTTACAGGTAAGGCTTCCTGTAAACCCTTGCATTTTCTGGTAGGCGCGATCAGACTTGAACTGATGACTTCTACCGTGTCGGGGTAGCGCTCTACCACTGAGCTACGCGCCTTCAAAACATCAAAAATTTGGTCAAAAACTACATCATCCGGCTTGAATCTGTCAAGGAGAAAAACGCCGGAAACGGTGTTTCTATGAAAATGGGAAAAGTTCTTACAATCAGCGCCATTGTCTTTATTGCCGCGGTATCCGGAGGGATTACGGGCGCCGTTATCGGCCTTACCCGGGACCTTCCCCAGATCCGCATGCTGGAAAGTTATTCCCCTTCGGCGGTTTCCAGGATTTATTCTTCCGATAGTGTTCTGCTTGCAGAACTGCACATTGAAAAACGGGATCCCATACCTTTAGACGATATGCCCGATACCCTCCAGACGGCCCTCTTAACAACCGAGGACCGGCAATTTTACCAGCACAGCGGAATTGATCTCAAGGGAATTGGCCGGGCGATCATTAACAATATACGCTCCGGCGGGTACGTGGAAGGGGCAAGCACCTTGACCCAGCAACTGTCCAAGACGCTTTTCCTGACGCCGGAAAAATCCCTGCAGAGAAAGCTGCGAGAGGCATTTCTGGCGTTTCAGCTTGAAAGGCGATACACCAAGGATGAAATCCTGGAACGCTACCTCAACCAGGTATATTTTGGATCCGGAGCCTACGGTGTTCAGATGGCCGCAAAGCGATATTTCGAAAAATCCGCGGCGGATTTGAATCTCAGCGAATCCGCATTGCTGGCTGCCATGCCCAAGGCGCCTTCGGCCTATTCCCCCCTGGTCAATCCCGAACTTGCGGTCAAACGGCGCAATCTCGTGTTGGCGCAGATGCGCGAAACGGGTGCGATCAATACGGATGCGTATGAAAAGGCGGTAAAAACGCCGTACAACCCGCCTTCCCGAACCAGCAATGCCAGAAAGGCGCCGTATTTTGTCGATTTCATCATCCGGGAGATGGAAGCGGCCGTCGGTTCATCCGCTCTTTACAAGGGAGGCCTGACGATTCGCACCACATTGTCCTACCGCATGCAGGAAGCGGCGGAAAAGGCGCTTGAAACAGGGCTCGACAGCCTTGCCAACCGAATGGCGGCAAACGGGATACCCGATCCGGACCCCCAGGGGGCGCTTGTGGCAATCGATGTCCAGACAGGGGGCATTCTTGCTATGACCGGGGGGCGCGACTACCATGAAAGCCGTTTCAATCGGGCGACGGACGCACGGCGTCAGCCCGGATCGGCTTTCAAGCCGATCCTTTATGCCTATGCTGTCGAACAGGGATTCAGCCAGTCCTCGCTTTTGCTCGACGCTCCGGTATCTTACAACGGATGGCAGCCCCGGAATTTTTCTGAAACCTACGAGGGGGAAATCACCCTTAGAAAATCCCTGGCGGATTCAAAAAACATCCCGTCGGCAAGGTTGCTCCAGCAGGTAGGACCGTCTGCGGTAATCGATTTTGCAGGCGCCTGCGGCATCACTTCCCCCATGTCCCCCTACCCCTCTCTCGCCCTGGGCGCTTTCGAGGTGACGCTTCTGGAGCTGACCTCCGCTTATACGGTATTCCCCAACCGGGGAACCCATGCAGAACCGCACGGCGCGATCATGGCAACAACGCCGGATGGACGGACTGCCTGGAAAAATCCCGGTGAAAAACAATTCGTAATGTCCCGCGCCGGCGCGGCTGTAATAACAGACGTCTTACGGGGCGTCGTCACCGAAGGAACAGGGAGGAAAGCCCGCGACATCGGGCGGGTCGTCGCCGGGAAAACAGGGACCACCAGTTCCTATCGCGATGCTTTATTCATCGGTTTTTCCCCGGATATCGCCGCCGGCGTCTGGACCGGACGGGACGATTCCACGCCCCTGGGGCCTTACGAAACCGGGGGGCGGGCGGCACTTCCCATATGGAAACAATTTATGGCGGAAGCCTTGAAAGATCAGCCGATCACGTTTTTCGACTTTCCGGACGATGTCGTGGAAATCCGGATCGATCCGGCTACGGGAAAGCGCGTGCACGGGAGCGGCGGCGTTGCCGCCCGTTTCAGAAAAAGCGAAGTGCCCGAATAAAAACTTGATTTCAAGCGCATTACCGTCTAAAGAGGCCCTATATGATTCGGAAAGCCACCATAGAAGATATTCGGCAGATTTATTTGCTCCTGAAATACTACGGGGAAAAGGGGGAACTGCTTGCCAGACCCCTGAGCCAGCTATACGACCATGTCCGCGACTTTCTCGTATACGAATCGCCGGATGGGAACGGGATTATCGGCTGCTGCGCCCTCCAGTTCTGCTGGGTGGATCTGGCGGAAATACGGTCTCTAGCCGTCCACCAGGACTATCTCCGGGAAAAGATCGGAACGCAGCTTCTTAAAACCGCTTTTGAAGAAACGCGTGAATACAAGATCAAGAAGCTTTTTACCCTTACCTACAAGCCGGATTTTTTTAAACAATTCGGGTTTATCGAGATCGACAAGGCCGAATTGCCCATAAAAATCTGGTCCGACTGCCTCCATTGCGTCAAATTCCCGGACTGCGATGAAATCGCCATGCTCAAGCTGTTGTAACAATCAGGAATAAATGAGGTTGCATTTCAGGGGGGGGTATTCCCATACGCCCGGCAAGGGCAGAATGTACTGGTTCTTCACCGTCAGCCAGAAAAGTTCGGGCTTCAGCTCTCTCAGCTTGCTGTCTTCGGGCGGCCTTGCCGCGGACGTCTGCTCGTATATGACCTTGAACAAAAACACACCGCTGCCCTTATTGGCCTTGTCGAGCATGAAGTAATTTTTCAGCTCCTTCAGGGTCAGTTCGTGGCGCTCCGCAATTTCGTCCATCTCGCTTTTGCTGAGTTTCATCAGCACGCTCTTGGAAATGCCCTGTTCAGAGTAGCGGTACAGGGATCGCGATTCACTGCTCGATACATACACCGTGGAAACAAACGGAAGCCTCCGGAGATACTGGGCCGCAACCGCCGCCGCGGTCCTCCGCCCCCCGATCATTTCGGGCAGTCCGTAGAATTCAAAAAACTTTTTCTGGACGTCCTGGGCGTACTTTTCCCCTTTTTCATAGACATCCTTGGATATGTAGCGCAAAAAACGGGCCAGGTCCTCGGCGGCTTCCGTGATGGGCCAGTCTATCCGGACATGAAAGTGGGAAAGGCAATACCGGTGCCTGTTTTTGGGTTGATTTCTGTCCCGCTGGATCAAAAGGGCGTAATCGACCGGGAGCAGTTCCGTCAGAAAATTATAGAAGTGTATACTTTCCAGGTATTTCTGGGTGCGATCATAATCGGGGCCCAACGAAAGGGTCTTTGAACGCATCAGGTTGGTCTTGGTGGTACGGTTCGAGTCAAAAAACCGAATGTATTTCTTGTGCTCCTGGGGGATGGTTTCTTCCACAAAAATAACGAGGAACGCATTGTGAAAATCATATTCCAGCTTGGGAATGCGGGCGCGGGGCTTCAGTTCCTTTCTCTCGATGAAGGGATAAGGCGTATCGTTCTGCTTGAAATTCTCATACGTCTCGGTTAACGCATGCGCCAGGATGAACTGGTCAAGGTCATCCCGCAACAGTTCGTAATAGGATCGCCTTTGTCGATTTTCCAGGCTGAGTGATTCCCGGGAACGCCAGTACAATATTTTCCCTCCTTTGGCCTGCCTTTCGGGTCTGATTTTTCATATCAAAAGACAAGCAATTACGATTGAAAAGCTCCTGCTTCTACCACCCCGCATTTAATTTTTGTATCATTTTTTCATAACATTGTCAAATAATTATATTTCACTGGCTCGGAGAAATGACGGACAGTGCGCCTCCCTGCATCATTCCTCAAAAACCGGTCCGCCGAGGGCTTCCACTCCCGGGAGGGGCTTGCCTTCCAGCAGCCTCAAAAACGCGCCGCCGCCGGTGGATATGTATGAGATCCGGTCTTTCTGCCCGCTGCTGTGGACCGCCACGTCCGTATCCCCGCCGCCAACAATGGACAATGCATAGGAATCCGCAACGCTGTATACCATGGACAGCGTTCCGCGGCTATAGGCGTCCATTTCGAAAACCCCCATGGGGCCGTTCCAGACAATGGTCTTTGCATTGTAGAGGGCTTCGTCAAACAGCGTGGAGGTCGCCGGTCCGATATCCAGGGCCATCCAGCCGTCGGGAATCTCCTGGAAAGGGACGATCTTGGTCTCCGCCTTCGGATCCAACTCCTGCGCCACTACCGCATCAACAGGGAGATAAAACTTGATGCCTTCTTCTATGGCCCGCTGCCGGAGCCGGCCGGCGGCCTCGACAAGGTCGTCTTCCACCATGGATTTGCCGAGATTATAGCCCATGCTCTTCAAAAAGGTATTGGCCATGGCCCCGCCGATAATGAACTTGTTGACGCGGGCCAGCATGTTTTCAAGGGCGCTGAACTTGCCTGACACCTTTGCGCCGCCGACAATGGCCACCAGGGGGCGCCGGGGATTTTCCATGGCTTCCTGAAAGTACTTGAGCTCCTTGATCAGCAGGAAGCCGGCGGCGGTTTCCTGCTTTTGCGCCGCAATGGCGCATACGGATGCATGCTCCCGGTGACTGACCGCGAATGCATCGTTGATGTACACATCGCATAAGGCGGCGAGCCCGGAGGCAAATTCCGCGTCGTTTTTTTCTTCCCCTTCGTGAAAACGAAGATTTTCCAGCAGCAGGACATCCCCCTTTTTCATCTCCGCGACCCTGCTTTCAACCTCCGGACCGATACTGTCCGGTGCAAGCGGCACATCCTGCTGCAGCAGGCGGGCAAGCCGCATGGCCACGGGTTTGAGGCTCAATTTTTCGACGACCTTTCCCTTGGGGCGCCCCATGTGAGACATGACAATCAACCTGCCCCGGTGATCCAGTACGTATTTGAGCGTGGGCAAAACTTCACGTATGCGCGTATCATCCGTTATGTTCTGCTGGTCATCCAGCGGGACGTTGAAATCAACCCTGACCAGTACGCGTTTCCCTTCCAGGTTCATCGATTTGATATTTTTCATGACTCCTTCCTCGATTGTTTTTTCATGCGCCGGTGGTGCAGCCTCTTTTTTTTAGACCATCGCTCCAGAAAAGACATCCTCCCGGCCTGATACACCCTGTCAAGCTTTTCCTCCTCCACCACCACCCGGTTTTCGCCTGCAATGGCGGTTTTCAGGCATTGGGTTTTTTCCCCGCAGGCCATGCACTTTTCCGGGGAATGCCGGAGGCCGTCCGGCGACAGGGGGAATACCGTCTCCAGGATGCCGAAGCATTCCGGTTTTTCCTTTTCCATGGGGACTCTCCTGTAAAAAATATAAACCGGCACAACCGGATGTCGATCGATAATCAATATATATTCCCCTATCCGGGTGTTCTCAACATCGGCGCGGATGAAACCAATTTCACCACAGCCCCGATTCAGTCAAGCTGATCGAACTGCCGGCGCATACGGGCAATGTGCCCGTGATCTGCAAAGGAATAATAGCAGCCGTCTCCCACGACCAGGTGCTCATGGACCGTTATTCCCAATGTCATGCAGGCCATCACCAAGCGCCGGGTTATCTCCATATCGGCATGGGAAGGCTCCGGATCGCCGGAGGGATGGTTGTGGGAGAAAATCACCGCGGCCGCCTTGTGGTTGAGCGCTGCACGCACCACTTCACGGGGATAGACCGAACTTGCCGTCAAAGTCCCCTCAAACATCGTTTCCACGGCCATGACGCGGTTTTTCGCATCCAGGAAAAGCACCTTGAAACACTCGCGGTCCATAGCCGACATGGAATGATACAGAAAGTGAAAAAGGGCCTCCGCGTTATTCAGTGCTTCCGAGCGGACAATTTTTTTCTCGAGAAAACGCTTGGAAACGGCAGGAATCAATTTAAGGCCGAATACGTTTTTGGGCCCGATGCCCTTGATTTCGCACAGCTCGCTTACGGGCGCTTCAAACACCTGCTGAAGCGTCTTAAACCGTTTCAGAAGCGCCTTTGCTTCATCCTTACAATCTTTACGGGGGGTAAACAGGGTCAGCAGCAATTCGATGACTTCATAATCATGAAACCCTTCCAGGCCGCCCGCGAGAAACCGGTCCCTCAACCGCTGGCGATGGCCTTCGGATTTATGCCGGTTTTTCTTGTCCATGAAAATTCCTGGCAGGTTTCACATTCAAAAGCGGATATTCATTCTGGCAAGATGTACTATTCCACGTCTTCGAGTTCGCTTTTCAGATTCCTGGTCATCAATTGGTACACTGCGGCTTTTGGATCAAGGTCGTCATAGAGCACGGCATACACCGCATGCGCAATGGGCATTTCCACGCCCAGTTTTTCAGACAGGTTATACACCGACTTGGCTGTTTTTACGCCTTCTGCAACCATTCGCATTTCCGACAGGATGTCGCCCAGCTTTTTCCCTTCCCCGATCATTTTGCCCACGGTGTGGTTTCGGGAAAGGGTTCCGGTACATGTCAGCATCAGGTCTCCCACCCCCGCAAGCCCTGCGAAAGTGTGGGGATTTGCGCCCAGACGAATACCCAACCGCCGGATTTCGGCCAGACCACGCGTAATTAACGCGGCCCGGCTGTTCAAACCCAGGCCCAGGCCGTCAACGATCCCGGATGCGATGGCGATAACGTTTTTAACGGCCCCGCCCAGCTCGACCCCGATCATGTCCTTGTTGGTGTATACCCGGAAATAAGACGTGGCGAAAACGGCCTGCACATCGTTTGCGACATCAATATTCGCTGCCGCGGCCGTCACCACCGTCGGCATTCTCTGGGCGACCTCAATGGCAAAGCTCGGCCCCGAAAGGACGGCCAGCCGCCCTTTTCCAGGAAGGATCTCCCCGAGAACGCCGGTCATGGTCAGATGCGTTTTGTTTTCGATCCCTTTTGAGGCGGTGACCACGACGGCTTCCTCCGGCAGGTGCTTTGCCGCAAGTCCCGCCACGCGGCGCATCTCATGGGACGGCACGACCATGAGCACAAGGTCCTTTCCACCGACCACTTTCGCCAGGTCATTGGAGGCACGAAGTTTTTTCTCAAGGATGATTTCAGGCAAAAACAGCCTGTTTTCCCTTCCCGAATTGATGCTTTCGGCAACCTCGGGTTCATACGCCCACAAATCGACCCAGTACCCCTTGCCTGCAAGGAGGTCCGCCAGTGCGGTTCCCCAACTGCCGGCGCCGACCACACCGATTTTCAGATTCTGTATATTTAGCATTTCTGCCCACCTGGTTTCCGCCCGGCCACAAAAACCTAACGGAAACGATAATGCATTGTTTTTGTTCGGCCACTTCCGGCGGAGCCGTCAATAACGAAATCAATCTGTGGTGTCGATGTCCCCGGAAGGGGGAATATCATTTTCTTCCTCACCTGTATCGATGGCGTCGTCTGCAGCCTCGGCAAGCCTCGCCGCGCTGACCAGCCGTTCGTCTGCTTCCATGTTGACCAGTTTTACGCCCTGGGTATTCCTGCTGATCACAGAAATGTTTCCGATGGCGATCCGGATAATTTTTCCGGAGCTGGTCATGAGCATAATATCATCGTCGTCACTGACCAGCAGGATGGTTACCACCTTGCCGTTTCGTTCGCTGGTCTTGATCGTTATAACGCCTTTTCCGCCCCGTTTCTGCACCGGGTATTCGTCTATGGCGGTGCGCTTGCCGTAGCCGTTTTCCGTTGCCGTGAAAAGCGTCTCACCGTGCGCCATCACCTCCATTCCAACCAGCACATCCCCGGGAGAAAGGGTCATGCCCCGGACGCCGCGGGATATACGCCCGCTGGGGCGCACATCGGTTTCGTGGAAACGGATGGACTTGCCATCCCGGGAGCACAGAAAAACGTTCTGGGTACCGTCGGAAAGGCGGGCAGCGATGAGTTCGTCCCCTTCGCCCAACCGTATCGCGATGATGCCGCCGGATCTCGGCCGGGAAAAAGCCATTATATCGGTCTTCTTAACCACCCCGCTCCGGGTGCACATGAGAATATTCAGGCCAGGGGTGAACTGTGGGACGGCCAGAACGGTGGTGAGATGTTCCTCCGGCAGGAAATTAAGCAGGTTGACGATGGCTTTCCCCCGGGACCAGCGCCCCCCCTCGGGAATATCATAGACTTTGCACCAGTACACCCGCCCCTGGTTGGTAAAAAACAGGAACGTATGATGGGTGGAGGCCACGAAAAGGTGTTCGACAAAATCCTCGTCTTTCGTGCCCATACCGGTTTTTCCCTTGCCGCCCCGGTTCTGCTGCTGGTAAAGGGTAACCGGGTTTCTCTTGATATACCCGCTTTTGGTAATGGTGACCACCATATCTTCCTCGGCGATCATGTCCTCGATGCTGATTTCCCGGGTATCGGCAACGATCATCGTACGGCGTTCATCCCCGAATACATCCTGTATTTCGGTCAACTCGTCCTTGATGATATTCAAAACCAGCCGCTCGCTGGAAAGGATTTCTTTGTACCGCGCAATGGCCTGCAGAATTTCGATGTGCTCCTGTTTTATCTTGTCTCGCTCCAGGCCCGTAAGACGCTGCAGGCGCATATCCAGTATGGCCTGGGCCTGCACGTCGCTCAGCGCGAAGCGATCGATCAGCAGCGTCTTTGCCTCCGCAGGCGACCCCGCGCTGCGGATCAGGGAAACCACCTCGTCCAGGTTGTCCAGGGCGACGATAAGCCCTTCCAGTATATGGGCCCGGGCTTCGGCCTTTTCCAGGTCGTAGCGGGTCCGCCGGACAATGACTTCCTTGCGGTGGATGATGAAGTGCTCAAGGATTTCCTTGAGGTTCAGCAATTCGGGACGGCGGTTGACCACGGCCAGAAAAATAATGCCGAAATTGTGCTCCAGCTGCGTATGCTTGTAAAGCTTGTTTAACACCACCTCGGCCATCTGGTCTTTTTTCAGGGCAATGGCCACGCGGATACCCTCTTTGTCCGATTCGTCCCGGACATATCGGATGCCCTCGATCTGCTTGTGCTTGACCATCTCCGCAATTTTTTCGATGAGGGTGGCCTTGTTGACCTGGTATGGCAGCTCCTTGACCACGATGGTTTCCGCCTGGCTGCCCTTGTCTTTTTCAATATCGATCAACGCCCGTATGCGCAGTTTGCCGCGCCCGGTCTGGTAGGCATTCCGTATGCCTTCTGTACCGTACAAGATGCCCCCGGTAGGAAAATCCGGGCCGGACAGGTGCGTCATCAATTCATCGATGGAAATGGAAGAATCATCGATCAGCGCTTTTATTGCGTTGCAGAGCTCGTTCAAATTGTGGGGAGGAATATTCGTGGTCATGCCCACGGCAATCCCCGACGATCCGTTCAAAAGCAGGGAAGGTACCCGGGCGGGCAGAACAACTGGTTCATGCAGGGTTTCGTCGTAGTTCAACTGCCACCCGACGGTATCCTTGTCAATGTCTTCCAGCATCTGATGGGCCAGCCGGGCCATCCGGATTTCGGTATACCGCATTGCGGCCGCCGGATCGCCATCTACAGACCCGAAGTTGCCCTGTCCGTCCACAAACGGGTAGCGCAGGCTGAAATCCTGCGCCATGCGCACGATGGCATCGTAGACGGAACTGTCCCCGTGCGGATGGTATTTACCCAGGACATCACCGACAACACGGGCGGATTTTTTATACGGCTTGTTCCAGTCATTCTTCAGCTCCCGCATGGCAAACAGAATCCTGCGGTGGACAGGTTTCATCCCGTCGCGTACATCCGGCAGCGCCCTGCCGATGATCACGCTCATGGCGTAATCAAGATATGATTGGCGCATTTCCCGTTCAATGCTTATTTCGGATATCTGCTGCTCAATGTCACCCATTTCAGCTCCTGGTGATAAAAAATACTTTGTCCGGCACGCCTGCGCCGCACCCGTCTCCGGAGACGGCGCAGGCGGAAGAATGTTTCATCCGGGGGGTTTTCAGCGCCGTGTGATGAAACGGCGCGCCTGCCGTCTACTTCCGGCTCAGGTCGATAAATCCAAGGGCGGTTAAGGCGAGGATGATCAGATAAATATATATGGCCTCCCAACTGCTGGTAAAGTGCCAGACGAAACCGGAACCGATAATGGCCGGGACGCCGAGTGTAACCAGAGCGCCTAATGATCGGGTGATCGACATGATTGACTCCTTATATTTCAACTCCTGTTAATATGTCACAATAAACCGGTTTGAACGCCATCCGTATTTCATGCATTTTCGGGTTACACGGATTCCAGGATCATCGCCATACCCATGCCCCCGCCGATGCACATTGAAACCAGGCCCGTCGATGCACCGGTCTTTTTCATCTGGTAAATGGCGCTTACTGTCTGGCGCGCGCCGGTACAGCCGATGGGATGCCCCAGGCTGATACCGCTGCCCATTTGGTTGGGCTTTTCCGTCGGGATTTGCAGGTCCTTGATGCAGGCAAGCGCCTGGGACGCAAAGGCCTCGTTCAGCTCGATCACGTCAATGTCGCTGATGGCACGGCCCGTTTTTTTCAAAACCTTCCGGATAGCCGGAATGGGCCCCAGCCCCATGTACGCGGGGTCAACACCCCCGGCGGCAAAAGCGCTGATCTTTGCAAGGGGGGTCAGCCCCAGCGCCTTTGCCTTTTTTGCGCTCATGAGCACCACCGCGGCTGCGCCGTCATTGATGCCCGATGCATTCCCCGCCGTAACCGTGCCGTCTTTTTTGAACACCGGCTTGAGTTTCGCCATTTTGTCCATGTCGGTCTCCATGGGGCGCTCATCCGTATCGACGACCACGTCGCCTTTCCGGGTTTTTATGGTAACGGGCACGATTTCCTCGGCAAATGCGCCGCTTTTGATCGCGGCCATTGCCCGGTTGTGGCTCAGCACGGACAGTTCATCCTGCTCCTGCCTTGAAATACCGTATTTTTCGACAATATTTTCCGCGGTGACCCCCATGTGGTAGCCGTAAAATATTTCGTATAGGCCGTCATATACCATCAGGTCCAGCACTTCCCCTTTTCCCGTGACTTCCATGCGATGCCCCCACCGGGCCTTGGGCAGCGCCATGGGCGCGTTGCTCATGCTCTCCTGACCGCCTGCAATGATGATTTCCGCATCCTCCATCATGATTGACGCCGCGCCCAGCGCTATCGCCTTGAGCCCGGAAGCACAGACCTTGTTGATCGTGAAAGCAGGCGTTTCCTTGCAGATGCCGGCCTGTATCATGGCTTGGCGGGCCGGATTCTGCCCCTGCCCGGCAGTTAGGACATTGCCCATGATGACTTCGTCAATGGCCACCGGAACCGCACTCTCATCCCAGGCATCCGTATTTTGCTCAAGCGCCGTGACCGGAGCGTCTTTTAACCGGTCCGGGGCCTCTTCTTTTGCCCCTTCTCCGGGCACCGGCCGCAGGCCCGCCCGTGAAAAAGCCTCCCGGATAACCGTCTTTCCAAGTTCCACCACCCCGACGTCCTTTAACGAACCGCCGAAAGCGCCCACCGCTGTTCTGGCACCGCTGACGATAACGACATCTTGCATAGAACCATCCTCCTTGGCGTATTTTAAAGCATAGCTACGAATTGCCCTTGATTTTAACCAAATCCCTGCTATCTTGATAAATTTATCATTTTTACCAAAATACGCCGTGAAAAACAAGGTTAAAACACAGACGGGCAATGGAAAAAAAACCATGTGCATCATCGCTATCGCATACCGGGTCCACCCGACATACCCTCTGATCATTGCCGCCAACCGCGATGAATTTTACGATCGCCCGGCAGCCCCCCTTGCCTGGTGGAAGGACCATCCGGACGTTCTTGCCGGTAAAGATTTGAAAAGCCACGGGACATGGTTCGGCGTGAACAAAAGGGGGAAAATCGCCGCGCTCACCAATTACAGGGAACCGGGCGCGTCGTTTGACAGCGGAATATCCAGGGGGCGTTTGGTTCTGGATTACCTGGCCGGGGATGCGCCGCCCGCCGCGTATCTCAAAAGCATCGCCGGGCGTAAAGACCGATACAACGGATTCAACCTCCTGGCAGGAAACACGGATTCGCTTTTCTGGTATTCCAACCGGGGGGATGCTGTAAAAAAAATCGAGCCAGGCATCCACGGGCTCAGCAACCGCCTGCTCAACACCCCCTGGCCCAAGGTCGTAAAAATCCGGGAGGGCATCTCGCGCATCATCTCCCAAAGCCTTGAAATCAAACCGGAAGACCTTTTTTCACTCCTCACGGACAGCGCACGCCCCCCCGACGAAATGCTTCCCGACACCGGCATTGGGCTGCAATGGGAAAAAATCCTCTCCCCGATTTTCGTTACAAGCAGCGTCTACGGCAGCCGTTGTTCGTCCGTGCTCCTTTTGGATGCTTCCGGGAAAATGCTTTTTTGCGAAAGGACATATGACGGATCCGAACAAGGCGATACCCGCTGCTTCACGCTCTATCCGGAAAACCGATCAGGGGGATACTGAGCGTTCAAACACCTCGTCAACAGACGCTTTCATCAGCTTTCGATGCCGGGGCGTGCAAGCACGCCCTTTTCATAGTAATGCTTGACCGGCCTCATTTCCGTGACAAGGTCCGCTTTTTCAATCAGCGCCGGCGTCGCCCCCCTCCCGGTAATAACAAGCTCGACCCCCTCCGGTTTTTCATCGATCATGCGAAGCAGATCCGCTTCGGTAATCAGCCCGAAACCCAATGCCACGTTCGCCTCTTCCATGATCACCACGTCGTATTTTCCGGAGGTGACGGCATCCGATAGTGCGGCCCAGGCGCTTGCCGCGGCTGCCCGGTCTTCATCGGAGGGCTTTCCGAACACATACTGACCCGTCCCAAACTGCTCGATGACGATCAGATCCGAAAACCGCTTCAATGATTCCAGCTCATTGTAGCAGCCCTGTTTCATAAACTGGCCGATATAGACGCGCATGCCGGCGCCGGCCGCCCGGATGGCAAGGCCCAGCGCTGCTGTGGTTTTTCCCTTTCCATCGCCCGTATAAACCTGTACATATCCTTTTTGCATAAATATCCTTTTTCCTGTAGGATGCGTCTGATAAAATTATGGCCGTGCCGCAGTATACGTAGCCGCTTCTGCAAAGCGCCTGTTCTTGTTCACCTGTAAATATAGTATAGTTTCAGACAAACGACAACAACGGCATTGAACGCCTTGCGGATTTCCCGGGGGAATCTCCTTGCTGCAGGGCCCGGGGCGGCATGCGCCGTGCCCGTACAAAAACGATGAAGCTGAAAATGGTTCAATTATATTTCAAATACCGGTAAGCATTTATTTTGGAACAAATCTTTTTTTTAACTGCAAGGGGGAATCATGAAAGACCCGCTGTTTGAACCCATTTCAATCAAAAACCTGCCCGTCAAAAACCGTATCTACCTGCCGGCCATGCATCTCGGCATGGCCGATAATTTCGAGGTGACCGACCGGATCATCGCCTTCTATGAAGAGCGCGCCCGGGGGGGGGCCGGAATGATCACGGTGGGGTATGCAACCATTGATGAATACTCCGGAAACACCTTGAACATCGGCGCACACAAGGACGCGTACATCCCGGGCCTGAAAAAACTGGCCGAGGCGATCCGGTCCAACGGCGCCAAGAGCTGCGTTCAGCTCAACCATGCCGGGCGATATAACTTTTCCTTTTTCATGGACGGCAACCAACCGGTAGCCCCCTCCGCCATTGCCTCGCGAATGACCCGGGAAATCCCCCGGGCGCTCGAGATCGAAGAGATCAAAACCACCGTCGAAAATTTCGCAAAAGCCGCCAAACGGGTAAAGGATGCCGGCTACGATGCCGTGGAAGTACTCCATGGCACCGGTTACCTGATCAGCGAGTTTCTGTCCCCCCTGACCAACTGCCGGGAAGATGAATACGGCGGCAGCTTTGAAAACCGCATCCGCTTCGGCCTGGAAATCATGATAAAAATCCGCGAATATGTCGGGGAGGATTTCCCCCTTATCGTGCGCATGAACGGAAACGACTTCATGCCGGACGGCCAGGGGCGCGGCGAGCTTCGCGAGTACGCAAAAGCCCTTGTCGAGAGCGCCGGCGTGGATGCCCTCTGCATCAATGTCGGCTGGCATGAAGCCCGCGTACCCCAGATTACCGCGGCTGTTCCCCGGGGGGCGTTCGCCTACCTTTCAAGGGGCATCAAGGAGGTCGTAGACGTTCCCGTGATCGCCAGCCACCGGATCAACGACCCGGACACCGCCCGGGAAATGATCACCGACGGTATGTGCGACATGGTCGCCATGGGACGAAGCCTGATCGCCGATCCCTTTCTCCCGGAAAAGGCGAAAACGGGGCGCGAAAAAGAAATCGTCCACTGCGTCGCCTGCGCCCAGGGGTGTTTTGACAATCTTTTCAAGCTGAAGCATGTCGAATGCCTGTGCAATCCCGTGGCGGGCTACGAGCGGGAACGGATTCTCACAAAATCAGAAAACCCGAAAAAAGTGATGGTCATCGGCGGGGGGGCCGCCGGAATGAATGCGGCCATTGCCGCTTTCGACCGCGGCCACAATGTGTCTCTTTACGAAAAACTGAACCATTTGGGCGGCCAGCTGTATCTTGCCGCAGCCCCTCCCGGACGCGCCGAGTTCGCTGAATTGGCGAGAGACCTCGAACACCAGGTACAATGCCGGAACATTCCGGTGTATCTCAACCAACCGGTGAACCGAAGCGTCATTGCCGCCGAAAAACCGGACCATATCATTCTGGCGACCGGGGGGAAGCCCATGACGCCGCCTGTTCCCGGCATTGAGCTCCCCCACGTGGTCCAGGCGTGGGATGTCCTGGCGAAAAAGGTGTATACCGGAAGGCGCGTGGTGGTGGTCGGCGGCGGTGCGGTCGGCGTTGAAACCGCCCTGTTTCTGGCGGAAAAAGGAACGCTCTCCGGCGAAACATTGAAATTTCTGATGATAAACAAGGCCGAGGATGCCGAAACCCTTTATAAATTCGCCATTACGGGAACCAAAAAAATAACCCTTATCGAAATGATGGATAAAATCGGCAAGGACTTCGGCAAGACCACCCGCTGGGGAATGCTCCAGGATGTTTCCCGCTTCGGCATCGAAACCCTCGTCGCCACAAAAGCCGTTGAAATCACAAATGACGGCATTCGCGTGGAAACCGGCGAAAATGAAACCGAGGAAATTCTGGCCGACACGGTCGTCATCGCCGCAGGGGCCCGTCCGGACAATACCCTGGAAGCGGCCGTAAAGGAAATGAACATTGCCGTGAGCGTGGTCGGCGACGCAAAGGGTATCGGCCAGGCGTTCGATGCCGTTCACCAGGGGTTTGCGGCCGGAGCAGAAGTGTAGGCGAAAGGCGGACGTCGGAAGCCTGGGGGCAGAGTGCACAGGGCGAACCCGATACCAATACCGACATCGATACGGGGGAAAACCGGCAACGCCATATATTACGATTATTACGATTTTCTGCATTTATCAATAGACATACCGATCAGGAGAACCTCGTAGGGGCACCCCTTGCGGGTGCCCCTACGGGCCCATATTCAGTAGGAATTTTTTCCGTGGCTATATGATAATGCAAAAATCCGTAACCATACGGACATAACATCACTTACGGAAAACACATGATCGAATCGTATCTCAGCCACAAGGAGGAGCGGGAAGCATCCGGCATCCCGCCCAAACCGCTTACCGCCGCACAGGCTTCGGAGCTGGTCGGACTTCTGGAGAAACCGATTGGGCATGATCCGAAAATGCTTGTGGACCTGATATCAAACCGGGTACCGGCAGGCGTTGATGACGCCGCGCGCATCAAAGCGGATTTTTTACACGATATCGCATGGGGGTATCAATCAAGCCCCCTTATCACACCGGAAAAAGCAGTGTTTCTGCTTGGAACGATGCGGGGGGGATACAACACGGCCCACCTCATCGGCCTGCTGACGCATGAAACGCTCGGCCGGGACGCCGCCGAGGCGCTCGTTCATATCACCCTGATTTTCGACATGTTCGAAGACGTCCGGGCATTATGTGAATCCAATCCCCATGCCCGCCGCGTTATGGAAGGCTGGGCAAAGGCGGAGTGGTTCGCGGCACTGCCGCCGGTACCCCAGGCCATAACGGCTGCGGCCTTCCGTGTCAGTGGAGAAATCAACACGGACGATCTCTCCCCGGCCGGGGAGGCTTGGAGCCGCCCCGATATCCCGCTCCACGCGCTGTCCATGCTCGAAAACCGGATTACCAACCCCATTGAAACGATTTTTTCATTAAAGCAAACGGGGCACCCGTTGGTATTTGTGGGGGATGTCGTGGGAACGGGCTCATCGAGGAAATCGGCGGCCAATTCCCTGCTCTGGCATATTGGAAACGATATTCCATTTGTTCCGAACAAACGGGTCGGCGGGTATGTTCTCGGCGCCAAAATTGCTCCGATATTTTTCAATTCCCTGGAGGATGCCGGCGCTTTACCGATTCAATGCGATGTTTCCAGAATCAGGGGTGGGGATATCCTCTCGATTTATCCCTATGACGGCAAAATCGTTACTGTGCAGACCGGTGAAACGGTGGCTGAATTTGAATTTCGCACAAAAGGGCTTTTGGACGAGGTTCGGGCCGGCGGGCGGATTCCCCTCATTATCGGCCGGAGTTTGTCGGACAAAGCCGCAAAAACCCTTGGATGGCAAGCACCAAAAGCATTTGCGCGCAGCGAGCTGCCTCCCGACAGGCAAAACGGGTACAGCCTTGCGCAAAAAATGATTGGCCGCGCCTGTGGCAGGAACGGTATCCCGGCCGGAGCATACTGTGAGCCGAAAATCGCCACGGTAGGCTCCCAGGATACAACCGGCCCCATGACCCGTGACGAATTGAGCGAACTTGCCTGCCTGAAATTCAAGGCGGAACTCGTGATGCAATCCTTCTGCCACACGGCGGCCTACCCGCGAACCGTTGACGTGGAAATGCACGAATCCCTTCACCGGTTCTTCAAGGAGCGGGGCGGGGTCGCCCTTTATCCCGGCGACGGGATCATCCACAGCTGGCTGAACCGCATGGTCGTACCGGACACGGTGGGCACGGGCGGAGATTCCCACACCCGCTTTCCGGTGGGTATCAGCTTCCCCGCCGGTTCCGGGCTGGTTGCATTTGCCGCGGCGGTCGGTTTCATGCCCCTGGATATGCCTGAATCCGTTCTGGTGAAATTCTCCGGAAAACGCCGGCCCGGGATCACCGTCCGGGACCTGGTCAACGCCATCGCGCTCTGTGCCATCCAAAAAGGGCTGCTTACAGTGGACAAAGCGAATAAAACAAACGCGTTTTCCGGACGGATCATGGAAATGGAGGGGCTGCCGGACATAGACATCCAGCAGGCCTATGAACTGACCAATGCGTCCGCCGAACGTTCCGCATCTGCGGCAACCATTGCCATAAGCGAGCAATCCGTCACGGATTTCATCACATCCTCCGTTTCCCTTTTAAAGGCCATGCTTGATTCCGGCTACGGGAATACCGATGCGATCCTCCGCAGAATGGCCGCCATGGAAAAATGGCTGGCCGATCCCGTACTGCTCAAACGGGATGCCGATGCGCCGTTTGCGGAAACGCTCGAGGTCGACCTGGACGACATCACGGAACCGATCCTTGCCTGTCCGAACGACCCGGACGACGTACGCTGCCTTTCCGAGGTTGCAGAAACGTCCGTGGATGAAGTCTTCATCGGATCGTGCATGACCGGCATCCAACATTTGAGAAACGCCGGAAAAATACTGGCGGGCAACCGGAACCTCCCAACGCGCCTCTGGATCACGCCCGGGACACGGATGGATGCGGCGCTCTTAAAAAAAGAGGGATATTACGCCATTTACAGCCGGGCAGGCGCCAGGATGGAAACTCCCGGATGCTCTTTGTGCATGGGCAACCAGGCAAGGGTGGCCGACAATACCACGGTGGTATCCACGTCCACCCGCAATTTCCCCAACCGTATGGGGGACAATACCCGCGTCTACCTGTCATCGGCCGAGCTTGCCGCCGTCACGGCAATACTGGGGCGCATTCCATCAATGGAAGAATATATGGCCCATTATTCGAAATGCTTGTAGGAAAATATTCTCAAGAAAGGAGAACCCATCTCAACATTCAGATTTCGGTTCAAGATCGCGGCGGCGTCTTGTTTCAAACCGCAGACATACGCGAATATTTCGAAAAGTTGAAATCAGACGCCAACAAAGATATTGGGCCGAAAGACAATGTTGAGAAAGATTCTGATACGCCAATCAAAAAAGGGGACGGCGTTGAAGCCCGTCCCCTTTTTTGATGGACAATAGATGTCTATTAAAGCGCCTTACAGATCGAGCCAGGAATCCGAATACAGTTTCCGGCCGAGGATGACGTCAACGGTCTTGATGTAATCCGCAAGCTCCTTTTCCACCTCTGACGGATCCGGGGCGTTGCCGTCCATGGCCTTGTGAACCATGTCAACGATATCCGGACGCTTGCCCTTGGCGATTTCCGTAAGCCTTTCATCCAGGGGATCGGAAATCACGGAATGCATACCCTTGCGCTCCAGCATGACCATGTACGTCTGGTTCAATATCGGCCGCAGATAGGCGGGGGGGCCGTTGGAAATATTGGACAGACCGCAGGTACTCTTGGCTCCGGGAGCGATGTCCTGAAGCATCTCATAGAAAGTCATGAGGCTGACCAACTGTTCCTGCTGGATATTCACCGGCGTGACAATCCCGTCCACCCATATCCGGTCATTTTCAATGCCGGCTTCGTTGGCTGCGTACAACAATTCCACGCACAGGGCGGCGCGTTCGTTCTCATCACGCGGCAGCCCCTCGGGGCCCCACATCAGGGCGATAAAATCGGCATTGTACTGGGCCGCCAGCGGGATCATCTTTTCGTACCGCTCGGGTCGTGCCATGATCGAGTTGATCAACGGCGGCTGCGCGGTCTCCTTGTATACCTTGAGCCCTTCTTCAATGGCATCGATATTGGAGGTATCGAGCGCCAGGGGCAGGTCGACCACTTCCTGGACGGTCTTGACGATCCAGGGCATCAGTTCAATGCCGTCTTTCTTGGCCGGACCCAGGTTGATGTCGATATAATCCATCCCTTTTTCTTTTTGAAAAAGCGCTTCTTCCTGGATCGGCTTTGGATCGCGTTCCTTCATGGCCGCGCCGATCTTTTTGGACATAACATTCAAGCTTTCGCCAATTAACAGCATGGAGATTCCTCCTTTGGTTTATCGGGGCACTCGCACCGAATCAGATTCTCATTGCGGGGTTTCCGTTTTCTTATCGTGCCTTGAGAAAAGCCGGCAGATGCGGTGCTTCCCGGGGGCCGACCGTAATGGTCCAGTCCGGCAGCTCCTCTTCGATTTCCCCGGCGATGGCCGCTGCATACCCCGGAATGATCAGCTCCTTGTTTTTGACCTTATCTGCGATGCCGCACTTTTTCACGAACATGCCCACGTCGTCGCCGGCAAACTTGCCTGCCGCCCACGCGGTGAGAACGGAAAGGCCTTCCGTATCCTTGATCAGCAGCCATGCAGGTACCTTGCTGCCTTCAATTTCACCGGAGACGATGAAGTAGGTCAGGGCAAAGTTGGTGGTAATCAGAACCGGTGAATTCTCATCGGCATTGCCGATGGGGTAGATGCCTTCTACAACGGTCATGGGTCGCTGCGGGTCGGTGTAGATGTTAAGGCGTTCCAGCAGCAGCGGGAACAGGCTTTCACTCGTAAAATCCGACATGACCACGATACCGCCGTATTTTGCCACCAGCATGGCGGCAATGAGGGTTTCCATGTCAATATTGGAGGCCATTTCAGAGGCAAATGCGATCGTGGAATATCCAAGGGACCGATTTCCGCCTTTCAGTGCCGCACGGCGGATGGCAACCTGGTCCTCAAAAGCCTGTTTGACCTCTCTTGCGCCGGAATCGATCACGATCTGCTTGTGCCCATCATTCCTGAGCTTGTCCGTCATTTCCTGGAGGGATTCAACGCTGTCTCCCTTTACGCTCAACGGAAGGTCATTTTCCTTTGCAACAGCGGCAAAATCGTCCAGGTTGTCCTTTGTAGCGCCGTACAGAAGCGGGCGCTTGAACTTGGTGACTTCCACGCCCGCCTTGATCACGTCAATCTTATCGGACTTCAGGATCAGGTTGAATTCGGAAGTCTCCGCAATGGTCTTGGCCACTTTGGCAAATGCGTCCTTGTCGCCGTTTGCATCGTCTACGACGATGAGCTCCGGGCGCAGATTGAACCCGACCCGTTCGAACTGAAACGCATTCCAGACGGTCAGCTTCTGCTTCAACTCGTCATCGGAAATATCCGATGCCACCGTTGCCGCCAGGATGGTCGGATTGTAAAAGGTTTTTTCATGACGGTACAATACCGTTTCACCGCCTATTGTGCGTTCCCGCACACCCTTGCCAATCTTGACCGGCAGGATCGGGGGTGCCGAAGCTTCCGCAAGCTGCTCTCTCGCCTCGTCCGATACGTACGGGCAGGAATCGAGTTCCGCTTTCCCGGAAGCGAGATTCATCGCAAAGGCGAGACAGGTCGGTGCGCCACACTCCTTGCAGTTGGTCTGCGGCAGGAGCTTGAATATCTGAATACCGGTTAATGCCATTTTTATCTCCTCACTTTCGCTATCCTTATCAATTAGTCAAAAGCCGTCCCCGGCATGCGGTGTCGGTATCGTTGCCGATCGTTGTCCGCAACACCGGAAGACGGCTCATATGCTGCTCATCAACCGACAATGGATTCCATATCAAGCGCCGGATGCCCTTTTTCCTTGAGGTAATCCATGATCTCTTCCTCGGATGTACCGACGGTTTCATCGGCGATCATTTCGTAGAGATTCGGATACCCCAGCTCCTCGCCGCGGGCATCAATGCGTTCCTTGAGCTCTTCCTTCAAGCCCTTGGGCATCCATACGAGCCGCAGAATACCGCCGGTCTCCATGTCGGGGGGACCGTCGCCGCGGATAAACTTCCGCTGGGTCACGTTGAACTTCGAGTGTCCGACAAAACCCGGTGACTTCGCACCACCGCCCATGACGCCGGCCAGGGTCGTAAACTTCATGCCGCAGGGGGTGTCCCCGGTATATTCGCGGCCTACCGTCATGACGCCGTTACAGGTCGGAAGCACCGCGGCGATGCATTCGCAGCACCCGCAGGTGGTCATCGGGTCGTGAACGATGGAGTAGAAGTTGTAACTGTCCACTGCGCCGCGGGACGCCTGCTTGACAAACTCGTTGACGCCCTTCCACTGGCCGAGACGGGGATCAATCGTTTCCCCCTTCTTGATGGGCTGGTTCGGACCGGTGGGATTGATCTCGAAGGACGCCTTGCAGTCCATCCAGTTGTACGCGCCGCAGAGACCGGTACGCTCCGGGCTCACCGAACACACGTGGTTGGGCGCGAAAGACTGGCAGAGGGTGCAGGAGTAGTATGTATCCACGTCTTCGTCCCGCATATTTTCCACACGCTCGTCACGCTGCTTGTACTCATCGCGCGCGCGCTCGGTCAGCTTGTCCACGTCCTTCTTGCCGGTATACAGGGTCACCTGGACCTTGTCGAGTACCTTGCCGAAATCCTGGTGCATCTTGGCATGCAGGACGACGCCGATATCCTTGAGGGTGAACCCTTTTTCAACGGCCGCCTTGCTGACACGAATCCAGGAGATGTCGCGCTGGCCGATGTGCATGACGCCCTGGATATAGTTGATCAGGTGGTGGATCTGGCGTTCGAGAATCGGCTCAAAATCCGGCTGGAACTCGCGGCCGGCGATCTGGACATATATCCCCAGCGGCAGCGTGTCGCCTTCCTTCATATCGCCGACATCGGAACCGACAACCTCGACTTTCCCGTCTTCGATTTCTTTCATATCCGCCATTTTCACCAGCTCGGTGCACTGGGTTTTCCCGCCGCCCATCTGACCGTAGAGGTCTTTTCCGCGAACGCGCTCCCCTTCATAGGCCGGCCCGAAGGCACACGGGATATCGATATCGGAAACCGTGACTTTCAAGCCGCGGACTTCCACGGAGCGCTGCACGATCTCGTCGTGGGGCACATTGGCGACCACGTGCTCGTAGGTGCAGATACCGGTGGGCAGAATTTCGGGAATATCCGTATCCGCCAGGGTCGGAAACCCCCAGTTGACACAGCCGGCTGCGGCAACGCCCCACTCGGTGCCGATATCGCCAAGGGCGTTGACAAAGGCAAAGATGCGGTCCTTGTTGTACTTGAGGATCCGTTTGTAGTCGCCGGGCTGCAGCCCGCCGAATGCCATGGCGGCGCGGTTGGCAAAACCGAGTGCAAAAACGGCCGATGAAATATCCGGGCCGAAGGGGACGATACGGGTATTCCACCCGATCTGCACGCCCGCTTCGAGCAGCTGATCGATGACGGAAGTACCGCGATGCTGGGCAGCGCAGAAGATGTACAGGTTCCGCCTCTGGTAATCTTCCACGATCTGCTTGGCGATTTCCGGAGAAGGTGCAGCGCCGACGATTGCGGCGAAACCCGGGGCGGAGCCGTCAACGAATTCCACGCCGCGCTTCCGCAGGACGATGTCGTCCGCGGGGCCGAGCCAGATTTTTCCGTTTTCAATATCCGGATCTTCTTCCGGGTAATAGAAATCGGGCTCCTTGACGAGTCTCATGCCTTCCTTGAGCTCATAGGCCAGGATGGCGGCCATGCCGGCATCCAGTAGGGGGCCAAGAAACGGAAGGTGATGCTTCCCCTTGACATGGGGGGGGAGCAGTTTGCGGGCGAATTCCAGCGGCGCCTTCATGTCTTCCAGGGTTTCCACCTTCATGCCGGTAAGGGAATAAATCACCGGCAGAAAATATCCGGTATTCGGAAATTCCACCTTGGTGCTGGCGTCATAGGACTTGAGCATCTTGTCCAGTTCGCCTTCTGCCTGTGATACAACTTTATAGCCACCCTGAATGGCGGCAAATGCAATCAACTTTGACATGTGTTCCTCCTTCGTTGAGGATTTCTTTTATGTACACTGATATTTTTTTACTATATCCGGCTGAATCCCGCGTTATACGGCATCCAGTTTCTGACGGTCGGTCATATCCATCAGCACGCGCTCCCGCGCCTTGTCAATGCCCAGCTCCTTGCGCTTGGCGTCGATATGGGCAATCATCTTGCGTGCATGGAGAATCGGATCCGGTTCGTAATCCCACCTGCCGCCGTACATCTTGGCCATATCTTCGAAAAGGTGTTTTTCGAATACCGGTGCGCCTGTTGTCGGGAACGTCGCCCCGAATACGGTATAAACACCGGAAGCCACGAAATACTGGCCGATGGAAATGGCTTTTTCGCTCATCCATTCCGGCGCAGAACCGGCCGCGGGCAGATCCTTGAGATCGCTTCCAAGACCGCCGGCCTTGACCACTTCTGTCGCCGCCAGAAGGATACGGCTGTTGTCCACGCAGGATCCCAGGTGAAGCACCGGGGGGATACCAACGGTTTCGCACACTTCGGCCAATCCGGGACCACAGTATACGCCGGCCGCTTCAGGTGTAAGCAGTCCTTCCATGGCGCATGCAATGCCGTTGCAGCCGGTGGTCAGCACGATCACGTCGTTTTTGATCAACTCCTTGACAATTTCGATGTGCCCCTCGTTGTGACGGGTCCGCGCGTTGTTGCAGCCGACCACGCCGGCGATGCCGCGGATACGGCCGTTGATGATATTGTCGTTCAAGGTGTAGTAGTCGCCGCGGAACGTGCCGCCCAGGTGGTACTGGATCGATTCCACGCCGAAGCCGGCGATCTGGGTGGCCTTCTGCCGCGGGATCATGACGTCCGCGCCGCGGTTGGAAAAGTTATCGATAGCCATCTTGACGATGCGCTTGGCATCTTCCATGGCATAGTGTTCGTCGAACTGGATATGAAGGACATTGTCCTGCTCCATTTTCGCCATGGGATGGGTGGTGATCAGTTTTGTATGAAAACACTTGGCCACATTGGCCAGGTTCTGGAAGACGCATTGTACGTCCACTACCATGGCTTCACATGCGCCGGTAATAATGGCCAGTTCCTGCTGCAGGAAGGTCCCTGCGGGCGGGATGCCATGGCGCTGGAGGATTTCGTTGGCTGTGCAGCAGATGCCGCCGAGCTGGATGCCTTTGGCCCCTTTTTCCTTCGCATAGTCGAGCATTTCCTTGGACTGGCTTGCAGCCACGATCATCTCGGAGAGAACCGGTTCATGGCCGTGAACAATAATATTGACATGATCTTCCTTCATGATGCCGAGGTTGGCTTCGGACTGAAGGGGAGACGGGGAGCCGAAAAGGATGTCCTGAAGGTCGGTGGCGATCATGGAACCGCCCCAGCCGTCCGCCAGCGCGGCGCGGGTGCCCTGCAGCATCAGGTTCTTGTAATCCTGGTCAACGCCCATATGGGTCCGGTGCATGATATCGACGATTTCCCGGTCGATGTTTCGCGGCAGCACGCCCAGTTTTTCCCAGCGCTCATACAAGGGTTGCGGAGCGCGTTTCAGGTTAATGAGGGTGCCTTCCATTTTCCCCCACTCACCCAACGCCAGTTCCGCGAGCTCAAGGGCCACTTCGTCCAGGTCCCTGTCTTTTGTTTCACCGTCGACTTCGACCTTTGTCGCCACGCCCATGGCTTCCGCCACGTTGAGGAGCTTAACGGTGTCCTTGATTTTATAGTCTTCCGTCTCCTTGCGTGCTGCAGCCAGAAATACTTCGGCCACTGTACGTCCGTGGTCGGAGTGGGCTGCTGCGCCCGCTGCGATCATCCGCAGGAAGTTACGGGCCGCGATGGTGTTGGCGGTTGCCCCGCAAAGGCCCTTGCGGGTATCTTCGCCTTCGATGCCGCCTTTTGGCAACGGCAGCCGGCACGGGCCCATTGCACAGTTCTTGCAGCAGGTCCCCTGAAGACCGATATTACAAGGCTTCATGGTTTCCGCACGATCAAAAATCGTCTCGATGCCCATTTTCTGGGATCGAATAATCATTTCCCGGGTTGCCATATCAGTGGTTGCATTTACCGGGTCAGCCACCTTGGGTGCCTTGGCTGATTTGTCTTTTTCTTCTGCCATTAGAGGTTCCTCCTCTTGTTCGTAATTTATATTCGGCAATGTCAATTATATTTTCTATATTTTCGCTCGTCCGGTTAGGGACGCTCTTTGCTATTCCACGCGGCGGTGAATCCGGTTGAGCCGCTCAACGATCTTTTCCAGCTGGTCCTTCTGCTCGCCCGCAGGCGTCATTTTGCCGGTTTTCGCAGCCGCCGCATGCTCTTTTTTCGATGCCTCACGCTCTTTTTTGCGCTTCTCACGGAGCTTCTGTTCTTCTTCGTCCCGTTTCTGGCGCGCTTCGGCTTCGGCTTTCTTTTTGGAGTCTTCCTCAGCCTTGGCCTTGGCTTCGGCATCCGCCTTGGCTTTGTCCTCTGCCTCCGCCTTGGCCTTGGCATCGGCTTCCGCTTTGGCCTTGGCATCGGCTTCCGCCTTGGCCTTGGCTTCTTCGGCTTCTTTGGCCTTGGTCGCTTCGTCCTTTTCGGGCGCCGGTTTGGCTTCCGCTTTCGGGGCCGGTTCCGCCTTGGGTTCGGCCTTGGGCTTGGGCGCCGCTTTCTTTTCTTCCTTGGGCTTGGCTTCCGCCTTCTTGGGGGCCGCCTTCTTTGCCGGCGCCGGCTTCGCCTTTTCTTCCGCGATAGTCAGATCCGGCTCAGGGGCAATTTTGCTGAAATCGACATTGGCATCGGCCAGGCGCTTTTCAATCGGCGCCACATCCGCGGCGCTGCCGCCTTCGGCCATCAGGCCGATAAAAGCCTTGGCCATGCGAATGGCTTCCGGATGCCGCATGATAAGAATATCAGACCCTGCCAACAGGTACGTAACGGCCCCTACTGCTTCCATCATGATGGCCCTTTTTTCCGGATCACCCAATTCAGGGGCATCCTCTGCGGGCTGACCGGCTTCCTTACACCGCCAGATTTCATTGCCAAGATTGTTGATAATCGGATACTGGAGTTTGTCGTCCCCCTGGAGAAGGGCGGCCATCCGGATCCGCTCCATGACGGAATAGGAATATTCCAGGCCGTATCCCAGACCGCCGGTTGTGGGATCAATGATGATTCGTTCGGTGGGTACACCCAGGTTTTCCAGCAGGATGTTGACCTGTTTGGCCAGGTTGACGTCAATGGGGGAAGATGAAATGACCGTGTGGCCGAATCCCATGGCGGAAGCGCCGATCCCCTTGTGGTTGTCGTCTTCGACCGGGCCCAGAACCAGGTTTTTCCCTTCGAAGGACTCGGACACCTTCTTCAGCACTTCGTCGTCTTTCTGCGGATTGGCGGTTCCCCAGAGAATCAGGGGCACGTCAATGGCATCCAGGACGCTTTTAACGGTTTTGACCACGTCTTCAGGGCTTGCATTGTTGCCGTTGGGATCGGCGCTCTTCAACTGCAGCACGATCATTTCCGCCCCGTAATCCTCCACGCACTTTTTCGCCCATGCTGCAGGATCTTTGATAACATCCTCAAACGGCTTTTTTGCCGCCTCCGCCCAGTCGGTGGGCTCCATATCCCACACTTCCATGGCGATCCTGGGTTTATTGGGCATCTCCCCTTCAAAAAGATAAAACGGGAGACAGCTTGTGCCGCCGACCGTCACAGCCTTGTCACCTTTGCCGATGGTTATCGGCCGGATGCTGCCTGCATAGGTTTCTTTAACGATTTCGAAGCCCAATTTTACCTCCTTATAAAGTTATTGCGATTACAGTTAAACACATGAATCCTGTCATTATCCTTAAAAAAAACGCGTTTGGCTCTCTTGCCCGTTTACCGCCGGAATTCCGTCTTGCACGTGCATCCGGACGGTCTTCTATCCAATCCAAATTGATACGGTTGACAACGCCGCAGCGCACACCGCCAGCAATGAAAAGGATTTCACCAGGTGCGCATCTCCTGCTGCAAAGCCAACTATTTATGATTTATTGCAATTGCCTTTTTACGCAATTCATCCGGACCCCTATCGCGCACCCGGGCCGGAGAAAAAACACTGCAAAAGAGAAAATAAATATCAAAAAAAAAATATTTGTCAATAATTATAGGTCAACCATCCTATTTTAGAACAGGGAGTTTATTCCCGGGACATATTTTCCATGTCTTTGCGTCGCGTATCCATTCTGACTTTCAATTTCGGAAAAAGATTCAAATCGGTATGCGGCAGAAAAAGCGCCGCAATATAATTGTCCATGAACGACTGGGTCTCGGAGAGTTCAAAATTGGTTATCCGCTTGATGGTCTGGGTGACATCCCCACGGATGCGGTTGGTCAGGGAGCTCATCCGGGCACCCATCAGGGAACCGTTCCCGACGAAGATGACCTTTTCCGTGTCGATTTCCGGAAGCAGTCCGATGGTCATGGCTTTTTCCAGATCCACGTAGCTGCCGAACCCACCCGCGAGAATGATACGGTCGATGTCACCGATGGAAAGGCCGACTTCCGAAAGCAGCGTCATGCACCCGCTGTATATGGCTCCCTTGGCCCGCATAAGGTTGTCGATATCGATTTCATTCAAGACGATATCCCGATCCGTACCCGATACGTCCGCCCACGCGAGGACGTATTCATACACGTCGTCCTTTTTCCGGATGCGGGGCGTGTCGATGTCCCGGTTGAATTTTCCCCGGTTGTCCAGAATGCCCATTTCAAACAACGTGGCCACGATAATGATCAGGCCGCTGCCGCAGATTCCTTTGGGACGGACATTGCCGATGGTTACGTTCATGGGCTCGAATGTCGCCGGATCGATGGAAAAATCCTCGATGGCCCCTTCCGTGGCGCGCATGCCCAGTTTGATTCCCCCTCCCTCGAAAGCCGGCCCGGCGGAACAGGCTGCACATACCATCCAGTCCTTGTTGCCGATAACGACTTCCGCATTGGTGCCAATATCAATATAAAGGGTAAGCTCTTCATCATGATACATTCCGGAGCCCATGATGCCCGAGACGATATCGCCGCCGACATAGCTCGACACCTGGGGGTATACCAAAACGGTTACATGATCTCCCAGTTCGAGACCGATTTCAGAAGGCTTGAACGGTGGATAGATCAGCGAGGCGGGCACATACGGCGACCTGCGAAGATAACGGGAATTGATCTTCAAAAAAAGCTGGGTCATGGTGGTGTTGCCGGCAAAGGTAATATGGGAAACTTCATCGGGATCGATTTTCGATTTCTTCAAAAGTTTTCCCACCACCTGGTTGATCGTTGACAAAACCCGTTCATTGAGCGTTTCAAGACCGCCTTCCTTTTCGGAATAGACAATGCGGCTGATGACATCCTCTCCGTAGCTGAGCTGAGAGTTGAAATCACCGTATTGGGCCAGCACACGGCCGGCTTTGAGGTCTATTATTTCCCCGTATACGGTCGTCGTACCGATATCGACCGCCATTGCATAATTGCGCTCCGAGGTATCTCCCGGTTCAATATTGATGATCCGGTTCTTGCCGTCTTCCCGGACGGGCCGGGCAATAGTTACGGTTATCTTGAAATCCTCCTTGCGCAACACGTCGGGAACCTTTCGGATAACCGAAAGATCGAATTCCAGCCGGTGTTCATTGTGGGTTTTGCGCAAATAGTCGACCAGGCGGGTCATATCCGCCACGTTGTCCGCATCGGTCGGGAGGGGGGGCTCTATGTAAATCTTTTCAACGGGCGGAACAAAGAGGCCTTTTTCCTTTAAATCATCCAGGTTGAGCTCTCTTATCCCGGCCGTTTTCCGGGCGGTGGCCTGAAGGTTCAACACGCGCGCGTCAATGGACGATTCCGTGGGGACCCTTACGGTCAGGTCGCTTTTTACTTTTGCAAGGCATGCGAGGCGATAGCCCTTCTCCCTGTCCTCTGCGGAGAGCATTTCTGAGATGCCGCCGTCCACCTCCCCGGACTCGATGATCACCCGGCACTTTCCGCATACGCCTTCTCCGCCGCAGGAGGCATTGATATGCACCCCGCTGTCCATGGCGGCACGGATAATCTGCGTGTTTTCGTCTACCTCGATCTGCTTTTCATGGGGAAGAAATGTAATCTTGTATTGCGTCATATCCAGATCCTGTTGGGCGATTCAAATAACGGGCAAATACCCGGGCCACGCTATTACCGCATTAATGCATGCGCTGCAAGCCATGACCGAATTAAGAGATATACCTCAAAACTGCGGTCGGGTCAACCGCAGTTCTGCTCGCCTATTTTTCACCGTTGGCCACCTCCACGATGATTTTCTGCGCCAGCCCCCTGCCGAGAACATAGCGCTGGTCATCTGCAACCACGACCACCTGCCCCTTGCCGAAATTGTTGAGGATTTCGACTTTATCCCCGACCCGAAGCCCCATGCTCATCAACCGCACCCTCGAGGCATTGCCGCCGATAAGGTCTTTAATGACAAGCTTTTCACCGGGCTTTGCCAGTACCAGCGGCATCTTTTGGGCCCTTTCTGTCTGGCACCGGGCGCATATGCCGTAAATCTCCATCCGGTGCTGCAGCATATAGAAATTGTAATCCCGGGCGATCCTGCGCTGCAATTCTTCGAGCTGATGGCTTTCAAACTCGACAACATTTCCGCACTTGGTGCATACCATGTGGTCATGATGCTGCCCCAGGTGTTTGTGTTCATAGTGCTGCACCCCGTTTTGAAAATGGTTTTTCTGTGCAAAACCAAAACGGCACATCAATTCCAGGGTCTCGACGATAAATTCGCTTGAGAACGAATACCCCTGCATTTTCAGGTAGGCTTCAAGGTCTTCCGGGGTGATGTGGTCTTCGTTTAAAAGGAAGGCGTCCAGTACCACCAGCCTGTCTTCCAGGCAGTCAATGGCTTCCTGGCGGAACAGTTTTTCAAATTGCTCCCGCTCGATTGCATGAATCTGTTTCATGGTTTTTCCATGGACAACGAAATGATTACACACGGTATTTTTACAATTCGGGGGCAATTGTCTGCATCACCCGGGCCGGCAAAAAAACCGTATCCGTTAAAAAGGGATCAGTAATACAATTTTTGCCCATTTTCAAGGGACGAATATTTTATTAGAATTTTTCCATCCGCTGTATTACAAAGAACCATATGAAACCCATACACACCGTCTGTTGACGCGGTAAAAACAGTGCATACGAACCCATCATCCGCAGAAAAAAACAGCCGCGCAGTATCGTTTCCGGTCTATCTTTTCAAGGCCTCCGCATGGTGTGCGGCCGCATTCGCCTTCAGCGGTTTCTTTGCATCGCATCAACCGTGGCTGGTGCCTTTGGCGGTACTGCTGCTTTCGGCCCCCCTTGCCATAGGAGGCGTCTACCGCTCTACCGTTCGAAAAATCCGCTTCCTTGAAATATTTGCCCGCCGCGGCCGGGTGGCAAAAATTTTCTCCGGCCGGATATTGTCTGTGCTGCTCTGGTCATTTTATGCGGTGACAACCTCCTTTTTCATGCTGATCGGATTCCGGTTTTTCAGCCTGATGGACTGGGTTTTGTTTCTCGCGGTAATTCCGGTTTTCTATGTGGCGTACCGGTTTTTTTTCCACTTCCTGACAAAAGAGATCAAACCCTACCTGGTCACGAGCATGGCCTTGTCCGGCGCCGTGCTGTGCACCCCGTTTGTCATGCTGGCGGTCTACGCACTGGCCGTGCACGGCTTTGATCTGCCGTTCCCCCGCTACGAAACGCTTGAATCCGCCGTCGCCGCCCATGAAAAGGCAGTCCTGCACCTGAACGGAAGCGCTTTTGTAAAGGGGGTTTCCGAATGGATGGCGATGTACAACGGCGTCAGGGCGTATGCCGCAGGGAATGCCGCTTACAGTGACATTCCCCTGGCATCGCTGGCAACACTGTTTCTCGCAGGCTATGTGATTTTTTTCAATGCCGTGAACATCCTGACCTTCTGCCTTGTTCCCGCAAAAGAACTGAAAAGGATCCTTCTCCCCCTCTCTCCTGACCCGGTCTTTTCGGATCCACGGATCCATGCGCGAAAACACCTCGTTTACACGGTCGTACTCTCCCTGTTTCTGCTGGCCCTTGTTGCCGTATTTTTTTTAGCGGAAGCACGGTTTTCCGAAAAATCCAGGTTTACGGAATGGAATGCCGCCGCGCGACAAAAAGCCCGACAATACGTGGAACGCATCGATGACACGTATGTAAGGCCCGGAACCATAACGCAGATACGAGCATATCGCATGGATCTCCTCCGCGCGCTGGATTCAACCTCCCTGGAACTGGAAGAAGCCATTGACCGTTCATTTGATGACATGATCCTTCGTGTGGATGATTTTCTGGACTGGTATTACAGCCTTTTTGCCGAATATGCCCGGATCGCATTCATGCTCAGCGGATCAGCGGACGAACACCTCGCCGTCATGCTTGAACGGCACCTCAACGCCGATACCAATTTTGAAACCGTCCGCGACCAGCTGAATATACTGCGCAAACGGCACGCCGATGCGGAAATCCTGCTTCGGGAGGCCACCCGTCGCCTTGTGGAGGATAACCGGATCCATGAAGCAGGTGGTGACATTGACGTCGGCAAAACGTGGACAACAACCGAAATTCTGGACTTCAATGACTTTATCGGTTTTGATTCCCGGATGTTGTCCGCATCCGCCACCTCCGGGGCGGGGTTTCTGGCCGGCAGCGTTATCGGAAAAAAAATCGTAAAAAATGTCGCCAGAAAATCGATGTTCAAGGCCTTCGCCCGGGCGCTTGCCCGATTCGGCAGCGCCCGGGCAATGGGAAAAGGAGGGGGCGGCGGTGCAGGAGCGGCCGCAGGGGCGGCCGTGGGCTCCGTCGTACCGGGCGGCGGCACGGCTATCGGCGCAGCCGTTGGCGGGATTGCCGGTTCCATCGCCGGGGGGCTTCTCATGGACAAAACCCTGCTGATGGTCGAAGAGCGCTATAGCCGAAAGGCGTTTCAATCGGAAATTATAAATGCCATCGAAAAAACGCGGATGGAGACAAAGGCGCAGCTCTATGGCCGGTGACTGCCCGCCGGTCGGTTGGCCGGCATGGATGCTGCGGCAAAACCATCGGCAGCCTGTGGCATTTGCACCTAGCCGACAAAGGGCGCCAGATCATACGGCGTGAGGCTTTCATATCCGTCTTCCGTAATCAGAAACGTCTGCTCAAACTGGGCGGAAAGCTTACGATCCCGCGTGATGGCAGTCCACCCGTCATCCGCGATGAAAAGTTCGGGCCTTCCCAGGTTAATCATGGGTTCAACAGTAAAGACCATTCCCGGCACAAGGGGTATCCCCTGCCCTTTTTTCCCGAAATGCGGTACCTGCGGCGGTTCGTGAAAACTTTTGCCGAGCCCGTGACCCACGAACTCCCTGACCACGGAGCATCCCTTCCCTTCGGCGCAGTTCTGAATGGCCCAGCCGATATCGCCGATGGTATTGCCGGGTTTTAGCATTTCCATTCCCGCAATCAGGCTCTCCGCCGTCACCGATATGATCCGGCGGGCATCCGAAGACGGCTTTCCGATAAAGAAGGTCTTGCTGGCATCGGCATAATACCCGTTCAGCACATAGGTAATATCGACATTTACGACATCCCCTTCTTTCAGCACGGTTTCTCCGGGAATGCCGTGACAGATCACTTCATTGACCGACGTGCAGACGCTCTTCGGAAATCCCCGGTAGTTGAGCGGCGCGCAGATCGCGCCATGCTCTCCGGCGATCTTCTCCACCAGCTCGTTGATCTCGTTGGTTGTCACGCCCGGCCCGAGCATGGAGGCAACCCGGTCGAGGCCCGAAACCACAAGGCGCCCGCATTCCTTGATTTTTTCGATCTCACCCGGCTCCTTCAGGTCAATTTCATATTTCTGCTTGTAATATCGCTTGTAATCGACCTCCGCGGGGCGCTGTTTTTTCAGACAGCACTTTTTATACTTACGACCGCTGCCGCAGGGGCACAAGTCATTGCGGCCGATATTTTTCCATTCATTTTTCAGCATTTCCAGATTCTCCCCGGATGACAAACCAACCGCCTTTTGCCGGAAAAGATTGATCCGACGCATATTTTCGCTGTTTGCCTCCTTGTAAATGGCGGGCACCCTTCCCATGAAACGACCCTTTCATGACAGGCAGCAACACCCCCTCATACGCCCAATGCGTCCGCCCATGGTTTTTCAGTAGAGGCGTAAAATTATAGTTTGCGGTTTTGCTTTCGTCAAGGAATCTGTTGCGGATGCGCCGGATATCTGGTATGTGCAGGGTTGCCTGCGGATGACAGCGGACAGGCTTTTTCGGAAAAAAACGCGTTTTTAAAAAGGGGTCGCGCGGAAAAGCTACCTTCCGGGGGATGCGACGCGTTGCGACCGGACAAGGTCCGGACCACAGGACCCGCAAACACTTTTTCATGCCGGCAGTACAGGGGGCGCAGATGCATTCAAAAACGGATGAAATGATATTGAAAACCGCCAAGGAAATCGTCGTCAAGTTCATTGAGATCCGAACCGTAACCCCCTCGACGTTTCAGGACCACTTCCAGAGCATCTACGACGCGGTGGAAAAAACGGTTCGAAAAAAAGAAAAGGGGGATATGGCGGGAAGCCAGGAAAAATAAAGCACAAATCCCTGCGGTGTCAATGGGCCTCGGCCCAGTTGTCCCCCACCGCAAGATTGACCTTGAGCGGAACCTTTAATTTCCAGACGTTTTCCATCGTTTCTTTGACAAGGGCTTTCATCTCTTCCATTTCCTCCCCGGGCACTTCGAAGACCATCTCGTCATGGACCGTCAGCAGCATCGCGGAGTTGAGCTTCCTGTCGGCAATGGCCTTGTCCACCTGTATCATGGCGAGCTTCAACAGGTCGGCAGCGGTCCCCTGGATCGGCATATTGATGGCCATCCGCTCGGCAAACGCCCGGACATTGCTGTTTGTGCTGTTGATATCCGGAAGAAAGCGTATCCGCCCGAGTTCGGTGGAAACTTTTCCTGTTTTTCTGGCCCGTTCAAGGGTTTCGTCCATGTAGGTCTTTACGCCCTGGTACTTGAAAAAATAATTGTCAATGTATGTTTTGGCCATCTTCTGGCTGATGCCGAGCTCCCGGGAAAGGGAGTAGGCCCCCATGCCGTAGATGATGCCGAAATTGATGGTTTTCGCCTGGCGCCGCAGTTCGCTGGTAACCATGGCAGGGCTTGCCATGAATACTTCCGCCGCGGTCCGGGCATGGATGTCCTCGTCATTTAAAAAGGCGCCAATGAGTTTTTGATCGTCGGCATAATGGGCAAGGAGCCGCAGTTCAATCTGGGAGTAATCGGCCGAAAGAAAACGCCGCCCTTCTGCGGGTATAAAGGCCCTTCGCACGTCCTTGCCGGCCTCGGTGCGAACGGGTATATTCTGAAGATTCGGATTGGAGCTGGAAAGCCTTCCCGTGGCGGTAACGGTTTGGTTAAATGAGGTGTGAACCCGACCGGTTTCCGGATTGACCAGCTCCACCAGGGCATCCACGTAGGTGGACTTGAGCTTGGAAAGGGTCCTGTGGCGAAGAATCATGGCAGGGAGCTCATGGATTGCGGCAAGGGATGTCAGTACTTCCACATCCGTGGAATAACCGGTCTTCTTTTTTGTCTTCTTCTGCTTCGGCAGCCCCATTTTTTCGAACAGGATGACGCCCAGCTGCTGCGACGAGTTGATGTTGAATTCTTCCCCGGCCAGTGTATAAATGTCACCCCGTATTGTGTCGAGTTCCTCGGCGAGCTCTTTTGACATGACACGCAGCCGGTCCGTATCGACGCGTATACCGGTGCGTTCCATGCGCGTCAGGACCGGCACCAGCGGCATTTCAACCGTGTCCATGAGCGGCTGAAGCCCTGCTGCCGCGATCTTCGGACCCAGAAGACGGGAGGCTTCCAGGGTGACATCCGCATCCTCGCAGGCATAGACGGTGGCGGCATCCACGGGAACTTCGGCGAACGAGTCGACGTTGCGGCCATCCACGACCGTAACGTCCGCATAGGAGATCATCGGGTGATCCAGGAGATCAAGGGCAATCTGCTCCAGGGAATGGGAGCGTTTGTCCGGATTGAGCAGGTAGGAGGCGATCATGGTATCAAAGACCACGCCGGCCAGTTCGATGCCGTGACGGCTGAGCACCGTCATGTCATACTTGATATTCTGGCCGATTTTTTCCGTATGCGCATCCTCCAGCAAATCCTTCAATGCCGATATAACAACCGCCGGTTCGAGCTGCTTTTCGCCATCCACCCGATGCCCGCACGGCACATAAAACGCCTGGCCCGGTTCAATTGAAAAAGAAAGGCCTACCAGGTCCGCCCTGACGGCCGTAACCGAGGTGGTTTCCGTGTCAACGGCAAACCGGCCGGCTTTCCTGAGCCTATCGACCAGCTGGTCCAATGCGCCTGCATCCGAAACGGTTTGATACGTTTTTCCGGAAAGATCGGCGGTTACCGGAAACTCCTTCTGAAGGGCGCTGAACTCGAGCTCCTTGAACAAAACCCCAAGCCGGGTATTGTCCGGAGGGATCATTTCAAGGGCGGACAGGTCGAAATCCACAGCCACGCTGGTATCAATGGTGGCAAGCTGCCGGCTTAAAAACGCCTGGTCTTTGTATTCAAGGAGCCGCTCCTTTTGTTTGCCGGCCTTGAGTTCGTCGATGCGGTCGTAGAGGCCCTCCATGGAATGATAGGTCAAAACCAGTTTTTCAGCGGTTTTCGGCCCGATCCCCGGCACCCCCGGAATATTGTCCGAGCTGTCCCCGGAAAGCCCCTGCACGTCCACCATGCGGGCCGGCGCTATCCCCTTTTCTTTCAGGAGGCGCTTTTTGTCTATGACCACGTCCTTCATCGGATCCCAGATAATGATGCGATCCGTAAGGAGCTGCACAAAATCCTTGTCGCCGGTGACCATGACGACATCAAAGCCGGCGGCTTCCGCTTTTTTTGCCAGCGTGCCGATCAGGTCGTCCGCCTCGAATCCGCCTTTTTCAATTACCGGTATATGGAACGCTTCGGTAATTTTTTTGATGTAGGGAACCTGCGCGGCAAGATCTTCGGGCATCTTCACCCGGTTGGCCTTGTATTCGGGGTACAGCGCATGGCGAAACGTCGGAATCGCACTGTCAAACACCATTGCGGCATACCTGGGATTTTTGTCATGAATCAACTTTATGAGCATCCGGGTAAACCCGTAAACGGCATTGGTGGCAAATCCGCGGGAGGTCGCAAGGCTGCGGATGGCGTGATACGCCCGGTGAATGTAGGCGCTGCCGTCTACCAGGTAAATGCTGTTTTCTTCAATCATGGACGGTTCGTCATCTTAGAAATGAAAAGAAAAAACTACCGCACGCGGCCGTTTACAATGGTTTTGATCTCCGAGAGGCGTCGTATATGATAATCGGCGTCAAGGGCCGGGTTGTCATAGGCTGCAAACGGCACACCGGCGGCGGCAGCGGCCGCTTCATCCACTTTGGAATCCCCGATATAGAGCAATTCAGAAGATGATATGCCGAAATATTCCAGCAGGCAGAGAAGAACATCGGGCGCGGGCTTTGGGTTCTTCACATCCAGGGCGGTAACCACTTTGTCGAAATAGGCCCGGATGTCATGTGCTTCCAGAACGCGACCCATGGTGTCCGTCCGGTTGGTTGCCACGGCCGTGCTGTATCTGTCCCGCAGATACGCAAGCACCGCAACCAGGTCGGGCTCCATCTCCATGTACCTAATGTAGGGCCCGTAACCATGTACTTTACGGTATTTCTGGGCTGCAGCATAGTCGTTTTTGTCGGGGAAAAGCATTTCAAGGGACTTGTCCACGGTCTGCATCTGGGCGTACCGGAACTGTTCGTCGCTCATGGGCGGACGGCCGAAAAAGGCAAGGATATCATTATAATATGCCCGGTTGGCCTTTTGTGTGTCAAACATGACGCCGTCGCAGTCAAATGCGACGGCCGCAAATCCTTTCATCTCTTATCCTTGCTTGACGGGTAATATGCTTCGATTTCCGGGTATCGCAGTGTGCAAACAGGGGCCCGATTCAATACGGTAATAGGTGAAACACGGTTTAATGTCAAGGCCTGCACCGGTAAAGACTTGCCCGGAGCAGCAGCAATCTGCTACAAGCATAAAACGATGGACATGACCATTCCGATAAGGAGTCGTTGATTATGGAAGTGCAAACCGACCGTACCCAGGGATTGCGGATCATTTTTGCAATCGCGTGCTTTGTTGTCATCATTGCCGGAATGCGGGCCGCTGCAGGACTTCTGGTACCGTTTCTGCTCTCCGTGTTCATCGCCATTATCTGCACGCCCCCTTTGTTCTGGCTCCAGAACCGGGGAATCCCCAAATTGCCGGCGATCGCCCTGATCGTCTTGATTCTCGTCGTCATAGGGTACTGGCTCGTAATCTTTATCGGCGCATCCGTAGCGGATTTTACGACATCCCTGCCCGGGTATCAGAGGCGGCTGCTGGAAGAATCCGCAGCGTTTATTCAATGGCTCCAGCATCGCGGAATCAACCTTTCCGAAAGGATGGTCCATGAATATATGGATCCTTCCGTGGCCATGCAGATGGCGGCCCGCGTGTTGTCCGGCCTGAGCGCCGCGTTGACCAACGCATTTTTGATTTTTTTGACCGTGTTTTTTATTCTGCTGGAAGTTTCCGGCATGACCGACAAATACAGATCCGCCCGGAAACACCCGGAAAAATCGCTGGCGAACATAAAGCAATTTACAAAAAGCGTAAACCGCTATCTTGCCCTGAAAACCATTTTTTCACTGATAACCGGGGTTGCGATCACGGCATGGCTCTCCTTTCTCGGGGTCGATTATGCGGTTTTATGGGGACTTACGGCCTTTCTCCTGAATTACGTCCCCAACATCGGCTCCATTATTGCGGCAATCCCTGCTGTTTTGATGGCATTGATCCAGCTCGGCCCCTGGTCCGCCATATTTGCGGGGGCGGGATACCTGGCGGTGAACACCCTGATCGGCAGCCTGCTTGAGCCCAGGTTCATGGGAAGGGGGCTCGGATTATCCCCCCTGATTGTTTTTCTGTCCCTCGTTTTCTGGGGGTGGGTACTCGGCCCCGTGGGGATGCTCCTTTCCGTGCCGCTGACCATGATTTTCAAAATCGCCATGGAAAGCCATGATGAGACACGCTGGCTTGCCGTGATGCTGGGGAATCAAATCAATTCGCCGACGCAGAACCAGGCGGCATCCGAATAAGGGGAAACATGACCATCCCCAAGACCAGAATCGTCCTGAGCAGCCACTACTTCCTGTACTTCGGAATACTGGGGATGTATCTCCCCTATTTCAACCTGTACTGCTATCACCTGGATTTTTCCGGCTTCCAGATCGGGGTCCTGTCCGCCCTGCGAACCTTTTCGACCGCCCTTTTTCCCCTTGTCTGGGGAGCGCTCGCAGACCGCTACAACATCCGGCGGCCGATTTTCATCACCTGCACCATCACCGCCACCGCCATATGGTTTTTATACCTGCTGACGACCGATTTCATGCTGATGCTGTTGATCACCGCGATGTATGGCATCTTCTACGCGCCGATCATATCCTTTCTCGAATCGTTTTCCATGGACCTTCTGGGGAAGAGGAAAAGCGATTACGGCCATCTCCGGGTGTGGGGGTCGCTTAGTTTCATCGGAGTGGTCATCCTGGTGGGACGGCTCATTGACATGTATTCCGCGGCGATCATCCTTGTTTTGATTCTTGCCGGCTCCCTCCTCCAATCCGTGCTCTCGCCCGCCATTCCCCGCGTTCCCGCACAGGTTCGTGAAAATTCGTTTTCTGCAAGCGCGAAGATGTTTTTGAACCGCCGGGCGATCACCTTCCTGTTCTGTGCCTTTCTGATGCTGGTCAGCCACGGGACGTATTACGGCTTTTTTTCCATCCACCTCGAGCAGATTGGTTATGGAGGGGCTTTTATCGGTTTTGCATGGGCGCTCGCCTCCATTGCGGAAATTTCCGTAATGGTCGGCTCCGCAAAAATCTTTTCGCGATTTTCCTTCGAAAAGGTCCTGATTTTTTCCTTTTTTGCAGCAGGGCTCCGATGGGTGCTTCTGGCCGGCGCCGAATCCGTGCTTCCGATCCTGTTCGCCCAGTTGTTCCATGCGTTTACCTACGGCAGTTTTCACGTCGCCAGCATCCTTTACATTGACAAGCTGGCACCCCCCGAGGCAAAAACACTGGGACAGGCGCTCAACAATGCCGTGACCTACGGCCTGGGGATCATGGTGGGATTTTTCGCCTCCGGCGTATTGTTCGAAAAAATCGGCGCGCCGAACCTGTTTCTGATTTGCAGCGCGCTGGCCTTTACCGGCGGCGTGCTCCTGTTTATTGAAAAAACCCTCCGGAGCCGCGGTGCGAACCAATCATAGGTTCCTCTTCGGGACGGATAACAAGGAAATATATCCGGCCGGAATGCTTCATGTGTCCGGCGGCGGTTTCGGCATAATCCCCGCTTCCCCAGAACAGGTCCGCCCGCTGCGGCCCCACAATGGCCGATCCGGTATCCTGGTTCAGTGCAAATCTTGAAAACCCAACCCATTTTTCAATATTGCCGGAACCGTCGCATACCGGCTTGCTGCTATTGATAAACAGCAGCGACCCCGGCGGAAAGGCTGCCTGATCCAGGGCCACCGAACGCCCCATTGTCAACGGCGCGCCTATGCAGCCACGAACGCCGTTTTCGCCTTCCCGGAAAAAAATGTAGCGGGGGTTATACTGGAGGATCTCTTTTTCCTTTCGGGGATTGTTCCGGATGTATTGCGCGATTCTCTGCATGGACATATCCGCGGCAGCGATTTTCCCCTTATCGATGAGATATTTGCCGATACTTTTGTAGGGCAGACCGTTTGAAATATCATAGTGCAGGTTGATATGACGGCCATCGTCCAAAAGGATCTTTCCGGAGCCCTGGACCTGGAGAAAAAAAAGCGCCACCGGATCGCTTACCCATGCAATGGGAGACGCCCTTTCTTCAAGAACACCGGCGTCTATCTCGCTGCGATTGAAATACGGCACCACTTTTTCGTCCTCGATTCGGCCGATAAGGGTTTGGGGGCTGCATTTCAAGGCAAATGGGGTCAAATCGATGGTCACCAGGTCATCGGGGCGGCCGTACACCGGGTAGCGAAACGTTTCGCATGCTTTCCGGCTGCCGCGAATCATCGGCTCATAGTACCCCGTGAACAACACCTCCAGCGGCCTGCCGTTTTCCCGGTGGGCATAGAGCGATCCATTTTCTCCGATGAATTCATTGAGCGCAGCGGATTCCGGCCCGGTCTCCAGAAAATCCCGAAAGCGGCGAAGGCCGGCGGCAAGGGTTTCTGCAGCGTATTTGTCTCGTCCGTACGAAAATACCCGGTCTTCCGGAAGTCTTTCGTAGTACGCAATGCTTGCCGAAACCGCCTCCGCAAGCAGGCGGAGGTCTTCGTCGTCTTCAAAAGACGGCCACTGCTCCGCCGGAATCTTCTCCATACCGGCGGTGGGGAGATCTGCTGCAACGGCACATGCAAACAGCTGGAATACCGAAAAAAGAAAAACAAGCACAAACGCCGCCGTCGAATTACTTCCCGGTTTCATGCGCTTCCGCCTCCGCCTCCGTCTCAATGCGCCGGGAGCGCCTCTCGACAAGCTCCGGCGCATCCAGGGTTTTTTCATTGTTCCCGGCCGCCCCCATTTCCTGAAAACGACGGGCCGATACCAGCACGCGCTTTTCAACCGAACCAATCGTTTTGTTGTAGCTGGATACGCACTTGTCCAGATCGCGCCCAAGCCTGTTCAAGTGCTCCACCATGGAATAAATCCGGCTGTAGAGCGCACTGGCCAGTTCGCTGACCTCCCGGGCGTTTTCCACGGCGGCATCCTGGCGCCAGCCGTATGCAACGGTTTTCAGAAGTGTGATCAGGGTGGTCGGGGTTGCCAGTATAACCCCTTTTCCGGAGCCCTGTTCGATCAGGGAGGGGGACTGTTTCAATGCTGCACTGAAAAAATTTTCCCCGGGCATGAACATCACCACAAACTCAGGGGTCGGGGAAAATCCGCTGAAATACGATTTCTGGGAGAGTTTGCCGATATGCCGCTGGACATGCACGGCATGCCGGGCAAGGTGCTCCTCCGCTTTTTCGGCGGATTCGGCTTCAAGGGAATCGAGATATGCCGTAATGGGCACTTTGGCGTCGATGACAATGCTCCGGTTCCCGGGAAGCCGGACGAGCATGTCCGGTCGCATAACGCCGCCTTCGGAACCGGTTGTGGGCTGTTCAAAAAAATCGCAGTGGTTCTCCATCCCGGCGATTTCAACAACCCGTTTCAGCGTCATCTCCCCCCAGCGCCCCCTTACATGGGGGAGCCGCAGGGCCGATACCAGCTTGCCGGTTTCCTTCTGAAGGTCCTGCTGGGTTTTTGCCAGGGAAATCACCTGCTGGGTCAGCCCCCCGTACGCCTCCTGGCGGGCCTGTTCCATGGCCTGCACCTGCCGGTCGTATTTTTCCAGGCTTTCGACAATGGGCTGAACCATATCGCCAATATTTTTGCGCTTGTTTTCCATTTCATTTTTTGCCGCATCAAAATACCGGGCAAACGTGGATCCGGCAAGGTCCAGAAAGTAGCGGTTGTTGTCCTGCAGGGCCTTGGACGAAAGGGAGGAAAAGGCCTGCTCCGCACGGCTCCGGATTTCCTCGAACATCTCGGCCTGCTTCTTCACCAGCTCCTGCTGGGATTCCATTTTGGCCCGGAGATGGGCCTCGCTTGAAGCCGCTTCTGAAAGGCTTTGGCGCAACGCCTGGTTTTCATGCGCAAGCGCCTCTTTCTCCGCGTTTACGGCCGAAAAACGCCTTCTGCCGGCAATCCACACGATCAGACCGCCGGCAATAAACCCGCCAACAGATGCGGCAACAAGGTAGAGTATTTCTATGGGGATAAACATATTTCTTTACACTTTCCGGGAAAGCCCGAAATCATTCCTCCCGGCGATACAATCCGCTCTTCCCTCCGGATTTTTCAAGGAGTCGTATTCCGGATATCACCATCCCCCTGTCATGGGACTTGCACATGTCGTATATGGTCAATGCCGCCACCGAAACGGCGGTCATGGCCTCCATTTCAACCCCGGTCCGGTCAGCGGCCCTGACATGCCCCTCGATATGGACGGCACCCGCTTCCTTGTCCAAATGGAAGTCAAGCTGGACATGACGGATGTTTATGGGATGGCACATGGGGATGAGGGTATGGGTCTGCTTTGCGGCAAGAATGCCCGCTATCCGAGCCGTCTCAAGGACGTTTCCCTTTCGAACCCGGTTGCCCGCCACCTTGTCGAATGTGTCGGCATTCATGGTGATCGTGCCGCCGGCCCTTGCATGCCGGTCCGTCACGTCCTTGTCCCCGACATCCACCATCCGGACAGCGCCGTTTTCATCCATATGCGTGAATTCGTTCACGAACACCTCCCAACGGATACCATCCTTACCTTCCTCCCTGTTTTTTCTCCGCCTTCCCATCCCCGGTCTCAGACAAAATGCTCGGTCTTATGGGTCACCTCCTCCTTGACGGCATCGATCAACGAAGCCATCGCAGCAAGCACATTTTCGCGGATATCACCGGCCACCACGACAGTCATGATCCTTTCTCCCGGAAAAAGCCTGGTATGACCGGTTATCTCCACCAATACCTCCACAATGCCTTGCATCTGCTCGTGTTTTTGGATAACCCCGTCAAGGTTTTTTTCATCCACGCGCATTTCGATGGAAGACACTTTCCGCCCGCTTTTTGAATACCCGCGAACGATGCCCGTGTGGGTCAGGATCATGCCAACCCGCTCCCCCTCGGGATGCTTCTGAATTTCTTTAATCTTTGCGTCAATATTCATATCGACACCGCTCCTCTGGCAAAAAAGCCTTTCTGTTTGTTCAATGCAAAAAGTTTTCCGCCCTGCCGGCCCGGTCCAGGTCAGCCGCCGTGTTGATGTTAAAAAAGGATTTCAGCGCCGGGTCCTTCTCGAGAAGCCTTTCCCTGGAAATCTTTATAACCCGCATCTTGTTGAAAACGCTTTTGATTTTGAACTTTCCCTGGGCCAGGTGCCTTTCAACAACCGGGAGTGCGGATGTTGCATATGCGGCCAGAAGCGGTTCCGTGCCGGACGGGGTTTCCGGCATTACCGCGGCGGCATCCGGATGAATTCTGGAAAGAACGAGCTCTATGATTTCCTTTTGTATAAACGGTGTATCACAGGCAGCGACAAAAATATAAGGGTTTTGCGCATACATCAGTCCCGCATGAATCCCGGTGAGGGAGCTTCTTGCGGAAAAAATATCCGTCACAAGCGTCACGTCATAATCCAGATATGCAAGGGGGGTGTTCGTGACAATGAGGATATCGTCGAAAATCGCTTGAAACACCTCGATAATGGGATCAATGATCCGCCGGCCGTTTATTTCGAAAAAAGCCTTGTTTCTGCCTTGAAAACGGGAACTCAAACCGCCGGCAAGGATTACCCCGGAACAGGAGATGCGCATTGTGAAATTCCTGCGGTGCTGAAACCGTTTCAACTGTCTGCGTTGCCATTGCTGTTTGGGCATCATCGGCAGGGAGAAGTTCCGGCCCCAAAGCCGAAAACCGAGACGTCATACAGGGTGCCGATGGCCGGTACACCAAGTCCGTGCAAGGGCAAACATAAATCTTGATCTCATAGGAATTCATAGTATATGGTGCTATTGTTTTCAATTGTTTTCAGCGCTTTTGACGAAAAAGAATTGCATTTTAACCCATGTAAGGAACAATTTGATGAAACGCAAAACGGTCCTCGAATCAGGGGAAATTGAAAAAATGCTGGTTCACCTTGCCGATGCGATCGCAAACGACCGGAGCGACCCTTCCCGGTTTGCACTTGTGGGGATTCATACCCGCGGTGTATTCCTGGCCGAACGGATCCGGAAAATCATCATGGAGACCCGCAACCTGCACCTCAGCATCGGCAATATCGATATCAACCTCTACCGTGACGACTGGACCCGCAGCACGCATCACCCGGAGGTTCGCGGCAGCGATATACCGTTCCCCCTGGACGGCAGAGACATCCTGCTGGTCGATGATGTCCTGTTTACAGGGCGCACCGTTCGCGCTGCCATGGATGCACTGATGGACTACGGCCGTCCCGACCGGATCGCCCTATGCGTTCTTATCGACCGCGGGCACCGGGAGCTTCCCATCCAGGCCAATTATACGGGCAGGTATATCGAAACGGAAAAAAGCGAATCCGTAAACGTCATGCTTACTGAATGTGACGGCGAGGACCGGGTCGATATTCTGGCGCCATAACGACACCAATCAAAGAACACAGGAAACCATGGCCAAAAAAGACCACCTGAAACAGGCGCCGAAAACAGTCAAAATCGGCATCATAACCGTATCGACGACCCGCAGCACGGGCGAGGACAAAAGCGGGCAGTGGATGAAGCGGCAATGCGAGAAGGAAGGCCACGAAATCGTCGACTACCGTATTGTAACCGATGACCGCCACCAAATAACAAAAGCAGTAAGCGCATCCATTGATATCCATAAACCCGATATCCTGCTGGTCAACGGCGGTACCGGTATCGGCCGGACGGATGTCACCATAGAAGCCGTCAGCCCGCTTTTTGTAAAGGAAATGACCGCTTTTGGAACGCTGTTCGCGAAACTCAGCTTCCACCAGATCGATTCAGCGGCCATCCTTTCGCGTGCAACGGCGGGGGTAATCGGGGACACGGCCGTATTCTGCCTTCCGGGAAGCCTCAAAGCGTGCAAACTGGCCTGTATTGAGCTTATTTTGCCGGAAATCGCGCATGTTGCCGCCCACTTGCGAAACTGAATATACACGGTGACGCAAAAAACCGTATACCCTTACTGCAGCGAAAACACAGGAGTAATTGGTGCATAAGGGAATCTGCCCGGGGGAAAAACAGCATGGCGCTTCAAAATCATAACCATCCGTTTTCAGGGAGATATGTACAATGTTCGGTATAGGAATGCCGGAATTGATATTAATTCTGGTTGTGGCACTCATCGTCATCGGCCCCAAGAAGCTGCCCGATATGGCCAAGTCCCTGGGCAAAGCCGTAAACGAGTTCAAGAGTGCTACCCAGGATTTCAAAGATTCCATCGACACCGAGGTCAAGGACATCAAGGCCCTTGACAGAAAGGACCCGCCGGGACGGGTCGGAAAGCGGGCCCCGGAGAAAGCCGGAAGCGATGCGGCATCCCCTGAAAACGAAGAACAGGAGGCGTTGAAACCGGAAACCGATACCCATACCGACGACATAAAAACCGGTATCCCCGAATATGACGATGCAGCGGAAGCCAACCGGGAGAAAGCGGTAAAAAACAATGAATGAAGACCAAGACAAGCTGCCTTTAACCGAACACCTGGAAGAATTGCGCAAGCGGCTGATACGCTGTATCATTGCCATATTTTCCTGTTTCGTGGTTGCATACGTGTTCAAGGAAAGACTTTTTGAAATCCTTGTCGCCCCCCTGATAAAAGTGATGCGCCAGGAAGACACCCTGATCTTTACCGGCATTCCCGAGGCGTTTTTCACCTATCTGAAGGTTTCACTGCTTGCCGGAATATTTTTAGCGGCGCCCTTCCTCATCTATCAGTTCTGGATGTTCGTGGCTCCCGGCCTTTACAAGCATGAGCGAAAAACCATGATCCCGATCATTTTTGTTTCTTCGCTTTTTTTTATCGGCGGCGCCCTGTTCGGTTATTTTGTCGTCTTTCCTATTGGATTCAAGTTCCTTCTGGGGTTCGCCTCGGAAACCATCCGGCCCTTGCCGTCCATGCGCGAATACCTGAGTTTTTCCGCCAAACTGCTGTTCGCCTTCGGCATTGTATTTGAACTGCCGATCGTGATCACCTTCCTGGCGAGGCTGGGTATCGTTACCGTCCCCTTTCTCAAAAAAAACAGAAAATATGCCATTTTGATATTTTTCGTGGGTGCTGCACTCCTGACACCGCCGGATGTCGTCACCCAGTCCCTGCTGGCGCTGCCCTTGATCATTTTATATGAAATCAGCATACTTGGCGCCTATGCATTTGGCCGGCAAAAAACAACCCCTGAATCGCCAGACGATTGACCGGGAATGGATGAATTTCATTGACATAATCGGATATTTTTGGTAGAGATCTATTTTGAATTGAATAAAAACTTTGTGATACATCCGTACGAAACGAAGAACATCTGAAGATATACGATTCAACAATCAGGAGGTGGTCGAAATGAGCAGAAAATTGATACTGGCGGTTCTTTTCGCAGGCGTTGCAACCCTTTTTATTGCCGCAGGGCTTCAGGCCGGACTTGAAGGGAGCCCGGATGTCATTACCATGGAAAACACCGAGGCGTTTGAGTCCCACCGCATGGGGATCGTCGAGTTCGCCCATACAAAGCATGTCGAAGATTTCGGCTACAGCTGCGGCGAATGCCACCATGATGACACCGGCGCCCCGATGGATGACATAACATATGAAGACGAGGTCGCGTCCTGCTTTGAATGCCATAGCGAACCCGGCCAGCCGGAGCGCGGTGCCTCCAAAGAAGAAGAGCTTGAGTATTATTATGGCGCAGTGCACCAAAACTGCATAGACTGCCATAAAGCCTACAATGAGGAAACCGGGGAAAAAACCGCACCCTTCGCATGTACCCAGTGCCATCCGAGAAAGTAATGGAATAGCTTTCATCCCCAAAGGAAATACGGACAAAAAAAGCCGGACAGCAAACGCTGCCGGCTTTTTTTGTCCTGCAAAGAAAAAATACATTCGGCTGCCCCGCAAAAAGGGGCGCATCATTATCCCCGGGATACCGGGCCGCATGAATCCATGCCGCTTTTGTACGATCTTGCCAGCCGGACAATGGCACGCGCCCACTGGGGGCACCCAAGGGCATGGAGGTGGGTGTAGGTGGCCATGACGTTTCCCATGCAAACCCCATCTTTGGGCACCCCATCGCAATCAATGAATCCGCGCCCCTTTTCCATGTCGAAAACCAGGTCGCAGGATTCGCCGCCCCATTTCATCACCCGGGAATAATGGAACTCATGCCCTTTCAGTTCCATGCCTCTGGGAAAGAAGGGATTGTCCCGGTTGACCTTCACAACGGTATATCCGTGCCCCTGGGGACGTTTTGAAAAACCGAAAACGATGGGAAGCACACCGGCCATGGGGTAAACGGATTGATCCAGCACCAAGGATTCCCCAAGGTACATCAGCCCGCCGCATTCTGCGTAAACAGGGAGCCCGCCGGCCGCCATGGACCGAATGGCTTCCCGGAACCGCAGATTGCCTGAAAGCGCCTCCGCATGGGTTTCCGGAAACCCGCCGCCAATGTAAAGGGCGTCTATAACCGGCATATCTCCCGCATCAAGGGGGCTGAGAAAAACTACGTCCGCGCCGGCCTCCGCGAGCGCTTCCAGGTTTTCCGGGTAATAGAACTGGAACGCCGAGTCCTGTAAAACCCCGACGCGAGGGCGGAACGCGCCGGCTTCGGAAGCCATTATCCCCCCGGTAGACGTCGGTGATTCACAGTCCATTTTCGTTTCGTTTCGAAACGGTAAAGGCGATTGCGAGGAAACGCCTTTCCGGGCAATCCGGCAAACCGCGTCAAGGTCGATGTACTCCTCCGCCATTCGCGTTGCCGACGCGATGGAAGCGGCGGCCCAGGATAGCTCGGGGGTGGGGATGAGCCCCATGTGACGCTCAGGAAAATCTTGGCCGGGAAGCTTGGGAATGGCACCGACCACAGGAAGGCCGCAGTAAGATTCAATGCAGTCTCTAAGGAGGCGTTCGTGCCGGATGCCGGCGACACGATTGACAATCACCCCCCCGATGGTCACGCGCGGGTCGAAATGAATGCATCCCATGACCAGGGCGGCCATCGTGCGCGTGCTCTTGGTGCAATCAATGCACAAAATCACCGGCGCTCCGAGCAGCATGGCAAGGGCGGCGCTGGAGGTCGTTCCCGTCGCATCGAGGCCGTCGTATAGACCGCGGTTTCCTTCGATGACGGCAATATCCGCATTGCGGCTTCGGTGGGCAAAAGAGCGGGCAACAAGGGGGTCGCTGAAAAGAAAAGAATCCAGATTATGACAAGGCCGGCCGGCAGCCATGGCCAGCCAGCCGGCATCAATATAATCAGGCCCTTTTTTGAAGGGGGCAACTGTCTTGCCGGACCGGGCCAAAGCGGCGATAAGGCCGATCGATACCACGGTTTTTCCGGATCCGCCCCGCAGTGCTGCGATCAGGACCCGCGGAATATCAGTGGTGTCGGCGTGATGCATTTGCGCTCAAATCTGCCCGGTCTTGTAAACCATATAAACAAGAAGATATCAGACAGCGTATATTCGCTATTCTTCTTCGTGCTCGGCGGCGCTTTGCTTGCCGGCGCCCTTGAGGCCATACATGGATGTGCTGCCGCTCGACCAGAACACGAGCAAGCCTTCTTCTACCATCTTATTGACGATTTTTTTGGCTTCCCTGGGTTTCATATCCAGGATTTTTGCCAGATCGCTGAAATAAAACTTTGTTTTGGTTTTTTCCTTCTTTTTCAGCGCGTCAATGACCATCTGTTTTTGTTCTTCGTATTCCATTTCCACGATTCCTTTGCAGTAAGAAAATGCCGCGGCCGGTATGTGCCTGCCGACCGCGGTAATCATTTTCGTTTATTTAGAACTTGAAGTTCGTGGTCTGGCGCCAGGTGTAATACGCCGGGTCACGGAAGTCATCGATCAGGTGATGGGTGAACTCGAGTTCGCATTTCTCGAAGAACCGCTCCCATCCGATGCGTTCGGCCCATTCGCCCAGACGCTCGTACTTCCGGGCATCCGTTGCGTAGACCTCCACGATCTTCTTGATCGCGTCGGTTGTTTCCGGCCACCGGGGTGCCGTGTTGGGCAGAAATGCCACGGCCACCTTGGAGAACTTTGGCGCCGTGCGGCTGTTGGAGACCTTGCCGCCAACCATCAGCACGATGCCGTCTCCTGGTCCGTCCGCAAGCGGCAGACAGGGGCACATGGTGTAGCAGTTGCCGCAGAACATGCAGCGGCTGTTGTTGACCTCGACGCTGTTGAGCGTCTTGCCGTCGAACTCGACCTTCTTCGGCTTGATGGCGGCCGTCGGGCAGGAAGCGATCGCCAGCGGAATTTCGCACATCTTGTCCAAATATTCGTGGTCGATCAGCGGCGGTTTCCTGTGGTAGCCCAGCATCGCGATGTCCGAGCAATGGACCGCGCCGCACATGTTCAGGCAGCATGCCAGAGATACCCGCAGTTGGGCGGGCAGCCGCATGTCCTTGAAGTCGTCATAAAGAACGTCCATGGTCGCCTTGACCGGGCCGGATGCGTCCGTGGCCGGCGTGTGGCAGTGGATCCACCCCTGGGTATGGATGATGTTGGTAATGCCCGCTCCGGTACCGCCGACGGGAAACTTATTGGATCCGCCATTAAATTTCCGGCTTTCCAGGTCGTCGATAAGCGGTTTCACCTTGTCTTTGCCGTCCACCATGAACTCGACATTGTTACGGGTCGTCCAGCGAACGTAGCCTTCGCAGTGCTTATCCGCGATGTCGCAGATTTCACGGATCAGGGAAACGCTCATGAAGCGGGCGCCGCCCACGCGAACCGTGTAGACTTCATCACCGGTTTCCGATACATGTACCAGAACGCCGGGCTCAAGGATTTCATGATACAGCCACTTGCCCTTGTTCTTGGCAATGACCGGCGGATAAAACTTGTCGTATTTTCTCGGCCCGATATCCGTAATCCGATTTTCCATCGGTTTTTCGGGATCGTATCCTGAAGATATAAATGCCATTCTTCCCACCCCCTATCGTTGATGACGTTTTCTAAATTCGTTGATATCCCGGTCAAAACCGCCTTCCACTTCTTCTTCCTTCCAGAAGATGTAGGGGTTATGCCTGGGTTCGGAGACATGCTGCGGCATCGGCTCGATACCGGTCGCTTCGAGAAGCTGCTGGAATCCGCGGCGCTTCATGAGTTCGCCGAGACGCTCGCGGTTTTTGCCTTCTTCCATCCACCAGTCCCATATCGGCTCGATGACATCCTTGATTTCCTCGTAGCCGCTCTCCTTGTTGACTTCCACAAAGGGGACCAGCAGGGAACCCATCTGTGCGCCGTCAAGGATCGGGGCCTTTGCACCGACAAGAATGGAGCAGCCGGTCTGGGAACCGGGGCGCAGGGCGCGCGGCATCACGTTAATGCAGTGCATGCAACGGGTGCACTCCCGGTTGTTGATCTCGAGCTTGCCGTTTTCATAGCGCATGCACTCGGTCGGGCAGAGATTGATGACTTCCTTTTCAATGTCGAACTTACCCCAGTCGCGGCCGGCATGGGCATTGCCGTTGGGTTTGAGCTCGCCACCCACATAGGCCTTGACCGCTTCCTGGTCGATCCGAATCTCATCCTTCCAGGTCCCCACGAACGCCATGTCCGCACGGGCTATCGAGGCGACGCAGCAGTTGGGGCATCCGTCGAACTTAAACTTGAACTTGTACGGGAATGCCGGACGGTGCAGTTCGTCCTGGTAGTCCAAGGTCAGCTGATAGCAAAGATCCTGCGTATCGTAGCAGGCCCATTCGCACCGTGCCTGACCGATGCAGTCGGACGGGGTTCGCAGGTTGGAGCCGGATCCGCCGAGGTCCTGGTTCATATTGTGGGTCAGTTCGTAGAAGATTTCCTCGAGCTGCGGCGTAGTGGTTCCGAGCAGAATGATGTCGCCCGTGGAACCGTGCATGTTAGTCAGGCCGCTGCCGCGAAAATCCCAGAGGTCGCAAAGCTGGCGGAGATAATCGGTTTTGTAAAACTTGCCAGCCGGCTGGTTGACGCGCATGGTATGAAAATGCGCCACACCGGGAAACTTTTGAGGCTGGTCGCAGTACCGGCCGATAACGCCGCCGCCGTAGCCGAAAACACCGACGATACCGCCATGCTTCCAATGTGTTTCCCCTTCCGCAAAGGAAAGTTCCAGAACGCCCATGAGATCTTCAACGACATCCACCGGAATCTGGTACTCAACATTGTTTACGTTCTTGGCCCTTGCTTCGGCTTCCTGCTTCATGTCCGATACAAAACTCGGCCATGGTCCGCTTTCAAGCTCATCCAGCAAGGGGGTTTTGTGTTTCGTCATTGTCATCCTCCCTTTCGTTAATAATTAAGCTGCACATTCACTTTTTGCTTCTATGTTTTTGCTTCTACCCGGCTGTTTGTTGGCTGTATCGCTATGTTTCTGCCTATATCTGCTCTCTGCGGGCATCCGCCCGCAGCGAAAAACGCTCAGACATCGGGCCGGCACCCTTCCACCGATAATATGTCGATAAATCATAAAGATTTTTTTATAGTTTTATTGTTGTCCTTTGTCAATGAAAAACAATGTTTTTTGGCAATGCGCCTTTCCCCTGCAGCAACGCCTCCGGCCCGGGCACATCATAGCCGTCCGTATTTCTCTGTTTCATCCGTTTTTGCGGGTTTCGATCTCTTTACGGATTTCCGGCGCAACCTCGTAGCCCTGTTCTACCGCTTTTTCACAGTGCTTCCCGGCAAGCGCATATTCCCCTTTCTCCAGGTAACTGATGGCAAGATTGTTGTGGGCAAAGGGAAACTCGGGGTCGACGTCAAGGGCCTTCCGGTTGAGTTCGATGCTTTTGTCCACGTCTCCCTTCATCAGGTAGGCATTGGCCAGCGTTGCGATGGCCTGGATAAAGTTCGGATTGAACCGAATCGCTTTTTCCAGGGCATAAATCGCTTCATCGATATTTCCTTTCTGAAGCTGGACAAATCCAATGTTGCCGTACCCTTCAAAAAATCCCGCCCGGACCTTTACGCTCTGCTGGTTGTAGGCCAGACATCCCTCCAGATCCCCCCGCTGCAGACATATTCCGCCAAGCTGGACATAGGCTTCGGCAAGGGTGGGACTGCAGCGAATGGCCTCCTTCAGCTCCATCTCCGCCTCATCGAATTTTCGAAGGCCCAGTAAAGCCGTGGCCAGGTTATAGTGACTTGTGCCGCACTCGGGATTGCCGGCTACCGCTTCCCGCTGCTTTTCAATATACTCGTGTACATTTCTTGCTTGTGCCATAATATTCTATGCCTTTATTTTTATTTTATACATTTATATTAGAACCGATCTCAAAATTGTCTTTCGGCCCAATATGTTTGTTGGCGTCTTATTTCAAATCATAGAAATACGCGAGGTTGTCTGCGGTTTGAAACAAGACGCCGCCGCGATCTTGAACCGAAATCTGAATGTTGAGATGGGTTCTATTACGCCGCCCCGGCATCCGGGGCACGGACACACTTCAGGAAAAATTAAAAAAGAGCGCCGCCCATTGTCAAGGAAAATCCCCGGAGAGGAACATTCCATGGAAATGCCCTCATGTTTTTTTAATTGACAGCCCTCCGGGTATGCATAATAATTGGTGGCGATGATTATGCCCGGAAATACGGACTCATGCGCAGTGAAACAAAACTACCTGCGGAAAAACCGTGTTCCGGAAGGCTGCGTTTCCGGGAACGATTCTGTGCAAAACCCGGTCAAGAGATAAAAAGGGTCCAAAACACATTCAAGGAGGTCTCATGCAACCCGGCTTGCAGCATGGATGCTTTACGGCACTTGTCACCCCGTTTACCGAAGATGGCTCGGTTGATTACACCGGTCTTGAAAAAATCGCCTCGTTTCAAATCGAAAACGGCATTACCGGGATTCTCGCCGTAGGCACGACGGGTGAAAGCCCGACGCTGTCCTGGGAAGAACATATACGGATCATTGATACCATCGCAAAAAAAACCAGGGGGCAATGTGCATGCATTGCCGGCACCGGCAGCAACAACACCGCGGAAGCCGTATCCGCCACCGGACATGCGGCAAAGGCGGGATGCGACGCTGTGCTTTTGGTCGATCCGTATTACAATGGCCCCAGCTCCCTTGAAATCCGTCGGGAATACATCGAACCCGTCGCCCGGGCGTACCCGGACATGACCATCATTCCCTACGTGATACCCGGAAGAACGGGCACCCAGCTCCTCCCCGAAGACCTCGCCCTCTTGTACAAAAAGCATCCCAATGTCGGCGGCGTAAAAGAGGCCACGGGGAACCTCGACAATATGCGCCGGACCAGAACATGCTGTGGAGACGACTACACGATCTATTCGGGGGACGACGGCATCGCCTTTGACATGATGACCGACCCGGAAATCAGGGGCATGGGCATGATTTCCGTCATGTCCAATATCGCGCCGAAAGCCGTGACAGAAATGGTCGAGCACGTGGTGAAAGGGCATATCGAGGCAGCCGGAAAACTGCGCATGGCACTGGCCCCGCTGTTTGATCTTGTGACGGTCACCACAACGGAAACAACCCCCTTCGGAGATGTATCCTGCAGGGCCAGAAATCCCCTGCCCGTCAAGGCCCTGATGCATATAATGGATATCTTCCCGGGAAACTGCCGGCGGCCGCTGGGAAAAATGACCCGAAAAGGCCTGGCAAATGTGCTTGACACCGTCCGGCAGGTTCACCGGAATCATCCGGAAATATTGCGACCCGCAGCCGATTTTTTCGGGGTGGACCTTGATTCCCGCCTCAATGATCCGGCGCTCGAAAAAGACTACTATAAGGTCCTCTGCTACCCGGACTATTGATCTGTTTAGAACCCATCTCAAAATTGTCTTTCGGCCCAATATCTTTGTTGGCGTCTTGTTTCAAATCCTCGAAATACTCAAGTATGTCTGCGGTTTGAAACAAGCCGCCGCCGCGATCTTGAACCGAAATCCGAATGTTGAGATGGATTCTATCCCTTGGTGCGCTTTGCAGCCGCCGCCTCGTTGATCTTGAAGTCCCCCTGCTTGAACAGGAGCCAGTCAAGCCACCGGAAACTGAAATGGAGCAGCGCCAGTTCATCGCTTCTTATCTGCTGGACTTCTTCTTCGGGAATGTCGTAAATTTCAAGAAATGAACTTTCAAAAACGAACCTGCGGAACCGGTCAATATCGTAGCTGGCCGTAAAAAACATGTTCTTGGTTTTCTGTGTCAGCCGGATATTGGAAGGAATGGAGCGCTTTTTTACAATCAGATCGGTCCACATGGCGTTGATTTCATCATAGACGTCCACCCCCTGGTCTTTTCGCCACTCGGCAACCGTCATGGGAGAATCTTCCTCAAATCCGCGGCAGTGAGGTTCGTTGACAAAAAAATAAAACCCTTCCGCATTTTCCTCCTTATAGTTCAGCGATCCAACGCCGATGGGATAGTAGCGGCAGGTTGTGGGGCGATCCGAATAAACCAGGCAGCCTTCTTCGCGCACAAAGGGGCATGCCGGCTCCCCCTCCACATCGTCGAGCATTTTCAGGGTAACCACCGGAAGATCGGTTTTCTCAAGCACCTGCGGGACCGTATAAACGGCGAGAAATTCCTCGGATGTCATCTGAAGCCGGTTTTTAAGCCGGATAATATCATAGGGTGTAAGCATGATGTTGATGCCGTGACAGCATTGGGTAAAACACGACACTCCCTTATGGCATTTGAAGGAAAACGTGCTGTTTTCGCTCAGCTTGACCGGAGGGATGCCGGCCTTTTCGGTTGTTTCCATCATTCAGACTCCTTTGGATTTTTGCTATATATCATCTATATCATCGATTATATCATCGATATTTTCCTGACGATTCACCGCTGCATTCTTACAAATAAGGGGGTTCCCATCGAAGAATCCCTGTTTCAAACATCACTTTGCCCCTCGGGCATGGGCGGAACGCGGTCCCCTCCCAGGACATACCCCCCGTCAAGGCGAATGACGCTCCCGGTCATAAAGGGGGCGTCGTTGAGCAGAAACAAAACCGCGCGGACCACATCCTCCATCCGGCCGGTCCGGCACAGCAGTGTATGATTGATAATATCCTGTTTCTGCTGCTTCGAAAGCAGTCCCCACCCGCGGGTGCCCTCTGCATGGCGGGTTTCAAAAAATCCCAGCATGATTTCATTGACCCGGACTTCCGGCGCCCCCAGCCTGGCCCACGTTTCCGTCAAGAGGGACACCCCCCGGTTCGCCGCGGCATATCCGTCGTTGAAGACCATACCGGCGGGGCCGCTGCGCCCCACGATGCCCGCAATGGAAGAAATGTTAATCACGCACCCTGCACCGGAACGCTTCAAATATGGCAGGGCCGCATCAAAAACCCATCGCTTGGCTTTCAGCGTGGTGGCCATTTCAAGGTCCCACTGCCCGCTTGTGTAGGGCCCGTGTACCACCGGCCAGCCGCCGCGCTCTATATTGTTTACCAGGATATCGACACCGCCGAAATACGCAGCCGCGTTTTTTACAAAACGGGAAGTGGCCTCCATATCCAGCAGGTCGACCTTTTCGATGAAGTGGGGGGTGCCGGTTTCGGCAAAATCCGATTGCATTTCAGGAAGCGATTCTTCCCAATCATAATAGGTCATTGCCAACCGGACGCCCTGTTTGGCCAGCGCGAGCCCCACCCCCTTGCCAATCCCCTTTATACCGCCCAGCAATATCGCGACGTTGTTTTTCATTGTGCTAAAGGCACCCGATCACATAGTCATATGCCGCATGCAGAAAGGCCTCGTCCTCTTCTGCAGACGCTGTATTTTTCATGGCCCCGGCAAACCGGTCCGAATCATAAAGCGCGGTATATATCCTGTCCGACATATCCGTCGGCAGCATGCCCGGGTACTTGTCCCGCTTGACGGCCAGAATCCGGAGAAAGTCGTCATTGGCTGCGTTATAGGGCAAAAGCCCCTGTTCTTCCATCCAGGCGCTGACGGATACCTTTCGGTCGGTCGAAAAACCCCGGCAGTGCGGTTCACGGATCAACATGAATTCCTCACGGATATTTCCGGTTTCCCTGTCCCTTGCCGCCATCCGCATAATCGGATACATACGGCAGGAAGCCGGACGGTCCTCGTAAACCCGGCACCCCCGGGGAGTCACAAACGGGCATGTTGCTTCCGATTCGCTCCGGGGCCGCAGCGTCACCACGGGAAGGCCCGACCGGGGGCCGTCATGACGCTGCGTGTAGGAGGCAAGAAAAACAGAAGAGGAAACCCCCAGGTTTTTTTTCAGCCGCAATATGTCATAGGGGGAAAGATACTGGGTCAAATTCCCGCAGCAGGCATTAAAGCAGGAAACCTCCGGCCCGCACCGAAAATGAAAATGCGCATGCGCCGAGAGAGGGTATATCTCGCTTTCATCCATTGTGGTCATCGTTTTGCCTGACTCCATGAACCCTTAAGAATTCGCCGTCCATATCCGGGACCAAAACCGCCGCATGCAGATGGTATGCTTTCGTCACTGCCCTGGCGGGACGTTTGATATTAAAGTAAAGGTCATTTATAACGCATTTTTAAGAAATCGCAATGAAAAACGCTATTTTTTCTTGCATTTTTCCGGTTCTGTGATATAGATTTCTGGTTATAATACGCATTGCATCGGCCATTTTTTATTGAACCAAAAATCATTATGGGAGGTGTCAAATAGCCAAGCAGCGAAGCACTGACAAGCAGGTTAAAATCAATCGGGAAATAAAGGCAAAAGAAGTCAGGGTAATTGACCCTGAAGGCAATCAGTTGGGTGTTGTACCATTTACTTCCGCCATTACCACTGCCGAAGAATTCGGGCTTGACCTGGTTGAGGTTTCGCCCAACGCGAAACCCCCCGTATGCAAGATCATGGATTATGGCCGGTACAAGTACCAGCTCGATAAAAAGCAGCAGGAGGCCAGAAAAAAACAGGCGACCTTCCAGATCAAGGAAATCAAGCTTCGGCCGAAGACCGACAGCCATGACCTGGACATAAAGCTTGGACACCTGAAACGATTTGTCGAGAAAAAAAACAAGGTGAAAGTGACGGTAATGTTTCGTGGCCGTGAGATCACCATGACGGAGCGGGGAAGAGAAGTTCTGCAGGAGATCGCCGGGAAAGCCGCAGAGTTCGCCACGGTGGAGCAGCACCCCAAAATGGAGGGCAGAACCATGACAATGGTATTGAGCCCGAAATAATCGCTACAGCGCATCGCTATGGAAAGCCCTTTTTCATCGTCACCAATCGGGGCCGCTGTCGCTGGAGAGCACCGGAAAACGAATGCCGTCCTTTCGGCGTATAAAAAATTTTGTTTTCCTTATTGACAAACGTATCAATATAGAAGATATGACAGAATCGAATTCATTTTTAATTGTATTTGCATGCCTTTACCCGGGCTTTGCCATCACAGCGCGTATGCAGGGCTCCGTGGATCGGCATAACCTGTCAGCATTTCACTGAATACGAAAAGCCCACGATCGTACTACGGATCGAAACACATGGCGCGGAACGTATTTTTGCCGCGCCATGTGATTTTTGTTGACGATTTACAATATCGACGGATAAGGAGCATACCCATGCCGAAAATAAAAACCAACCGCGCCGCAGCCAAGCGTTTTAAATGCACCGGCTCCGGCAAATACACTTTTTCAAAATCCCATGCGAGCCATATACTGACCAAAAAAACACGGAAACGGAAACGCGGGTTGCGGCAGAAACAGATCATAGACGCAACCAACATGAAACAGGTCAGGCGAATGCTTCCCTACGGGTAGCCATAAAGTGATTTAAAGACGTACAAACAGGAGCAAAACCATGCGAGTGAAAAGAGGGTACAAGGCGAGGCATCGCCGGAAAAAAGTACTGAAACTGGCCCGGGGTTTCAGGGGCGGCCGGAGCAAGCTGTTCCGCACCGCCGCGGACTCCCTGGACAAGGCGCTGATGTATGCCTACCGGGATCGCAAAGTCAAAAAAAGAGAATTCCGGCGCCTCTGGATTATCCGGATCAATGCGGCATCCCGCATGAACGACCTGTCTTACAGCAAGTTGATCAGCGGTTTGAAAAATGCGAATATCGAAATTGATCGCAAGGTTCTTGCAGACCTGGCGGTTTCCGATCCCTATGCGTTTTCACGGATTGCGTCAGCAGCGTCTGAACACCTGTAAACCTAACGGATACGATAACATCTCATTTGCGAACCGTCGCCCTGCGGACATGCCGGCAGCACCCGTAAATCAGCGGCAAACGTTTTCCGGACGGCACCTACAGCAATCGGACACAGTTGTAAATTGAACAAGTCAATCGAACAGATCAGGACCGAAGCGCTTGAGGAGATCGAAAAAGCAGGCGATACCGAACAGATCAAGGCAGTTTCCGTCCGTTATATCGGGCGGAAAGGCATTGTTACACAGTATTTGAGGGATATCGCAGCGCTTCCGGCGTCTCAGCGTCCGGAAGCCGGGAAAAAGGCCAATCAGACAAAAAAGGCCATTGAAAAGGCAGTTGAAAAGGCCCTTTCAAAACTTGCCCTCTCCGCAAAAGACGCCGCCGATGCAATCGACGTATCCCTTCCCGGCCGGGTATCGCCCCGCGGCTCTCTTCATCCGGTTACGCGCATTACAAAACGCATCTGCCATATTTTCGAGCGGATGGGCTTCGATATTGCGGAAGGGCCGGAGGTCGAAACCGATTACTACAATTTCGAAGCACTCAATATCCCCAAAAATCATCCTGCCCGGGACATGCAGGACACCTTCTACATTTCGGAAAACATCGTCCTGCGGACGCACACCTCCCCGATCCAGGTCCGGTTCATGGAAGCCAGTACGCCCCCCATCCGAATCGTCGCTCCCGGAAAAGTGTACCGGTGCGATTCCGATTTGACCCATACGCCCATGTTTCACCAGGTGGAAGGGCTCCTGGTCGACGAGAACGTCTCCTTCGGCGACCTCAAGGGTCTGCTTACGCTTTTCGTACAGCAGATGTTTGACGAGGAAACCGGATTGCGGTTCCGGCCCAGTTTCTTTCCTTTTACGGAACCGAGCGCTGAAGTGGATATTCAATGCGTCATGTGCCGGGGGGAAGGCTGCAAAGTCTGCTCGGGAACCGGCTGGCTCGAGGTGATGGGCTGCGGCATGGTCCATCCGGCCGTCTTTGAAAATGTCGGATACGATACGTCAACCTATTCCGGATTCGCTTTCGGTATGGGCGTGGAGCGAATCGCAATGTTAAAATACGGAATCAACGATCTTCGAATGTTTTTCGAAAGTGACATCCGGTTTTTGAGGCAGTTGTAAAATGAAAATCAGCCTTGACTGGTTACGCCAGTATGTGGATATCGATGTAACGCCGGCGGAACTTGCGGACATGCTGACCATGGCCGGATTTGAAGTCGAAGCCGTCATGGACCCCTTCGAACGCCTGAACGGTGTGGTTGCCGGGAAAATTCTCGAAATCACACCGCATCCGGATGCAGACAGGCTTGCATGCTGCAGCGTGGACACCGGCGACCGGATTCGTGCGATTGTGTGCGGGGCGCCGAACATAACGGAAAAGATGACCGTGCCTTGCGCCCTGCCGGATACCCTGCTCCCTTCCGGTATTCGGGTGGAATCCGGGAACATCCGGGGGCAGATCTCCGAAGGAATGCTCTGCAGTGAATCCGAACTCGAACTCGGCACGGACGCATCGGGGGTAATGCAAGTAGAAGATGCCTTTTCTCCGGGAACGCCGCTTACCGAAGCCCTTTGCCTTTCCGACACGGTTTTTGAAATCGGCCTGACGCCGAACCGGCCCGACTGCCTGAGCTTTATCGGCATTGCCAGGGAAGTTGCGGCACTGCTCAACCAAAAACTGAACCGCCCCGACATCCAGATCCAGGAAGCCGATCCGGATATCCGGGAGATGACCTCCGTTACCATAGAAACCCCACAGATGTGCCCCCGGTACTCAGCGCGCCTGCTCACCGGGACAGCGGTCCGGAAATCGCCTGCATGGCTGCAGAGACGACTGCTTTCCATAGGGATAAAGCCCATAAACAACATCGTCGACATCACCAATTACGTGATGATGGAAACCGGACAGCCGCTTCATGCCTTTGATTTTAAACGGCTTTCTGAAAAACGCATCGTGGTCCGGACCTGCCTGTCGGAAGCGGAAAAAACCTTTACCACGTTGGATGGCAAACAACGCCGCATGGACGACGAGGCCCTGATGATCTGCGACGGGCAGGCACCGGTGGCCGTCGCCGGGGTCATGGGGGGTGAGAATTCGGAAATCGGGGACTTGACGACGGATGTTTTGATTGAAAGCGCCCACTTTGATCCGGTTTCCATCCGAAAAACCGCGAAAAAACTGGGCCTTTCCACGGACGCATCCTATCGTTTCGAGCGGGGGGTTGACCCGGAAGGAACCCTTTTTGCCATGAACCGGGCCGCCGAACTCATGGTCAAAACGGCGGGCGGCGCCATTGCCGGCGGAATGATCGACGAGTATCCCGGCCGACAGACGATTGCGCCGATACGCCTCAGCGCCGAAAGGACCAACCGGCACCTGGGGACCGGCCTTTCCGCCGAAGCCATTGCCGGCCACCTGTCCGCCGTTGAATTTAGCGTCACCCCGAAAGACCATGACCTCATGGATGTTCTCCGCCCCTCGTTCCGGGTGGATGTAAGCCGGCCGGAAGACCTCATGGAAGAAGTGGCAAGGCTTTCCGGGTACAACAATATACAAACGACATTTCCCACGGTATCCGCAAAAACGGAGCCTCCCCTGCGCAGTTTTGCGCTGAAATCCGAAATCCGGGAAATAATGGCCGGTTTTGGGTTCAATGAAGCCATCCATTACAGCTTTACCGGCAAAAACGGGGAGCGGCTTGAAATACCGGAGGACGACATACGGCGAAATGAACTGCCGGTGCTAAACCCCATTTCCGAAAGCCAGGCGATCATGCGGACCACCCTGATCGCCTCCCTGCTGGAAGCCTGTCAGAAAAACCTTTTCCGGCAGGAGCGGGATTTGAAATTTTTTGAGATCGGAAAAGCGTTTTACAGCCACGGCACGGAATCCCTGCCGGATGAAACAGGACTTTTGTCGGCCGTGTGGACCGGTGCGCGGCGCCCCCATTTCTGGCATGAAAAACCGGTTTCCTGTGATTTCTACGATATAAAAGGAATCCTGGAATCCCTTTTTTCCGCGCTCAAAATAAAAGATGTCGTTTACAGGCAGACAGACGCAGCGCTTTGCAGCTACACCCGCCCGGGGCACAGCGCCGGCATCCGTGCAGACAACCGTGAAATGGGCCTCGTCGGGGAGATCAAGCCTTCCGTTTTGCACCGCTTCGATATTCATCAGCCGGTTTTTGCCTTTGAGATAAACCTCGATTTGCTGATATCCCTTGTGCCGGAAGACATCAACTTCACTCCGATTCCCAGATTTCCGGCCACTTCGCGCGATATGACGCTGATTATCGATGAAAACGTACCGGCTGCGGATGTCGTAAGGAAAATTGAGGCCCTGCAGGTGGACATCATTGAAGACATCACGATTTTTGATGTATACCGGGGCAAACCGATCGAGGAGGGCAAAAAGAGCCTGTCCATCCGCATAACCTACCGCTCCCATGAACAGACCCTTGAAGACGCTCCGGTGAATACCCTGCACCAGAAGATCACCGAAGAACTCCTGTCCGCATTTGATGCGGGGCTGCCGGAGTAGAACCTGTCTCAACATTGTCTTTTCCCCCCGGGATTGTCCGCATCACCGGAGAAGACCCTTCATCAAACGTCGCGAACGGATGCCCGCTGATTATTCCTTGAAAACCGTTGTATTTTTCTGCTATAATCCGTTTTGTTTGTGTTTTCCGGCAAATGAAGATTGATTGCAACCGACAACCTACAGCCTGCAATATACATGCACCCCGACCCCGAGACACGACCGAACATACCCGATAAACTCTATTTCAAAATCGGAGAGGTCACCGACATCACCGGTCTGGCCGGATACATTCTCCGGTTCTGGGAATCGGAATTCCACAATATCCGTCCGGGGCGCAGTGATTCCGGGCAGCGCCTGTACCGCAAAAAAGATATAGAAGAAATTTTAAAAATCAAGCACCTGCTCTATGACAAAAAGTTTACCATCCAGGGCGCAAAAAAACATTTAAAAGCCAGAAATCCGGCCCCCTCCCCTTCCTGCACGCATCCAACGATCGAAGAAATTCGCCGGGAGCTCAAAACCATCCGCGATCTGCTCGAATAGAACCCATCTCAACCTTCGGATTGCTGAAAGACAATTTTGACGACTTCGCAAAAAGTCCAATATCTGCGTTACGAACAATTTTTGAAGAATCTCAGGTACGGCTAAGTACGATCAATTCTTCAAAAATTGCACGCGCCTTGATCTTGAACTTTTTTCAAAGCCGTCTGAGGACAACTTTTACAAGAGCATCAATTTTAAGATCGTTGCTGCTCAATGCCGGACAGCCGTCCTGTCCTCCAGCAAGGGGTAAGAATCCAGGCGCCGGGCGGTATATTTTGATATTGACAAAGCGGTTTTTATTGCGTAATTTACCGGTTGACCAATAATGAGCGGGCATAGCTCAGTTGGTAGAGTACAAGCTTCCCAAGCTTGGTGTCGCGAGTTCGAGTCTCGTTGCCCGCTCCATTATCGTCTGGGGAATGGTGTAAAGGCAGCAGCGCAGGCCCCTTTACAACCGGGTTGGACCGTAAACGTAGCGCATGTGATAAAAACGGGCAGAAAGCCCGTTTTTTATTTTCTTAATGAAAAGTAACTGCATCGTATTCAATGCGATTATGAGAAAAAACAAAAAAAGAGCGAAAACAAGAAAACCTGCAACAGGAAAGGATACGTCGTTTGCCCCGGAACAGGTTGTCCCAGTGGTGAGGGGACTGGCTGAACCCCTTTGTGCTGCAGAGGGAATGGAGCTTATCCATGTTGAATATCAACGTGAACCCGTAGGCTGGGTTCTCAGGGCCTATATCAGCAAACCCGGAGGAATTACGATAGCCGACTGCACCATGATCAGCAACCAGCTCAAAGACATACTCGAGATCAAGCTTGACGCCGATATCCCGTACATGCTGGAAGTCTCATCACCGGGGCCGGACAGACCGCTTTCCAAAAAAGATGATTACATGCGATTTGCGGGGCAGGCCGCAAAAATACGCACCCGGCGTGATCTTGGCGGGCAGAAAAATTTTAACGGGGTGCTCCTGGGAATCCTGGATGATTACATACTTCATATGCTTGATACGGAATCCGTTGCCATACCGTATCAGGAAATTACCAAGGCAAGACTTGTCAATTACAATGGAGACAAAACATGCTGATAAATGACATGAAACGCGTCATCGAGCAGGTCAGCCGGGACAAGGGAATCGATTTCAACGTGCTTGTCAAAACCCTGGAGGAAGCGCTGCGCTCTGCAGTGAAAAAAAAATTCGGCAACAGAATCGATATTGAAATACAGTACACCGAAGAAACCGGCGAACTCGAAGTGTTTCAGTTTAAAGACGTGGTTGAAACCGTCCACGAACCCGACTTTGAAATCGAACTTGAAGAGGGGAGAAAACTGGACCCCGAATGCGAAATCGGCGACAGCCTCGGCACCAAGATGGATACCACCACTTTCGGACGAATCGCAGCCCAATCGGCAAAGCAGGTGATCATTCAGAAACTGAAAGCGGCGGAAAGAAATGTTGTCTACCAGAATTTCATCAACCGGAAGGGCGAAATTATCAACGGCATCGTACAGCGGGTGTCGCGCAGCGAAATCCTCGTCAATCTCGGGCAGGCGGAAGCCGTTTTGCCCAAGCGCGAACAGATTCCCAATGAAACGTATCGCCGGGGAGACAGGGTACGGGCATACATCCTGAAAGTCCACGAAGAAAGCCGTGGGCCCCAGATCATTTTATCGCGGACGCATCCCGAATTTCTGGTTAATATGTTTAAAACCGAAGTTCCCGAAATCAGCGAAGGGCTTGTCACCATTATCAATGCGGCACGGGAAGCCGGCAGCAGGGGGAAAATCGCGGTTGCCTCAAACGACTCGGACATCGACCCGGTAGGGGCCTGCGTAGGGGTCAAGGGAAACCGCGTGCAAACCGTGGTTCAGGAATTGAGGGGGGAGAAAATCGACATCATTCCATGGCACATGGATCCGGCCAAATATGTGTGCAATGCACTGGCCCCCGCGGAAATTTCCCGTGTTATCATCGACGAAGCCAATCATGCCATGGAAGTGGTGGTTCCGGATGATTTTCTATCCATCGCCATCGGGAAGCAGGGGCAGAATGTGCGCCTGGCATCCAAGCTTACCGGATGGCACCTTGATGTAAAAAGTGAAACGCGGTATAATGAAAGTTTACAGTCCGGATTTGATTCCCTTATGCAGCTTCCGGGTATGGAGGAATCGCTGGCGCACAAGCTGTTTGAAAAGGGGTATTTCTCAATAGAGGATTTGAGCAAGGCCCGCGCAGCAGACCTGGTTGCAGACTTCCAGATATCCGAGGATAATGCCATCAAATTCATTGAAGCGGCCGGCGAGGCCGTGGAAGCCGGCAGTGCGGAGGAAACAGCGGCATCGGATACCGCCGCAGCCGACGAAGACGCCGAGGCGCCTGAAATCGACGTCAATGACGAAAAAGTGGAAGATCTATAACAAACGGACTTAGCCAATCAAATGGAAATTATCCCTGTTTATTCGGCATCAGGTAGAACAAGGGGGTTGGATGGCAAAACGCAGAGTATATGAGCTCGCCAGAGAGTTTAACATGACAAACAGAGAATTGCTCGATAAGCTCGAGGAATACGAGATTCCCGTGAAAAACCACATGAGTTCTCTGGAAGAAGAAGATATTACAAGGGTCAAGGACGCATTGTTCGGTCGCAAGGAAAAAGCCGCCGACATAGAGGATACCCGCGTCCGGCCCAATATCATTCGCCGCCGCAGAAAGCCCAAAGCAGAAGAAGTTCAGGTGGAAGAGGCGCCGACACCTGAACCGGCGAAGCCCGAGCCGGAAACAACTCCTGAAACAGAAGTGAAAGCAATGCCCGAGGCCGAAGCGCCAACCCCTGAAATGGAAGAACCGGAACCCTCTGCGCCGGAAGACAAAAAAGCCAAAACGAAAAAAACCAGCGGAAAAGGAAAAACACGCAAAGCGCAACCGGCAAAAATTATTGAACACGCAGCAACCGAAACCGAGGGGATTGAAGATGCAAAGCCGCAGGAAGAGCCGGAACCGGAAACAACAGCCGAAGAAACGGCGGCCAGCAGCGAAGAACCGGTAAAAGCAGCGGCGGAACCGGATACCCCGGCCGAAGAAAGAATGGAAACGCAGCCGCCGGCAGATGAGCAGGCGGTCGAAAAGACGGCGGAGTCGGCACCCGAAGAGCCGTCGGGCCGTCCGGAGGAAAAAGAAACCGCAGAAGCGACGGGAGAACCGGAAAAAGCGGAAAAACCGACGGAGAAAAAGCCCCCGAAGGCCAAAAAGGTCAAAAAGAAAACAAAGGGGTCGCCTGCCAAAATTATCAGTCTTCCCGAAGTGGGAGAAACGCCTGTTTCAGAGGCGCCAGAAGGAGAAAAAGCAAGAAAAAAAGCAAAAAAACCCCCTCAAAAAGATACTGCACCCCCGGAAAAAGGGGCGGACATACGATTTGAACCTGCAGCGCCAAAAAAGGAGCCGGAAGAGGCCCGCAGGGGGAAAAAGAAAAAAACGGAAACGCTTCCTTTCGAGGAACAGGTATCAGAAAAAGCGCCCAAAAGCAAAAAAGGGGCTTTCAAGCGAAAAGAGGTCATCGAGGGGGATGCCCTGTATGACCAGCGTTTCGGCAGGGTGCGCAAGGGGCGCAAAAAAGGCAAGGCCGCAAGACCGGTAACGGATAAGACCCAGATTACTATTCCCAAGGCCATCAAGCGACGCATCAAGGTGGACGACACCATCGTGCTGGCCGATCTGGCCAAAAGAATGGGGATCAAGGGGAACGAGCTCATCAAAAAACTCATGGGCATGGATATCATGGTCACCATTAACCAGACCATTGATTTTGATACGGCAAGCCTGCTGGCAAGCGAATTCGATTTTGAAGTGGAGCGCGCCTCCTTTGAGGAAGACACCATTATCAAAACCGAGCAGGACACGCCGGAACAGCTTCAGTTCAGGCCGCCGGTCGTCACGATCATGGGGCACGTGGATCACGGCAAAACATCGCTGCTCGACGTCATTCGCCATGCAAAAGTCGCCGATAGCGAAGCCGGCGGGATCACACAGCATATCGGGGCCTACCATGTACCCCATGAAAACGGGGATATCGTTTTTCTGGATACGCCCGGGCATGAAGCATTCACGGCCATGCGGGGCAGAGGCGCCCAGGTGACCGACATCGTCATCCTTGTCGTGGCCGCCGACGACGGCGTGATGCCCCAGACCATCGAGGCCATTGACCACTCAAAAGCCGCCGGCGTTCCGATCATCGTGGCCATCAACAAGATTGACAAGCCCGGGGCGGAACCCGAACGGATCAAGCGGGAAATTTCTGAAAAAGGACTGGTTCCCGAAGATTGGGGCGGAGATACGATCTTCGTCGAGGTTTCCGCCAAGGAACAAACCGGTATTGATGAACTCCTTGAAATGATTATTCTGCAGTCGGAAGTCCTTGAACTCAGGGCCAATCCAAACAAGCGCCCAAGAGGATATGTCATTGAATCGAAGCTTGAAACCGGACGCGGCCCGGTGGCAACGATCCTTGTGAGCGAAGGAACGCTGAAAACCGGCGAGGCGGTGGTAGCCGGGATGTATTACGGAAAAATCCGCGCCATGTTCAACGACAAGGGGGCCCCCATAAAGCAGGCCGGCCCCTCCTTCCCCGTCGAAATCATTGGGCTTTCCGGGGTTCCCATGGCGGGCGACGAACTGATCGGCGTGGCCGATGAAAAAGACGCCAAGCACGTCAGCGAACACCGGATGCAGAAGCAGCGCTCCCTGGATCTGGCCAAAACCAGCCGGATGAGCCTGGACAAGCTGTATGAAAAAATGCTGGAGGGGGAAGTCAAAGACCTGAACCTGATTATCAAGGCGGATGTACAGGGCTCCATTGAAGCGCTGAAGGATTCGCTGACGCGGCTGTCCACGGATGAGGTAAAAATCAACGTCATCCACTCGGCTACGGGGACAATTCATGAATCGGACATTTCACTGGCTGCCGTATCCAACGCCATCATTTTGGGATTCAACGTACGCCCCACCGGCAAGGTGGCCCAAATGGCCGATGAAGAGAATGTAAATATACGATATTATAATATAATCTATGATGCTATCAAGGAAATCAAGGATGCAATGCTGGGGCTGATGGCCTCTACCTATGAAGAGCGGGTTATCGGACGGGCCGAAGTCCGCCAGGTCTTCATGGTTCCCAATGCCGGTGCCATTGCGGGCTGCATGGTGGTCGACGGAAAGATCCAGCGCAACCAGTCCGTCCGGATCGTTCGCGACGGAATCGTCGTTCACGACGGCAAAATAGCCTCGCTGAGGCGCTTCAAAGACGACGTCAAGGAAGTGCATCACAACTACGAATGCGGCATTGGCATCGAAAAATTCAACGATGTCAAAGTAGGGGACATTATCGAATGCTACTACCTTGAGGAAGTCAAGCCCGTGCTTGAATAATATGCGAAACTGCGGCGGGCGCCGCCGTACTTCGCCATAATGGCTGTATTTTGCCTGCAAACGGTAAAGAAAACCATGGTAATCGGTACAGGCACCGTAACATTGAATACGGATCACTGCCGTTCGTTGAAGGAGAAGCGCAAGATCACCAAGTCGATTCTTGCGCGTGTGAAAAACACCTATAATGTCAGCATCGCGGAAGTTGACTTGAACGATGTGCACAGCCGCGCTACGATCGGGTTTGCATTTGCGGGAAACGACCGGCGGAAAATCAACTCGAAAATAGATAAAATGATTGAATTTATAGAAAATTTATCGCTTGCAGAAATCATCGACGCGCAAGTGGAGATCCTGATATTATGAAACCCTATACAAGAGCGGAAAGGGTCGGCGGCCTGATACAATCCGCCCTTTTCGACATTTTATTGAAATCCATAAAAGATCCCCGGCTTGATCCGGTCACCATCACCGGCGTCAAAATGACGAAAGACCTGAAACTGGCCAGGGTCTATTTTGCCTCCTCCGACGATCCGAAAGATGCTGCCGCGGGCTTTAAAAAGGCGCACGGGTTTATCAAAAAGACGCTTGCGAAGGAACTCGATTTGCGATATATGCCGGAACTCCAGTTTCTATATGATGAATCCATCGATTACGCGGTGCACATGACTACGGTTTTGGAGCAAATAAAAAAAGAAAATGGAACAGATCCTCGATCAACTGACAAAGAGTAGGCAGATACTGCTGGCTTCGCATATCAACCCCGACGGAGATGCCATCGGGTCAATGCTGGGCCTCGGCCTGGCGCTTGAGACGATAAAAAAGAAGGTGCAGCTTTTCAACCAGAGTGCCATGCCCGCTGTTTATCAGTTTTTGCCGTCCATACACAGGATCAAGCAGGATCCCGGGGATATCGCATCCTATGACACGGCGGTGATTCTGGACTGCTCCGATCTGCAACGGATCGGTGACCATGCGGAAGCGGTCAGCCGAATCCCCAAAGTAATCAATATTGACCACCATGTGACCAATACGCGCTTCGGCAATTACCAGCTCATTGATGCAAATGCGTCCTCCACCGCGGAAATCATCTACCGGTTGATCCGGGAACTGAAACTGCCGGTTACCATGGCCATGGCCTACGCCATTTACACGGGAATTATGGCGGATACGGGCTCTTTCCGGTTTTCGAACACCACGCAGGAAGCATTCCGGATCAGCCATGAAATGGTTGCGGCGGGAGCGGATCCCCACGCGGTGGCGCACCATGTTTATGAAACCATGTCCTTAAACCGGATCAAGCTCCTGACGATGCTGTTTGACACGATTGAGCTATCGGAGGACGGCGCCTTTTCGATCATGACCCTGACCCAGAACATGCTCAATGCCTCCGGTACCGAGATTGCCGATGTGAACGGCTTGATCAATTACGCCAAGCGGATTGAAAGCGTCAAGGTGGCAGCGCTTTTGTATGAAAGAAAGAACGGCAAAAAAGCCGGAAGCGCCGGAAGTCATTACCATGTCAGCCTGCGCTCCGACGGATCCGTCAATGTTTCCAACATTGCCGCATCCTTCGGCGGCGGGGGGCACATCTCCGCAGCGGGTTTCGACGTTTACACCACGCTGCCGGAATTGAAAAAAAAATTATTCTCATTGTCAAGCCGCCTTCGGTAGCCTGCGGACAAACCGTTTTTATGAACAAACAGACGATATCCGATACCGGCAATGTTTTTCCCGATGGCGTAATCATAGTGGATAAGCCCGCAGATATGAGTTCTGCGGCGGTCGTCAGGCGGATAAAACGCCTGGCGGGAATAAAAAAAGTCGGGCATGCAGGCACCCTCGACCCCTTCGCCACGGGTGTGCTGGTATGCCCCATCAACAGGGGGACGAGGCTTTCTCAATTTTTCCTGCAGGGACGGAAAAAATATGCCGCCACCCTGAGGCTGGGAACCACAACCGATACCCAGGACCATACCGGAACGGTGATCTCCGAAAAACCGGCGGGAAACCTGTCCGAAAAAACCATTAACCGGGTTTTCTCGCAATTTTTGGGGGATATCGAGCAGGTCCCGCCGGCATACTCGGCATTGAAACATAACGGCGTGCCATTGTACCGGCATGCCAGAAACGGTCATTTTATACAGAAGCCCGCCCGAACGGTGCATATTTCAGATATTGACATCCGGGGAATACGCCTGCCGGATATCGATTTCGAAGTGCATTGCACCGGGGGCACCTATATCCGGACGCTATGCGCGGATATCGGCGAAATCCTGGGTTGCGGCGGGCACCTCAGAAAGCTTGACCGTATTGAAAGCAGCGGCTTTCGCCGTGAGGAGGTGGTTTCCTTGGAAAGGCTGGAACAGGCGGAACAACTGGAAGAATTTGTCATTCCCATGGCCGACGCGTTACGGGCAATGCCCGCTTGCACGGCGGACCAACGCCTGGCGGAAAAAATCAGGCATGGACGGGGGCTTACGGCCGACGATTTTCCCGATTGCGAAAAATCGATGCCGAGGGCGTCTTACGTCAAGATCACGGCGCCGGACAACCGGCTGCTTACCGTCATCCATGTCGCTGAAAATAAAATTGATTATAAGTACTGTTGCGTATTTCATTATCACTGAGATCTGTGATATGGTAGTTTGAAAACAAAACAATGATTGTATGGATACAGGAGGAAGAAGTGAACATAACGGAAAGCAGGAAAAACGAAATCATCGAAAGCTTTAAGATTCACGACACCGACACCGGATCCCCGGAGGTACAGATCGCGCTGCTGACAGAGCGCATCACCAACCTGACGGAACATCTGAAAACCCACAAAAAAGACCACCATTCCAGGCGCGGCCTGCTCATGATGGTCGGAAAGCGCCGGCGTCTCCTGACCTACGTAAAAAGCAAGGATCCGGCACGCTACCGGAATATTATTTCACAACTCGGGATACGCAAATAACGGTGCGTTGTTTGGTACCCGCGCACCACCAGAAAACGCAAAAACCTTAAAACACCAACAAAAAGTGCAACCGCTGATTTTTGAGTTTATTATTGAGATCGATACGAAATTTGAGGAAACGGGTTGTGAACAGGAGCAGAAAATATGGAAATTGTATTTAAAACCATCATCGGCGACGAGACGCTGAGCATCCAGGCCGGTAAGCTGGCCAAGCAGGCCGCCGGTGCGGTCGTTGTACAGTATGGTGAAACGATCGTGCTGGTAACCGTTTCTTCGGCGGACGAACCCAATCCGAACGCGTCCTTTTTGCCTTTAAGCGTTGACTATCAGGAAAAAATCTATGCTGCGGGGCGCATTCCCGGGAACTATTTCCGCCGTGAAATCGGACGCCCCAGTGAAAAGGAAACGCTTACCGCAAGGTTGACGGACAGGCCGATACGTCCGCTGTTCCCCAAGGGGTACAACTACGAAATTCAGGTGATCGCCACGGTGCTTTCCATGGACAAGGTCCACGAACCGGACATTCTCGCCATGATCGGCACATCGGCGGCACTGGAAATATCCGAAATCCCCTTTGCCGGACCGATTGCCAGCGTTCGCGTGGGACGCATCAACGGCGAACTCATTGCCAACCCGACCATTGAGCAAACCGAAAGCTCCGATATCAATCTCATCGTGGCAGGTTCCAGAACGGGCATTATCATGGTGGAAGGCGGCAGTGAATTCGCATCGGAAGCCGATATGATCGAAGCCATCTTTTTCGCGCACCAGCAGATGCAGCCCATCATCGATATCCAGGAAAAACTCAAAAACAGCATCGGGAAGCCCAAGCGCGAATTTGCCGCCCCGGAAAAGGACGTTGAACTCGTTGAAAAAGTGGAAGGGCTTGCGCGGGATAAAATCATTTCCGCCCTGGGCGTTTTGGAAAAAATCGAGCGGCGCGGCGCCCTGTCCGAAGCGAAACAAGAGGTCAAGACAGCGCTGGCCGAAGCATATGAGGATCGCGGGGGGGAGATTTCAGAGATTTTCAACGATCTTGTGAAATCCATCTCGAGAAATATGATCGTCACCGAGCAGCGCAGAATAGACAACCGGAAACTGGACGAGATTCGCCCCGTATCCTGCGAAACGTCAATACTGCCGCGCGTTCACGGCAGCGCCCTGTTCACCCGCGGCGAAACCCAGGTGCTTTCAGCGCTGACGTTGGGATCAACCAACGACGAACAGCGGATTGAAACATTGATCGGGGATGAAACTTCGGCCTTTATGCTCCATTACAACTTCCCCCCCTATTCCGTAGGCGAGGTCAAACGTTTCATGGGGCCGAGCCGGCGGGACATCGGACATGGTGCGCTTGCAAAACGTGCCCTTGAAAGGGTTCTCCCGGAAAAAGAGGCCTTTGATTATACCATCCGACTGGTTGCCGAAGTGCTCGAATCCAACGGCTCTTCATCCATGGCAACAGTATGCGCCTCCTCCATGGCGCTCATGGACGGCGGCGTTCCCGTCAAAGCCCCGGTATCCGGCATCGCAATGGGCCTGATCGCCGAAAACGATCAAACATTCATTCTCTCGGACATTCTGGGGGATGAAGATCATTTCGGGGACATGGACTTCAAGGTAACGGGCACCAAAAACGGCATAACCGCCCTTCAAATGGACATCAAGATCAGGGAGCTTTCCCGGGACATCATGGAAAAGGCGCTTTCCCAGGCAAAAGCCGGCAGGCTCCACATTCTTGAAAAGATGGAAGAAACCATCAGCGCACACAGGGAGACGCTTTCCCCCTATGCGCCCATCGTGGTTACCGTCAAGATCAACCCGGAACGCATCGGTGAAATCATCGGCCCCGGCGGCAAAAATATCCGGGCGCTTCAAACCGAAACCAACACCCAGATATCCATCGACGACACGGGCACCGTAAAAATTGCCGCTTTCTCGCAGGAAGAGGCGGCAAAAGCGGAGCAAATGGTGATAGATATCGGGTCCGATCCGGAAATCGGCGCTGTTTTTGAGGGCACCGTTGTTCGAACCACCGATTTCGGCGCCTTTGTTCAGATCAAGCCGAAAACAGAAGGTCTTGTCCATATCTCCGAATTGGCCCACTACCGGGTTAAAAGTGTCACGGATGTGATCAAGGAAGGGGAGAAGCTGACCGTAAAGGTGATCGATATATCCAGGGACGGGAAAATCCGCCTGAGCCACAAGGCGACCTTGGAGGCGCCGGAAGGCACCGATGCAAAGGAATCCGGAGGTGGTGAAAACCGGGGCGGCGGACGCGGCCCACGGCCCGGAGGCGGCGGAAACAGCAGGAACAGGGACAGCCGAAGCCGGAATCCGAAAGACAGCCGGAAACCGTCTGGCGAATAGCAAAATCCATTACCGGCGCAGACGGATTCGTCTGGCCGGTTTTGCACCTTTTCTTTGCCTTGGGCCCGAAACAGTTAACCCCTGTAATCGCTGAAGATCCCTCAGATGCCGGAAAATACAGTCATCCAATGCCGACGCGTCCGGCCGGAGCAGGATGCGGATATTGAACTGCCTCGTTACATGACGCCCCATTCCGCGGGCATGGATATCTGCGCGGCAGTCGAAGAAGCCGTAATCCTGGATCCCGGAGAAATCCATCTCATCCCGACGGGTATCGCCATCAGCCTTCCCGACGGATTCGAGGCCCAGATCCGCCCCCGCAGCGGACTTGCCGCAAAGCACGGCATCGGGCTGATCAACTCCCCGGGCACCATAGACGCTGATTATCGGGGGGAGATCCGCATCCCCCTGATCAACCTCGGCAAAACCGCCTTTACCTGCAGCCGGGGCGACCGGATCGCCCAGATGGTGGTCAACCGGATCTGCAGGATCCATCTGGAACTTGTCGATGAGCTGGACATATCGGATCGCAACGAAGGCGGATTCGGACACACGGGCGTATGAAAGATTCGACGGATTGCCCCCTTCTCCAGAACCAGAGCCCCTGCATATGCATGCTTGCCAGCGGCAGCAGGGGAAACAGCATTTACGTTTCCTCGGGCAGCACTTCCGTGCTTTTTGATGCCGGACTTTCAGGCATTGAAATTGAACGGCGCATGAAGCAGCGGGGCCTTGACCCGCAAACGCTGGATGCCATTGTCGTATCCCATGAACACGGGGATCATATCCGGGGCGTTGGCGTGCTTGCCCGCCGGTTCAGCCTGCCCGTCCATATCGCACCGGAAACATTTACTGCCGCGCAAGCAGCCATCGGAACCGTGCAAACCATCTGCCGGTTTGCATGCGGCACACCCTTTCAAATCAATGACCTTGAAATTCATCCGTTCTCCGTATCCCATGATGCGGCTTCACCGGCCGGATTCACCATCCGCGCCGGATGCGCCAAAATCGCCATTGCAACGGACCTGGGGATTGCCCCGGGAATGGTCCGGCAGCACCTGAAAGACTGTACGCACCTCGTTCTCGAAGCCAACCATGATCCGGTAATGCTCGAAAAGGGCCCGTATCAATGGTCCACCAAGCAGCGGATAAAAGGGCGTACCGGGCACCTGTCCAATGAATCGGCCAGGGAACTGCTCATGGACATTATTCATGAAGGACTTGAACAGGTCATCCTGGCTCATATCAGCGAAACCAACAACACCTATGAAAAAGCGCTGAGCGTGGTCGCGGAACGATGCGGCCGGTATCCGGCCCGGTTTTCCGTGGCCTTCCAGGATGTTTGCGGAGAAGCGCTTCCCTTTGATCTGTAACGCATGAAAACCACAAAAACAGCGCCTGTGAGGCATTTATGAACGACGACGTATACACCTCCGACAATATTCTCGTGGAAACGATTGCGCTCGATGACAACATCACTTTAAAATTATTCGATGATTCTACACGGCTGCCGAATGACAACTGGCAGGTTACCCTGACGGCCCGCCTTGAAATACCGGTGGAGACGCTCTACCGGACCGAACCGGCCGATCTGCCGCGGCCGGAGGAACTCCGCGCCGCCCTTGGCGATCCCCTGGTATATGAGCACAAAAATGTACGGCAGTTTGTTCCCGCCAAAGAAAAGCAGGCCCTGCTGGAATCGCTCATTGCCATCTTTAAAGCAAAAGTATTTCCATATATCGCCCGGCCCGATTTCCACGTCAATTATGCGGCCGTTACCTACCGGGAGCACGCAAAACGCAAAACATGGTATCCTGATGATCCCAAGGGCTCCTGAGTCCGCAGCTTACGGATTGTTCTTCTGAGGGTCTGTTGCCATCTTTTCTTGACACGGAGGCAACAGGGCAATACAGTATGTAATACAAAAAATGGATGAGTCTTCGTTAGGGGTGCCGGTAAACCGGCTGAGAATTCGTTTTGCAGCGAATAACCCTTTCACCTGATCAGGATAATGCCTGCGTAGGGAAACGTGTAGTAAGGATCGAACTTCAAAAAGCCGTTTCTCCTGCCGGGAGAAACGGCTTTTTTTATCAGATCGTCATTTTATCAACGTATCAATAACCAGTTTATCAGTCACAAAACCGGGAGGATATCAATGGCTCTTGACGAAATCATCATTTCACGCGCAATTATAGACCGGTACTATGAGAAACTCACATCCTGCCTGTCATCGGATGTGGCAATCGTGGGGGGCGGTCCATCAGGCCTTGTGGCGGGCTATTTCCTGGCAAAAGCAGGGAAAAAAGTCGCGCTTTTCGAACGCAAGCTCTCCGTGGGCGGAGGCATGTGGGGGGGCGGCATGCTGTTCAATGAAATCGTCGTCCAGGAGGAAGCCCTGAGGATTCTTGATATTTTCGGGGTGCGCTGCAAGCAATACGATGACCATCACTATACGGCGGATGCCATCGAAACCGTCGCCACCATCACCGGGATGGCTGTCCGGACGGGGCTTACCATTTTCAACTGCATCAGCGTGGAAGATGTCATGATGCGCCAGGACAAGGTCGAAGGGCTGGTGATCAACTGGTCGCCGGTGGAAATGGCCGGCCTTCACGTTGATCCGTTGACCGTTCGCGCGGCGTATACCATCGACACCACCGGTCATGACACGGAGGTGGTGAAGGTGGTGGCAAGAAAAATGGCCGGCACCCTTGATACCCCGACAGGAGGCATCGGCGGAGAAAAATCCATGTGGGCCGAACGGGCGGAATCCGATACCCTGAAAAACACCAGGGAAATCTATCCGGGCCTTTACGTGGCGGGCATGGCCGCCAATGCGACGGCCGGGGGGCCCCGCATGGGGCCCATCTTCGGGGGGATGCTCCTGTCCGGGGAAAAGGTCGCCGGGGAATTGATCCAGCGCTTGTAGAAGATGAAAAACAATTCGCGCTTGAATTTTTCAAGCCATCGTGATTTCTTTAACCTGAAAAACAGAGGAAAAACCATCATGACCCGGATCGAATTGGCCAGACAGGGGACCATCACGGACGATATGCATGTTGTTGCCGCATCGGAAAACGTACCCGCCGAACAAATCAGACACCTGGTGGCACAAGGCAAACTCGTCATTCCGAAAAACAACAACCGGGATTTCCCTGCCCGGGGCATCGGCAAGGGCCTAAAAACAAAGGTCAATGCCAATATCGGCACCTCCATGAGCGACTGCAGCACGGAGGGGGAGATCAAAAAACTGGATGCCGCCATCCGCGCCGGCGCGGATGCCGTGATGGACCTCTCCACGGGGCCGGGACGGGAGGATGTCCTCGCGGCAATCCTTGCGCGATCCTCCGTGATGGTCGGCACGGTACCCCTGTACAATGCCGTATCCAGACGCATGGAAGCCGGCCAGGACCACGCCGCCCTCTCCGCGGAAGACATCTTCGGTGAAATTGAAGCCCAGGGGAAAGCCGGCGTGGACTTTATTACGGTTCACTGCGGCATCACGAAACACTCCCTTGCGGTGCTTACGGACTGCGGCAGGCTCATGGGCATCGTATCGAGGGGGGGCAGCCTGCTTGCAGAATGGATTGCCAAAAACCAGGCGGAAAACCCCCTGTACGAGGATTTTGACCGGCTGCTGGAAATCGCACGCACCTATGACATGACGCTCTCCCTGGGAGACGGGCTCCGGCCGGGGACCATCTTCGACGCCGAAGACCGGGCGCAGGTATCGGAATTGATCCTCCTTGGCGATCTGACCCGGCGGGCGGTCAAAGCGGGGGTCCAGGTCATGGTGGAAGGGCCCGGGCATGTGCCGCTGTCCATGATCGCAAACGACATAAAACAGCAGAAACGAATCTGCAATGAAGCCCCCTATTATGTACTGGGTCCGCTTCCCACGGATGCGGCCGCCGGAAACGATCATATTGCAGGCGCCATCGGCGGAGCCATTGCAGCGGCAAACGGTGCGGATTTTCTCTGCTACGTGACCCCGGCCGAGCACCTGGCGCTCCCCGGAATCGAAGACGTTCGTGAAGGCGTCATTGCATCGAAAATCGCCGCGCACATCGGCGATCTTGAAAAAAATATCCCGTCCGCCTGGAACCGGGACCGGAAGATGTCTGAAGCCCGCAACCGCTTTGACTGGGAGACCATGCTGGATCAGGCGCTGGACCCGGAAAAGGCCCGCGGCATCCGCAGCCGCAGCAAGGACAAAAACCGGGATGTATGCAGCATGTGCGGCGACCTGTGCGCCCTTAAGACGTACGCCCGGGCCGTCGCCGAACACAAAACGGAATAATTTTTACGGCTTCGCAAAGAGTAGGGGCACCCCTTGCGGGTGCCCGACCATGCGGGAGCACCCGCAAGGGGTGCCCAAAAGCCATCGTCGCTTCGGGAACAAGGCACCCGCAAGGGGTGCCCCTACGGATGGATATCCGATATGAATACAGCGGTTTATATTTGTAAAAATACCGCCGGAGCGGGATACCACGCCTTTTCCAAAGCCATCAACGTTACAAGGAGCCGCAAATGGAGAATTTTTACTACCAACCGATGTTTCCCCTGGGTGAAGATGAGACGAAGTATCGGAAAATATCGGACCCGTTGGTCGGTTCCGGCAGTTTCAACGGAAAGCCGGTGCTGAGCGTGCCTGCCGAAGCGCTCTCCCTGCTTGCGGAGACCGCCTTCACCGACGTGGCCCACCTCTACCGGACAAGCCACCTTGCCCAGCTGGCCGCAATCCTGGACGATCCCGAGAGCGCTGAAAACGACCGGTACGTGGCCCTTGAAATGATCAAAAATGCCGTTATTTCTGCGGATTTTGTCTTTCCCATGTGCCAGGACACGGGAACCGCGATCATAATGGGAAAAAAGGGGCAGCAGGTATGGACCGGCGGGGGGGATGAAGAAGCGCTCTCCCTTGGCGTATACAACGCGTACCGGAAAAATAACCTCCGATACTCGCAGCAGGCCCCTGTTTCCATGTACGAGGAAAAAAACACCGGCTCCAACCTGCCCGCGCAGATCGAGCTGTATGCAACCGACGGGGATGCGTATTCGTTTCTCTTTATCGCCAAGGGGGGCGGCTCCGCCAACAAGACATTTCTGTTTCAACAGACCAAGACGCTGCTCAACCCAAAAACGCTGGTCGCCTTTCTGGGCGAAAAAATGAAATCCCTGGGCACGGCCGCCTGCCCCCCCTACCACCTTGCCGTGGTAATCGGCGGCACCTCCGCCGAGTTGACCCTCAAAACCGTCAAACTGGCCTCGGCGGGCTACCTGGACAGCCTGCCGGAAACCGGCAATGAACACGGTCGGGCATTCAGGGACAAGAATCTCGAGCAGCAGCTTCTGGAGGCCTCCCGGAAACTTGGCATCGGCGCACAATTCGGGGGGAAATATTTCTGCCATGACATCCGGGTGATCCGCCTGCCGCGTCACGGCGCTTCCTGCCCTGTCGGCATCGGGGTGAGCTGCAGCGCGGACAGGAACATCAAGGGGAAAATCACAAAGGACGGGGTTTTTATCGAAGCCCTAAATACCGACCCCGCCCGTTTTCTACCAGCCCCTCCGGCAGTCGAGGCCGAGGCCGTATCCCTGGACCTGGACCGGCCCATGGATGACATCCGGGCCGAATTAACCCGTCACCCTGTGACAACGAGGCTGCTGCTCAACGGAAAAATCGTGGTGGCAAGGGATATCGCCCATGCCAGGATACTGGAGCAGCTGGAAAAAAGCGGGGAGCTGCCATGGTACGTAAAAGAGCATATCCTCTATTACGCCGGGCCCGCCAAGACGCCGGAAGGGTATCCATCAGGTGCTTTTGGCCCCACCACGGCGGCCCGGATGGACCCGTATGTGCCGATTTTTATGAAGCACGGCGGATCGCTGGTCACCCTGGCAAAAGGAAACCGCTCCCGCAATGTGACCGATGCCTGCAAAACCTACGGCGGCTTCTACCTGGGATCCATCGGCGGGCCGGCCGCCCGCCTGGGAAAGGAATGCATCACTGACGTCGAAGTCATCGATTTCCCGGAGCTGGGCATGGAATCCGTCTTCATGATCACGGTGAAGGATTTCCCCGCATTTATCATCGTGGATGACAAGGGGAATGACTTTTTTGAAAAAATCCTGTAACCGATACATACGCAAAAGCCCCCGGGAAAAAATTCCAGGGGGCTTGCCGATACTGCGCGCGCTTTTCCGGCACGCTGGATCAGTCGATTTTCTCAAACGCCTTTGCAGCGGAGCCGCAGACCGGGCATTTGTCGGGTGCTTCATCCGCCACCGTATAGCCGCACACACCGCAGACATAATAGCCGTCCACCGGATCCGGCGAATCGATATTGTCTAAGGCCTTCTGGTACAGGTTTGCATGAATTTTTTCCACTTCGTTGGCATAGGTGAAGCTGCGCAGCGCCTCCTTTTCCTCTTCGGCCCGGGCGTCCTCGATCATTTCCGGATACATGGAGGTAAACTCGTGGGTCTCCCCGGAGATGGCATCCTTCAGGTTTTCCGCCGTCTTGCCGATGCCCCCGGCAACGCGGAGATGGGCGTGGGCATGCACGGTTTCCGCTGCAGCGGCCGCCCTGAAAAGCTTTGCAATCTCCTTATGCCCTTCCTTGTCCGCCTGCTTGGCATATGCCAGGTACTTGCGGTTGGCCTGGGATTCTCCGGCAAAGGCTTCCAGTAAATGTTTGTTTGTCTTTCCCATAACTGTTTCTCCTTACAGTAAATGTTGATATTGTCAAAACCGCCTTTCATTTTTTTCAAAAGGGGGATAGAAAGCAGGCTTGTTTGTTACCGTCGTGTTATGCTAATAACGAATTCGCATTTACAGGAAACACCCCATATCCTCATTTGACCTGCAAAGGAATTTTTCATGACCGCAGAAAAACTGGCCGTCAACCCTTTAAAAAAAGTCATCGTAACGATATCCGCCGGCCACAGGCCGGCCGGAAAAGAAATTTTGAACGCAAATACCATTGAATTCATATTCGGGCTTGGCAAGGAAGGCCTGACGCCCCTGGAGAGAAGCCTGGCGGGGAAGAAGCCCGGCGACTCCGTAACTATACAGATTGACCGCTCAGCGGTTCCCGAATTTTTCGGGCACGTTCTGATATGCACCCAAATGCTGAAAAGCAGTCTGAGCAGCTTCTACATGAATGTAAAAATCCGCAGCGTTGAAAACGCATCCCCCCGCGAGGTGATCCAGGCCATGGCCCGGATCACTTCCTGCGGGGATGGTTGCTCCTGCGGATGCCAGTGCGATTAATCCTTAAAAACAAACTTTCCCCCGATAAAGCCGGCCACTCCGGTTGCACCGAACATGATCAGGTTTAAAAGGAGAAAACTGCCGCGTCTGGCTGCACCCGAGTAAATGACATCCGGGTTGATGAAAAACCAGATGACAATCAACAGGGAGGATACAGCGACAACGGCTGCAGCCGCAATCTTTGCCATGAACATGGTTGTTTTTGCCCCCTTGTATTTGCGCTGCCATTCATTATATCCGCTATACAGGACCACGGGCATGGAAAGAACCACCATAAAGGCAAAATAAAAAGCCGCCCAGGCAAGGGCTTCCGTGCCGAGGACAGCGCCTATGAACATGAACAAAACGACAATGGGCAACACCCCGTTGGGCACATGAACCGTCATGGGATGGGCGTGGTGAACAATAAGCTGCTCATCAACAAAATTCCTGAATCCGGAACTGCCGGCGGACGCCTTCGGGGCGGCGGATGAGGACGGCGGCGGGTTTTTGGATTTCTGGTCGGCTTTCGCCTGCCCCGATCCATTTGCCTTTGAATTTTGCTTTTGCTTCTCTTCATACTGCTTTGCTTCTTCCGGGCTTATTTCGACAAACTTGCTCTTATCCGCACCGCAAACCGGGCATTTCTCCGGAGGGCTCTCCCCCGTATGGATATAATTGCAAACAGTGCATCTCCACTTTTTCATCCTTTTTCTCCTTTTTCAGATCTTTTAGGCCGATTCATGTTGTTGCCGGTTCCACGATAACGATACTATAAAATGTCATGGAAACAAAATACGTATATTTACGACCGGATGCAAATGTATTATTAAAAACCCTGCCGCAATCCTTTTCCTTGACAGGTCATCGCCTATAAATAATATTATTCTTATAGATGAAAATAATCCTGGCTGCGTTTTCGCAAAAACCCTGCACTCCTTCGATTCACGAAAATTGCGCGGGAGGAAAAATGGACGATAAAAAAGGATTTACGAAGAAAAATACAATGAATGATTTTTTGAGACAAGAAGATATAGAACGGGCAACCAGCGATGCAAGCTGCGCCCTGCAGGAACGCCTTTCCTTTACGCCGCCGATCTGCGATGTATTCAAAGCGCCTTATTGCCGCCTTGAAGACGTGGACAGATATGCGTTCCATCTCCACCCGGAAGCAAAAAAGGAGCTACCGGATATTATAAACAATGTTGTCCATCGGGTTGCGAAAAATGAGGATCCCTCCGAGACCGACAAGGAGAAACACCGCAAACAGAGAAATGTCGGGATCGTTTTTTCAGGCGGCCCCGCCCCCGGCGGCCACAATGTCATTGCCGGCCTTTACGACGCCATGACAAGCGCCAATACAGACAGCCGGATTTTCGGCTTTCTCATGGGGCCCGACGGGATTCTCGAAAAAAATTACATTGAAATCACCGGCGACCTCGTGGATTCGCACAGAAATCTGGGGGGATTCGGCATGATCAAAACGGGCCGGACCAAGATCGACTCCGGCGAAAAGATGAAAAAGGCCAGAAGTACGATCCTGGAGCTCGAACTCGACGCCCTCGTGATCGTGGGAGGGGATGATTCAAACACCAATGCCGCTTTTCTCGCCCAGGAACTCCGCAGTGACGGCGTCCAGGTGATCGGCGTCCCCAAGACCATTGACGGCGACATCCAGGTGCGGGATGTCAACAACAATTCCATATGTGCGGTTTCCTTCGGTTTTCACACGGCGGCACGGGCGTTCGCCCACAATATCAACAACCTTTGCTCGGACTGCAGCTCGGACGTCAAGTACTGGCACATATGCAAGGTCATGGGGCGGGTGGCTTCGCACCTCGCCCTTGAAGTAGCGCTCCAGGTGCATCCGAACATCACCCTGATCGGGGAGGAGCTCGCAGATTTTATCGACGAGGAGCGCATCAAAAAAGCCGAAGAGGAAGGAACCATCGACTATACCGCATACGGCATGACGCTGCGGCAGGTATCCCGCCTGATATGCGACGGCATCGTCCGCCGGGCCGCGGTCGGAAAAAATTACGGCGTCATCGTGATTCCCGAAGGTCTCCTCGAGTTCATCAACGAAATCCAGGTGTTTATCATCAAGCTCAATACCATCATCGCCGACTACAATTCTACCCATGACATGGACTTCAACAGCCATTTCCCCACCTTGAAGGACAAACTCGAGTATCTGCGCCAGTTGGCCCGCATGTCGCGGGAAAATCATACGTTTTCCATATGGAATACCCGTGATGACGACCTTTTCAACGTACTGCCGCCATTTTTCCAGGAAGGACTCTTAACCGAGCGCGACAGCCACGGCAACTTCCAGTTTTCACAGATGGAAACCGACCGCGTTGTCATGGGGCTCGTGGAGGACTATCTCAAAAGGCTGGCCGACCGGGGCGTTTACAAAAACGGCATAAAGGTGGGCAGCTACCGCCAGACCATGGACGAAAGGGGTTTGGATCCGGATGTCTACGGCAGCGCCTTGTTCAAAAATTATGATACAAACGACGATTTCCTGATGGTAAAAGAATCCATCGTCTCGATCAAAACCCTCAAGCAGACCCTTGTCAAGGCGGAGCTGCTTTCCGACAGCGAAGCCGTCCCATCCCCCGTGGAAGCCATTTACAAGCAGTCGGTGCCGAAATTCAAGACCCAGTATCATTTTTACGGCTACGACGGTCGGGGGAACGACCCTACATGGTTTGACTGCACCTATACCTACAACCTCGGGATGACCGCATTCGCCCTGATTGTCAACGGCGCCACCGGCCAGATGGCCGCCATCAACAACCTGGAGAAGGACTTCCAGAACTGGGAACCCATCGGGCTCCCCATCGGCTCCCTGATGCACCTGGAAGAGCGCAAGAGCAAACTTGCCCTGGTCATGGAACGCGCCCTTGTGGATATCGACTCGCCGGCATTCAAGGTGTTTGCGGCAAAGCGGGACAAATGGCTCGCCGCCACCCCCGGGGATGACTGCTACCGGAGGCCCGGCCCGATCCGCTATTCCGGAGAAAGCGAAGATGCCCGGCCCATCACGCTGATTTTAAACGATCTGGGCAGCAGTTTTTTCAAAAACACGCCATGAAAGCATTTACCCCTAAAAATCATTGCCCGGAGGATGGGCTCCTATAAACTTTTTCCCAATCTTCGACGCTTTCAGGTTCTTCCACATCCTCCCATCCCGTGATCATCGCCTTTAAATGAGCAGATACGGTTGCACCGGTGGTCGTCATGTACACATGGACGATCAGAAAAATCAGGATGGCAAAGGCCGCTGCCATGTGAACAAGCGCCACGGCGCCCAGGGGAATGAAATCAAGCCCCCAGGCGGACCAGGAATTATAGCTCCAGTAGAGAAAACCGGTAATCATCTGTACCGGCAGCATAACGGCTGCCAGGGTCAGGTAGGTTAAACGCTGCAGCGGATTGTGCTTGGCTTTTTTGCTCTTTGGCACCGGGTGCGGCTCCCCCTGAAATATCCCGTAGCCGTAGTAGCGCATCACGATGAACATTTTCCGGGTCGTCGGAATATACTGCTTCCACTCGCCGGTGGTAAACAGCCAGAAGACAAAGAAAAAAAACGTAATCAGCCAGGTAATACCGGCAAAATTATGGATTTCGACGGCCCGTTCGAACCCGAGCAGGACAAACTCGCCGTGGACCTCGAGGCCGGTCACCATGAGGATGACAATCATCACCATTTGAAACCAATGCCAGAACCGTTCGTATCGGGTATACAGGTAGATGCGCGGGGATTGGTCTTTCATGATTATTCCTCCTTCTTCCTGCCGTTTCTTCTGCTGCTCATGACGATCCTGCCAAGGGCATGCAAACAGACGCCTGCAAGCGCGGCCAGTGCAGCACCCCAGGCGGCAAAATCCAATAACGGAAAATTGTCCCGCCCCGGCATGTAAAAACCGCCCAGACTGGCGAGCCGGCCGGTATCCCGACGATGGCATTCATTGCAGGAAAGGGCGTCTTCTATGGGTGCAACCATGTGCGTGGTCGGAAAGACATAGCTGGTTTCCACAAATCCCATTTTACCGGAATACGGCAGATCCATTAATTCCATCCCCCTTCTGTTGGCGTCCTGCCAGTCGAAGGTTTTCCAGAACCCGCCGCTTTGCTTGGAGAGAAGCGGGGTGATCAGTCGGCTTTCCACCCTGTCGTAGGGCTGCTTGCCGCGGTGAAGCTTAAAGGGGGATATGCGGGACTCCGTGTCCTCCCGGCTGCCGACCGGCTCGCTCACCGCGACGACCCCCGACGGATCGATGACGTCCTTGGCGGTAATGGCCTTAATCGAGCCGTTATACCAGAAGTATTCGGGTGTCACGTTCTTTTCCCAGGTCCAATCCCCCTTGATCGACTTATAGGTCGGCCGGCCGTATTCGCCTTTTTCCTGGTAGGGGTTGCCGTCTTTTAATTTGCCGGCCGTGGACCAGTCCCAGGACATCTGGGTGGCATGCGCCCGGGCGAATTCGGGAATATGGCAGCTTTGGCAGGCCACCTTATCGGTATGGTCGTTCAATTTGGCCTCTGTGTGGGGCGTTGCCGTATGGCAGGATTCACAGGAAATTTTCGGGGCCAGGTCGTCTTCCACCAAGCTTTTCCGTTCAGCCACCGCCGGTGTGGAATACACCCGTCCGGAAACCTGGTGTTCCTGCGTGGTGTGACATCGGGTGCAGGAAAAGTCAGCCCCGTCCACGCCCATGTGCACATCCAGGTTTCGTTTGGGGTTGATCAGCGATGCATCGAGATCCCCGTGCTTTACCCCTTCGCCGCCGCCCCCGTTGAAATGACAGCTGCCGCAGTTCTGCCGGGTGGGCATGCCGACGTCGACCACGGCCTTTTGAATGTCGGTTTGAATCTCGTCGACAATCTCCGTATCGCCCATCTCCTGAAAGAAGGCGTAATCCTTGAACTGGGCTGCCCAATCCATGTCTTTCTGGCCGTGGCATTTCAGGCAGTTGACCCCGTCTTCCTTGCCTTCCCAACCGATGTGGCAACTGGTGCAGGATTGATCATTCATTTTGTTGGTGGAGATGCAAAATGTATTGACCGAGTAGCCGGCCTTGCCAACCACGTCGCCGTCATCATAAGGCGACAGCCAGGACCAGTGAATCGTATGGAAGAGCTGATCATCCGCTTTGGAATGGCACGACAGGCACGCGTCGGTAATCTCCTGGCCGCTTTGGAATGATTTCTTCAATGCCTCCATTTCCGAGTGATCCGCGGTGGTCCAGTCCCCTGACATGATGCCCGCCTGTTTAGCCATGGTCCGGCCGGGTGCAGGCTCCTTGTCTGCCAGAGAAGCCGTGGCGGACAAAAATACGGCGCCACATGTAAACAGGGCCAGCAGGCTCATGATAATGATTTTTCTGGTTTGCAAAGCAACGCCTCCTGAAAAATTGAAATTACCGGAAAATATTTTTTATTCGCATGTGGCCGGAGACGGCGAATCAAAAGCATGATTGTAGAGATACGCAAAAATATCGCCCTGTTCCGGTTCAGACAATTTCTTCCATTCATCGGCGCATTCGAAACGTTCGAACCGTTCAAACGCTCTTTCCCACTGTGCCTGCGTTTTGGTGTTGGGATTGAGGGGAGCTGCTGTCTTACCTTCCTGGTGGCAGCTCCGGCAATTTTTCCGGAACAGGTATTTGCCTTTCCGTTCATTGCCTTTTTCGACGGCCGTAGTGGTTCCGATCATCACGAAAACAAAACCGATGGCCAGGAAAATGAGCACACTTTTCCTCCACATAACGCTCTCCTTTATATGTTTAAATGTTTATTTTGTCTTATCAGAATACGACATATCGGTCGCACCCGTTTATCATTTCGGCATTTCGCGCCTGGGTGGCAAAATCCTTGAAGCCGACGCCGGGCAC
>JAABTJ010000008.1 GCA_011389935.1 Desulfobacteraceae bacterium
ACCCGGTATGCCCCTGCCTGACAATGCCTGCCAGTTCAAGTTCCAGATCGATTGCCGACCTTGATTTTATGCTCAGCAGACCCAATCGACCAGACGATCTTGTCAAACCGGGGACCTGTTGCCATGCCTGAAGCGAATAACATCGACAAATTAAACGCCGTCCTTGGTGACAAATATGAGATTGTTTCCCTGATCGCCGCGGGTGGGATGGGGGAAATCTATCTCGGCATCCATCGGGTTCTGGGGAAAAAGCGCGCCATCAAGATCATTCACCAGTCGGTGGAAAAAGAAAAGGATATCCGCCAGCGTTTTCTGCAGGAAGCCAAACTCGCCGCCAGCATTGATCACCCCGGAATCATCCAGATCATGGATTTTGGCAGCCATGATGAATTCGATTATCTGATCATGCCCTATATCGAAGGGGCCACACTTCAGGAAGAAATGGAAAAGGGGCCCTTTGGCCCGGAAGCCGCGCTTGTACGGATGCTGGCCATGACAGACGCCCTTGCCCATGCCCACCGACAGAACATCATTCATCGGGATATCAAGCCGTCCAATTTTATGATCGATGCGGAAGGGCGGGTGATTTTGACCGATTTCGGCATCTCCAAGAATCTGGGCGATCCCAACCTGACAGCAACCAATATGATCCTGGGATCGCCCAAATTCATGAGCCCGGAGCAGATTTCGGGAAAACCGGTGGACAGGCGAAGCGACCTGTACTCGCTGGGATTGATATTTTACCAGATGGTTACCGGGATTTATCCGTTTCAATCGGCGGATATGGCTTCCCTGGCATACAAACAGGTTCATGAAACGCCGTTGCCCCCCTCTTCGGTGAATCCGCAAATACCGGAAACGCTGAGCAGCGTCATCACCCGGCTTCTGGAAAAAGACCCGGACGCCCGATGTCCGGGGGGAGAGGCCCTTTTTACGGATTTGCAGCGTTTAAAAGAGCAGGGCTTCGCAAGCCCGCAGCCCCTTTCGGACGAGGGAAAACCGTCTTTTGAGGAGATGGCGACCCGGGTAACCGTGCGAGACGGCCTTGGGACTCCCGGGGAGCGTGCCGGAGGACAGGCCGGGAAAAAACAAGGTGCGGCGCCGCTGGTGCAGACAAAATCGGTCTCCAGGGGAAACAGAAAACCGCTGTGGATATTGCTGGCTGTGGGTGCCAGTATGGCGGCCCTGCTGATTGTTTTTTTTGCCGTGGATCCGGTCCGGCGTCAGGTTGTGACCCTGTTTGGGGAAAAAGAAGCGCAGCCGGCGCTTCGGGACAGAGACGCCCGGGAAAAAGCTTTTTTGAAACGGTTTGCCGCACAAAACGGGCCGTTCATGCAATCGGATATTCGAAATATATGCGGCCTGGCGGTGTGCATCAAAGAAGAAGGGGGCAAAGGACCAGGCCTGGCGTCGGATCTGCGAACGCTGCTGGCGGCTATGCCGTTTGTGCGCTCCGGGGATAACGATGGATGCGATGTGCTGATCGAAATAAACGGCCCTTCGTCTGCCGGAAAATTGTCTGTTGCCAGCAATCTCTATGAATGCGGCGACGCCTGCAGCGAAGAATTCGCCATCCGCGAAGGGAAAATTCCTTCCGAGAGGATACGGTCGCTGCTGACGCGCAATTACTGCTTTCACCTCTTTGCGGCCCTAAACCTGATCCATACGAACCAGGGCGGCCCTTCCATTGATCTTGAGATTCCCGGCAAAAGCGAAAATGCCTTTACCGTCGGCGAGCAGGTCCAGTTCTGCATGAAACCGCCTTTCAAGGCGCACAGCATGCTGCTGAATATAAATACGGACGGTATTTTTAAGCTGTTCCCCCTTGACAGGGGGCAGCGTGGGGAGCTTATCAAGGATGAAACCGGATGTACCCGGGTTGTCCAGGTTTCGCCCCCTGTCGGCAATGAACTAATCGTTGCGCTCGGTTCCGTATCCAACGGGGTTATCGATACCTACAGCCAGAAGTTTGATAGCCGTATGCCGGTTTTTTCGTGGTCTTACGAAGCCTCCGGCCAAAACAGCGCCGTGGATGTCAGCGAGGCGCTTTTCGGGCAGCTGGTCAATCAGCCCGCAGGCAGCTGGACGGCAAACAGCCGGTTTATTCGGGTGGTCGATCATGATTGATCGTTTACAAGCATATTCTTCTGCAAAAAAGAATCAGGAGGCGCTGTGAGCCGCGGACATCGTTTACGAACCGATAGGATCCTTTTGTTCATTTTGCTGCTGGGATGCGGGCTGTTTCTTTTCCCGCCGACCCCTCTTTGTGCCGGGCAAGCGGAGGTTCTCACGAAAGTCAGGCATAAACCGATCGCGTATTTTGTGCCGGGAAACCGGATCGCCATCGATGCCAGGGTAACGGAACCCTCCGGAATTGATCTTGTTCGTTGCTATTTCAAGGGGGATATGCAGGCGGAATATGTCTTTGTGCCCATGACGGAAACCGACGAGGATAATTACAAGGCCATTTTGCCTGCGCCGGCGGAGGATGCCCTCCAGCTCCAATATCTTTTCCTGGTGGTTACCCGTAATCAGCAGGTGGTGAAAACCCAGGAATTTCGCGTAGAAAAAGCGGTGGAAGAAAAAGACCTGCCAGCCTGGCAGAAGGTCGACATGGATGAAAGGCTTGCCGTTTATACGGAGATGCCGACGCCCCCTGAAACGGTTGACGGATTTTCCGATTCGGTGACTCTCGACGCCGTCGAATCCTCGCTTCGTTTCGGAATGGTTGCCGGCATCTATTCCGCTTACGCAGCCGCTTCTGCCGGCCCGGTAACCGGTACGGCCTCATCTGCAACGAGCGCCGGGAGTATCACCGCAACCGGAACCGGCGGCACATATACGACAGTTGGCCTGGCAACGATTGCCGGTGTCGCTGCCGGAGCCGGTGCCATTGCGGCTGCAGGCGGAGACAGCGGCGGCGGAAAAGAAAGGATCAATCCCAATGCCCGCGTTTCCTGGGGGGATGAGAACCTGCCGCGGGAAGACGCTTTCCAGGCATTTTTCAGGGGGAAGGACCTGGGCGTTGCCGATTCCGGCATCCATGAGAAAATCGGCCTGCCCGTTGGCACCCATGATCTGACCATACGGGCATTATCGATTTCCGGGGATGTCGGTAATGTGATCATCGACTTGGGTGGGGGCGCTTATTTTTACAATGACGGCAGCACCTCCAAAAGGGCTTCCCTTGCAGAAGGGGAAAGTAATGTGTTTTCGGTTTTCGTGCCGGATATCGGCTCGGCACGAATTCGATGGTAGCGGTTGGGCGTATCCGTTTTTATGATACGAGCCGTTCCGTTACGTGCGGGCGGCATCGAAATGCGACGGCGCCTGTGACACCAGGAACGTAAACAGGAGAGGTCGTTTCCGTGAAATCCTATAGAATGTTTTTTCTGTGGGCCGCTCTTCTTGCCTTTTCCATGACGGGGTGCGGCGGATCCTCCGGGGAGGATGCATCGGATACCTACGGCTCCGCTGCATTTCAGATCCAATGGCCCGATGACACCGCATCCGGGGAAGCGTCTGTATCCGGCGACGGAGATGCGGAGATATCCCCGGATGCAGATAGACGGCTCGCCAGGGCATATCTTTTCAGTGAGTGCGAAACCAGGAATGTGGTCACTATTGCCGTGGAAGTCACCGACGACCGGGAGCGACTCCTGGCTTCAGCGGCGTTTGAATGCGAGGCAAGGGAAGGGGTTATCGAAAACATTGAAGTCGGTACGGACCGGCGCTTTGCCGTCTCCGCCCTGGATCCGGAGGGAGAGATGCTTTTTTCCGGGGAAAAAACCGGGGTTGCCATCGAATCCGGGCACAATGAGGTGGGCGTAATTGTATTGGGGAGCGATAATGGCGTCATTATTTTCCCCCATGTGGAAATCACCGCACCGGCGGAAGGCGCTGTTTATACGTTTGGCGATGAAATCATCTTTACCGGCATGGCAACCGACGAACAGGGCGGGGAGTTGACCGGCGATGCACTGGTATGGCACTCGGACATTGACGATTCGCTTGGAACCGGCTCGTCCCTGGTCACTGCCGATCTTTCCCCTGGCATCCATGTCATCACCCTGACGGCAACGGACAGCGACAGCAATACGGGTGAGGACAGCATTTCCATAACCATCAGCGAACCCGCCCAGGAGTCGCCGGTAGTGACGATTCTGCGGCCCATTGACAGCAGCCGCCACACAAACAATGGGAATATTTATTTTGAAGGGGCAGCCAGTGATCCCCAAGACGGCGATTTGACCGGAGAGGCGCTGGTATGGACGTCCGACAGGGACGGCGCAATCGGCGCCGGGGAAATTTTTGTCAGTATGTTGTCCGCGGGAGTCCATGAAATCACGTTGACTGCAACCGACAGCGATGGTTTGGAAGGAGAAGCCGCCGTATCCATTGCGGTGATTGTTCCCCGATTGCCGGATACCGGGCAGACAACGTTTTATACGACGACATTTGGGGAAGACGCCGACTATACGATTCGTCCGCCGTCCTACACCAAGCTTGACGACACCGGCAGGGCGCTTCCGGACAATGCGACTGCATGGGCCATGGTACGGGACAATGTAACCGGTTTGGTGTGGGAGGTAAAAACAACGGACGCTTCCATACACAACAACACGGATCGGTATACCTGGAACGAGGCGGATTCCGTTTTTGTGAACGCCCTGAATCAGAGCGCTTTCGGCGGATACGACGACTGGCGGCTGCCGACGGTCATGGAGCTCTATACGATTATCCATGCGGACAATGTCGATCCCGCCGTGAATACCGGCTATTTCCCCAATGTTCCGGATCCGGATTCTGTCCGCCCCTATTACTGGTCTGCAACCCCGCGTGCGGATTCCCCTTCCGAATGGGTATGGGTTATCGATTTCGGATCCGGACGGGCCGTTGGTTATGAAGAAGAGGTGCAGCATGTGCGCGCCGTCCGGGGGGCTGAGTTTCGTACCGGGCGGTTTACGGATATCGGGAATGAAACCGTAACAGACCGGTCAACCGGACTGATGTGGCAACGATGGGAAGATCCTGCTGCAACATGGGAGAACGCCCTTTATTCATGCGAGTCGCTTGAGTTGGCAGGCCATGCGGACTGGCGGGTGCCCAATCGCCATGAACTCCATACGATAGTCGACTATACCGCCGCTAACCCTGCCATGGATACCGATGTTTTTATAGATAATGCTGTCGGCTATTACTGGAGCTCTACTTCTTCGCCGATAGACGGTTCGACTGCATATGCGATCAACTTTACGTCTGGGTTTACCGGTAGCCTGGTGAAATTAGATCCTCCGTCTGTTAGGGTTCGCTGCGTCCGCGGCGGGCAGTAGGCCCCAAACAGCCGGCGTACGGGAAAGTGTTATATAAACCGAAAAAAACTCGGGATGGACCTATGAAGACAAAAACCATTATTTTCATCATTGCCGTATGTGCGCTGTTTATGGCATGGGGCTCCGTTTGCTTTGCCGAAGAAGACGCGAAACTGATCGTTTTTATCAGCCCGGAAAATGCGGAAGCCCTTTCCGCGGCCGATGCCCGTGCATTGTTCGACAGGCGACTGATCCCCGCGGAAAACCGCCTGGCAAAAGAAATGCAGGAAAGGGGCTTCCGGGTAATGACCAGCAGCGACGTCGTCCCGAGCGGACAATTGGCCGCCTCGGAAATCGCAAAAGCCTCCCAGGGGGAGTTAAAGCAGATCCGGAAAGCGGCCATCGCCAATTCGGCCCACTATATTTTCAGCGGTTACATGGATGTGGAGACAACCGAGGAAGATACCCTGGGGATGATTCTTCAGAAAGTGGTCGCAACGATCAGCTACAAGGTGTATGAAACAACGTCTGCCGAGGTGCTGCACATTGATTCCGGCGTTTTTACGGTTGTGGGGAAGTCTCCGAAAACGCTTTTCGACAATGCCCTGGACCAGATGGCTGCAGAAGTGTCCCTGGCGTTGGCGGCAAAAATTCCCCCTGCCGTATCCAAAAAGCAAGCCGGGCTGATTGCGGATCTGAAAAGAAAAATGACAACCGCCGAAGTGTCTCCAAGCCCTGCGCCTGCGAGAGGAGGCGGCATGCCGCAGATCGTCATCATCAATCCGCCAATCGGCCGCGGGTTTGCCATTGCCCAGAAAGAGCGCGCCGTTGAAATGGAAGGCATGGTTATCGATCACAGCGGAACGGGCATCCAGTATTTCAATATCAACAACGAGCCCGTTCATCTGCAGGCCGGCGGTGAATTCAGATACGGCATCATGCTGGATCCCGGGGATAATCAATTTGAAATGGCCGCCATGAGCAGGGACGGCAAGATGGTGAAAAAGGAAATCACTCTGACCCTGCCGGACGATAAAAACCCTCCGGATATTATCATCACCGAGCCGATGATCGCCAGGGGATTCACCACGATCGTTACCGATCCGCTGTCGAGCCTGATCATAAAGGGTCAGGCCAGAGACGACATCGGCGTGCAGTATGTTACGATCAACGACAACCCCATTGCAACGGACGAAAACGGGCATTTTGAATCGGATATCCCCCTTGCCGGAGAGAAGACGTCAATCCGGGTTGTGGCCGCGGATATTTTCGGCAATGTCGCCAGAAAGGAATTCCACGTAGAGAGGGGGCAGCGCAGCCTCGTTCCACAGGCCGGCGAAGCCGGAACTCCGGCCCCTGCGCATGCACCGGTCCTGTGGGGGCTGGCCATCGGCGTGTCCCAATACAGCAGCAGCACCCTGGATTTGAAGTATGCCGCCGCAGATGCCGCTGCCATTGCCCATTTTTTTGAAAACCAGGGGCGGGGGTTGTTTTCCGAAGTCAATTTCAAGGTGCTCACGGATCGGGAGGTTACCCGGGATGCCATTATTGAAAGCTTTGCTTCGCATCTGGGGCAGGCCGGACCGGATGATGTCGTGTTTATTTTTGTCGCCGGCCACGGCATCAAGCACCGGCAAACCGGTTCGTATTATTTCATCCCATCCAATGCCGATCATAACAACATCGTATCCAGAGGGCTGCGGATGTCGGATTTTGAAGAGGCCGTTAAAATTCTGTCCAAAAATGTCAACAAAGTGGTCATCGCCATGGATACCTGCCATTCCGGGGCAATGGAGGTGGGGCTCCGGTCGGGCATGTCCCCGGAAAACCTGGCTGAGACGCTTCAGGCGGCATCGGGGTTGTATGTGTTGTCGTCCTCCAAGGCCGGGGAGGTTTCCATCGAAGGGGAAGAATTTCAGCTGGATGATCCCAATTCGGGTCATGGCGTATTTACCTATGCATTGATTACCGGGATGCGGGGGGAGGCGAATTACGATAACGATGCGGTTGTCTCATTAAACGAACTTTTTCAATTTGTCTCGCGGACCGTACCCCGGCTGACCGGGGGGAGTCAGCATCCGTATCTGAAGGTCAGCGGAACGGATATGCCGCTGGTGTTGATGGGCAATTAACCGGGCGGGCGGGCAGCCCGAATACAAAAAAGGGGGAATGTGGTGTGAAACGGCAATTATATAAACGGTTTGCCATCGGGTTCTTGCTGCTTTTTATTCTGACATGCAGCGCCTGTTCAGGTGCAAAGGTCCAGCCGGATGAGGCCGGCGGCGCAGATTCTTCAAAAAGCCCGCAGATCGACTGGTCACAGCTGCCGGCGCCGCCCTTGCAGAAGGAATTGATCGCGGTCGCAGGCTTTGAAAACAGGAGCACCTATTCTGCAGACAGGCTCTGGGACACATCCTCCCAGCAGTTGGCCTCGTCCCTGTTGCGCACCGGGTATTTCCGGGTGGTGGAATGGGAGAAAATGAAGCAGCTGTTTGACTGGGATACCCTAAGCCATGCCAGCATAGTAAAGAGCCCGGAAAATCTGGAAAGAGCCCGGCGGATACTTTTGTGCGAATATTTCGTGTCCGGGGCGATTACCCATTTCAACGTCAACCAGCATTCCAGTGTGAGCGCCCTGTCAAAGAGCAAGCAGATCGATACCACCATCCGGGTGGACCTGCTGCTCCAGGATGCAAGGTCCGGTGAATATCTTTCGACCGGCAAGGGGTCGCACATGGTCCGGCAGACCTATTCCGGCGGAATGGCGGGCGGACAGACAGGCTCCTGGGATTCCCACGCAGCGGATGAGGCCCTGTCCGCTGCAATCGAGCTGGCCTTGTTTGAATTGATTGAAAATTTTGACAAAACCCGGCATGGCATAAAAAATAACTAATGTAAGGCCTTTATGCGGCACGCCAAACGTTACGCCATTCTTTCGTGTCTGTTTTTGCTTTTTGCCTGTACCGGTTTTTCCGCAGGGGGAGGCGCGCCGACGGATATAGAAAGCCGGGAATCCTGGTGGCTTGCCCAAGACTTTGGGGAATATGCCCCGGCGCGAATCGCGGTGTTGCCCATGGAAAACCTGTCTTTGGAGCCCGACGTCGAAAAGGCGCTGTACGGGGAAGTATACGATCGCTTGTCGGCAAAAGGGTATATCAAGATCGACGTTGAAGAGGTCCGCTCGGTCATGGATGAGCTTGGCATCCAGACAGCGGGGCAGCTTGCAGGGATATCCCCTTCCCGGCTGGGGGAGCTGCTGCACTGCGACGGCGTTATCAAGGGGCGCGTTGACCAGTCCGGCACGGTCCATATGGGCGTTTATGACGCTCTGGTGGTTTCCATTTCTCTCCAGCTGGTGCATTCCCATACAGGCAAAATCTTGTGGACTACGGAGCAATGGCGGGCCGCTCATCGGCAGTGGCATGCGGACCCGTTCAACCTGTTATTGAGTTTTGCCGCCCATGAAACCGCATCAAGGAAGCAGCGGGTGGCCTGGCTGGCCCAGGAGATGCTGAAAACGCTGCCGGACGGGCCGGTTCAGGTCGTAGGGGACGATCTTATGGACGGTGCCGTCTCCATCCCTGCCGCCGAATAATGCAGTGAGCAGGTGGATGGCGGTTACAACTGCCACGTAAATCGAGGTGGTTTTTTGCGAAGCGGGAGGGCCTATCGGCTTGAGCGTTCTATCTTCTGGATATGCGACAAGTGCCGGCATGGTGAGACAGGACAATGAGGACAGTCTGTGCGTTCGCCCGGATATCGGCCTTTGGGCGGTGGCCGATGGCATGGGAGGGTACAGGAGCGGCGAGACGGCCAGCCGCATTACGGTCGAGCGGTTGGCGCGAGATGTTGCCGGGAGTATGCCGCTTGCCGAATCCATATCCCGCATTCATCACCATATCCTTACCCTTGCACAAAGCGATCCGGGGTATGAATCCATGGGCTCCACCGTGGTTGCCCTGAAGACAGATGAAAAAAAGTATGAAATTGCCTGGGTGGGGGACAGCCGGGCCTATTTATGGGACGGCGGGGAATTGACCCGCCTTACCCGTGATCACTCTTATGTCCAGCTTCTTGTCGACAGCGGTATCATTGGGGAAGCAGACGCATTGGATCATCCGGAGCGTCATGTCATTACACAGGCGCTGGGCGCTGAAGAGATCGAAAATGTGGATGTAGATACCATTGACGGGATTTTTCATGAAAACGAGAAAATTCTTTTATGCAGTGACGGCTTGACCAATGAAGTTCCCGATTCCCAGATTTTGTCGATACTGAAACAGCCTCTCTCAGAACAAAGTCTGGTCGACCGTTTGATTGAGGCAGCAAATCAAAACGGCGGATCCGACAATATTTCCGCCATTCTGATTGCGGCGGACAACGCCTTTGTCCCCAAGGGTCTTGACGCGGAAACCGGCAACGCACAAGCCGCCATTTCCCGCCCGGATTCGGCGAAAGCGAATTCACCCTTCTGGATTCTGATGGTGATTGTTTTTTTTGCGCTCTTTATATCCGTAATATTGGTATATGATATTCTGTAGACGTACCCACTCCGGATAGATGATATTTATCCCTTTTGTTTTGCTTCAATGTCCAGGCAGAAAAAAAAGCGAGAATCGATTTGTCTCCGGTTATCCATGTTACCCTTCAAAAAGGCCGTGGCGGACGGAAATCCTATAAATTTATCCGTTCCTTTCACATCGGCCGTGCCGCCGGGTGCGATATTCAAATACAGGAAGAAGATGTCAGTCGCCGGCATGCAATCGTTGAATACAGCGATGGGCAATGGTGGATAACTGACCTGGAGAGCAGCAACGGCATTTGGATAAACGGCGGCAAAGTTTCCCGGGCGCCTGTGGGCGATAACACCGAAGTGGAATTCGGCCCCGGGGGGCCCGTTCTTTTTTTCCGGGTACCTGAAAAAACAGCCGGCCCCCGGCCTTCCAGCGTGTCCGTCGGTGGGGAGGGGCAAAAAAGCATTGAGCAATATGCCCGGCATTATTTCGGGGACGCATCGGAAAAAGGGATCGGGGAGCGAACCATGATGGTGCGCCAGGCGTTTCAGCGCGTCCACCGAAAGCAAAAACGAACGTATCTCTGGATCATCGCTGTTTCCGCCAGCATTTGCGTGTTTGCCGTCACGTATGCCGTTTATAAACATTTTCAAATGGAAAAACAAAAAAAACTGGCGGAAGAGATTTTTTATACCATGAAGTCGCTGGAGCTCGAATTCGCCGAAGTGCTGGCGCTTGCCCGGAGGACCGAAGATATTGAAACGCAGAAGACCGTGGCGCGCTTTACGGCCAAATACGACGCACTGGAAAAAAATTATGACCGGTTTGTCGATTCACTGGGGATTTACGGAAAAGGAGTCGATGAAAAGGAAAAGACGATATTGCGAGTCGCCAGAAGGTTCGGGGAGTGTGAAATCAATATGCCCGAAGCCTTTAAAAATGAAGTTTTGAATTATATCAACCGGTGGCGATCTACCGGCAGGATGAAAAAAGCCCTTACCCGTGCGATCCGGAAAGGGTATGTTCCCGCAATTGTGGAAACGATGAACCATTATGATCTTCCCCCCCACTTTTTTTACCTGGCGCTCCAGGAGAGCAATTTTGATCTCAACGCATGCGGACCGGAAACCCGGTATGGGATTGCGAAAGGATTGTGGCAGTTCATCCCCCCCACGGCGGAAGAGTATGGACTGAAGCTCGGTCCGCTGGCGCATATGCGAACCCCGGACGAGTTGGATGACCGCCATGATTTTGAAAAATCAACCCGGGCCGCGGCCAGGTACCTTCGGCATATCTATGACACGGATGCCAAGGCATCGGGCCTCCTTGTCATTGCCTCCTATAACTGGGGGCAGGGACGGGTCAACCGGTTGATCCGCCAGATGCCGGACAACCCGGAGGAGAGAAATTTCTGGAAATTTTTGAAGCAGTACCGGGACAGTATTCCCAAAGAGACCTATGATTACGTTTTTTATATTTTTTCCGCCGCAGTTATCGGCGAAAATCCGGCGCTTTTCGGGTTTGATTTTGAAAATCCGCTGGTGCTTTGAAAGGGCTTTTACCGAACACATCAGGGGTTATTGAAAAAAATGCCGAAAATCATTTTTCTTCATTTGTGTTCGCTGCTGGTTTTTTTTGCATCGCCGGTCTGGTGCCGGGACGTATACGACCTGGAAGCGATCATTAACCGCTCGCTTGAGGCGAACTGGGGGATGGTTGACGCCCGGGACGACATTGAGAGGGCCAGGTTACGCCTTGACATCGCTGAAGCCGAATTTGAACTCAAGATTTATCCGGGGACCAGCATCGGTTTTTCCGGCGGGGATGAGCAATCTGCGGACACGGATATCGGCCTGGGCGTCCGACTGGAAAAAAAGACGCAATTCGGTACCCAGATCGACGTGACCCCTTCTATTGAAACAATTGATGGCCAATACCGGAGCCGGGCAGGGGTTCATATCACGCAGCCGCTTCTTCGCGGTGTCGGCAGGGACTATACCCTCTCCGGCGTTTACAGCGCCCGTTTCGGCGAGAGAACTGCTCTGCGTATGCGGTATCAAAGGGAAATCGATACCGTGGTGGGCGCTGTGCGCCATGGGTACGAGGTGGTTCGCCAGCGGGAGCTTCTGCGGCTGCGGCAGGAATCTTACCAGCGGCTCGGAGAACTGGCCGAGGCCACGGCCGTCAAACAGCCCATGGGGCTTGCGTCCTCGATGGATCTTTACCGGGTCCGCATTCAACGCAATCAGGCCGAAGAAGAACGCAACCGCAGCAGAGAAACCTATGCGGACGCCCTGGACACCTTGAAAATCTTTCTGGCCCTGCCCCTGGAGAAAGGTATCGATGTGTTTCTCCCCCTGGATTTTGACCGGATCGATATGGATGAAGAAGAGATGATACAAACCGCCCTGGCCAGGCGTCTGGAACTGGAGCAGCTTCGGGATGCGCTGGCCGAAGCGGAGCGACTTTCTGAAAGGGCTGAAACCGACATTCTCCCTGAACTGGACATCCGGCTTTTTCTCACGCAGACAGGGGATCCGTCCACCAGCTTTCCCGGATCCGCACCGGAGCATACCCGATGGGGGATCAGCCTGGGGTCGACCACAGATTTGAGGCGAACCTCCCAGCAGGCAATATTCGAGGACAGCCTGCTCAATGTCCGGCAGGCAGCCAGAAGACAGCGCATTGCCAGGGATGATATCACCGCCCAGGTAAAGCGGGAAATCCGTAACCTGGAACGCCTGGACAAAGCCATTATCAACCAGGAGGAGCAGATTCACCAGGCCAGGGGGCAGCTTGAACTGGCCAGGGCCAAGTTCGAGCATGGCATGGCCGACAATTTTGATCTCATCGATGCTGAGATAGCGCTTCGCCGCGCCCAAACCCAGCTGATCTCGGCCGTTATCGACTATATTGTCGGCCAGTACCGGTTGCGTGCGGTTATCGGCACGCTGGTGGATCGGTAAGAGGAAGCGCCATCGGGGCAAAGTCGTTTCGGGAACCAAAGGCCGAAATTAAATTCAACAACGGCAATCCAGTGTTATGATATTTACAACATTCAGCAAGCGCGTTTTCATAGTGGCCCTACCCGCGATTTTTTTATTTTTTGCAGGCCATCAGATTTTTTTCCCCGCTGAAAAAGACGCCGGGGGCATTTTGACCGCAGAGGCGATCAGGACCGAAATGCGTATTGAAGTCCGCGCCGTAGGGGAACTGGATGCTGCGGATGCGGTTGTCTTGAGCTCTTCGGTCCGCGGGGATCGCGGCAAAATCATCGCGCTCGTGGAAGACGGCACACATGTTCGGGCCGGAGAAGTCCTTGTCCGACTGGATCCCACGTTCTTTGAGGAGGAGGTGTTAAAACTCCGGTCAAGGGTGATGGAGCTGGAGGCACTGGTGGATGCGCAGGAGCAATTGCTGGCGTGGGAAAAAAATCAGGTTGGACGCGAAATCCACCGTGCTGAAAGCGATCTTCATATTGCGCGGTTGGAATTGCGCCGGCTGGAAAAAGGTGAAGGGCCACGAGAACTGGCGCGCCTGGAGGCCGAGGCCAGAAAGGCAAAAGAAGATTACGAGCAGAAAAGGGGTTATCTTGATTCCCTGGAGGCGCTGGCCCAGAAAGGCTTTGCCAATCCCACGGAGCAGGCGCAGATTGAGCAGCGCATCGAAGACGCCGGGGAGACGTACCGGATGGTCGCCATGCAGCTGGAAAGCTATCGGGATCATCTTTTGCCGGTACAAATTGAAAAGGCAAAGGCCTCCATAGATGCAGCGGAAGTTGCGCTGGAGCAGATCAGAAAGGGGGGCGGCTACAAGATCGGACAGGCCCGGGCCACGCTGGCAGAGTACGAACAGGCGCTTGCTTCGGCAAATCAACATTTAAAGGCTGCATCGCAGGAACTCGCCGCGACGGTCATTACGGCGCCGGGTCCGGGCATGGTCATTCTGGCCGAACAAATCCGGGGAAATACCCGTCGCAAGCCCAGGGTCGGTGATCAGGTGTGGCAGAACCAGCCCCTTGTATACCTCCCGGATATTTCAAAAATGATCGTCAAAACACGGGTGCGGGAAGTCGATTTGCATAAAATTGATATCGGCAAACCTGTTTTTGCAAAAGTGGACGCCTATCCTGATCTTTTGCTCACGGGTCGGGTCGCATCGATTGGCGTTCTGGCGGATCAAGGACCCGAAGGGCGGCAAAGGGGGCGATATTTCAGCGTAACCATTGCGCTGGACGAATCTGACCCCAGGCTTCGTCCGGGCATGACCGCCAGAATAAACATTGTCTGCAGCGAGGTTTCAGATGCCCTGGTCGTTCCTTCTTTTGCCGTGTTTCAGGAAGGGGGGAAAACCGTTGCTTTTGTGGCCACGGAAACCGGCTTTGAAAAGCGAGAAGTGATTACGGGCGCTCAAAATGAAGAGCTGGTTGAAATCACGGCAGGATTGAGACAGGGGGAGCCGGTTGCGCTGAGCCGGCCGGAGCATCTGCAGGTGAAAAGTACGCAATCCCTTTAGATGTCACTGTAAAGGGGTAAATAAATTCTGACGGCTTCGTAAAAAGCCCAATATCTGCGTTGCGCACAATTTTTGAAGAATCTCACGTACGGCTAGTACGCTCAATTCTTCAAAAATTGCACACGCCTTGATCTTGAACTTTTTACTTTGCCGTCCAAAATCGACTTTTACGAGTCCATCAATTCTCAATACAGTAAAAAGAAGCCTCTATAAGGCCGGAGTGCAACATTTCAGATGACCGAACCCCGATTATCCCCCCTGCTTCTGGCAAAGGGATTGTGCAAAAGGTACCCGTCAGGCGACGGGTGGGTTCATCCATTACGAGGCGTGGATATCACATTGTATCCCGGTCAGTTCGTCGCCGTTATGGGGCCGTCGGGCGCCGGCAAGTCAACCTTGCTGCATATCCTGGGATTCCTGGAGCGTCCGGACATGGGGTCATACCATTTACGGGGCAGGGATGTATCGTGCCTGGAGGACAAGGCCCTTTCCCGTTTGCGGTCCTCTTGTATCGGTTTTGTGTTTCAGTCATACAATCTTATTTCCCAGTGTTCCCTTGTGGAAAATATTGCCCTGCCTTTCCTGTATCACCCGGAACCGCCCGGTAATGCTTCGGAGTTGGTGCTTTCCGTACTTGAAGAGGTAGGTTTGTCCGGGCGGAAAACCCACAAGCCGAGCCAGCTTTCCGGAGGAGAAATGCAGCGGGCGGCCATTGCAAGGGCCCTGGTTATTGATCCCCTGGTGGTCCTGGCCGATGAACCCACGGGAAACCTGGATACAGAAAATGCCAGGAAAATTGCACAAATTTTTCAAAAAATGCACAAAAAAGGCACCTCGCTTGTTGTGGTTACCCACGACGACGAAATCGCCCGTGCTGCTGACCGCGTTTTTTACATGAACGAGGGCCGGTTACGTGAATAGTATCAACACTTTCTGGTCCAGGGGCCCCCATATTCTGGGCCAGGCATGGAAGGCCTTGTCCATGCACCGGCTCAGGAGCCTTCTGGGCACGCTGGGCATCGTATTTGCGGTTGCGGCAGTGGTAATCATGCTGGCCATTGCAGAAGGCGCAAAAAAGAAAACCCTGGAACAAATCGGCGGCCTTGGCAGTGACAGTATCCTTGTCCGCAATTCCCGGACGGGGAATGAAGATGCGTCGGTCGCTCCTTTTTATAACATACCGGACTTGCTTGGAAACAGAGATGTTGACGCCATAAAACAGCTCCCGGGCGTTTTGCAGATCAGTGTTGTCAGGGAGGGCAACGTTTTTTTTGACGAACTGGGAGAATCCAACGTCATCCATACACTGGCTGTCCGATACGATTACTTTGCTGCCCGGGGATTGAGGCTGGCTCGGGGCCGATTCATTTCAGATATTGATGCTCAAAACGCCCATCAGGTTTGCGTGCTGGGTGCGGAACTGTCCAAACATCTTCGGGATGCAGGATCGGACGGTACCGTCCATGTGGCGGGTTCCCCTTACCGTGTGGTGGGTGTGTTGCGTCCCAGGGGTGATAGGGGGAGCAATCCGCTGCCCGTGGCCCTTCGAGATTTTGACAATGCCGCATTTGTTCCCTTGTCGGAAATGAACGGAACGAATGCCGTTGCCGGTGGGGATGAATATTTTTCCGAAATGATAATAAAAATATCGGATACCCGTTTCATCGGCCCGATCTCAAAGGCCGTTCACCATGCCCTTTTGTGGAACCGCGACGGTGCTGAAAATTTTGAGATGATTGTTCCCAACGAACTGCTTTCCCAGGCCAGGCAGGCCCGGGGTTTGTTCAATGTCATTTTGGGAAGCATTGCCGGGACACTTCTTCTGGTCGGCGGTGTTGGCATTATGAATATCATGCTGGCCAATGTTTCTGAAAGAACCCGGGAAATAGGAATACGAAGGGCTGTTGGTGCCAGCAGGGGGCACATTGTCGCTCATTTTTTGGGAGAATCCATACTTTTGACCGTTTTGGGAGGGATTCTGGGAATAGGGATTGGTGTATTTGCCGCTCTGGGCGTAAATTTTTTCCTGCAATGGCGGGTATCGATCAGTCTTTGGTCTTTGTTTTCGGCCCTTTTCATGTCCATAGGCGTTGGCGTTGTTTCCGGTATATATCCGGCAATGAAGGCCGCCGACATGGATCCAGTTGATGCCCTGCGACAAATCTGAATAAATATCTATTACAAGCCATCAAAAAAATCTTTTTTTGATGGCTTGTAGAATGCATAATTTCATGGGCGTCCCTCTTTTTTTTCATTGTTTTTCTCTGTGACCTCTGTGTCTCTTCTGTGCCCTCTGTGATAAAAACCAGCCTCCCCCCATTTTCTACCCCACTTGATCTTTTTTTGTAAAATGGCTTTTACATAGCTGCTGCCAGCCAGGACCCTGAAAAGAAAACCCTTCCACAGCCGCCGTGGGCTTTTTGGGAAAAGATTTTTCACCCGAACGGAAAAGCCAGCGTCGTCGCATGCAATTGCTGTTGACATAAAAGACCCCGACTGATATTACTTTCCCGTTGCCTTGCAATACAACCCTCTGAAATCATGATTGATAGATTTTGCATGATTTTGTATTTTTTTGAATCAACCAACACCGGGGACAGGACAATGCCCATGGAAAAACAGTACGTGGTCGAAGATATCCGTTTGAGTGAATCATGGCGATTGTTCAAAATAATGGGCGAGTTTGTGGAGGGGGTGGAAAAGCTTCATGATCTGGGCCCCGCTGTAAGCATTTTCGGTTCGGCCCGGATTACGGAGGAGAGTCCGTATTATGTATCGGCCCTTGAACTCGCCCGGAAGCTTGCTGACAACGGGTTCGCGGTGATTACCGGAGGGGGCGGCGGCATCATGGAGGCCGCCAATCGGGGTGCTGCCGGGAAAAACGGCAAGTCGGTCGGGTTGAATATTATTCTGCCGCGGGAGCAGGAGCCCAATCCATATACCGACCTGTTGATCGAGTTTGATTATTTTTTTGTCCGCAAGGTGATGTTTATCAAGTACGCCAGCGCCTATGTGATCATGCCGGGGGGCTTCGGCACCCTTGACGAACTGTTCGAGGCGGTCACGCTCATTCAAACGGACCGGATAAAACCGCTTCCCGTTATTCTCTTCGGCAGCAGCTACTGGTCGGGGCTGCTGGATTGGATCCGGGAGCAGCTGCTTGAAAACAAGATGATTTCCCTCCGGGATCTGGATATTATACATCTGACCGACGATCCGGAAGAAATCGTGTCCATCGTCAAGCATGCCATCGGCCTGAAACCATAAGGCGGCTGCAGACCGGGAAGGTCCGGTGGCTGAATTCGGTTGAATAATCATTGCATATGCCGGGGCGTTCTACCCGGCCGGAGCAAGCCCGCGTGAAGACCGCTCACTGCAAATACCTGTACAGCGCTGACGACATGCCGCAACTCGAAGATCGCAGCGTCGACCTGGTCGTGACCTCGCCGCCGTATCCTATGATCGAAATGTGGGATGAATGCTTTGCCCGGCAGGATGGCCGGATTGCCCGCGCCCTTGGCAGGTGTGACGGATGGAAGGCCTTTTCTCTCATGCACGGGGTGCTGGACGGCGTCTGGGACGAAATGGGGCGCGTATTGAAACCGGGGGGGTTCGTCTGCATCAATATCGGGGATGCGGTCCGGAAAATGGGGGATGACTTCGGGTTGTTTACCAATCATGCCCGTATTGTCAGTGCCATGGTCAAAAGGGGGATGACGCCGCTTCCCTGCATCCTGTGGCGCAAGCAGACCAACGCCCCCAACAAGTTCATGGGCTCCGGCATGCTTCCGGCAGGCGCCTACGTTACCCTGGAGCATGAATATATCCTGATTTTCCGGAAAGGGGGCAAGCGCACGTTCGAAACGGCCGGCCAGCGACGGGTGCGGCGGGAAAGCGCTATCTTCTGGGAAGAGCGGAATCACTGGTATTCCGATATCTGGTACGACCTGAAAGGCGCACGACAGCGGCTTGCGGACGGCAGCGTGCGAAAGCGCAGCGGGGCATTCCCCTTTGAGGTGCCATACCGGCTCATCAACATGTATTCCGTGACCGGAGACAGGGTGCTCGATCCGTTCTCGGGCATCGGGACCACGATGTTTGCCGCCATGACAAGCGGGCGAAGCAGCGTAACCTTCGAGATCGAAGCGGCGTTCGAACCGGTCCTCCCGGCGGAAGCGGGCAGAACAGAAGACATCAAAAGTTTTTCAAACCGGTGGATGCAATCGCGGATCGACCGCCACTGCTTGTTTGTCGAAGAACGCGCCCGGGCCGGCAGGCCGATCCGATACATCAACCGCAATTACGGATTTCCGGTGGTCACCCGGCAGGAAACCGATCTTTTTTTGCGCCCCCTTGCGGAGGTCCGGACAAACGGCAACGGCCATATTACAATAGAATATGCCGATTTGCCTTTTCGGCAAACCCCAAACCCTTTTAAATAGATGATCCATACGCCATGAATGTCATCTTTTTTGTCATTGTCGCAGTTGCCTTTCTTTTTTCCGCTTTTCATCAGCTGACGGGCGATTTTGGCGCGGAAGGAGCGACGCCCGTTGATCAGTTGTCCCGGGCGATCGTGGATTCGGCCGGTGGCGCTGTTGAGCTGGCTATCGGGCTTATCGGTGTGATGACCCTGTTTCTGGGCTTGATGAAAATCGCGGAAGCCGGCGGCCTGCTCCGGGTGCTGTCGCGGTTGATCCGCCCCCTGATGGTAAGGCTCTTCCCCGATGTGCCGCCGGATCACCCGGCAATGGGTGCCATGATCCTGAATATGTCCGCAAATGCGCTTGGTCTGGGAAATGCAGCGACCCCTTTCGGCATACGAGCCATGCAGGAGCTCGACCGGCTCAATTCCGAAAAAGGGACCGCCACGAACGCCATGGCCCTGTTTCTTGCCATCAACACGTCGAGCATCACCCTGCTGCCGACCGGGGTAATTGCGCTCCGGGCTGCGGCCGGGTCCGCCGATCCGGCCGGCATACTGCCGACCACGCTGTTTGCCACCATGGGCTCCACCATTATCGGTATTGCGGCGGCTAAGGTGTACCAGCGTTTTTCCGCTGCGCCTCCTTTACCCGTAAAACCAACTGCAGGGAGCGACGGCCGGGATACCGATGGTTTCGCCGGGCAAACGGGGATCGGCGGCAATGATGAGGAAAACCGGGAGCTCTGCGACGATGCCGGTATCGGGTATCCGCCATGGGTCAGTATGACGGCCATTGTTGCCCTGGTGTTGATGATCCCTCTGATGATCATCTACGGGGACATCGTCGCCCCCTGGATCATCCCGTCCCTGGTGGTGGGGTTTCTTGCTTTCGGCCTGGTCAAAAAAATCCGGATATACGAGGTTTTCGTGGAAGGGGCAAAAGAGGGGTTCCAGGTGGCCATACGCATCATCCCCTACCTGGTGGCGATACTGGTGGCGGTCGGGATGTTCCGGGCAAGCGGCGCCCTGGAGGCCATGGTGGGCGCCCTGGGTCGATGGACCACCCTGATCGGGCTGCCTGCGGAAGCGTTGCCCATGGCCCTTCTGCGCCCGCTATCGGGGTCGGGCGCATACGGTATACTGGCTTCGATCATCAACGATCCGCTGATCGGTCCGGACAGTTATACCGGGTACCTGGTCAGCACCCTGCAGGGATCCACGGAAACCACTTTTTACGTGCTGGCCGTCTACTTCGGTGCGGTGTCGGTCCGCAGGGTCCGGCATACCCTTGCCGCAGCCCTGACAGCAGACGTTGCCGGGGTCATGTTCGCGGTCATTGCGTGCACACTGTTTTTGAGATAGTTTCTGGCGTGGGTAACCCGGCCGATGCCAATCAGGTCGGAAGCAAAGGAGAAGAAAACCAATGGCGCAACCGGAAAAAATTTCAAAAAAATATGGGATGTCACCTGGCTCGCTGGTGTATACCGGGGAAAAAAGCGGTTCGGAACCGGTGGTCATAACGCTTATCGACTACAATGCGGATACACTTGTGGAAAAATCCGGTATATCGCTTGCGGATTGCCAGGCCTATATCAACCGCGACTCGGTGAGCTGGATTGATATTTCCGGCGTGCACAACCTGGAAATTATCGGACAGCTTGGGAGAATGTTTGCCCTTCACCCGCTTTTGCTTGAAGATGTGTTAAATACCGAAGGGCGGCCCAAAATAGACGATTATGACGATTACCTTTTCATGGTCCTCAAGATGATCGATTACCAGCCGGATGTTCAGGTGATCGATCATGAGCATGTCTGTCTGATTATGCGCAAGGGGCTGGTCATATCCCTTCAGGAGCACGAGGGGGATGTTTTCGGGCCGGTACGGGAACGCATCCGCAAGGGCAAAGGGCGCATCCGCAAGTCCGGCGCGGATTACCTGGCGTACGCGCTTATGGATATCATCGTGGATCATTACTTCCGGGTGCTCGAGGATCTCGGGGGAAGAATCGAGGAGTTCCAGGATGCGGTGCTTTCCGACCCGGAACCGTCCATCCTGGAGGCGGTTCACGGAATGAAACGGCAGGTGATCTACATCCGGAAATCGGTATGGCCTGTCCGGGAGATCGCCGCCGCCCTTTTGCGGAGTGAATCCGACCTGATTACCAAAGAGACGCAGCTTTACCTGAGAGACGTTTACGATCATACGATTCAGGTAGTAGAAACCGTTGAAATGTTTAGAGAAATGCTGGCAAGTGTTCTGGATATATACCTTTCCAGCGTCAACAACCGGATGAGCGAAGTAATGAAAGTGCTCACCGTCATCGCCACGATATTTATTCCCTTGACGTTTCTTGCCGGCGTATATGGCATGAATTTCGAGCATATGCCGGAGCTCCAGTGGCGGTTGGCATACCCGGCGGTATGGGCGGTTTTCATCGTTGCGGCGCTGGGCATGACCGCCTGGTTCAAGTATAGAAAATGGCTATAAAAATCAGGTTGTTCGCCTTCCCGACGACGACCATCTACCTGGCCCAGGATGACAGAACGCCCCTGAATATTACTGTTTCGGAGAGTGGCCGGGAAGCGTCTCCGGAGAAAAGACCGGGTGTTGATCCGTAAGCAGGCCTATGCTACTTTTTGCCAATGTTTCGATTGTTACCGGAAATGGAAAAGAGCACGGAGGTTTTCGATGGAATGCATTAAGGAAAAGAACCTGGAAAAATGCAATTGTACCTATGAACCATGCGACAGAAAGGGGCGCTGCTGTGATTGCCTTGCGTACCACCTCAAGAGCCGACAGCTGCCGGCATGCGTATTTCCTGCCGATGCGGAAGCCACCTATGACCGGTCCTTCAGGCATTTCGCCCGTCTTGTTCAGAACGGACGCGTTTGAAATTCGACAATCGCGGATGTATGTTTACACTATAAAAAAGGGCTTGTTAAATGTATTAGAACCCATCTCAACATTCAGATCTCAGTTCAAGATCGCGGCGGCGTCTTGTTTCAAACCGCAGACAACCTCGCGTATTTCGAGGATTTGAAATAAGACGCCAACAAAGATATTGGGCCGAAAGATAATTTTGAGATCGGTTCTACAAAGATTCGACCGTATCCTGCCGGTTCAGGGAAAGTCAGGTGTACCATGCCACAATACAAAAATATCCTGCTGGTATACCCGGAAGTGCCGGGAAATACCTACTGGAGCTACCGATACGCCTTGAAATTCATCAACAAGAAAAGCGCTATGCCCCCGCTGGGGCTCATCTCCATTGCCGCGCTTTTTCCAGAAGGGTATGATCTGAAGCTGGTGGATCTCAATGTGCGCTGCCTTGAAGATGATGATATCCTCTGGGCGGACGCGGTGTTCATCTCCGCCATGATCGTTCAGAAAGAATCCATGGAAGCGGTTGTTCAACGATGCCGTTCCTTTGGCAGGACCGTCGTCGCGGGTGGTCCTTACGTGACCAACAGCCATGAGGAAATCCGCGGGGTTGATCATCTCCTGCTGGGGGAGGTGGACCACACGTTTTCCGATTTTCTGCAGGAGATGGAAAACGGTACGGCAGAAAGCATATATGCCATGCCTGCGCACCCCGACATTTCCCGCCTCCCCGTTCCCCGGTTCGACCTGCTGGAGATGGACGCCTACGGCTCAATGGCCGTCCAGTATTCGCGGGGATGCCCCTTTCACTGTGAATTTTGCGACATCTGGACCGTGTACGGAAATACCCCCCGCCTGAAGACGGCAGAGACCCTGGTGGCGGAAATCGATGCGCTGTACCGGCTGGGATGGGAAGGGGCTGTGTTTATGGTCGATGATAATTTCATTGGCAACAAGCGTCGGGTGAAGCATGAACTGCTTCCCGCCCTCAAGGCCTGGCAGGAAAAGCACGGGTATCCTTTTCATTTTTTCACCGAGGCGAGCATCAACCTGGCCGATGATGAAACGCTCCTTTCGGGTATGCGGGAAGCCGGGTTCAACGAGGTCTTTATCGGCATTGAAACGCCCAGCAGGGAAGGGCTTGCGGAGACGGGGAAAAGCCAGAACCTGAAAACCGATATGGAGAAATCGGTAAGAAAGATACAGCGGCATGGCATAGAGGTCCTGGCCGGCTTTATCATCGGTTTTGACAGCGACCCGCCGGACATATTCGACAGGCAGATCGATTTTATCCAGAAAAACGCCATCCCCAAGGCCATGATCGGCCTGCTGACCGCGCTTCCGGGGACCCGCCTTTTTCAGCGGCTCGAACGGGAAGGCCGCCTGCTTTCTTCCCCTGCGGGGAACAACACCCACGCTTTGAACACCAATTTTGTCACCACGATGGACCCGCAGGTCATCCGGCAGGGGTATAAAAAGCTGCTGGGTTACCTCTACGACCGTCGGATGAAAAATTATTTCGCCCGGTGCGCCAGCCTTCTGGATACCATCGAATTCCGGAATTTTTACCAGAGAAAAATCCGTTTTGCTGAGGTTAAGGTTTTTTTCAAGTCTATTATCCGCCAGCCGTTCACGCCCTACGGGTTCCAGTATATCAAATTTATCATCCGCAATCTCTTCAAAAACCGGGACTTGTTCGCCGAGGTGGTGACCCTTTCCGTGTGCGGCCATCACTTTCATAAGATCACCCGGCTGGCGTTGAAGAAAGATAAAATAGAATCTTTGCTCGAGGAGAAAAACCGGTATTTTTCAGAACTTGTTACCCAATACTCCGCCGCCTTGAAGATCAATTCCGAAAAGCGGCTCAAGTATGTGAACCGGCTCTGGAAAAAGCGCATCCGGCTTCTGCGGCAGATGCACGCGAAGATTAACCGGTTGAACAAGGACTTCCGGACGGATCTCAACCGGCGATACCTCGAGATATCCATCCATATGCGGGATCAGATGATCCGGTTCGAAACCATTGCTTTGATGAAAGACACTCCGCAGGAGTAATGCCCGTTGAAGGATGTGCAAGAGGCACCTCTCCCCCCTTTTATCCATTCAGAAAGGACGAACAGAAATGGCTCGTATACTGCCATTGCGCGACATTGAAAAGCTCGTTGGGAGCGAAGCAGGCAAAAGCGCCTGGTTCCTGATCGATCAGGAGCGGGTCAACCGTTTTGCCGACTGCACCGAAGATCATCAGTGGATCCACGTAGATGAGAAAAAGGCGGCAAACGGACCTTTTGGCGGAACCATCGCCCACGGGTTTTTAACATTGTCCCTGATTCCCTACTTCACAAGCGAGGTGGGGGTCGTTCCCGAGGGGGTCGCCATGACCATTAATTACGGGTTGAACAGGGTTCGCCTGTTGAACCCGGTGCCGGTTGGGACCCGGATACGTGATGTCATGGTGATCAGCGATGTCGTGAAAAAAGGGGAGGGGCGCGTACTGGTCACTACCACCCATACCCTTGAGATCGAGGGGCAGGAAAAACCGGCCTGCGTAGCAGAAGCCCTGATGATGTTCATGCTGGAGCAGGCGTAAGGCGTCGCGGCGGCCGTGTCGGAATTTGAATCAGGGCGCCAAGGGCCAGAAAAATGGTATTGCCAGCATAAGAACGGCAAGAATCAGGAGGGTCAGGGGGAGCCCCGTTTTCATGTAATCCTTGAATCCATAACCGCCGGGGCCCATGACCATGAGCTTTGTCGGGTGGGACAGGGGGGTGATGAAACTGGCGGAGGCGGCCATTGATGTCGCCATCATCAGGCTGTGGGGGGATATTCCCATGGTTGCGGCGGTATTCAGGGCAACCGGTGCCATGAGCACCACCACCGCAGGGATGGGAATGACGCAGGTTGCAGTCATGGTAAGGAGGATGAGGCCCAGCAGTATTGCCCCCGGCCCGAACGATCCGGCCAGTGAGACGGCCCCTTGTGCGACCATCATGGCTGCGCCGGTCTGTTCCATGGCGGCTCCCAGCGGGAGAAGGCCCGCTATGAGAAAGACCGCCTTCCATTCGATATGCCGGTAGGCTTCCTCCATACTCAGGCATCCGGTAGCAATCATCATGCCCGCACCGGCTACCGCCGCAATATAAATGGGCACCCACCCCATTACAACACAAAACAGGATTGCCGCCATAATCGATATGGAAATCGGCATTTTTTCGGTTCGGGGCTTTTCCTGGGCAAGGCGGCTTAAAACAATAAAATTCGGCTCGCTTCCGAGCAGCTGCAGTTTTTTGACCGGACCAAAAAGCAGTATCGCATCGCCAAACGCAAGTTTCATGTCCTTGAGATTGGAGCGGTATGCGCTCCCCCGCCGCCACAGGGCCAGCGCAATCAGGCCGTATTTCTCCCGGAAGTTGAGCTGCCGGAGCGTTTTCCCCTCAATGGTAGCACCCGGGGCGAGAATCGCTTCAACAAAACCGATGTCGCTGGAAAGGAGCGACATCATGTCGGAGTGGCCCGTTTTTTCGTAAACCTGAAGGTTTTTTATCCCCGTAAGCAGCCGGAGAAAAGACAGGTCCATCGCCGTTATGATCCGGTCCCCGCCCGCCAGGACGTCCGAATGACCGGGCAACAGAATGGTTTTCCCTTCCCGTATGATTCCCAGGATGCGGCTTTCCAAAAAAGCTTCGCCCACAAGACTTTCCGATATGGTTTTGCCGGCCAGGTCTGAATGCTCGGGCACTTCGATAAGCATCAGTTCATCATAAATTTCATAGGTGTCTGCCGCTTCGGCAGGATCGAGATACCTCAAACCGGTTATCTCCCGGCTGGCTTCCATCTTCCCGAGCTGTTCTTTTTTGCCGGCCAGAAGAAGGAACTCGCCGCCGGACAGGACCATGCTGCGGAGATTGGTTCGATGCACCCGGCCATTTATGCGTATTGCCAGCACCTTCGCATTGCTGGCGGCGTCAAACTGCATTGCTTCCAGGGTGCTTCCCGCAAGGTGGGAGCCCTCTGCCACGATTGCCTCGCAAAAGCGGATATCGGCCAGGTAAGAATCCTCCAGGCCGTATCCTGTTTTTTCAAAATTCATTTTCAGCAGGCGCTTCAGGCCCTCCATGTTTTCCGTGCGACCTTCGACGGTTAACAAATCCCCGGGCTGCAGCGTTTCTTCCGGGCCGGGAGGCATAATGCTCTTGCCATGCCGCGTGATGCATATGACGTTCCATCCAAGGATCGATCCCAGGCGGATCGCGGCAAGGGTTTTCCCCGAAAGGACAGATGGGGATGGCACGCGTACATGAAAGAGCCGCTTTTCAATGCCGTAGGTGCTTTGCCAGTCTGCGCTTTTGTTCGATTGTGGATGCTGGGCGGCGATATTTCGTTCGGGCAGCAGGTGCCGTCCGGCAAGCGCCATGAAAAGGATGCCGGTCAGCATCATGATCAGGCCGACCGGCGTGAAGTCGAAAAAGGAAAATGGTTCAAGGCCGTTTTCTCTGAGCGCTTCCGTGACAAGAAGATTGGACGGCTTTCCGATCAGGGTGGTCGTGCTCCCCAAAAGCGAGCCGTAGGCAAGGGGGATTAACAGCCTGGAGGGGGCTATGCCGGTATTCCGGGCGATATCCATGACAACCGGCAGCATTAGCGCTACCACGGCAATGTTGTTTACGATCGCCGAGAGGAGGCCGGCAGTGGCCATGATCACCACGATCATGGCAATTTCATGGGATCCCGCAATTCTGTGAACAAGTCTTCCGATAACGCTTGCGACGCCGGTGTGCGCCAGACCCCCCGAAAGGATAAACACCGACCATATGGTGACTACCGCAGGGTTGCTGAAACCGGAAAGCGCTTCCAGCGGGGGGAGCAGACCGGTAAGCGCGACGGCGCCCAGGACCAGGAGTCCGGTAACCTCCATGGGAATCCACCCCGTTATCAAAAACGCCGTGGATACGATAAGAATTAAAAAAACCAGTAGAATGTCAGGGCTCATGTCAAAAACAATAAAATTCCGGCTTGCTTCGAGCTGCGTGGTTTTGTGTCGCCGACCCCGTATTGAGGCCGCAGCGGGGTTTGTGCCTGTTTGATAAACTATATCCGTAAAAAACATATCATGCAAAATAATTGCACGATCCCTGTCAAGCTGCTACGTTGATTCGCAGGGCTCTTGCGGCCGCCGGAGAATGTTGGCATGCGAATCGAAAAAAGAATGGGGGTGCCTGATGGACGAAACGGTAAAGAAGCTCGATGATTTGGAAAATAAGGATCTGGCCCGATTCGTTGTGGATATGTGCCACCGGATCGTAATGCACCACGCGTTCTGGTTCAAGGAGGTCGAGCACCAGATGGGATTTGACCGGGCGCTGTCCATACTGGATTCCGCCTACCGGAAAAGCTACGGCATACAGATGAACCGTCTTGGCAAAACATTGGGGTTTGAAATGGTCGAGGACGTACCCAAGCCCCTGCTGGATATGCCCCGGGAAAAACTCATGGGCCTGATCGAAACGTTGGGCGTCAACTGGCTGGCCAATGACGGCGTATGGTTCCAGGCGGTGGAGTTTTCAACCGGCATGGACGACGCCAAGCGATGCAACGATACCTGCTGGACCCGGTTTGCGCCGTTCGAGGCGTGGAGCATCAAAAAGTTTCTGGAGCTGCCGGAAAACCCGGGGCTGGAGGGGCTGAAAAAGGCGTTGATGTTCCGGATGTACTCGCGGATCAACGTCCAGACCATTGTGGAGGAATCCGAAAAAACGATCCGCTTTCAGATGAACGAATGCCGGGTGCAGTCCTCGCGAAAGCGAAAGGGACTTCCGGACTATCCGTGCAAATCCGCCGGCATGGTGGAGTATACAACATTCGCGCGGGGCGTGGACAAGCGGATCCACACCGAGTGCATCGGATGTCCGCCGGATGCGCATCCGGAGGAATGGTTCTGCGCATGGCGGTTTACCCTGGAGGGTTGAGCAAGAAGCGGAGCGCTGCCTGTCTCCTATGTTTTTTTGGCCTTGAGCATGTAAAATCCCCAAAAAAGGTTTCCAATAAGGCTGATGCCCAGCAGGATCCCCCACAGGCGCGGCACGCCGTTATGTTCGTGATCATGCCCAAGGGGTTCGGAGCGGTCCGCAACCCCTTCCCATCGCGCATCATCATCTTCCCCGCCGGCAATCTCGACGGAGACGCTTTCCAGATGGCCGGTGCCGTCGTCGGCCTGGATGCGCCATTTGCCCGGGGCATCCGGATAAAAAACGAAGCGCCCGTTTCTGTCCGTCCGCCCGTTCTGGTATTCTATCTCTTCATCTTCCGGCGAAAACACGAGCACTTCCGCGTAGCGCATGGGCCGGCTGTCCGAGTAAAGAAATGCAACGGCGATTGCAGCGCCCGGATCCAGTATGCGGTAGTTCGTGCCGTGCGCTGCGGCCGGGTGCGGTGCAAGTGAGAACAAAACGGTCCACGTGAAAAAAATTGTCCATACCCTATGCGTCATCGGTTATCCTTGAATGTCAGAAAAGCGGTGAAAATGTTAATATCGTACCGGTTCCTCATAAAACTTCCATGCCGCCTGCAAGCGCAGCGCCCTGGCTTTATCCGCGATGTTCATGAGCGCTTTGTCCCTGTCCCAGGCCTCTTTTGCTTTTCTTCCGGCTTCTTCCCAGCAAGGGTCGAGGCGTGCAGACAGGTCCCTGATTCGTTTTAGCGCGTCATGGATGACAATATGGACTTCCGGTGAATCAGGGGAGCAGCATGCAAGGTTTCTGACTGATGCAATACACCCCAGAATATTTTCCAGGAGCTCCCGCCCCCAATCATATTTGCAGGCGCTTTTGAACAGATATCCCAGTATGGCGGCGGATACATGCAGGTCCTCGACGGTTCGAAACGGTTTGATATATGCTGTATAGCCGTCCCCCGGAAGCAGGTCCGCTTCAAAAACGGCAACATCGGTAAAGATGAGCTCTCCGTGGCTGATTTCCGGGACCAGGTTGAGGCCCTTCACAGGCACGATTCGGATACCCGGGGTTTTTGCGTCGATCTGGACCACCCGGATACGGTTTCTGCCGTCGTCAGTGGTCCCTTCCGAGGCTGCTACCAGGAACAGGCCGGCTTCCCCGGCGCAGGTGACATACTTTTTTCTGCCGTTTACGGTAAAGGCTTTTCCCCGCTTTGAATTGATTTCCACAGGTGCCAGCCGCGTTTTGATTGCGCGGGGGTGTGCCCCCTGTTCCTCTGTGATGCAAAAGCAGGCGGGCGTATTGACGGGCAGCGCCGGGACAAGGCGCTGCAGGGCGGCGCAATATCCGGCGGCAAAGGCATACGCCATGCAGTCAGCGACAGCTCCGCCGGCGATCGCCCGGTCCACGGGAGGTTCCCACGATCCGGATTCTTTGGAAAAAGCCTGCCAAAAGTCCTCAAATGCAGAATACGTCTCCGGCGCAGCGGATCGGCCGGATGAGAGCAGCCAGTCAATAATTCGCAGATTGTCTTTTTCCATTATATTCCGTCTCCGCTAATTGGAATTTTTCCCGAGCCACCGTATAACAGGCATTGTCCATTCGACCCCGATCAATCCGTTTTTGGAGCGAGCGATAAATAAATGGACCAATGCCATTTGGCAGGGGGATGCGGCCCGAAAGCAGCATCGGGAGGACTTGGTGATATCTCTTGGCGAAGATGCGCCCGGCGGCCTGCATTATCTGAGCCCGCAGGGCGAGTTTGCAGGCCGCGGCGTATCGAGTCATAGAGATATCCCAAGGACGCACGGCTGCCGAGGGCTGCACCCCCCCTGCCAAATGGCATTGAACCGATTGTCCTGTCTTCTTCTTCTTTTTCTTCTATTCTTCCCGGTTGCTGCTGTTTTTGCCTTTCTTTTTTTTCAGGCTTTCCCAGTATGCCATCCGCTGGCGGATGATCTTTTCGTATCCCCGTTCGGTGGGCGAATAAAACGCCTGCCCTTTCAGCTTTTCGGGCAGGTAGTCCTGGGGAATGTAGGCATCTTCATAATCGTGGGCGTATTTGTACCCCTTCCCGTAGTCGAGATCCTTCATCAGCCGGGTCGGGGCGTTTCGAATATGCATGGGGACGGGGAGCGTGCCGGTTTGCCGCACGAGAGCTCTGGCCCTGTTGTAGGCCGCGTAAACGCTGTTGCTCTTGGGTGCGGTAGCCAGGTATATGGCCGCCTGGGCAAGGTTCAGGTCTCCTTCCGGGGAGCCGATGACCCGGTATGCGGCCATGGCGTCCATGGCCACGGTAATGGCCCGCGGGTCGGCATTCCCGATGTCTTCCGAGGCGAACCGGACCATTCTGCGGGCAATATAAAGGGGGTCCTCCCCGGCTTCCATCATGCGCACAAACCAGTAAATGGCCCCGTCCGGGTCGCTCCCCCGAAGGCTTTTGTGAAACGCGGATATGAGATTGTAGTGCTCCTCGCCGCTTTTGTCGTACAGGAGCGCCTTTTTCTGGATCGCCTTTTTCACGTGGGTGCTGGCAATGGTTTTTTCGTCGCTTTCTTTTTCCTCGGCGGCGAGCATAGCCGCAACTTCAAGGGAGTTCAGGGCGGATCTGGCATCCCCGTCGCTGGTACCGATAATATGGGCAAGGGCTTCCTCCTCGATGGCCAGTTCCATTTTTCCCAATCCCCGCTCCCGATCGGCCAGTGCCCGCTTCAGGATGACGGCAAGGTGTTCTTCGGACAGCGGGTTCAGCGTAATCACCCGGCACCGGGACAGCAGCGCGGGGATCACCTCGAAAGAGGGGTTTTCGGTCGTGGCGCCGATGAGGGTAATCAATCCGCTTTCCACGTGGTGCAGAAAGGCGTCCTGCTGGGACTTGCTGAAGCGGTGGATCTCATCGACAAAAAGGATGGTCCGTTTGCGGTGAATTGTTTTTTGTTCTTTTGCGATTTCAATGACCTGCCGGATATCCTTTACACCGGAGAGCACCGCGGAAAAAGAGACGAAATGGCAGCGGGTTCGGGACGCCAAAATGCGGGCCAGGGTGGTTTTGCCGCTGCCCGGCGGCCCCCACAGGATCATTGAAAAGATCCGGTCGTTCACAATGGCGTTGGCGATGAGGGAGCCGTCCCCGGCGGCGTTTTCCTGGCCGATAAATTCCCCTATGTCTGTGGGGCGCATTCGATCCGCAAGGGGTTTGCTACTGCCGGAATCTTTGTCCGCCTGATATTCGAAAAGGTCCAACGACTCACCTTTTTCCTTTTTTCCCCTGCCTTTTTTCCTGTTTTTTGCCCGGTTTTGTAAGGTGCTTTTTCTTTCGGCGCGGATGGGTGGCCTCCCCCCCGCGTTTTCGCAAAAAAAGACGGATGGGGACCTTGTCGAGACCCAATGATTCGCGTATCCGGTTGACCAGGTACCGCTGGTAAGAAAAGTGAACCCCTTCCGGATAGTTTACAAAGCAGACAAACGTCGGGGGTTTTGTTGCGATCTGGGTGGCGTAGAAAAATTTCAGTCGGCGGCCGCGAAACATGGACGGTTCCGTTTGTTCGGTGGCGTTCTGGATAATGCGGTTCAGCGGACCGGTTGCACTTTGATGGGAGAATTGCGTATATACGGTTTCGATGGCCTCAAAGATTTTAGGCACACGCCTGCCGGTCAGCGCTGAAATGGTCAAAAACGGGGCGTAGCTCATGTAGCTTGCCTGGTATTGTAGGTCTTCCTTGTATTTTTTGAAGGTATGGTCCCCTTTTTCGACCAGGTCCCATTTGTTGAGCAGGAAAATGCAGGCACGCCCTTTTTCGTATGCATATCCCGCGATCTTGATGTCCTGCTCCACGATGCCGTCTGCGGCATCGATCAGTATCAGCGCGACATCGCAGCGGGCAATGGCGTCCATGGCCTTGACCACGGCATATTTTTCAAGTTTTTCATGGACCTTCGCCTTTCTGCGAATGCCTGCCGTATCGATCAGCAGGTATTTCTGCCCGTTGACTTCAACCCGGGTGTCAATGGCATCCCGCGTCGTGCCGGGCACCTCGGAGACGATTACCCGTTCTTCTCCCAGGATCCGGTTAACCAGGGAGGACTTGCCCACATTCGGGCGTCCGATGATGGCCAGCCGTATCGCCTCCCCGTTTTCTTCCGGCGCGCTTTGGGGAAGGGCCCCCACCACTTTTTCCAAGAGTTCGTATATGCCGTGGCCGTGTTCGGCGGAAACGGGAAACACCTCCTCGATTCCGAAGGAATAAAAGTCGGCCAGGCTGTCTTCCCGTTTGATGTGGTCCATTTTGTTGACGGCGAAAAAAACGGGCTTGGTGGTGGTTCGAAGCAGATCCACGATATCGTGGTCGTGGGGGGAGATCCCCTGTGCGCCGTCAAACAGGGCAATAATGGCATCGGCGTCTGTAATGGCATACCGGACCTGGTCGTGTGTTTTTTGCACAAATTGGTCTGAATCGGAAAAGTAGAATCCCCCGGTATCGATAACCGTGAAATCCACGTTGTTGAAGGACGCGGACCCGTAATGGCGGTCCCGGGTGACGCCGGCTACGCTGTCCACGAGCGCATCCCGGGTGCGGGTCAGGCGGTTGAAAAGGGTCGATTTTCCGGCGTTTGGCCGGCCGACAATGGCGACGACTGGTTTCATGGGTGATTGTCAGATTTTGTAGATGATTCGTTGATCGGTAATGATGATATCAACGAACTTGTCGTGGGATTCCATCGGGACCTGGGAAACGATCTGTTCGGACAGGGCAAGGGCGACTTTCCGGGCCGTATTGGGCAATTTTGGGATCATGCGGTCATAGTGACCCCGTCCGGTTCCTGTTCTCCCCCCTTTTTCGTCAAAGGCAATGCCGGGAATGACGGCAATATCGATTTCATGGAAATGAATCGGTTTGCATCTGGCCGGGTCGGGTGAAAAATTGTCCCCTAAAAGGTCTTTTTCAAGAAGGGTGACTTTCCACAACGTTATGTGCCGGTCCCGGTCAAAGGACGGGAGGACAATGTTTTTGGGCATCCTTAGGCATTGATTGATTATGCGGCGGATATCTACCGGATAGTCGGGGCGCAGGTAAAAAAGTGCCGTCTCGGATTCCATGAAATTGGCAAACTCGATCAACTGCCTGCCAATCCGATCGGTTTTGTCCTGGATGTCAGATCCGGGCAGGCCTGCGAGCTTTTCCTTTATTTCGTTTCTCAAATTCTGTTTTTTCACTTTACCATCTTCCATAGGATTCTCCGTATCTGAACATAACGACGGCATCATAACCCAAAATCGCGCAATTTTCAATAATCATTGACGAATTATCCTGATCGTGCTAATCCACACTCGTTTAAACGCAACTGCCCCCTTTTTTTACAGAATAACCAATATAGGTATTATATGCTGGAAATCAAGTACATACGGCAAAATATATCGCAGGTTCGCGATGCCATGAATCGCCGGGGCGACGCTGCCAATATCGATACGTTTGAAGAGATAGACAATGAATATAGGAAAATACTAAATGAAATAGAACAGTTGCGGCACAGGCGCAACGTGGTTTCCGATGAAATCGCAACAATGAAAGCCAACAAAGAAAACGCCGATCCGCTCATTTCAGAAATGCGCGAGGTGGCTTCCAGGATCAAGGCACTTGAAGCTGGGCTTTCGGGTTACGAGGAAAAAATACAGGAAATCCTGTTCAGCCTTCCCAACATTCCCCACGAAAGCGTCCCCTTCGGGAAGGACGAAAACGACAATCCCGTGGTGCGAAGCGTTGGCACCCCTGTCTCTTTCGACTTTGAAGTGCTCCCCCACTGGACGATCGGTGAAAATCTCGGAATCCTGGATTTTGAGCGGGCGGCCAAAATCACCGGCGCACGGTTCCCCCTGTATTTCGGCGCCGGCGCCCGGCTGGAAAGGGCGCTGATCAGCTTCATGATCGACCTCCATGTGAACATCCACGGGTATACCGAGACGCTTCCACCGTTTATTGTCAACAGCCGGTCCATGACCTTTACGGGGCAGCTTCCGAAATTCGCGGAAGATCTTTTCAAGCTGGAAGGGCGCGACTATTACCTGATCCCCACGGCGGAAGTCCCGGTAACCAATATCCATCAGCAGGAAATCCTAGACGAATCCCTTCTGCCGATTTATTATGTCGCGTACACGCCGTGCTTCCGTTCGGAGGCGGGTTCATACGGCAAGGATACGCGCGGCCTGATCCGTCAGCACCAGTTCAACAAGGTTGAACTCGTCAAATTCACCATCCCCGAAGCCTCCTACCAGGAGCTCGAAAGCCTGCTGAAAAACGCGGAAGCCGTTTTAAAACTCCTTGAACTGCCTTACCGGACGGTGTTATTGTGTACGGGCGACATGGGATTCGCTTCTGCAAAAACCTACGATATCGAGGTATGGATGCCGGCCCAGAACCGGTACAGGGAAATCTCGTCGTGCAGCAATTTTGAATCCTTCCAGGCAAGACGGGGGGGCATCCGGTTTAAGCGGAAAGGGGAAAAGGGTACCCAGCTCGTCCATACCCTGAACGGCTCGGGCCTTGCCGTCGGTCGCACGGTTGCGGCCATCCTCGAAAACGGCCAGCAGGCCGACGGCAGCGTGGTCATCCCCGAGGCCCTGCGGCCGTATATGGGCGGGCTGCAGAAAATCGAAAAATTGAAAGCATAACGAAACCTCTACACCCCGGATAATAATCGCGTGAGACCTGAAGATTTTCCACATGACATCCAGCCGCACCTGGTGCCGGAACCCCAGGGGCGTCTGATATATCGCTGCCTGGGATGCGGCGGTGAATTCGGAATTGAAAAGCTGCTGTATATATGCCCGGATTGCCGGTCTGTCCTTTTGCTATACGATTCGGCGTTTGATCGCTTGAAAGAGACGCCGGGCAAGGTGTGGCGCAGGATATTCGATTACCGGAGGATGCTCAACATGCCGGCACTCAACGGCATATACCGGTACCATGAGCTTATTGGCCCGGTCATGCCCATCGATTCCATCGTGTGGCTGGGGGAGGGGCATACCCCGGTTGTAGAGGCGAGCGCCTATCTTCAGGAACGTGCCGGCGCACGGTTTTTTTTCAAAAACGACGGCCAGAATCCAAGCGCCTCCTTCAAGGACAGGGGTATGGCCAGTGCCCTGAGCTATATCAATTACCTTTTGAAATACGGCGACGTGGACGAAATCCTTGCCGTATGTGCATCCACAGGGGATACTTCGGCCGCCGCAGCGCTTTACGCGTCTTACCTCTATCCCCGCGTCAAATCCGCCGTGCTTCTGCCGCATAAGCGGGTAACGCCGCAGCAGCTCTCCCAGCCGCTCGGGAGCGGCGCCATGGTCTTTGAGATCCCGGGCGTTTTTGACGACTGCATGAAAGTGGTGGAGCAGCTTTCGGAAAATTATAATGTGGCGCTGTTGAATTCCAAGAATGCCTGGCGAATTTTAGGCCAGGAATCGTATTCCTATGAGGTGGCGCAGTTTTTCGAGTATGACATGAAAAACCGCGTAATCATTGTACCGGTGGGGAACGCCGGAAACATCACCGCCCTGATGAGCGGGTTTCTCAAATTTCTGGATATCGGCGTTATCGAAGACCTTCCGATTATTATCGGGGTCCAGTCCGTTCATGCCAACCCCGTGTATCAGTATTACCTGGAAGAAGATCCTGAAAGACGCCATTTTGAGGCAGTCCACGTTAGCCCCAGCGTTGCCCAGGCAGCCATGATCGGCAATCCTGTGTCCATGCCCCGGGTGATCCGCCTTGCAGATCAGTATAACCGGATGGCAGGGGACAGAAAGGTTTTTGTGGTGGAGGTCAGCGAGCAGGAAATAATGGACTGGCATCTCATCGCAAACCGGCACGGCCATGTGTCGTGCACCCACGGGGGGGAATGCCTGGCCGGGATGGTGACGGCCGTGAAGCAGGGCCTCATTGATTCGAGCCACAGCGTGGTCCTGGATTCAACGGCCCACGCCCTGAAATTTTCCAATTTCCAGGAAATGTATTTTGAGAACCGGTTTCCGGAAGAATATGGGGTTGTCCCGAAATCCGAGTTGATTAACGCCCCGATGCTGGTTCGGCCGGAAGATCTTGATGAAGTCCCCGAATCAGGGAAGCCGCTTGCCGGAAAATCGCTGGATCGATTCATCAATCGAGTTTCCGAAGAGATCGCCCATCGACTTGAGCTGAAAAAGGTGTAGCTTTTGATGAAACGGAGTCGTTGTCTGGTCAGTCGGTTCCGTATCGGTACGGCAGCCCTTTTGGTATTGCTGCTGTTTTTGGGGACGGACGCCGCTGCGACCTTTTTCGAGAAGCATTACGCGGTAAAACCGGTTCGCGGAAAAGATGTGTTGTGCGATCCCTACGTGGTCCAAAAGGACGACTGGGTTTTGCGGCTTTTCCGGCAGCGGGGGGAGATTGCCCGTGAAGATTTCCCCCTGTTTTTGGAAATATTTGAAATCCTGAATCCTGCCGTGGAGAATATCAATAAGATTTATCCCGGCCAGAAAATCCTTATTCCATTGCGGATTCTTCCCGCAGGGACCTTTGAAGGCCAGGAATCGGGAAGCGTAACCCTGCCCGTCATCACCATTACCCGTCTCCCGGAAATCGCGGAAGCCTATTCCATCCCCCACAAGGTCCGCTACGGCGAGTGGGTATCAAAGCTGGTTGCCCGGTCTTTCGGCGAAGTCGGATCCGAATCGTATGAAAGGGGGATGGCGCTGTTTGCGCATTTCAATCCGGAAATTGAAAATATCGATTTGATCGTGGCGGGGCAGACCGTCCGCCTGCCGGATCCCGAAATCATTCAATCGCCCGTATATGCGGAATTGTTTGAAGAAGAGGAGAACCCCCCCCCGGATATGCCGGATTCCCCCCGACAAGCGTCCGAGGAGGAGCCGGCGGAGCCGGTGGAAGAGGCGGAGCCGGGAAAAGAAGCTGTGGAAACCCCGTCAACGCGCCCCTCACTGACGCTGCCCCTGGTGGACAGGATACGCGGGTTTTCCGATACGTCCATATTCAGCAAGGCGGCTGCCATGCTGGACGGGGATGTGGTTAACAGCGGGGAGTATTATTTTCCCCGTGACGGCCAATCCGATTTGCGCCTGGCGCTTTCGGAAACGCCGTTGATGGTTTTCGATGACGGGACGACCCTGCTTTTCACCAAAAGGGAATGGCTTCCGGATGAAAACCGGAAGGTGATCGAACGCTACCGGCCGGACATCAACATCGTTTTTTTCGAGGCGGACATGCGTCTTGGAATGCTTGTCTCCACGATTGTTCCCGTAATCGACTCCGGGGGAGGGTATGAACGGCACCTGGATGTAAACCGCGGCGGTATTTCCATCGCCATCCGGGGGCAATATATTTACGACCCTCCTGCAATGCCGTGGAAAATCTGCCTGAGCATCCTTGAGAAACCGGAAATGCGCGTTCCCGCGCCGGTTCGTGATTTTCTCGGCGATATGGGCGTCGTTGTCCGGGACTGGGTCGAGGGGGAGAACCTTTCCGGCTGGGCAAAAACCGTGGATACATCCGGGTACCGGATTCCGGAAAGAGGCCGCATCCCGGCCAATCCACCGGAACAGTTTGTCGAAGGTCTTTTCCGGGCGCTCGGATACCGTTACCAGCCGGATGTGAAGGTGTCTTTTCCGTATGCGGGTTTTCAGGTTTCCGCACATGCCGATTTGCTGTCTGTGAATGGCGGCGGGGATATATTGATTGATTACGGGGATCTTGGCGGGGATGCCATCACATCCATAGAAAAAACCGGCTTGCAGGTTCTCCAGTTACAGCGGTCGCGCCATCCCGGCGACATGCTTTCCCAGTTGGCCGAACAGCGGCTGCTGGATTACGATGCAGATCCCATTTTCTGGACTTCCGCCAGGCCCCGGCTGTACAATCCGTCGATTCAGATCCCCGGGTACCTGGTATCTTCCCGGAAGGAAGTAGTCCGCCCGCAAGGGATGGATGCCGATCCGTATCGCCTTCTGGTGTCTTTGGTTCCCCTTCCGGATCCGTTGGCCGCTTTTCTTGGCCAATCCGGCATCAGGGCGGTGGAAGCAGACGGTCTGGTCCGTCACTGACGGTCCGTAGGCGGCGTAGAAATTTGCAATACCGTTAACGGAAGCGCCGCAGTTTTTTTAATGTTTATTTGAAATAACAGGGGCAGAAACCCATGAAGCGGTCTTTCGTTTTTTTCATATGCATAATGATGTCGGGTTTGGTTTTGTTTCCGGCCTGCAGCCAGAAAGCATCGATACAGAACAGGCAGCAGGCGGAGGCGATCCGGGAGCTGGGAGAGGCGTATATGGCCGAGGGGAATTACACCATGGCGCTGCGGGAGCTGCTCCGGGCGCAAAAAATCAATCCCAGGGACCCCTATCTGCAAAACAGCCTCGGACTGGCTTATATGGCAAGGGGGAGGCATCCCTCTGCGGTAGAGCATTTTCAACGGGCGGTCGAACTCAACCCGAATTACTCTCCGGCCAGAAACAATCTGGGATCGGCCTATGTCGCGCTTGGGGAGTGGGACAAGGCCATAGAATGTTTCGAGGAGGTAAAAGACGATCTTTTATACGCCACGCCCTATTACCCCTTAAGCAACCTGGGGTATGTCTATTACCGCAAAGGGGAATATGAAACGGCCAGGCGTTACTACAATCAGGCGCTTGAAATGGAGCGCAACTTTCCAAGGGCGCTTCATGGAGTGGGCCTGGTCGAACTTGCCACGGGAAACACGAAGGAGGCCATCCGCCGATTGGAAAAAGCCATCGAGATCGTGCCGTCCGCGGCGGAAATACACCTGGACCTGGGGCGGGCGTACGAACAAAACCATGAATACAGCAAGGCGCTGAATACGTATGAAAAAGCCGCCGCCATGGCAGGAGATTCCCGCCTGGGAGACGAGGCGGAAGAAGCGATCAATGCGCTTCGCAGCAAATGGTAGCTCAGGAAAAAATATTCATGGAAATCCGGTCGATGCGGTCTATCCGGCCGCGGATGTCGCCTACGTTGACCGCGGCAATATTGGTCCCCCTCATTATCAGTGCTTCCACGGGCTGCGTCTTTAAATTTGCTTCGTTTTTCCGGGCCTGCCGGATCATTTCCATGTATTTCCGCCTTGTTTCCATCATTGCGGCATAGAGGTCTTTGTCTGCGCCCATGTGTTCAAGGATTCCGCAGAACTCCATGAAGAGCGCCATGAAGTCCGGCGTGTCTTCATCCATGCACGCCAGAAAAGCGCATATGGATGAAACCCTGTTTTCTTGAAAGGCGAACCTTGCATTTCGAAGTTTTACCTTCAGGGCAGCGATCGTTTCCGGGGACCGGATATTGTCGTGTATTGCCCGGATAATGCGGCGATCGATACGGCGCTCCGCCTTGATGCGATGGATGAAACGGCGAAGGGCCGGATCGGGGACGAGGAGACGGCAGGGTGCAGGAATCGACGGAAAATAAAGGGATGCTGTAATGTTCCGTGCCGCAAGCATATCTGCCGCGGCGTTTTTTTCCTCTTCGTTTTCAATGCGAATTTCTTCAAGCACCGGTTCCAGGACCGCCTGCTGGGATTCATCCGGATAAAAAACCATCTCACATATGCTTTCCGCCTCACAGTCAAAAGGGGGTGAAAGCGCCTGTGAAAGCGCTTCCGGATCGGAGATGTCGTATGTGGAGGCAAGATAATGGACCACGCTGTCCGATAGATATACGCCTTTTTTGAACAGGTCCTCAACGGCATCCGTCAAAGCCGAAATTCGTTGGTCCGTATTGCGGCCGCCGGATCTCATTTTGGTTTTTCCCCTTTCCATGTTTGACGACTTCGCAAAAAGTCCAATATCTGCGTTGCGTACAATCTTTGAAGAATCTCACGTACGGCGAAGTACGCTCAATTCTTCAAAAATTGCACGCGCCTTGATCTTGAACTTTTTTCAAAGCCGTCTGATCGCGACTTTTGCGAATTCATCATGTTTCCCTTTGTTTCTGATCGCCGGTTATCCGGCCGCCGTGCCGTGGCGCCCGCATTCTCTGGTCCTGCTTCATGTATAGGTCCTGAGCTTGAGCTCAACCGGGTGCGGGTTCAGGTAAGTCTGGGCTGCCAGATATTCCTGGGCGTATTTTCGGACATAGTGGTTGACCAGCGTCATTGGTACAATCAGCGGCACATGCCCCTTTCGGAACCGGTCGAAAATTTCCAGCAGCTCCTGTTTTTCATCGGAAGAAAGCTGTTTTTTGAAATATCCCATGATGTGCTGCAGTACATTGATATGCTTGGCCGTCGTTGCCTTCAGGCGCAATGCGTCGATGAGCTGGTCCTCGTATTGGCGGTACAGGGCCTCTGTGCCAAGCGCTTTTCCCGCAGCCACAAGTTTTCCCATGGCCCCGGCATGCTTCTGGCTGTGCGACATGATCAGCAGCTTGTTTTTCGAGTGAAAGGCAACCACGCTGCCGATCCCCGGCTTTTTGGCGACCGCATCCCGCCACCGCTTCAGGGTAAAGATCTGTTCAATGAAATTTTCCCGGAGTTTCGGGTCGTGGAGCCGCCCCTCCTCCTCCACCGGTACCAGGGGAAAATGCCCGGTAAACATCCGGGCGAAAATCCCCACCCCTTTTTTTTCGGGCATCCCCTTGTCGTTGTAGACCTTGACCCGCATCAAGCCGCTGCTTGGGGAATCTTTTTTGAAGATAAAGCCGCAGAGGTCTTCCTTTTCCAGCGCCGCGATTCTTGTTTTCGCCCAATTTGCCATTTGGTCCGTGTGGTCTGCGGCCGTTTTCGTGGTCATCAGGCGCGGATTTTCAGGGTCCCCCACAAGCCGCATGGTTTCCCGGGGAATGCCGAAACCGGCCTCCACTTCCGGGCATACCGGGACATAGTCCACGTATTGCCCCAGGGTGTCCCGGAGGAAGTGATCGAGCTTGTGCCCCCCGTTGTACCGGACATTTTCACCCAGCAGGCAGGCGCTGATACCGATTCGGATTTTGTCTTCCATGGCAATTTTCCTTATTTATGGGTGGATTTCCACATCATAGTATACCATACTCGTAAATATGGTCATAAAAGAATCCATTGTCATTGACGCGCCGGTAAAAACCGTATGGCAGGTTTTCACGGAGGTCGAAAACTGGTCGGAGTGGAATACGGTCTGCCGGGAATGCCGGCTGGAAGACGGGGATGCCATGGAAGAGGGGGCATGCCTGTCTTTTGAACTGACCCCATTGCTGCTACCGCTCCGGATTTCCCCCGTTATCGAGACCTATGAAGAGGGAAAAGAGATCACATGGTCCGGGTCCAAGTGGGGCATCCATGCCCGGCATACTTTCGCTTTCTCGCCGGTGGACGGCGGCACCCGCCTTGAAAGCCGGGAGGTTTTTTCAGGGGCCCTCCTCTGGGCCGCCCGGCTGACCGGAATGCCCGGGCGGCTGCACGGGCTGACACGCCGCCTGCTGTCTGCAATCAAGGCGGAAGCCGAAGCGAGAAGCGGCGCTTCATAATACATTCCGTGCGCCGGCCCTTTTTGTCAATTCAGCGTGCGCTCCGCCCTGGCCATTTCGACAGCGGGCACGTCAAGTCCTTCGATGCCGAGCGCATCCGCCGCTTCCTGGCTCATGGAGCGGTACAGGAGGCGGACGGTGACCCGGTGCTTGCCATTGCCGGCAACCGGAATGTCAAATGTCTGTTCATCGTAGCTCTTTGGCGGAATTCTGCGGTCATAGGCAATTTCTTCCGCAATCCAGCTCTTGGGCGTCAGGTTCCCCTGTGCGTCTTTAAACACCGTTTGATAGACAACGGCTTCGGGATCGATGCGGTTGTCTTCCAGTACGTGTCCGGAGGTGAACACCACCTCTCCGGTGTCGCTGGTCGCGGTGACTTCCAGCCACATCTGGCGTATATAGGTGACCCCTGTCGGGATTTTATGGCCGGCGCCCACATTTTTTATCCGCACAAGAAGCGCGACGCCGCCGGCAGCGGGGGTGGTTTCGGTTTCAAGCGCAGCGGCCGCTTCAAGCATCTCCCGCGCAAGTGCTGCCTGCTGCTCATTGTCATCCCTCTCGTGAAACAAAACGCTTCCTCCGGGGAAAAAGTGGGTGGCCACATGATCCCTTTCTTCTCCCATGACGCTCGATTTTCCGGGATTCTTCTTCACCCCCGGACCGGGCGTCATGTGGCAGTCCTGGCAGCGGATTCCCTCCCTTGCGTATGGTCCTTTTTTCCAATCGTTATAGGTGTCGATGACGACCGCACCGGAAGACGGATGGGTCACATTGTGACAGGCGCCGCAAAATGCCGGATCCGTGTGGATCGCTGAGTATTGCACCTCGTGGTAGGGGGATCGGCCGTCCCCCCGGGGGCCCCGCTTGACCCGGCCGGGATCGGAAATGTTTTTGACATTGACCGGTTCAACGATCTCTTTTACCGTATGGCAGTAGTCGCATGACACGCCTTTCGTCGATGTTTCGTCAAAGCGGCTGCCGTCGGGAGGGGGGAGCAGCCCGGTGCGCCGGGCGATCGGGGCGTGGCATTCTCCGCAGAACACGTCCGTTGCCCCGCCTGTTTCCCGGCTGGCTTTCAGGTAATCCGGCTGGTAGAAGGGATCCTCCCATGCAAAACGGTGTTTGCTTTTGTTCCAGGCTTCATAAATCTCCCGGTGGCAGCCGGCGCACCGGTTCGGATTTTCAAACGCCCCGGGTTCAAACGTGTTGATTTCTTCGATTTCCCGGTTGGACAAATCGGTACTATCCGCTTCCACCGAGTTCCCGCCGCTTTTCGCCTGTTCCTGCCCGGCGGAATAGGCCGCGCTGCGGTCGTAATCCGGGGAAGCAATAAAAAACGCGAATAGCCATGCGATAACGACCGGAAGAATGATCCTTCGAAAAAGCGGTTGTTTTTTTGTCATAGGGGGGATGTTCTCCGGTTTGTTTTTCATGTGCGGGCTCCCTTTCTTGTAATAGCGGTAATTACGGTCCGTTTCTATGGAATTATATCATATACCGTGGTTGAAAATGAAGGGAAAAGGCCTTACAATAATTCTGTGCGCCCGATACCCGGTTGAAAAAATGAAAATAAAGGAGATAGGTGATGCCGAAACCCGACGAAATGTTTCAGTGTCAGACAGTCAATTGCGGCTATTTCTACAATCCCGAGAAAGGGGACCGAAAGGGGAAGGTGGAAAAAGGCGTCGGTTTCGATCAGTTGCCCGAAGAGTGGAAATGTCCGGTCTGCGGGGCCAGCAAAAAAGCATTCAGGCCCCTGGGGGGGGAAACATCCGGATGATGGCCCCACATGCCGGTTCACGACCGATATCGCGGATGGAGTATGGACAACACGGGAAAATGAATGTAGCTTGTTGTACTGTGGACACAGCCGGCAGCCAGGTTCTCTGAACCTCTGGATAGCCAGAACCCGAAAAGAACAGGAGCCAACCATGGGATTTACGGATTTAACGGAAATTATCGACTTTGCCATTGAAAAGGAACAGGAAGCGGCGGATTTTTATGCCGCGGCTGCAAGGCATGAGAAAATGGCCGGATCCCGGGAAATGTTAGAAGAATTTGCCGCCGAGGAGATGAAGCATAAAAAGATGCTCCAGGATCTGAAACAGGGAAGCGTAGACGAAGCCGTAAAGGGGTATCCGCTCAAGTGGATCACCGATATCAAGCGCAGTGACTACCTCACGGACATTGAATATCACCCGGGCATGAATTACAGGGAAATACTGCATCTGGCGATGAAGCGCGAGGAAAAGGCCCTGGCTTTTTACAACGATGTTCTGGCCAACACCGAAGCGGAAAAGGGCAGAAAAGTCCTCAAGATCCTTTGCCAGGAAGAAGCCAGGCATAAACTGGCGCTGGAATCCCTCTATGACGACTTCATGGCAGAAATGGGAGACTAGAACCTACCTCAAAATTGTCTTTCGGCCCAATATCTTTGTAGGCGTCTTTTTTCAAATCCTTGAAATACTTGCGTATGTATATGGTTTGAAACAAGACGCCGCCGCGATCTTGCAACCGAAATCCGAATGTTGAGATGGGTTCTACTCCCTGTTATTGCATGGAAAACCGCAGCAGCGCACCGGCGTGGTATTTCTGAAATTCCTCGTGCGCCGTGAATATGTGCATAATCTCCGAATTGTGAAGAATCGCTTCTCCTGCCATTCCATCGAGCAGGTCCCCGACTTCCGTCATCGACGCTCCGCAAAGGGGACAGTTTTCCTCCATGGAAGACAGTACATGGTCATCGTGGCAGATATACCCTTTGGTTTTGTAGCCGTTTTCAATGACCAGGGTGTGCACCTGCCCTTTTCGCAACGCCCGGATGACCGGGTCGATGCCCAGTACAGCCATGTTGCCGGAGATGCTTTTTTCAAAGAGGGCGTCGATGATCCTGCGCTCATTTTCCCGCTCATATTGCGATGCGGCTTCCATAGCCGCCTTTTTCAGCTCGCTGTCCGGCAGCGTCGGATTGGCGTTGAATTCCCCGGCCAGCCTTTCTTTAAGATAGCTGTGCAGATGTCCTTTTAACCAGGGGCGATTTTTGTCGTCCGGGGTGCCGATGAGAAAACGGGTAAAATTTTTTTTTCTGAAATAATCAAAAGTTTTGTCTGCCGCGTATTTCAGGTGTTTGTGAATCTGATCCTTGATATGGCTTTCAATCCGCTTGTCTCCAAGGCCGCCATAGACCTTGCCGGCCGCCTGTCCGCCCGTTTCCGCCATGGACGCGTTGACCCGGACGCGATCCGGAACGTCGCTTTCCATGAAAACATCCGGCTGCTCCTCGAAGTCTCCCAGGTAGAGGGAAAAGAGCCTTGCATGCCGGGAATCCGCAATCAGAACAAGATACCTTTTGAATTCATCCATCAGCGCGGTCAGGGGACGGATGTAGGGTTTCGGCTCGACAACCATCTGTCCGGGCAGGGAAACCGGCAGATGGTATTCCTGCCAGAGACCGGAAGAATCGGCAAATATTACCACCAGGCGCGTATTCTTCAGCCCCTTGAGATGGTTTCGCGCGTATTTATCGATCTGGCTGAAAAGCCGTTCAAGGTCATCGACGGCGCCCGGATCCATTTTTTCCCTGCATTCGTTTCGCGCGCTGTGAATCATGGAATGAAGCTGCATTGTATCGTCATATGGCGGGGTTACGTTTATGTAAAGACTGATCATCGGGCTGCCCGTTGTTGACTTGTATTTTGCCAGTTCTTGAAGCTGTTCATTGTAGATCAACATATGCTGTCCTCCTTGAGAAAACAGAAAACAAATACCATTCGCAGCCATTGGTGCGAATCCAACCGAAACGGACGCCGGCTGCTTGCCGGATGATTACAATTCTTTGCATTAATCAATAGACATAATGATCACGATGATCTCGTTGGGGCACCCATTCTGTGGGAATATTTATCGTGTGCATACAAGAATGCGAAAATTGGTAACATGCTTGTTTTATATAAAATTAAGGGGAGATCCGGGGCGTGTCAAGCGGGTCGGGGCGCGATGGTCCGCGCACCTGGAAAACTGCGGAAAAGCCGGGTATAGATTTTCGCGTCCCCGGAGCCATCGGCGGTTGCAAAAAGCTCGCTTCTTGTGTAACAGGGGGTGAGAAAAGTGTTGGTGATACCTTCAGGCAGTAGAACCCTTTTTTCCCACGGTAGAGGGAGGATGGACAGCTTGACGCTTGCGAGACAACAGAAAGCTTACCTGTACGCCGCGTTGACGGTGTTTCTGTGGTCGACGGTGGCGTCAGCATTCAAGCTTTCCCTGCGGTATACGGACCCGCTGCAATTGCTCCTGTGGGCGGATATTGCATCGATCGCCTGTCTTGGCATAATCCTCTTTTTTTCCGGGAATTTTCGTCTTTTGCAAAAGTACACCGGAAGAGACGTGGCCGCCGCAGCCGGGCTCGGCATCCTGAATCCCTTTTTATACTATATCATCCTGTTTTCCGCCTATGATCTCCTTCCGGCCCAGGTGGCGCAGCCGTTGAATTATACATGGGCCATCACCCTCACCCTGCTATCCATCCCCCTTCTCAAGCAAAAAATCGGAATCCGGGATGCAGCGGCGATCCTGATAAGCTATTTCGGGGTGGTCCTTATTGCCACCTATGGCAGGCCCTTTTCGTTGGAATTTTCGAGTATTCCCGGCGTGGTCCTGGCCCTGGGCAGCACCGTGATCTGGTCCTTGTACTGGATTTTCAACACCCGGGACAGGCATGATCCGGTTGCCGGACTGTTTTTGAACTTCGTGTTTGCGCTGCCGCCGATACTTGTTGCCTGTTTTGTGTTTTCAAGCCCATGGCCCATACCCCTGTACGGGCTGGCGGGGGCTTTCTACGTGGGGGTTTTTGAGATGGGCATCGCCTTTGTTTTGTGGCTGAAGGCCATGAAACTCACAGTGTCCGCGGCAAAAATAAGCACCCTGATCTTTTTTTCCCCGTTTCTGTCTCTGGTTTTTATATCCTTTCTGGTAGGGGAAGATATCCGCGTCTCCACCATTATCGGCCTGCTGTTCATTGTTGCGGGGAATGCCCTTCAAAAAACCGGCGGCAATTTAGGTTGACGAGAGCGCTTCGTTTCGATATTAGAATTTATTGCGTCGAATTGATCGGAAAACAGGCCCATGACAATGATGTGCCGATGTTTTCGCCCCTTTTTAAAAATCAAGGAGAATAATATGAAAAAAATCGTGTTGATGCTCATTGCCGCCACTTTTCTGTTTGCCGGCCCCGCTGTTTCTGCAGAGACGATTAAAATCGGCCTGATGTGCCCGCTTACCGGCTCCTGGGCGAGCGAAGGCAAGGACATGCGGCAGATCGTGGAACTTCTGGCCGGTCAGGTAAATGAACAGGGCGGGCTGCTCGGGAAGGAAGTCGAAATCGTGGTGGCCGATGATGGCGGCGATCCCAGAACAGCGGCCCTGGCTGCGCAAAGGCTTGCTTCGAGAGGCATTGTCGGCGTGATAGGAACCTATGGCTCTTCGGTTACGGAGGCGTCCCAGAACATTTATGCAGCCACGAATACCCTTCAGATCGCAAATGGTTCCACGTCGGTGCGCCTGACGGAAAAAGGTCTGCCGTATTTCTTCCGCACCTGCCCCCGCGACGACGAGCAGGGGCGAGTGGCGGTCAAGAGCATGCTGGAAAAGGGATATAAAAGGATTGCCATTCTTCATGATTCAACCACCTATGCAAAGGGACTTGCAGAAGAGGCGAGAGGGCTGCTGGCCGATGAAGCCGCAGAGATTGTTTTCTTTGATGCCCTGACGCCCGGAGAGCAGGATTATACGACCATACTGACCCAGATCCGGCGGGACAACCCGGACGTGGTGTTCTTTACCGGGTATTACCCGGAAGCCGGTATGCTCCTGCGTCAGAAGATGGAAATGGGGCTGGATGTACCGTTTATCGGCGGTGATGCCAACAACAACCCCGACCTGGTCAAGATCGCCGGTACCCGCGCTGCAGAAGGTTTCCGGTTCCTCTCCCCGCCGGTGCCGCAGGATCTGCCTTCTCCTGTAGCGCAGGATTTTCTGGCGGCTTACATTGAAAAATACGGCCAGGCACCGGGATCTATCTGGGCGGTCCTGGCGGGCGACGGCTTTCGGGTTCTCGCAAAGGCGATCGAGGAAACAAACAGCACTGAAACCGAAGCTATTGCCGACTACCTTAAGAACGAATTGCAGGCATTTCCCGGACTGACCGGAATGATCGATTTCGACCAGAAGGGGGATCGCATCGGCGATGTATACAGGGTTTACGAGGTGGACGCGGACGGAAATTTCATCCTGCAGAAGTAGCGCTGAAAAATCAACCGCGGTGCCCATGTAAAGCGGGACGAAATCGTTACAAGATGACGCCGGCAGCCGTCTCCCGGACGCATTTGCCGGCGTCATCAACCTTACCCGGAAAAGACAATACCTATGGAGCAATTTTTCACGCAACTCACCAACGGGCTTGCCGTGGGGGGAATTTATGCGCTTATTGCCCTTGGATACACCATGGTATACGGGGTGCTCAAGCTCATTAATTTCGCCCATGGAGACCTGTTCACCATCGGCGCCTACCTGGGGCTGACGCTGCTTGCATCCCTGGGGTTGACCGGCAACGTGGGTACGGCGGGCGGTATTTTCTTCCTTGTACTGATGGTCATGGGGTTGGTGGGGGTTATTGGCATTCTTTTGGACCGGGCGGCCTACAAGCCGCTGCGCACCTCCCCGAGACTTTCAGCAGTGGTTTCCGCCCTGGGGGCGTCGATCGTTTTTTCCAACACCATTATGCTCGTTTACGGCCCCAGTCCGAGGGTCTATCCCCAGGGGCTTTTACCGACTCACGTGTTTTACGTGTTCGGGCTGCCTGTACCCATCATGCGCATTATCATTCTTGCCACCTCCCTTGTCCTGATGATCGGCCTTTACCTGTTCATCCAGAAGACAAGAACGGGGACGGCCATCAGGGCCGCGGCAATAGACCAGGGCGCCGCCCGGCTCATGGGCATCAACGTGGACCGGGTCATCATGCTGGTTTTTTTCATCGGCCCCGCCCTGGGGGGTGCCGCCGGGGTGATGGTCGGCCTTCATTACGGCCAGATCAATTTCACCATGGGGTGGATATACGGGCTCAAAGCCTTTACCGCCGCCATCCTGGGCGGCATCGGCAACATTCCGGGCGCTATGGTCGGCGGATTGCTGCTGGGCGTGATCGAGTCCATGGGTGCGGCGTATATCTCCAATGCATGGAAGGACGCCATCGCTTTTTTCGTGCTGATATTGATCCTGATCATTCGCCCCACCGGCCTGCTCGGGGAACGCGTGGCGGAAAAGATATGAGTGTATCCGGAAACAACATACGAATCGGGCTGTATGCGGCCGTTGCTGTCTGCTGGGTTGCGGCGCCGTTTTTTTTGGACAACTACCAGACGGATGTGCTCAACAATATCGCTATTTACGCCCTGCTGGGCCTTTCCCTGAACATCATATTGGGCTACGGCGGGATGTTTCACATGGGGCACGCGGCATTTTTCGCCATCGGCGCGTACACGACCGCCATTATGAATACGTCCTGGGGCATTCCCGTGCTCTGGCTGCTGCCGCTGTCCGGGATCACCGCCGGCGTGTTCGCCCTGGTGGTGGCCCGCCCCATCATTCACCTCCGCGGCGATTACCTGCTCATCGTGACGATCGGCATGGTGGAGATCGTGAGAATCGCCCTGGTAAACAATATTTTCGGGATCACAGGGGGGCCCAACGGCATTTTCGGCATTGCCAGTCCGCAGGTTTTCGGATACCCGATCAACGGCATCGTCCATCCGGCGCATTATTTTTATTTGCTCACGGTTTTTATCGCCTTCACCATCGCCGTGTTTTACCTCCTGGAGCATTCCCGGTACGGTCGCGCGCTCAAATATTTGTGTTCCGACAGTGTTGCCGCCGAAGGAAGCGGTATCGATACATCCGGGTACAAGCTGTCGGCGTTCGTCATAGGGGCCTTCTGGGCGGGCATGGTCGGCAACCTGTATGCGGGTAAAATTACGTTTATCTCCCCGGAATCGTTTTCCTTCTGGGAGTCGGTGGTGATGTTCATGATCGTGATTCTCGGCGGCGCCGGCAGTATCCCCGGCGTTTTGCTGGGGGCCATTCTGATTATCGGCCTGCCCGAGTTCTTCCAGGAGCTCCAGCAGTACCGGCTGCTCATTTTTGGCATCGCCCTTGTGGCAATGATGATATTCCGGCCGCAGGGGGTTCTGCCGCCGAAACCGCACACCTATCCCGTGGACAAAATCGACGAGAAAGAGGTGGCCCTGTGAGCCTGCTGCGCGTTGAAAATGTGGTGAAATTTTTCGGGGGGCTCATGGCCGTTGGCAACGTGTCCTTTGACGTGCCCGAAGGCTGCGTTTACGGGCTGATCGGTCCCAACGGCGCGGGGAAAACGACGGTGTTCAACCTGATCACGGGCAACTATAAGCTCAACAAGGGGAACATCGTTTTTAAGGGGGAAAACATTACCGGTATGTTGACCCCCCGTGTCGTTGCCCTGGGTATTGCCCGAACCTTCCAGAATATCCGTCTTTTTTCAAACATGTCCGTATTGGAAAACGTCCTGGCCGGATATCACTGCCGGATGAAGTCCGGGGCCCTTGCCGCCATGCTTCGGCTCCCGAAACAGCGTGCCGAAGAGCGCCGCGCCATCGGAAAAGCCATTGCGGAGCTGCGGTTTGTGGGGCTTGAGGCGGAGGCTGAAAACCTGGCAAGAAACCTTTCCTACGGGAACCAGCGGCTTCTGGAAATCGCCCGGGCATTGGCGTCCGATCCCGCGCTGATTATCCTGGACGAGCCGGCCGGCGGGATGAACGAATATGAGACAACGGCGCTGGTCGATCTGATCGAGCGCATTCGGGCCCGCGGCATCACCGTGATGCTGATTGAGCATGACATGAGCCTGGTCATGCGGGCATGCGAGTATATTGTCGTGCTGGAGCACGGCAAGAAAATCGCCGAAGGATCGCCGGAGGTCATAAAAGCGGATCCGAAAGTGATCGAAGCGTACCTGGGCAGTGACGATGATGAAATATAAGAGTTTGATTTTACAATGATTCTTGACGTTCGTAACCTGCAGGTCAAATATGGAAATGTCAAGGTGCTGCACGGCATCAATCTTGCCGTCAAGCCCGGAGAGATCGTTTGCGTATTGGGCGCGAACGGTGCGGGCAAATCTACTACCCTGAACACGATCTGCGGACTGGTGCGGCCGTCGTCGGGGGAGATCCTCTTTGACGGAAAACCCATCCAGCGGCTTACCGCTTTTAAGATCGTGGAACAAAAGATTACCCAGGCACCGGAAGGGCGCCGGGTTTTCGGAACGCTTACCGTCCAGGAAAATCTTGATCTCGGTGCGTTTACGTCGAAAAACCGCGACCGTGTGCAAAAAAGCCTGAAATGGATTTTTGAGCTGTTTCCGCGCCTTGCCGAAAGGCGCAGCCAGCTTGCCGGAACACTTTCCGGCGGGGAACAGCAGATGCTCGCCATCGGCCGGGCTTTGATGTCCAATCCCCGCCTTTTGCTCCTTGATGAACCCAGCCTGGGGCTTGCCCCGGTTCTGGCGAGGCAGATTTTTAAAACCATTCGGGAAATCAACGAATCCGGTGTTACGGTGATCCTGGTGGAACAAAACGCCCGTATTGCATTGAAGCTGGCCCACCGCGGCTACGTGATGGAACTCGGAAAAATCGTGATGGAAGATACCGCGTCCGCCCTGCTGGAAAACCCGGATGTGGTGCAGGCATATCTCGGGGGAGCCGGCGCATAAGTTGCTGCTGACGGTCGCAGCCGGTTACCGGGAGGTCTCGGGGGTCGTATCGGAATCGGGGCGGTTGTTTCGGTGTACCCCGGAAGCAAGCCCCTCCCCCTGCTGTAATCCGCCGTCTTCTCAATTGCCATTATCCGGAAGACGGCATCCAACCTCTTACATCTCGATTTGACCCCGATACCGACCCCTCACAGGTTATGGACCAAACAGTAACCCCAGAGAAGAACCGCCTGAAAATGTCATGCGCCGAAAAAAGCTCGAAGAATCATTAAAGGAAAGCGAGGCGAAGCTTCGCAAGCTTTTTATGAACGCCCCCGTCGGTATATTCCGTGCCACTTCCAAAGGGGAATTGCTTGACGTGAATCCGGAAATGGCAAGAATTGCCGGTTTCGACAGCTACGACCAGGTTCCGTCTACCATTCACGATGTATCATTGAGAATGTATGTCGATCCCGGCAGCACGGATGCATTTTTACAGCAACTCCGGGACACCGGATATGTTGAAAATTTTGAGTGCGAAGCCTTTCGCTGGGACGGAGAGCACATCTGGCTGTCCATGAGCGCCCGCATAAGCCGGCACCTGTCCGACGATGATTTCGAGATAGAAGGCTTTGCCGTGGAAATCACGCCGCGAAAAGAATTTGAAGGCCTTCTGGAGGAATACCGCCTGGCGGTGGAAGGCTCGGAAGAGTTGATGGCGGTTGTTGACAAAGCGTACATATATCGGATGGTCAATACGGCCTACCTGAAGCGCTACGGCAAAAACAGGGAAGAGGTGATCGGAAAAAGCGTGGGAGACCTTGTTGGGATGCATTATTTTCAGTTTATCGTCAAGCCCTATATGGACCGCTGTTTTGCCGGTGAAAATGTCGTATACGAAAGAAAGGCGTTTTACCCCACAATTGGATCGCGGCGCCTTGAAGTGCATTATCACCCGTTGTGGTCCGGATCCCGCGTTGAAAAAATCGTTGCAATTCTGCGGGACATAACGGATTATAAAAAGGCGGAAAACGAACTTCGCCAGTCCCAGCATCAATTGCGCCAGCTTGCGGCATACCTCCAGAATGTCAGGGAGCAGGAGCGGACGGAAATCGCCAGGACCGTTCACGATGAGTTGGGCCAGGCGCTCACCGGGTTGAAGATCGACCTGGGACTGCATGAAAAACAACTGGCGCGCTGCCTGCCGGATCATGCGCCGCTGTTTGAGGCGGCAAAGTCCATGACCGGACTGGTGGACTATCTGATAAAATTCACGAGGGAACTCGTTTCCGAGTTGCGTCCTTCCATACTCGACGATCTCGGCCTGGACGCGGCCGTGGAATGGTATATTGAAAAATACAGGTCAAGAACCGGGCTGTCGGTGAGTTACAGCAGCGGTGCGGGCCTTGAAATGCTGGACGGTGAAATCGCCACGGCCCTGTACCGCATCGTCGTAGAGTCCCTTACCAACGTAACCCGCCATGCCCGTGCCACGGCCGTCATGGTTGATCTTATCATTGCCGATCAAATACTGCGATTGACAATCAGAGATGACGGCGTAGGCATCACCCGGGACCGTGTGAACCGCACACGATCCTTCGGTATCGTGGGAATGCGGGAAAGGGCGCTTGCGTTTGGCGGAACCATCGAATTTGACGGAAGGCCCGGAAAAGGCACGACCGTTCGGGTGCAAATCCCGCTTGCCGGAAAAACCTGATAACCGCGGCGTGCCTGCTGAAAGCGGCAATGGGCCACCGCAATGCATCGACCGGCCACGGGGTTGACAGGATGGACAAAATCCTGCAGCCTGCAAACGAAAACCTGCAACTTACGACCAACGACGTATGATCCGGATTCTTGTCGCAGACGATCATTTTATTGTCCGGGCCGGGCTTCAGAAAATCATCGCCGATATTGCGGACATGGAATTTGTGGATGAAGCCGTAAACGGATACCAGGCCGTTGAAAAGGCGTCACAAAAGGATGTGGACGTGGTTCTGCTGGATATATCCATGCCCGGTCCGGACTGGCTGGATGTGCTCAAAACGATAAAGCAGAAAAATCCCAGGCTGCCGGTGCTTATCCTCAGCATTCATCCAGAGAAACAGTATGCCGTAAGGGCGATCAAGTCGGGCGCTTCGGGGTATCTCACGAAGGACAAGGCCCATGACGAGCTGATCACCGCCATTCGCAAGGCTGCTGCCGGCGGCAGGTATATCAGCACGGGGCTGGCGGAGCAGTTGGCCGATCTGGTTGAATTCAAAAAAGATGTGCTCCCCCATGAGGTGCTTTCCGACCGGGAATTTACGGTGATGGTGATGCTTGCCAAAGGGGAATCGGTTTCCGCCATTGCCAGGCATTTGTTCGTAAGTCCCAAAACCATCAGCACATATCGCGCAAGAATCCTTTCTAAAATGATGCTGCAGGGCAACGCCGATCTCATTCATTACGCCATAAAACACGGCCTCGTCGAAAGCGGATAAGGCATGGTTTTCCTGTAGGCAAATGCCTACAAAAAAACAAGCCGAATCCTACGCAATTTTTCCCGTTTCCCCTATATTTTTCCGCCGCCGCCAGTGATACGCAGTTTTCAATAGATCCCACTTCGCACGCAACAGGATGGTTGTTTTGAGAGTATTAATTGCTGATGATTCAAGCATCATGCGCCACCGCCTCATGCAGAGGATTGATGAACTGCAGTGCGTGGACGGGCTGTTTGAAGCGCATGATTTCGACCAGACCATAAAAGGGCTTTCCGATATCCGGCCGCATGTGCTTGTCCTCGATATCCGGATGCCCGGCGGAAGCGGTATTGACGTGTTAAAAGCCATGAAAATCGATACCCGGCCGCAGGTGGTCATTGTTTTCACCAATTACGCCTATCCGCAGTATTATGAGAAGTGCATCACTTTGGGCGCGGATTATTTCTTTGACAAATCCGCCGATATTGAAAAACTTGTTGCGGTTATCCGGGCCTGCGATTTTTCTCATGAAAATGCAGGGTGTTCAGAAAATATGAATCAATGAGTTGAGGCAATTATGGAACACCACATTACGGATCTGTTGAACCTGGAAAAACTCCAGGAAATCACCGAGGCCTTTCATGCGGTAACCGGACTTTCTTCTTCGGTAGTGGATAAAGAAGGAAGGATTCTTGCCGGGTCCGGATGGCAGGAAATTTGCAGCCGGTTCCATCGGGCGAACGAAAAAACCGCCAGAAATTGCCTGAAAAGCAGTGAGGCAATCAAGGAACGCCTCAAGGAGGATTGCCCCCACATTGTGTGCAAGTGCCCCAATGGATTGTATGATGCGGCGGCTCCGGTGATCGTGGAGGGCCAGCACATTGCCAGTCTGTTTACCGGTCAGTTTCTCATGGTTCGCCCCGATATTTCCGATATCGAGCAATTCAGCAGCCGGGCGCGCTTTGCCGGTTTCAATGAAACCGACTATCTCAATGCCCTTGAAAAAGTCCCCACCATAACCCCTGCACAGCTCAATGATATCCTTGATTTTCTGAAAAATTATGCGGATATGCTTTCATATATGGGCACGCCCCTGGAAAAGCGGGGGGAAAGCGTCATGACAGAAGATTCAAATTGATCCCGGCAGCCGTTTTTCCCCGTGGCAATTTTTTTTCGCATCGCAGTTGACGCCGGTATCGATTTTTTCCACAAACTGCGCCACAGCCTTCCATATTCTTTCCGACCCTTTGCCGTTGATGATGCCGTGGCGGGGGGTATTGACCAGCAGGTATTCCTTGTCTTCGGAGGCGAGGTGCATGAATATTTTCATGGCACCTTCGTAGTGGACCACCGGGTCGGCGAAGGACTGGATGATCAATGCCGGTATGCTGATTTTTTCGAGTCTGGGTGCCAGCGCGCTCATGAGGCGCTCCATTTCCAGAACGGTGGACAGGGGATTGCGGCGATAGTTGATGTGGGGGTTCTCCGGATTGTTGTTGACAAAGAGTTTCCCGGCCTGCGGCAGGTTCATTTTTTTCATCATTTGGTTCCAGAAATGGATCGCAGGGATGAACCGGGCGGAGAAATCCTGGAGTTTCATCGGGGCGGAAATGGCGAAAACCCCGCTGATATCGTCCACACGGGTGCAAAGATCCAGTGCGAGCCCGGCGCCGAAGGAAAATCCGCCCGCCACGATATGCCTGCACAGGTTCGACAGGATTCCATACCCTTCGGCCACGGCGTCGACCCATTCCGTATGCCCGCGTATGGCAAGATCCTCCGGAGCGGTGCCGTGTCCTTTGAGTCTCGGGGCAAACACGCGGTATCCCTTTGCGGCAAGGTGCTCGCCCAAAGCCCGAATCTCTAAAGGCGCCGCCATATAGCCGTGCACCAGCAATATGCCCGTATCGCTGCAAAGCCCGGTGTTTTTGTCCGCAAAAGACGTCTTCTCCGGCAGGAGGAAAGGCGCACCCACGTGCTTTGGCTTGGATTCACCGGGCAGGGCATGCTCGAAGTAATCTTTTTCAAAATCGAAGCGGGTTTTGTCAAGCAGGTGACGGCGTATCATGAAACGGATGCGCAGCGGGTGCTGCCGGGCGATGGTTTTGAGTCTTTCCTGCAGATCGTGCAAGGGTTCGATTTCGTTGGCCGCCACTGCGATGGGGTTTTCGATGCGGATTTGATGAAAATCCAGGGCTTCCTTGAAATCAAGTGCCTTGACCAGCACGCCGTCTTTGTCTGTAAGTACCCCCTTTTCCTTTGCCAGTACGATGAAATTACTGATTCTGCCCTTGGGATCGTCCGTGAGCAGATTGATCTGATTTTGCGAAAAGGAATCGTGGCGGTATATACCCATTTTATGGTAATCAAGGGTCGCAGCAGCCAGGTATACACGTCTTTTGAGGTCCTTTATATCGATCGTCATGTGGGGAGAATATTTTAAGAGCGTTGCCAGGATATGGTCGTGGTTGACGGTGGTCATCCGGTAAATTGCGGACATATACCGCCCCATGATCCGAAGGGCGGTCTTGCGCAGCATGGGGCGGGATGGTATCGGGTCGTCGAAGTTGATGGGATGGTGGGATGACATGTCCGAATACACGGTTTTGCTTCTGATGTATCCCCCCACGCGGATGGGTTCGCCGAAACGGATATCCACGTCCACGCCCGAAAGCATCATGTTCCCCTCCATCATGATCTCTTCGGCAATACGCTCGGGTATTTCGCCCAGTAACAGTTCGGCTATGCGGTTGATGGCGTTTTCCCTGCCGCGCATGGGGTTGTAAGTGATATTGACCGGAACAATGAAGGTTTCGGTGTTCATTATCGGATCCATGCTTTCGATTTCAAACAGGCGCATAAGACGTGCTGCTTCATCCGGGTTCTCATCGCGCATCCGGCGCAGTCGGCCGCGGTAGAATTCCGTCCGCAGCCCGATGGATGCCGCGCCGGTGTGCGGGGGATGGATACCCCCTTCCGACAGGATCATGAAGCGGGCGTCTTTTTTCCCCGTTGCGTCATAGATTTTCTTGTTTTTGACCATTCGCCCTTCCGGAAAGATGATCCACGCCGCTTCCCCGGTAAGCAGGGTTTTTACGATCAACGTGTCCCGGTCCGGATTTTTGCTGGAAAGCGCGCCGAGTTTTTCCAAAATCCGACCGAACCCTCCCTGGAACAGCGAGTAATCGGCAAGGCTCCATATGGTTTTGCCGGTCATACGGTTCAGAAAATAGGGGAGGAAAATGGTTTCAATGCGCGTGAAATGGTTGATGGCGAAGATGAGGGCGCCCCCGGGGATGTTTTTTTCCCCGTGGATTCGAAAATTCGCTTTTGCAAGGCTCGAGATTGCGCCGACGGCGTATCCGGCGGTGCGGTAGGCGTATCGGTTCATCAGGGGGCTCCTTTGGAGGGGTCAGGGGGCTAAAGCTTCCGCTTCCACCCCGTTTCCGTGCGGCAGTATTCGGCGTTTCCCGCATCATCGTAGTCCGTGCCCGTCCATTGTTTTGTGATGATGGCCACTCTGTTCATATACAGCTGGATCCGGCTGTACCCGTTGGGGGCCTTTTTGCGCAGCCGGGTGCTTGTGGCGGTCGATCCCTGTATGCAGATCATGCCCCGCCGGATATGTTGATGAAACGATGAGATCTCGCCGGTGTAAGGGAGATGCAGGTGCCCTCCGAGCAGCAGGTCGACCCCGGATTTTTCAAATGCTTCAAGCGCCGGCCGGGCGTTTCTTACCAGGTATGTGCGCGGATGCTGCGGCGGCGGAAGAAACGGATGATGGGTGAAGACGATCTTGATGATGCTGTTTTCGGCTTTTTTGAAAAACGCGGTCGCCCGCTGGATCTGTGCGGCGGAAATGCTTCCTTCCTTCCAGGTGTAATGCGGCACCCAGGATCTTGCGGTATTGATTCCCATGACGGCCATTACATCGTCTCTATAGGTGGGATCAAGTTTCTCGTCGATATATGTTTGAAACCGCCGGTAGGGGTGCCTGAAGCGCTCCCAGAGGTTGAAATAGGGGAGGTCATGGTTGCCGGGAACCACCATGTACGGTACGGGCAGGCGGTTCAGAAAGGCCCGGGCCTGATGCCATTCTTGCGGTCTTGATCGCATCGTCAGATCGCCGCTGACAATGCACATATCCGGCCGTGTTAGACGGATTTTTTCTTCAAGCCGGTCTGCGGCGCCGGGGGTAATTTTTCCGAAATGAAGGTCGGTTATGTGGATCAGGGTTCTCATGGTTGCGGTTCAATGCCATTTAAAAATTTTCAGCCCGGCGGCAAAAAACACGGCACCGGTCAGGAAAAGCAGCATGGCTGCCGGTGCGGTTTCCGCAAGACCGGCCCCCTCGGTAAAGATAGCCCGGATACCGTCCACCAGGAGCGCCAGCGGCAGCTTCCCGATGACAGGGATACTCCATTCGGGAAAATTGTGATATGAAAAAAATACCCCGGAAAGAAGCGTCATGGGCATCACCACCGCATTGATCATGCCGTTCCCGACCTCCGTGTTGGCCGTGCGGGACGAAACGAATACGGCAATGCCGCAGAAGGCAATGTTCCCGGCAATAAACACCAGGGCAAGCGCCCCCGTGCTTCCCTGAACGGCAACATCAAAAATCAGCCAGGCGAAAAAAACCAGAAGGGCTGATTCAACGATGTTGATGAATATCCGGACGAGCATCAGCGCGGCCAGAAAGTGCGATTTCACCATGGGAGTGGCCACCATCCGGCGCAGCAGCTTCTTGGACCGTTTATCGATCATACCGTAACTGATGCCCCACATGCAAGACATCATCACGGTCATGGAGACCAGTCCCGGAATCAGAAAATCGATATACCGGGTGCCGGGCATTTCCAGGGGGGAAACCCTGGCGTCCGCATCGGGCATGGTTGCGTCCGTTTTGACTTCTTTGCCCGCAGGCGGCGCATCGACGTCGACCAGCGGGGAAAGCGAATGCCAGGCAAGACGGGCATCCGGGTTCAGCGGGTCGAAATGATACACCACGCCCGCCCCCGTCATTTCCATGATCATATGGATCCGCCCCTGTTTCAGTTTCAGAATCGATTCGTCCCATGAGCCGGTTTCGAAAAGGTACGCGGTATCGCCCAGCGTATCGTCGTGGACCGTCAGTGTGAAGGATGTTTCATCCCGTATGCTGAGCGTATGGTGCGGGTCGTGTACGGACCTTGTAAAAAGCGCCTCAATGTCTGGGGCTGCTGGCGACGGGCTGTCGAAGGCGTCGCTGCGGACAAAGCCGATGTGGTGAATCGTTTCCGCACTGCGGGTGAACGCCATGCCAAGTCCGATGGAAAGCAGAATCGGAAAGATGATTCCCCAGAAAAGGACGGCCGGCTGCCTCGTGACTTCTTTCAGGTGGGCGAGGGTCAGGTGAAGAAACTGTTGCATATGAAAGCGCTTATTCATCAAGCCGCCTTCCCGTCAGTGCGGTAAACAGGTCGTCAAGGGTCTTCCGTCGGCATTCCATGTTTTTGATCCGGAAGCCGCGGGTGTTGAGAAAATCCAGAAATTGCGGAAGCTGCCCTTCGATGTTGGACAAGAGGATGGTCCCTTTTCCGTTTTTTTCATCCCAGTAAACGGGAAACGGGCATTTTTTGTCAAAATCGCCACAAGGCGGGTGGGGCGTTTCAAAGGAAAAGGCAATGATCTTTTCCGCGGCGTCTTCCGAAAGCAGCTGGTCCATGGTCCCTTCCCGGAGTACGAGGCCCTTGTCGATGATCATGATATTGTCGCACAACTGCTCCGCCTCTTCCATATAATGGGTGGTGAGCACCAGTGACGTATTGGAGCGGTGTTTCAAGTCCAGGAGAATGGACCATATGTCGCGCCGTGCATTCGGGTCGAGCCCGGTGGTGGGTTCGTCCAGCAGGAGGACTTTCGGCCGGTTGATCAGCGCAAGGGCGAGGGCCAGGCGCTGGCGCTGCCCTCCCGAAAGATTCATGGTGTAGGCCCCGGTTTTTCCCTGCAGGTTGACGGTTTCCAGGATTTCGGAGACCCGGTCTTTCCCCAGATCGTAAAAGCTGGCGAACAAACGCAGGGTTTCCCATACGGTGAGCCGGTCGATAAACCGGGTTTCCTGGAGACTGAGGCCGATGGCGTGGTGAAGGGTCTTCTCGTTGCCTTTCCATTCAAGCCCCAGGATGCGGATCTCCCCGCTGTCGGGCCGCTGGATGCCCTCGATCATTTCGACAAGGGTGGTTTTCCCCGCCCCGTTGGGTCCCAAAATCGCCGTGAACTGTCCTTCAAAAACAGTCAGGTCGATGCCGTTGACCGCACGGACCGATTGAAACGCCTTGTGCACGCTTTTTAATTGTATAACCGGTTTCATAAAAATAAAAATGAACAGGAAATATTGTGTCGGTCGATGCCAAATCGATACAAATACCACAAGCGCCTCGGTTTTCCCATAGTTTTGTGAGGAGAAGGGCAAAATCCTTTTTAAGAGGCGTCCGTGCACTCATGCTTGAATTCATCCGTCATTGTTCGTATACTGCGCATGCGGGTTGTTTTTACGGCTGCCGCCAAAAGGATCTGATGTTTGAGCGTCTGGCTGTCACTTGAAAGCGCAATCGGAAGAGGAATGCATTTATGACCGGGAGAAAACTCAACAGGTCCGCGACATCGCGTTTGTTCAAACTTGGCGGACTTGCCGGCCGTGTAGGACTGTCCATGGCGGGAAACACCTTGTCCCGAATGTTTCGGGACAAGGAGGACGCAGACGCCACTTATGGGCAGACGCTGATGAAAAACGCCGTCATGGTCAAGGAAGCGTTCGGGCAGATGAAGGGCGTTCCCATGAAAATCGGCCAGATGTTGAGCCTTCATGAAAATCTCATGCCCGCGGAAGTTGCCCGGGTCTTCCAGTCTCTCCAGAAAAATGCACCATCGGTGCCCTTTAGTGAGATCCTGGAGATGATCAAGGAAGAGCTCGGGGACAAATTCGATCTCATTGCGCACATCGATGAATCGGCAATGGCCGCGGCTTCCATCGGGCAGGTGCATCGCGCGGAATTGACGGACGGACGGGAAATCGTCCTGAAAGTCCAGTACCCGGGAATTGACGAGGTCATCCGCGGGGATTTGAAAAACTTCAAGGGCATTATCAAAACGGTCTTTTCCCTTTTTACCCGCATGGATCTCGAGGAAATGTGGCAGGAGATGAAAGACCGCCTCCTGGAAGAGCTCGACTACCTCAAGGAAGCTGAAAACATGCGGCGCGTAAAAGACAATTACAGAAACGATGACGCCGTTATTGTGCCCGGGGTCATCGCCGAACTGACCTCTGAACACGTGCTGGCCATGGAAATGGTCATGGGGATTTTCCCCGACGAGGCAACCGGGGGAGGATATTCCCCGGAGTTGAAAAATTGCTGGGGAAAGGCCATGGCCAGCCTTGTGCTGAAAGGCCTTTTTGAACACCGGTTTTTGCACGCGGACCCGAATCTTTCCAATTTCGCCTTCCGGGAGGACGGGGCCATTGTTGTATATGATTTTGGCTGCATGAAGGAGATCACGGAAGAGCTGTCCCGGAAATACGCACTGGTGGTCAAGGCGGTGATTGAAAACGACTATCCGTCGATTCCCGATATACTCAAGTCCATGGGCGTATACAAGGCAAACGGAGAGCCCGTCCCCTGGGAAATGATCAAGGACTACGCGGACGAGATCCAGAAAATCATCCATCCGGAGGACACCTACACCTTCGGCATAGACAGCAATATCTACAAACGGCTGCAGGTGTTGGGGCAGAAGCATCTGGATCAGTTCATGGTGATGGTTTTCCCCAAAGACATTATTTTTATCGACCGGACCTTCAACGGCCATTTCGGTAATCTCAACCGCTTGCGTGCAGAGGCCGACTGGCGAGGCCTCGTTGTTGAACACATAGAGGCGGCGATTCCGGATATCCGGATTGAATCGTGGGAAACATAGAGCCGGCGCGCCGGTCTTCGAGCCATGCCCACCATGAACACGCCTGCCGGGGAGGCAGCGTCATCCGTTCCGGTGTCCTTCCTTCTGCAACAGATGCGTCCGGCGCTGCCGTTGTGGCGCCATAAGGAGAAAGCAGAGATCTCCTTGAAGCCGATGATGCGCTTTGCCTTTGCATACAGCGCCAGGCAGCAATTACGGCTTTACATGCAAATTGAATCTTGGTATGCATTTTCAGAAAAAAAGTTTATGTGCCTTGCTTTCCGTTTTATGGTATGAAAAATGATCTGACGGAAGACGGGCCGTTTCCCCGGGGCGGGGTTCAACCTTCTTTTCTGAAAAATCCGGGCGCAATTATAAACCGCAAAAAAGTGGAGCGAATCATGGCTATTATAACGATCTCCAGGCAGTTCGGATCGGGCGGCCGGACCTTGGGAGAGAAAGTCGCTGAAAAACTGGGGTACGAATTCCTGGATGACGCCATTATACAGGAATTGTCCAGGCGGGTCGAGGCGGACAGGGAAACCATCGCCGATATGAAGAAGAATGGCAGCGGCTTTATCTCCCGGATCGTTTCCACCATGACCGGGCGAAGCTATATGGAACGGCTTGCCGGTAACAAATCCGGCTATGTTGAAGAAGTTATATACGTGGATAAGCTCGATGAAGTGATCAACGAGCTTGCCGCCCATGATAATGTCGTTCTGCTGGGCCGCTGCAGCCATTTTGTTCTGGCCGGACATCCCGAAGCAATTCATTTTTTACTGGTGGCGGACAAGGCGCAGCGCGTCGAATTTATGCAGCGTCGCTACAATTTATCCGAAAGCCAGGCCTACCAGGAAGTGTTGGCCGGAGAAAAGCGCAGGGCGCATGTATATACGAAAATGGGCTGCAGCGACTATGATGATCCGCACAACTATCATATGGTGCTCAACATGAGCCGACTTTCCATGGAAGATGCCGTCGATCAGATGGTCTTGCTTGCCGAGCGGAAGCAGCATGAGCCCATCATCCCGTCGCCGAAGCGCAAATAAGCAGATAAACCGCCGCCGTTTCAGGGCGACGCCAATGGCTTGCCGGAAAAGTTTCATATTGAAACGCAATCCCTTTTTCGCTGTGTGCGCGGCGGTTTTTAACGTCCCCTGTCTGAATATCTATCTCCCAGGTTTCAAAATGAAACGCCTCCTTGTGACATGTTTATGCGCCAAGTTTTTTCAATATAACCAATCGATATTATAATATATTATTTTTATCCCACGGGGCATCCGTTTCCCGGAGAAGCCCTTCACGCCCTTCCATTTCGTTGCAAATTGAAACTGCCCTCATGCTCCGGCCAAACCATTCTAATTATAAATATTTGTTATAATAGTAAATATAAATTCTGGAACGGTTTTTGTATAAAGTCCGTTTCGGGCCGAATCGCCGTTTTGGGGATAGGGTTCGAATGGTTTCAACGGAAGCAATAGATTACAGGAGTGCATCGTGGCAGGCTTTTTGGTACCCATAAGGGTATTTACACCCCATTCATTGGCAGCGGTACGGTTTGCCGTTGAGTTCGGGAAGAGAAATAAGGGCATGCTGTATTTTTTGTTTGTGGACGACCCGGACGATGCACCGGTTTTTCGGGAGAAAGGGACCGGTTGGGAAGAAGCTCCGGAAAGCAATACTTTTCGGCAGGAAATCGAGGCGCTCATTGATGCAGGGGGATCACTGGACGGGGTGCAGATGGAAACCCATTACCGGAGCGGCGATTTCATGGAGGTGGTCCGGCAGTTTGTTCAGGACCATTATATTACGGAGATCGTTGTCTCGCTCCCGGATGAAGACGAAGATACATTTGAGCAAACCCGAAAAGATATTTTGCTTTTGCTCAAAATGACCCATTGCCGTATATTAACCGTTAAACAAAAAAACAAGGGATTACGCTGAAATGGAACAGATTGTGCTCGACAGAGAGATCCTGATGGTGCTGGCGATTATCGGATTGGCCATTTTCCTGTTTGTTGTGGAATGGATCCGGGTGGACATGGTGGCGATCATGATGACCGTGCTGCTGCCGATACTGAACCTGGTCACGCCCAAGGAAGCGTTCTCGGGGTTCAGCAGCAACGCGGTAATCTCGATTATCGCCGTTATCGTCATCGGCGCCGGCCTGGACAAGACCGGTATAATCAACCGCCTGGTACAGCCGGTTGTCCGGATTGCAGGCAACAGCGCATCCAGGGTGGTCATAGCCCTGGGAACGACAGTGGCCGTGATTTCCAGCTTCATGCAAAACATCGGCGCCGCTGCATTGTTTCTCCCGGCTATTCGACGGGTCAGCAAAAACATGAACCTCCCGTTGTCCCAGATGCTAATGCCCATCGGGTTTTGTGCCATCCTGGGCGGCACCCTGACCCTCGTGGGGTGTTCCCCCCTGATTCTCTTAAATGACCTGATTGCCCAATTTGACCTTGAGCCGTTCCGTCTTTTCGATGTCACACCGATCGGTGCGGCCCTGCTTGTCGCCGGCATCGCTTCATTTATACTCCTGGGGCGATTCGTGCTCCCCAAGGGTGGGGAAGAGACCGAAACGGAGCGGGATAACGGGTCGACTATGGCCTATGAAAATCTGGGGGAGGTCTTTGAACTCTATGCCCCCCCTGATTTTGGCAAGTTTCGCGACCCGCTGACGGTCAAGAATTTGCGGGACAAGCACCAGATCAATGCCGTCGCCTTTTCCGGCCCGGACCGGTTGAGGATGAACACGCTGCCGCCGGATTTCGAAATCCGGGCCGACAGCTACATCGCGATTTTCGGGAAAAAAGAAAATATCCAGGAGGCGGCGGAGGCGCATGGACTGGAATTAAAAGAAGAGGTCAAGGTTTTTAAGGACTATCTGACTCCCGAGGTGTCGGGGATCATCGAGGCGGTCGTGGGGCCGCGTTCCGAGTTTATCGGCAAAACCCTGCGGCAGGTCCATTTCTGGGAGCAGTACCAGGTTAATCCCGTGGCAATTTACCGGTCTAACCAGGTGTTTTTCAGCGGTCTGTCGAGCATGGAACTCCATGCCGGGGATCTCCTGGTCCTGGAGGGGACCTGGGACCGGTTCAAGATCTTGGAAGAAAAGCACAATTTTATTTTCACCATGCCCATCGGCGAGGTCATGAAACCGGACAAGGCAATGCTTGCTGCGCTTTGGTTGACAGTTTCACTGGTCATGATCATCGTCTTTAAAATGCAGCTGTCCGTATGCCTCATGACAGGTGCATTCGGAATGATCCTGTGCCGTGTGCTCACCATTGATGAGGCCTACCAGGCGATTGATTGGCGCACGGTATTCCTCCTGGCCGGTCTGATACCGCTGGGTATTGCTGCGGAAAAATCGGGGGCAGCCGCGTGGATCGCCCATACGGTGCTGAGCATCATCGGTGAGGTGTCGCCCATTGGTCTTCTCACGGCAATAGCAGTGCTGTCCACGTTTTTTACCCTGGTCATATCCAATGTGGGTGCCACGGTGCTGCTGGTGCCGCTGGTGGTGAACATGGCCCTGGCCACCGGCACCGATCCCCGTATGGCCGCACTGGTGGTGGGAATCGCGACTTCCAATTCCTTCCTTTTACCGACCCACCAGGTAAACGCCCTGTATATGGGGCCCGGCAGGTATCGCAGCATTGATTTCATGAAAGCAGGGGGCCTGATGACGGTTATTTTCATCGTGGTCCTTATCGCCATGCTTGTCTTGTTCTACGGGGTGTAATGAGTTATTGTGGTTTTGAAATGGCCGCATAACGCGCCGTGGGAAATCGCGGGTAAAGGAGGAAGCGCCTCCCTTTCCATAGGCGAAAAAAAGGTGTTGAAACAATTGGTGATGCCGATTTGAAAATAAAGGGGAATAGAAATGTCGACAGTCGCAATTTTGTCCAGATACGTAAACGAAAGTCGGAAGATTGCCGAGCAAACCGCCTTCAGGCTGGGATACCCGCTGGTAACAATGGAAGACCTGGTAAAGGGCGCGGCAACTGATTGGAATGTCCCTGAAAGCGAACTGTCCGAGGCGCTCAGGGGCGTGACGCTGTATGATCAGTTTTTCCGGAAAAGAAAGATGAAGCTGATTTCGATGATGGAGCTGAAGCTCTGTGAACTTATGGTGGAAAAGCCCATCGTGTTCTGCGGATATATCGGGTATCCGATTTTCCGGGAGATTTCCCACGTGCTGGAAGTGCTGGTGCTGGCCCGTCCGGAGTCCCAGGAGAAAATGCCGGAAACAGAAAAAGGGACTAAACCGTTTGCAGACGATAAAATATTGAAATGGCTTAAAAATATTTATAAGATGGAGCTGGAGGATCCCAATTTGTACGATCTTAGTATAAACATCTGGCATATGGATGAATCGGAAGGGGCGGATGTCATTATCAATACCCTGGGCCAGCGGCGCTTCACGCCTACCACCTATTCCAAAAAAGTGATCAAGGATCTCGAGCTTGCGCTTCGCATTAAAACAAAGCTGATCGAAAAGCTGCCCGATGTCCGGGTCAAGTCTCACGACAACACGGCGTACGTGTATTCAAAGGCCTTTAAGAGGGGAAGAAAAACAGCCATTGAGACAAAACACGCGATCATGTGGATGGATGGCGTGGATTACGTGGAAATCTACAAAGATCCCAAAAGTTTTCAATCCGTGTAAGAAGCCCGGTGGCAAACCGTTCACCGGTGTTTGGCCCTCTGTGGGAAGGGATTCCGATGAATTCCTGTAAAACCGTAAATCATTAAAAAGGATAATAAAAATGAAGCGCCCGGAGGTTTTGTTGATAGATGATGAGCCCATCGTGGGGCAGCGGCTGAAAACCGGTCTGGAGAAAATGGGATGCGCGGTGGAAGTGTCCAAGGACCCCAAGGAAGCGATGGCATGGGTCAATGAAAAACGCTTTGATATTGTAATTACCGACATAATGATGCCGGAAATCAACGGTATTCAGCTGCTGGAAGCGGTCAAGGAAATCAACCCGGACGCCCGGGTGATCATTATAACCGGGTTTGCAACATCCGAATTGGCCAGGGAATCCATGGAAAAGGGGGCCTATGATATGATCGCCAAACCGTTTAAGCCGGCCGATTTGCGGGCCATGGTGGCACAAGCCGCCAATGAAATGGGGTTTACGGATGTAACGGATGGACAGGAACGCCATGACGCCTGATGAAAACGCCATAGATAAAAAAGATGGCGTCATCGATAATGAAAAAGAGCTGCTGGAACGGCCCGTATTCAGCTTTCGCCTCCAGATCATCCTCGGTTTTTTTACCTTTTTTATCCTGTCCGTGGTGGTTACGGTTGGGGCCTTGATTGCCATCAACCAGATTGAAAAAAAGTTTTCCAACGTTCAGACATGGGAGCGCTTTTTATTCAATATCGAGCAGGCCCGCCGGTGGGAAAAGAATTACTTTCTATACGGGAGAAACCTGGAAGAAGCGCTTTCGACTACCGCAGAAGCCAAGGGCCTCCTCGATGAAAATCTCAAGAAATTCGAAGGGTCCGAAATCCCAGTATATAAGGAAACCATCAAGAAAAATCTCGTTTTATACCAGAGTAATCTGTTAAAGCTCCGGCAGCTGGAAAGGGAAAACCCCGAGCGTATGCCGCCGGTGGATGATATTGAAAGCAACCTGAGGCTTTACGGCGCCCGGATCGTCAATGAAGCTGAGAATCTTGCGGCCAGTGAGCATGAGATGGTCATCCGGTGGCTCCAGCTGGTGCAGAAAGTGCCGGCCTATTTCCTTGTATTTTTGTTTTTTTTAATGATTTACATGACGCGGTTTCTTTCCAGGCGATTCATGAAGCCGCTGAAGTACCTGGTCAATGAAACCCGGCGGATCGCCAAAGGCGATTTTACGCCGGTCCAGCCGCTGCGAAAATTCAGGGATGAGTTTACCACCGTAGAAGTGGCGATAAACCGTATGCTTCGTGAGTTGGAAAGCCGGCAGAATTCGTTGATTGAATCCCACAAGCTGCGGGCCGTGGGTATTTTGACGGCAGGGGTGGCCCATGAGCTCAACAATCCCATAAACAATATCATGCTCACCGCCCATTCCCTGCTCGATGAATATGATGATTTGACGAAACCCGAACATATTGATATGATCAAAGACATCATCGGGGAAACAGACCGTTCCCGCAGTATCGTTCATAATCTGCTTGATTTTACAAGGGAAAACAAGTCCTCTTTTGAACCGATCGATTTGGGGTCCCTGGTGGAGGAGACCACCAAGCTTGCCAAGAATCAGGCCAGGGTCCGGGGCGTTCCTATCAAGCTGGATATGCAGTCAGGACTCCCCCCCGTAATGGGAGACCGGCAGAAACTGAAGCAGGTGTTTTTAAACCTTGTTTTAAACGCGCTTGACGCAGTCGACAAGAACGGCCTGATACAGGTCAGGGTGCGCTACCACAAGCTGAATTTTCTTTCGGCGCAGGTGGAGGACAATGGCAGCGGGATCGATCCGGATGTGCTTCCCCATATTTTTGATCCGTTTTTCACGACCAAACCCGTAGGAAAGGGGACCGGGCTGGGACTATCCGTCTCCCGGGGACTTATCAACAAGCATGGCGGAAATATCGAAGTCGAGAGCCGACCGGGAAAATATACTGTTTTTACCGTTATTTTGCCATATTATCCCGCTTCGCCCACTGGATAAAATGGCACGGCAGGGGTTTTCGGGAGTGTGTTCACTGGGGCCGGATGGAGCAAATGGATAACCTTGCTGTAGCTGTGATCGACGATGAGCCCATTGCCCGGAAGCAGATAAGCCGACTTTTGTCCCATAACGGCTACCATGTCGAATCGTTTGAGAACCCTACGCTGTTGCTCGAACGCTTGAAAACCCAGCCGTTTCATATCATCCTGACCGATATCCGGATGCCTCAGATGGACGGCATGCAGCTTCTGGAAAGTGTCAAGCCGCAGTTTCCGGAAACCGAGATCATCCTTTTCACCGGTTATTCCTCGGTCGAAGGGGCCGTATCCGCCATCAAGAAAGGCGCCTTTGATTACATCGAAAAGCCCCTGACGCCGGAAAAGATCCTTGCTGCCGTTGAGCGGGCCGTTGATAAACTGTTTCTTGTATCCGAAAACAAGATGCTCCGCCAGGAGCTGCTCCATAAGGACCCTACCCGGCAGATTCTTGGAATAAGCCCCCAAATCCGCGAACTCATAAAGGTTATCAACAAGGTCGCCAAAATTGACTGCAACGTGGTCATTACCGGGGAATCGGGCACCGGGAAGGAGCTTGTTGCCAAGGCCATCCATAATGGAAGCCGGCGAAAGGACAATCCTTTCGTTGGGTTCAACTGCGGCGGCTTTACGGAAGAACTGGTGGCAAACGAGCTTTTCGGGCACGAAAAAGGAGCATATACGGGTGCCGGGGATGTGAAGAAAGGGTTGTTTGAGGCCGGCGAGGGGGGGACGGTGTTTCTGGATGAGATTGCCGAAATGGGCCTTTCAATGCAGGTCAAGCTGCTCCGGCTGATCCAGGAAAGGCAGTTGTTCCGGGTGGGGGGATCCAACCCCATACCCCTTGATATCCGCCTGATTTCCGCGACCAACCGGGATCTCGAGTATGAGGTGAAAACCGGCCGTTTCAGGGAGGATTTGTTCTTCCGATTGAAGGTGGTTGTGATACACACAGCGCCTCTGCGGGAGCGAAACGGAGACATCCCCTTTTTTGTCGATCATTTTGTGGAAAAATATAACCGACTGTACAAAAAGAAAATAAAAGGGTTTTCCCGGCAGGCCATGGATATCCTCCGCCATTATTCGTTTCCGGGCAACATCCGTGAACTGGAGCACCTGATATGCAGCGCCGTAGCGCTGGGTGAAAAATCATGGATAGGGCCGGATGATTTGCCGGAGGACATTAAAATGCTCGAAATTTCAACGATGTCCTTATCCGGTTTGCCTTCACTGGAGGAGCAGGAAAGGGCCCATATTGTAAAGGTGCTTGAAGAAACCAATTACAACAAGGTGCAGGCGGCAAAAATCCTCGGCATCCCCCGGACCACCCTGTGGCGCAAGATCAAGAAATTCCGTATCGATGAAATCCGGGCGGAATAAACCGCACGCAGCCGTTTTATCCCAAAACCCTTTTGATCTTCTTCAGACAATTGAACGGCGCACGCAGAGCCTCCCGGAACAGTCACATCTGGTCTATTCCAGGACCCGCAGGCTGTCCTGGGGGAGGCGGTGCGTCCCTTTCCCTTCGAGGCTTACTTCCACCAGCGCCGCGGGATCATTGATGGACGTGTCCGGATCCACGATGATGCCATGGCGGCCGATAAAATCGTCCATGTATTCCGCCCAGCTTTCATCGCTGGATCGCTGAAATACTTCTACGTGCTGGCCTTTTTTGAATGTCACGGCTTTATTCCTCCATTTTCGGGGAAGTCGATATTTCCGCGCCTGACAATGCGCTTTGTTCTCTCAGGCAGTTGTCGCATATGTCGCGCTTGACCCGTATGTCATTGCCGACGGTTTCGACGCGTTTCTGCACGAAGTCGAGATACCGGCGCGGCCCCATCACTGCACCGCACTGCTCGCAGCAGACCAGGGGCTGGCGGTTCAATATCGTGCCGCAAAGCGACAGTATCCGCTCCCCGTCCTTGTCTTTTATGGTCATGGCGTGGTTGGGGCAGTTCATGGCGCAGGCCCCGCAGCCGATGCAGCGGTCGGCAATTTTGCGGAAATCGGTTTTTACCGGGTGGTCAAAGTCGAAATATCCGAGCTTCAGGGCGTCGATGCCCATCTTGTCCCGGCAGACCGCAATGCACTTGCCGCATCGCAGGCAGATATCGCATCTCAGGCAGCGTCGCGCCTCATTTTGCACCGCGTGCTCATCCAGGCCGAGTTCCACCTGTTGGAAGGTGGTTTTGCGGCGTTCGGGAATAAGGTGGGGCATTTCCGGGCGTTTGAGCGTCATTTTGGCGGCTGCCGGCACCTCGATGCATCCCAGCCGTTTTCGCCGGACCGGGACGGGGGGCATCTTGGGCTGAGGGATGCCGTTAAAATAACGGTCGATCCCCTCGGCCGCACGCTTGCCGCCGCCGATGGCTTCGACCACGGTTGCCGGGCCCAAAACCGCGTCCCCGGCGGAGAAAACCCCGGGGGTGCGGGTTTCCATGCTGACAGATGCCACCTCGATGGTGTTTCTCCGCGTTCGCTTCAATTCAGGGTAGATATCGTCGTCGACCCGCTGTCCGATAGCGGGAATTACCATGTCGCAGTCGATGATAAAGTCGGAGTCGGCAATGGGGACGGGGGACAGTCGGGTTCCCCCTTCTTTGGCAACCAGCCTGGCGCGCTGGCAGTCAAAACCCGTGATTCTTCCGTTTTCGCCGACAATCGCCTTGGGGATCGTCAAAAACGAAAATGTTACGCCTTCTTCCTCGGCCTGTTCGACTTCCTCGATATCCGCCGGCATTTCGTCCCGGGAACGGCGGTAGGCAACGGTCACCGATTCGCACCCCAACCGGACGCAGGATCGGGCCGCATCGATTGCCACGTTACCGCCGCCGACGATGACGACTCGCCTGCCCGGCCGTCTGCGAATCCCCAGGGCCATATTCCGCAGGAAATGGATGGCTTTTATGGTGGCGAATTCCGCTTCACCGGGAATGTTCAAATCCCAGCATCGCTGGGCGCCAATAGCGATAAAAAACGCTTCGAAGCCTTCTTCCTTCTTCAGCCGGTCTATGGTTGTATCGACGTCGAAAACCGTGTTGAAGCGAAATTTGACACCAAGGTCTTCCAGCATGGCGGCTTCCCGGTCGATGACCTCGTGGGGGAGCCGGTAGCGCGGTATGCCGGTTAGCATCATTCCACCGGCGGACGGCATGGCCTCGATGACAGTGACATCGTAGCCTTTCAGGGACAGGTAGTAGGCACAGGTCATCCCGGCGGGGCCTGCGCCCACGATGCAGACCTTCCTGCCGTTTGAGGCCGCTTTGAGCGGGTTGGCGTAGTTGCCTTCGGAAAACGCCCGCTCCGCTGCAAAGGCTTTGATTGATTTGATCGATACAGGGGTGTCGATTCGGCCGCGAACGCACATGTATTCACAGGGGCGCGTGCAGACCAGGCCGCACACCCATGGAAAAGGGTTGTCCCTGCGGATGATTTCAATGGCCTCGGCATATTTTCCCTGTCCGATAAGGGTAACGTAGGTCGGCACGTCGATGCCTGCCGGACAGGCCGTCTGGCAGGGGGCGGGGGCCAGTCTCGTACATGCACCGTTGGCGCAGTTGCGGGTCTGGACATGGCTTTCGAATACCTCTTGGTTGTCTTTCAGGTCGGCCTTTACCTGGAGGCCCAGCTTCCTTGCCTCCTCCGCGTTGGGATCCATAGCCAGTTCCTCGACCAACTCCCGGATGGCGGGGATGTGATCGTTTCCGGCGCGCCCCCATGCGACGTCGTTGACAAGATCCCGGATCTCCTCGGCAATCCGCCGGCTTCTGGGGTGGGACAGGATGCCCCCGGCGATGTTTCGGTCAAGCCGCAGCCGGGTGTCGTTCACCGGGCAGGGAGGGGCCGTGCTGAGCTGATCAATATTATTGGGTGCTTGCGATTCCGTCATGTTTGCGGTTCCGTTTCGTTTGATGGATACATGGCCGCCTCCGGCCCAAATCTTCTCCGCCCTACACTTCTTCCGTCTGGGCCACTTTTTCCGCATGCCGCTTTCGCAGAATGCCGGGAAGTTTTTCAGCGGGCCCAAAATGCAGACATCCGGTCGTGCAGATGGTGACACAGGCTGGCGCAAGCCCGATGTCAATCCGGTCTTTGCAGTAATCGCATTTCACGACCTTTTTGGCATCCGGATTCCATTGGGGGGCGCCCCATGGACAGGAGCGGATGCACGCCTTGCACCCTACGCAGAGTTCATGGTCGACAAAAACGATTCCGTCTTCGGGCCGCTTCTGCATAGCGCCCGTCGGGCAGGAAGCGACGCACCACGGGTTTTCGCAGTGAAAACAGGACATGAATACGTATGTCGCCATAGGTGTGCTGCCCGCGAATTTCGGTCCCACGGGGACGACCTGGCATAACCTGGGGCCGATGGGGAGGTTCTTGGCGGTTTTGCACTGTATTTCGCAGGCGTGGCAACTGATGCAGTTTTTTGTATCCTGAAAAAGATAGTATTTGCTCATATCGTAAGCCTTTGTTTGTAATATCTTATTGATGCGGTTGAAGTTAGAGCGTTTTCGGAGCTCCGGGTCTCTTCTGTGTCTGTGATGATATACGGCATTTTTTGGTCATAATACATCACAAAACGTTTATCGCAGCTATCTGAACCGCTTATCGGTGGGCGTCCAACAGCGACATGCCCCTGCTGGCCCGTTTGATTTTTTCAATCTGGATAATGGTTTCATGGAATCCCGGGCTGCCGCCGACCGGATCGGTTACATGGCGCATGAGATCCGCATCGGATACCCCCCGGTTATACGAGCGTCTGGCCCGGAGCACCCGGTGGCCGAAACCGTGAACCATAAACGCCGCATCCCGGTGGATGAGGTCGCTGACATGGGCATCGAGTTCGCCTTCCCCCTGTTCGGAGAAAACCCGTACCCGGTCACCCGTGGAAATACCCAGTTCCGCGGCCCGGTCCTTGTGAATCCATACCATGTTTTCCGGGTAGATTTCACTCAGATAGGGGTTGTTCTGGGTGGATACGTGGGTATGCACCGCCACACGCCCGGTAATCAGCCGGAAGGATTGTTTGTCCGGCATTTCAGGGACGGGGGCATAGTCCGGAAAGGATGCAAAACCGGCATCTTCCAGAAGGCTCGATTTGAATTCGATTTTTCCGGAAGGGGTTTTCAGTTTCAGACCGTTTTCACGGTCCCAGCGGATCGGCTCTTTGCTGAAGGCGACAAACCCTTTTTCCAGAAAGTCATGGCGGGTAAACCCGCTTCCCTCGAGCTGCCAGTCCACGAGCGCCTCAACGGAGTCATATGGAAAATAGCTGCCGATACCCAGTCGGTCGCCAAGCTTTTTCAGGATCATAGGCGCTTCCATTGTGTCATAGCGGGGCGGCACGGCCTGGGTTCTCAAAAAAAGCTGCGGCTTCATGCCGTTTGCCGCCTGAACGCAGTCGGTGCGCTCCAGGTAAACTGATTCCGGCAGGATGACATCGGATATGCCGGCGATTTCGCTGAAATTGATATCGATGGAGACGATCAGGTCGAGTTGTTCAAATGCCTTGCGGGTATGGTTCGCGTCCGGCATGGACGCAACGGGGTCGAGCCGGTTGGCGATAAGCGCCTTGATGGGGTAGGGGTCGGCGTTCAGAATTGCGTCCGGCAGCATCTGGGGCAGGCCGTGCGCCGGATCGGGCAATGGATAGGCTGCCGTGCCGCATCGGTCGAACCGGGGGGCGGCCGGTTTCCCCAACGGCTGATCCGTTAGCTTCCGAATGCCGTTTCTGCCGGCTTCTCCCGGCCCTTTTTTGAAGAAAAGCCCCCCCGGGGCTTCAATGTTGCCCATGAGCGTGTTGAGTATCAGGATAGCGCGGCGCTGGTAGATCTCGTTCTGATAATGGGCCCCCCGGTAACCGTAGTGAAACAGGGTTGCCGGTTTGTTTTTGCCGGCTTCCCGGGCAAGCGCCTTGATCCGTTCGGCTGCGATGCCGGTTTCTTCGGCAGCCCATTCAGGCGTATACGGTGCAATAAACTTCCGCAGATCGTCAAGCCCCAGTACCCATCGGTTGACAAACTCCCGGTCATAAAGTTCTTCTTCCAGGATCACATGGATCAGGGCGTAGTTCAGCGCCAGGTCGGTCCCGGGACGGATCATCATGTAGTTGTGGGCTTTGGTGGCGGTAACGCTGACGCGTGGATCAACATACGTGAGTTTTGCCCCGCCTTCGATGGCCCCCATGAGCGCGCGCGTTGCCTTGAGATCGATGGCCTCGAGCATGTTGCGGCCATACAGAATGATCTGCCTGGCGTTTTTTACGTCCGGCCCCATCTGGGCATCCGTGTATCCGAACATGGACCGGAACGCGGTGTTGACAGAGCCCTTGCACAGCGCGTCATGGGTAAAATGGTTGGGGGAGCCGAGCGCTTTCATGAAGGTTTTGCTCACATGCGTCCCCAGGTTGGTGCGTTCACCGAAAACCACGCTTTCAGGGCCGTCATGCTTGATGATGGCGGAGAGCTTTTCCGCCACGTAATCCAGGGCCTCGTCCCAGCTTGCTTTCCGCCATTTGCCGGAACCACGTTTCCCCTCGCGGATCAGCGGCGTCTGGACCCTTTCTGTATCATTGAGCAGAGAAATCCCCGCCGCCCCCCGGGGGCACAGGCTTTTCCCCAGTCCGTCCACGTTGTCGTTTCCTTCAATCCATTTGACCTGCCCGTTTTTCACCAGGACCCGGATCGGGCACCGGACCGAGCACATGAAACATAGGCTGAATACTGATGTCTCTTCCATGAATACCGTTATCCGTTCTTTGGGTTTTTGGGTTAAGGGTTTATTCACTTGTCAAACGAGTTCGTTTTTTTTCGAATTCATTGTATAACAACAGCAAGACAATTGCAAAATGTATACCAGTGGAAGATGTGACCTCCCATGCCCGCACGGTATTGTATAAAATGGTTGCCGTGTTGGCGCATGTGCACCGGGAAACCGGGTATGGCATTTTTTTCTGGCAGCGACGCCATTTTTTTTCGATTCATTTGCTGTAAGGGGAGGGATAAATCCGCTGGCACTCAAAACGGCTTTCTCCGGCATGGGCGTATCCTGGCGCAAAGGTCGCTTTCTGGTTACAAGCCATCTCAAAAAAATCTTTTGGCCCAATATCTTTTTTTTGAGAGGGCTTGTATGCAATAAAAAACTTGCATTGATATAAAAAACATGCATTACTATAACATCCTATAATATATAGCGCTTTTGTTTGGTGCAAGAAAATATTGCACCATTTTGCTTGCAGTTGTTCCCCTGCAGCAGCCCGGAGCGTGGACGTAACTATGAAAGCGCGGACATTTTCCGGGGGCAATGGCGGAAGGCAAAAAAACCTTCAGGGCCGGGCAGGCCTGTAAACTGGAAACCAGTGAGCGGCATTCATGCGGTTCTTTATGGACGTTCGGTTGGAAATGGCACAACAGTTGCAATGGTTGTTTCCGTTGATATGTCTGAAGCCGGCCCCGGTGTGCGGGCTCGCTCGATTCTATTTCCAGGCGTTTCGCCGCCATTCTGGTTTTTAACGAAGAAGTACAAAAGGAGGCAATGTATGCACAAAAAACTTTTAATGGCCTGCCTTGCCGCATTGGTTCTGTTTTTGGCCATGCAGGGCACTGTCATGGCGGAAACCCGCGATGTGGCGCAGAACCCGCACGCCCTGGCGGATGCTATTCAGGCGGCCCACGACCAGGGCATCCTGAACAAGGAGGACCCGGAAGGCTACCTCGGGATCCCGGGGGCGCCGCAGATCAACCTGATTCTTGCTTTTTTCTGGGCCTGCCTGGTGGGCTGGGTTTTTTCCACCGTGGGCGCGTTCGGGGGGATTCTGGCTGGCGTCGGGCACATTACCATCTACGGCTTGGGTGATTACGCGGACACCTTCAAGGGAACCTCAGCGGAGCTGAACACCGCGGTAACAGATACAATCCGGGTCGGCAACCAGTTCCTTGTGGGCTTCAGCGCCCTGGTCTCCACCATCAACTACTTTAAACTGGGCCGATTGGTCGCGCCGGTGGGGATAGCCCTGGCTGCAGGATCCATTCTGGGAAGCTATCTGGTACCCACCCTGACCGCCGGTCGCATTTCGTTTGCCGGATACGTTGGTTTTTTCGGCATTTTCGTCCTTGTTCTGGGCTGCTACATGCTCTACCAGACCACGCCCCGGGGGCAGAAGAACCGGCAAAAGGCCAAGGCCGCCGCCGATGCCTTTGAAACGACCATGAAGCGGAAAAGAAGCGGCGAAGCCGTTGATATCAGTGAACTGGGCGTCAAGGTCACCTCCCTGAGTGCCAAAAAAATGAGCTTTACCTTTTACGGGGTTGAATTTTCCTTTAATCCGCTCTTCCCGATTCTGGGTGGTTTCGTGATCGCAGCCATTGCGTCCTTTCTGGGGGTTGGCGGCGGATTCATGCTGGTCCCCTTTATCACCGCAATCGCAGGCCTGCCCATGTACCTGGCTGCCGGAACATCGGCCCTGGCCGTTCTGGTCGGCATGATCACGTCGATCCTGAGCTACCTGGCTGCGGGCGTCCTGGTCCACTGGCCCCTGATCGGGACCCAGCTGGTGGGTATTTTCGTCGGATCCATGGTGGGGCCGCGCACCTCCCAGTACATTCCGGATAAAGTCCTTACCAGGATCTTTATTGTGCTGGCATTTTACGTGGGGCTCAACTACATGGCCCGTGGTTTTATCGGCAAGGATATCATCTCCCTCATCACCGGCGGATAGAGGATATACTTGTTGCATATACGGAAACTCTATCAGAATTGCCTTGCTTGACATGCTGCAGGGCGGCTTTACTCGTGGTAAAGCCGCCCTGCAGCTTTGGTTGGGTTTTTTACGCAATACCTGCAAAAAAACGTTGGAACCATTTATGAGCTGGTGGGATCACGCATACGCATGGCTGGACCTGGTGCTTATCACCCCGTACCGGATTTTCGATAATCCGGTAGCCGGTTTTTATTTCGGGACCATGGTCCTTTGCATCTGGTGCATTCTATTGGGGGAGATCACCTTCCGCATCGCGTCCGGGTTCAACAAGGAATATCTTCAGCGGCTGCGGGCATCCATGACCCGAATGCACAACCTCTCTGTCAAGGCCCTTGTGCTCAAGGACAAGGAAAATTACCAGCTTTGCAACAAGGAGGCCAATGAGGCCTTCGGCAAGTACTTTTTCAACATGATCACCCTGGGCGCGGCGGTCTTATGGCCCATACCCTTTGCCCTTGCCTGGATGAACACCCGGTTCGGACATATCCGACTGGAAATCCTGTTTCCCATGCCCTTGCTGGGGGACAGCGTCACCTTCTCCGCTGTAATGATCCCCATGTATATCCTGTGCCGGATCCTGTGGGCCATGCTCAAGCGCTGGATATCCGGTTTTATTTCCGGGCCGGATGCCGGGTCGAATGCGCCGGAGCGCGAGGAAATGATCAGCATGAGGGAGGTCGACCGTCACGGCGGCGTGCCCGAGCGGTTCTGGAAAAACAAACCCCCCAGCGAGTAAACCGGCGAATAAAAGGCGAAACATGGCATTGCGCGGCAAACCTTTGTTTATAGTTTTGGCGGGTGCTCTTTTCCTGCTTTTGGCCGTGCCGCATCCGGTAATGGCCACCCAGCCCCACGGCGATCCGGAAGGGATTGTCGTGCACCAGTTGTCCCATGTTTTTTTTGTTTTTTCCATGGCCATCCTGATCTACTGGCTCCACAACCGGAAATTATCAGTGCAGCCGGGATGGCGCGAGATTCGCTACGCTGCGTTTTTTCTGATTCTATGGTCCACAGGCGCATTTATCGCGCACCTGCTGGATGAACAGCTGGGATGGATCTCTGTCAGCCGAATGGATACCTGGACGATGCATGTTGAACCATCAAGGGGCGGGGTGGCGCTGGCCTGGTTATATTATATTGTCAAGCTCGATCACCTCCTTTGCGTACCGGCGTTGTTTTTTTTGTACCGGGGGTTGGGCCGCCTTTCATCGCAAAAAGATTCGGGCGGAGAGCCGGACGCGGATGCAAAAAGGGAGGATCCTGCATGACGATTACCTGGATCCCCATCATTACCGTGGACGTCCTGGGCGCAATACTCATGATTATTTTTTCCGTTCTGGCCATCCGGTATGCCTGGCGCCTGAACCGGAGAGATCCGGATAATCTCGTCTGGACATTCCTCCTGTGGGTCTGCGTCTGCCTGGCCGGATTTGCCATTTCCCGGTCCGCGGGGCATATTCTCAAGCAGATGCTTTTTGTCGCGGGGCACGGTGCCGTATGGGCGCATATACGCCCCGTCAGCGGCAGCCTCAACACTCTTCTGCTGATTATCGTCGCCGCGGTTACGCTGTTTTTCAACGGGGCATGGCATATCTATCAGGAGATCTTCTCGGAACGGAAAATGCTTCAGGAAACCCAGTCGGAGCTGATGGAATTGAACCGCACCCTTGAAAACCGTGTACAGGAGCGCACGGAAGCGCTTTTGAAACACGAAAAACAGATGGCGCAAACCGACCGCCTGGCATCCATCGGCCAGCTTTCCTCCGGCATCGCCCACGAGATCAACAATCCCTTGGGCGTTATCCAGGGATACACCCAACTTCTGCTGCGCGGTGAAAAGCCGGATTCCCAGAAACAGCAGGATCTGCAGGTAATTCTAAAGCATGCCCGCAACTGCAAGGCCATTGTGGAGGATCTGCTCCATTTTGCCCGGCGTTCAGCGCCGGAGAAATCGGAAATCAATATCCACGAGGTCATTGACGATGTCCTGGTGTTTATACGGCACCGCGCCAAAACGGAAAAAATACACATTGAGACCCGCTATGATGAAAAGGTCATACCCATGTACATGGACGAAAAGAAGATCAAGCAGGTGCTCGTCAACCTCGTGATGAACGCCCGTCATGCGGTGGGCGACAACGGGAGCATCACCATTTCGACCGGCTACGATGATCAGGAAAGGCAGGTGATGGTAAGTGTAGCCGATGACGGCTATGGAATCGACGTGAAGGACCTCGACCGGATATTTGATCCGTTTTTCACGACCAAGCCCACAGGTGAGGGAACGGGTCTCGGCCTGGCGGTGAGCTATGGCATAATCAAAAACCATGGCGGCGAAATCCGGGTTTCGAGTGAACCCGGCAAGGGTTCAGTGTTTACCCTTATACTGCCGGTGAACACGGCCGGCAATTCATAAGGAGCATTGTATGGCAAAATTTTCAATACTCATCGTGGATGACGAGCCCGATCTGTTGGATCTTCTCAAGCGCAGCCTCACCCCGGATCTTGACTGCGACGTTACGACCGCGGAATCCGGAAAAGAGGCATTTTCACTGTTTTCTGAAAATCGCTTCGAGTTGGTCCTGCTCGACATGAAGATGCCGGGGATGGACGGGATGGAGCTCCTTGAGCTGATCCGCCGGCAAAGACCGGATCAGACGGTGATCATGATGACCGCCTACGGCAACATCGATACCGCCGTCCACGCCATGAAACAAGGCGCCTATGATTTCATTACCAAGCCTTTTGACCACGATGCCCTGCTGGTGCGACTGGAAAAAGCCCTGGAACGGAGCCGTTTGATCCGGGAAAACGTACGGCTCAAGTCAGGAACATCCACGCCGCACGAGTTTTGCGGTCTGGTGGGGAAAAGCGACGTCATGCAGCAAGTGTTTGCGACGATACAAATGGTGGCGGCGACCGAACTGACCGTACTGATCACCGGAGAGTCCGGCACCGGCAAAGATCTTACGGCGCGGGCCGTGCATGAACTGAGCAGCCGAAGGAATCATCCCTTCGTTGCCATCAACTGTCCCACCGTGCCGGAGCAGATCCTGGAAAGCGAGCTGTTCGGCTACAGAAAGGGGGCCTTTACCCATGCCACGCGCGACCGCAACGGCCTCTTCCATGAAGCCCACGGGGGATCCATTTTTTTGGATGAAATCGGGGATGTGAGCCCTGCCATCCAGACCAAACTGCTGCGTGTTATCCAGGAAAAGGAGATCAAGCCGCTGGGCGACACCCGGACGGTGAAGGTGGATGTCCGGATTATCGCCTCGACCAACCGGGATCTTGAGCAGCGGATTCAGCAGGGGGCGTTCAGGGAGGACTTTTTTTACCGCCTGAACGTGCTCCCTATCGAACTGCCCCCGCTGCGGGAGCGGCCGGAGGATATTCCGCTGATCGCGGCCCATCTCGTGCAGAAGCACTGCACCAAGCTGCAGCGTCCCGGAAAAACGCTCTCCCCGGAATTGCTGCAGGCCATAACCGCCTGCCGGTGGAAGGGAAACGTGCGGGAACTGGAAAACGCCATTGTCCAGGGAATTCTTTTTTCAAAAGACGATGTGATTCGCCGGGAGGATATTCCGCTGGGAGAGGCCCGGCCAGCCAGCCCCGGCGGCCTCAATATCGACGACATATCCGTTGCCCTGCCATACAGGGAAGCCAAGGAAACGGTATTGCGTCGTTTCAACGACATGTACATCGGCCGCCTCCTTTCGGAGACCGGCGGCAACGTCACCCGCGCCGCGGCCAAATGCGGACTGGAGCGGCAAAGCCTCCAGCAGGTCATGCGGCGCTATGACATCATTGCCGACGATTACCGGAAGTAAGATTTATCCGGAACCGACCGCGTTTTTATTTGACAAAAGGAAAGGTCTTCGGGTATACTTATTAAGTTTTATATTTTACAGGTGTTTTGCCTGTGTTGAGCAACCTTTAAGGGAGATGTCAACTGCTTTATGGAGAATACGGAAATGGATGACGAAGGTGGTAGTTATCACTTATCGATGTCTGTAATTTTCACTGAAAAGCATTTTCATGAAAACCCGCCCGTAACGACACGCGGAAGAAACACGGGGTGTATGTGTAAGCGCAATACGCCCTGATTTCCTGCCGGAAGGCCTTGCCCTCCGGTCCGCCTGTCTATTTGAGGCGGACCATGATCAATAAGGAGGTAGGGCCGTGAACGAACCCCTCAAGTTTCCAACCAGCCCTTCTGCGCCCGGTTCGGGCGAATATGCTGAACATGCCGACGACCAGACCCTTCGGCGATTGTGCGAATCCGAGCACCCGGCGGATCTTGCCGCACAATTTTCCGAACTGGAGCTGGAGCAGGCCGTGGACATCTTTTCACGGCTGACGCCGGATTGCTGCGCCGATGTGCTGGTGCACATGGACTATGACGACCAGCGGGAAATCGCGGCAAGGCTCCCCGATGACGCGCTGGCAAAAGTCATTGCGAAAATGTCTTCCGACGACCGGGTGGACCTGATCCAGTCCATGCCGGACGAACGCGGTGAAACCCTTCTCCACCATCTGGCCAAAAAGGAGCGGGAGGATATTCTCAGGCTCAGCTCCTATGAAGAAGACACGGCCGGCGCGCTGATGACCAGCGAGTACGCCACCCTCTCGCCGCACCTGACCGCCCGGCAGGCCATCGACAAACTCCGCCTGGAAGCGCCCGATAAGGAAACCATCTATTATGCCTACGTGATTGACGTTGAGCGGCGGCTCATCGGGCTGGTTTCCCTCCGGGAACTGATCCTGTCCAAGCCGGGCAAGCGGATTGAGGATATAATGCGGCGCGACCCCATTTGCGCCAAGGTCCATGATGATCAGGAGGAGGTGGCCCGGCAGATGGCCAAGTACGACCTGCTGGCCATACCGGTCACCAACGGCAATGACGCGCTGGTAGGGATTATCACCTTTGACGACGTACACGACGTTATCGAAGAGGAAGCCACCGAGGACTTTCACCGGATGGGCTCCATCAGTCCCGGCACCGGCCCGGAGGACCTCGTGGACATCGGACTGAGGGATGCAAGCTCGTGGCTGTTGATTCAGAAGCGGCTCCCGTGGCTGCTCGCCCTGGTGTTCATGAATATTTTTTCCGGCGCCGGTATCGCCTATTACGAGGAAACCATACAGGCCACGGTGGCGCTGGTTTTCTTTCTCCCGCTGCTCATCGGCAGCGGGGGGAACGCCGGAGCGCAGTCGGCCACCCTGATGGTTCGCGCCCTGGCTATCGGAGACGTCATGAAAAAGGACTGGTTCTGGCTGCTGGGAAAAGAAATCGGCATCGCCCTTTGTATCGGGGTATGCATGGGGATAGCGGTATCGCTTATCGGGATTTTCCGGGGCGGGCCGGACGTGGCGGTGATCGTCGCCCTGGCCATGGTATGCGTGGTGCTGTTCGGCAGTCTTTTGGGGATGTCTCTGCCGTTTTTGCTTACCCGTCTGAACCTGGACCCTGCCACGGCAAGCGCCCCTTTGGTAACCTCCATGGCCGATATCGGCGGCGTGGTGATTTATTTCGGGATCGCTTCCTGGTATTTGAACCTGTATGCCGCTGCATAAAAGCGGTCATTTCAAAAAATGAGTGCAAGCCATCTCAAAAAAAAGATTTTGGTTCAAGATCAAGGCGGAGGTGAAATGGTAACCGGAGGCATACTGGAGTATTCCGAGGATTTCCATTTCACCGCCAACGAAGATATTGGGCCAAAAGATTTTTTTGAGATGGCTTGTATATGTTTCTGCGATGGCGCTATCGGGGGCGATTGCCGCTAGAGATACAAGACAAGCAGCAGAAGCCCCAAAAGGACGCGGTAGGCCACGAATGGCTGCATCCCGATGCGGTGGATAAGGGCCAGAAAGTAGTGAATGCATGCGAAAGCGGTAATCGCGGCAATCAGCATTCCGCCCAACAGGGCCGGCCAGTCCACCGTTGATCCTGTCTGCACAAGGGTTCGGGTTTCCATGAGGCCGGCAAGGGCGATGACCGGGATCGCGAGCAGAAATGAAAAGCGCGCGGCCTCCTTCCGGGAAAATCCCGACAGGAGCCCCGCTGTTATGGTAATGCCCGAACGCGAGGTGCCCGGTATCAGGGCAAGCGCCTGGGCGCAGCCGATAAAAAAGACATCCCGCCAGCGAATCTGGGCGATTGTTCGCTCCCCTTTTTTCCGCCAGTCGGCCCAGCCGAGGAGAAGGCCGAAACCGATGAGCCCGCCGGCGGTAACGATCGGGGAACGGAAAGCCCCGGCCACCAAGCCTCTCATCATCAGACCGGCGACCCCCACAGGAATGGTACCGAAAAGGATCGCCCATGCGAGCCGTGCTTGATCGGTCATCTCTCTTTTGGCGATCGAGTGCCACCATGCCGAAGACATACCGGCGATTTCTTCTCGGAAATAGGCGATTACCGCGCTCAGCGTTCCCGCGTGGAGCCCCACGTCAAAAGCAATTCCCTGGTCCGGCCATCCGGTGAAAACCGGAACCAGCAGAAGGTGGGCCGAGCTGGAAACAGGCAAAAACTCCGTTAGCCCCTGCACGACCGCCAGGGTTACTATTTGGATAACAGGCATAAACAATCTCCCGGGCGGATCGTTTCCTCAAGGACGCGCTGTTTCGCCCGCGTCGTGTTTGTTTCCGGTTCAGGGATTTTCGTCAAAATATATGCAAAAAGCGGCAAATGCAAGATTTTCCAGCGGGATGGCCGTTTGCCCTGAAAGGATTTTTATTGCAAAACACGGTAAAAACAAGTAGTCATGGGGTATTTGACGGTTCCGTGCATGGGCGTAACGGTCGTCCGTTTACTGCCGGAGCCCCGCGGAAATATCATCCTCCGCGACGCGTCAACGCAACAGGCAAAGGATTGTGTCTTTATGGCAAGAGTGCTTATTATCGGAGCCGGCGGCGTGGGCAGAGTGGTTGCGCACAAATGCGCCCGGCTGCCGGAGGTTTTTGCGGAGATCTGCCTGGCCAGCCGAACGGTTGAAAAATGTCATGAGATCGCGGCGGACCTGCCGCGGAAAATCGACACCGCGCAGGTGGATGCGGACAATGTCGGGGAAACCGTTTCGCTGATGGAAAGGTTCCGGCCGGATATGGTCATCAACGTCGCCCTTCCGTACCAGGACCTGACCATCATGGACGCATGCCTCAAGGCGGGCGTCGACTACCTGGACACGGCCAACTATGAACCCCCGGACGAGGCCCGGTTCTGCTACGAGTGGCAGTGGAACTATCACGACCGGTTCCGGGAGGCGGGGCGGATGGCGCTTTTGGGAAGCGGCTTCGATCCCGGCGTGACCAACGTGTTCTGCGCATGGGCGAAAAAACATCATTTCGACGAGATCCATGAACTTGACATCATGGACTGCAACGCGGGGGATCACGGCCACCCCTTTGCCACCAATTTCAACCCGGAAATCAATATCCGGGAGGTCAGTGCAAAAGGCAAATACTTCGAGGCAGGGAAATGGGTGGCGACCGAACCGCTCTCCGTGTCCAAAACATTCGATTTTCCGGAGGGCATCGGGCCGAAAAAAATTTACCTGATGTACCACGAGGAGCTGGAGTCGCTGGTCCGGCACATGCCGGAGATGCGGCAGGCCCGTTTCTGGATGACGTTTTCGGACAATTATTTGAAACACCTGGAAGTGCTTGAAAACATCGGCATGACGCGCATCGATCCCGTGATTTACGAGGGGCGGGAAATCGTGCCGCTCAAGTTTTTAAAAGCGCTTTTGCCGGACCCGGGGTCCCTTGGGCCGGTGACAAAGGGGCGCACCTGCATCGGCTGCCTGATCAAGGGCGTCAGGGACGGCCGGGAAAGGCAGTATTACATCTACAATATCTGCGACCACCAGGAGGCGTACCGGGAGGTCGGGTCGCAGGCGATTTCCTATACCACGGGGGTTCCGGCCATGATCGGGGCCATGATGATGGCGAAAAACCTCTGGCGGGGCGCGGGCGTTTTCAACATGGAGCAGTTCGACCCTGACCCCTTCATGGAGGCCCTGAACCAATACGGATTGCCATGGACAGAGATTTTCCTTTAACCGCGGATTTGTCGTGCGTTCCCTCGCCCTGTTTTATCGTGAGCGACCAGGCGCTCCGGAAAAACCTGGAGGTGTTGCGGCATGTGAAGCAGGAAACCGGATGCCGGATACTTCTGGCGCTCAAGGCCTTTGCCATGCACAGCGTGTTCCCCCTGCTCAGGGAAACCCTGGACGGCACGTGCGCCAGTTCGCCTTTTGAAGCCCGGCTGGGAAGGGAGCTTTTCGGCGGCGAGGTTCACACGTTTTCAGCGGCGTACAGCGAAGACGACATTGTGGAGGTGATTGCGCATTCCGGCTGCGTTGTTTTCAACTCGTTTCCCCAGTGGGAACGATTCGGGCCCGTGGTGCGTGCGCAGGGAGCGCGTGTCAAATGCGGCCTGCGGGTCAACCCGGAGCACTCTGAATCCCCCGCCCCTCTGTATGACCCGTGCGCTCCCGGCTCCCGGCTGGGCATCACGGCCGACCGCTTCAACGGGCGCTCCCTGGATGGCATCTCCGGGCTTCATTTCCACACCCTGTGCGAGCAGAACGCCGACGCCCTGGAAAGAACGCTTGCCGCCTTTGACAGGCGATTCGGCAACTTCATGAAAGGCATGTCCTGGCTGAATATGGGGGGCGGGCACCATGTCACAAGGGCGGATTACCAGGTCGATCGGTTGTGCGATCTTATCAAATGGGCACAAGCCCGCTACGGCGTTGATGTCTACATCGAACCGGGCGAAGCCGTTGCCCTGAATGCCGGCATATTGTCCGCCACAGTGCTGGATATCGTCTTCAATCGTATGGACATCGCCATTCTGGACGTCTCCGCCGCCACCCACATGCCCGATGTCCTGGAAATGCCGTATCGCCCTGAAGTGGAAGGCGCGGGGAAAGCGGATGAAAAGCCGTATACCTATCGTCTGGCCGGCCCGTCGTGCCTGGCCGGGGACGTGATCGGCGACTACAGCTTCGATCAGCCGTTACAAATTGGCGACCGGCTGGTTTTTCACGACATGGCGCATTATTCCATGGTCAAGACCAACATGTTCAACGGCATCAATCTGCCGGCCATTGCCCGCTACGATGCAGACGCCGATGCGTTCACGATGGTCAAAACGTTTGGGTATGAGGATTATGTTGGCCGGCTTTCCTGAAGGGCGATCCGGACATGGTCTTATAAGGTATGTATGCCGGTTGATCGGTCTTTTTCGCTTTTATCGGCGTCGGCGTCGGGGTCGGTATCGGGATCGAATTTGCAGCCGGGGAAGAGTTGCTTTCGGGATACGTCAAGGGGGCAAAACCGTCCGCATGAATTCTTCCGGTATCGGTTGACCCGAAGGGCTTGCTTTGATAACGGATGAACCATACGGTAAAGAAATGAAGTGAATGACATTTTCCATGATCCGAATATAACAGGAGCGCAGGAATGACAAATTCATTTGGACCCGGGGATTCAGGCTCAGGCGGTCCGCCGCAGCAGCCGTTTCGGCTTGAAGACATTGATTTCGCACGATTCACCTATCTGGTCAAGCTGATACTGGCCGGGTTGCTGGTCGTCGCCGTATTGATGGGGCTCAACTGGGCCCGGCTCTTTTACACCGACTGGCTGTGGTTTTCCGGGGTGGAACATGAGCAGGTTATTTTTGTACGCGTGTTTACGCAGCTATGGCTGTATTTGCTTGCGCTCCTGGTTTTTGCGGGGATTGCGGCGCCCAACCTGTTCATCGCGTACCGGAATACAGAACACTATCAATGGACGCCCGGCAAAGAATTGTCACCGGCCAAGTACCAGCTTTCCCGCCGGCTTATACTCTGGATCGGCATATTGGCCGTTGTCCTTGGTGCAACGTATCTCGCAAGCCACCCCTCCGGCCGGTGGGAGATGTTTCTGCGGTTTTTTAACGGTGTCGCCTTTGGCGAGACCGATCCCGTCTTTGACAAAGACCTGTCTTTTTACGTTTTTACCCTGCCCATACTCGATTTCGTTCGGACATGGCTTATGGGCGCGCTGGTGGTAACCTTGCTGTTTGTCGCCGGGTTGTATTACGTTTCCAGCAGCCTCAGGGGGGAGGCGTTTGTTTTCGAGGGGCGCGTCCGAACCCATATCCTGATCCTGGGGGCACTGCTCTTTCTGCTGATCGCCGCGGGACACTGGCTGGGGCGATACGAACTGCTTTTTTCCAGGACCGGTGCGGTGTATGGGGTCGGTTACACGGATTACCATGTGACGCTTCCGGCCCGCACCTTTTTGACATTTGTTGCCATCGCCAGTGGGGGCGTGCTTCTGGCCGCCATCCGTACAACGGGATACCGGCTGCTCTACGTGAGCATCGGCGTATGGCTGGTGTTGAATTTTCTGGGCGGCGGCCTGCTCCCGGGCGCGGTGCAGCGTCTCCGGGTGGAGCCCAGCGAATTGGCCCGGGAAAGGGATTTTATTGCCAGCAATATCGCATTTACACGCAAGGCCTACGGACTGGAGGACATGGTCGGCATGGAGCATCCGGCACGGGGGGAGGTCCAGCCCGAAACCGTTGCGGACAACCAGGGTACCATCCGGAACCTGCGTTTCTGGGATGAGGGGCCGCTGCTCCAGAGCTACAACCAGATTCAGTTTTTCCGGCTCTATTATGATTTTATCAGCGTTCAGACGGACCGCTACATGGTGGACGATCAGCTTCGGCAGGTGATGTTGTCCACACGGGAGCTTTCTTCTGAAAAGCTGCCGACCGAGGCGCAGCGCTGGGTCAACCGGTATCTTCAGTTCACCCATGGGTACGGGGTCGCCATGAGCCCGGTCACCGAGGTGGCGGAAGGCGGGCGCCCCAATTTTTTCATCCGGGATCTTCCCCCGGTCGGTGACATCCCGCTTGACCGGCCGGAGATTTATTACGGGCTGAAAAGCCTGCCCTTTGCCATTGTCAACAGCCGCATGGAAGAGTTCAATTACCCGGGATCGGACGGACCTGTCTATACCCATTACCAGGGGAATGGCGGCGTGGAAGTCGGCTCCTTTTTCCGCAGGCTTCTCTACGCCTGGCAGTTCAAGGACGTCAATATCCTGATTTCCGGAGAAATCGAGCCGGAAAGCCGGGTTCAGTACCGGCGGACGGTTCCCGAGCGGTTTTCCACCATCACCCCGTTTCTGATGCGGGACAATGAAGCCTACACGGTGGTTGCCGACGGCCGGCTCTTCTTCATCCAGGACGCCTACACCATTACCAGCCGTTTTCCCTATTCCACCCCCTGGCAGGAGCGCTTCAATTACATGAGAAACAGCGTCAAGGCGGTGATCGACGCCTACGACGGCAGTATTGATTACTACGTCTTCGATGAATCATGCCCCATCATCCAGACCTACATGGAGATCTTCCCCGAGGTGTTCAAACCGGTCGGTGAAATGCCGGAATATCTCAGGGATCACGTCCGGTATCCCATGGACCAGTTCAGCGTCCAGTCGCGGATGCTGCTCCAGTACCACATGACCGACCCGGTGGTGTTCTATAACAAGGAAGACCAGTGGTCCGTACCCCAGCACGCGGCCTTTGGCAGGACGGATACCCTGCGGCCGTATTACATCGTGGCGCGCCTTCCGGGGGAGGAAAAGGAGGAATTCCTTCTGATCCAGCCGTTTACGCCCGACAAACGGCACAACCTGGTCGGGTGGATGGCGGCAAGAAACGACGGGGAAAACTACGGTGAAAAAATCCTCTACCGTTTTCCGTCCGGCCGCCACGTGGACGGACCCAGGCAGGTGGAGGCCAGGATCGACAACGACGCGGTAATTTCCGAGCAGTTCACCCTGTGGGGGCAGGTCGGCTCCGAGGTGCTGCGCGGAAATATCCTGGTCATTCCTCTCGGAGAAAGCCTGCTGTATGCGGAGCCGGTTTTCCTGAAGCCCGAATCGCTCGAGTTCCCGGAGCTCCGGCGCATTATCCTTGCGGACAGCCGAAGGGTGGTGATGCATCCATCACTGGGGGGTTCGGTGGACGCCCTGGTGGGAAAACGGCCGACGGTTGCGCTGCCGGTTGAATCGGACGCGGGACTGGAAGAATACGAGGAGGCTTTGCCCCCTACTGAACCGGGTGTGCCCGCGGAGGGACTGGAAGCGATCCGCCGGGGACTTCAGGAAGCCATCGACAAGCTCCAGGACGTGGCCGACCAGATAAGGGGGCTGGAGCGGTAAGTCCGAAGGCCGGAGGTCGGATTCGTCCTCCGGCCTTATGGGTGCAGGATTTTTTCAATTCTTTCGTCCTTTTCCATCCAGATCTGGTTGATCCACTGCTGGAAATCGGTTTTAAAGACCTCGTCGGTTTCGTAATTTTTCCCTGCAAATTTTTCCGGAATCGGATAGGAGCGGATATGAATCACCGCAACGGGGATGTTGCCCTTCAAAAATTCCCAGAAGGGGATAGGCGGACGGTTTTCAGGGTAAACGATGGTGACATCGATGATCCTTGAGAGGTGCTCCCCCATGCTGGAGAGCACGATGCCGATCCCCCCGGCCCTGGGCTTCAGGAGATGGCGAAAGGGGGATTGCTGCTTTTCTTGCTTCTTGCGGTCAAACCGCGTGCCTTCCAGGAAATTGATCACCGATATGGGAGAATATTTGAATTTTTCACAGTACTTTCGCGTTGTTTCAATATCCTTTCCCTTTTGTTCAGGATGCTTTTCCAGGTATTCTTTCGGATAGCGTTTCATAAACGGAAAATCGAGCGCCCACCATGCAATACCCAGAAGAGGGACCCATATCAGCTCTTTTTTGAGGAAGAACTTCAAATAGGGGATGCGCCGGTTGAAAATATGCTGCAAGAGCAGGATGTCCGCCCAGGAGCGGTGGTTGCTGATGACCAGGTAGGATTTTCGGGTGGAAAAATGGTCAAATCCGGCTTCATCCTCAAACTCCCGCTTTATTTCAATGTTTTGGGTAAGCCTAAGGATGAGGCTGTTGAGGGTGATCCACGCCGTTCCGAGGTTCATGAGCACGGTGGTAAAAAAATTGCGCGCGTTTTCATGAAAGACAATCCCTTTCAGGAGCATGAAGGGCGTCATCGTGATAAAGCATCCGATGGTATTGACCGCATAAAGAAGAAGCGCGATTGCGCCGCGAAGGGGCGCAGGCAGAAAATGCAGCATGGCAAGGACTCCGGGAAAAAACGTTATTTTGAGATAGGTTATAGAAAACCATTGTGTTGCTATACGTATTTTTATACATTCTGCAGCATTATTCAAGCACGGAAAACAGCGTTCTTATCATCATTGTATAACAGCGCGCATCTTATATATCAAAGCGAATAGCCATATGCACGGAGAAAAAAAGATCTACAAAACGCTTCGGAAGCATCTGCACAGGATGCCGGTGGGTTATCCTGCAACCCGTTCCGGTGTGGAGCTGCGCATTCTCGAGCGGATTTTTACCCCGGAGCAGGCGGTAATGGCGACCGTGATGTCCCACGTATTCGAGCCCCCCGAGGTGATCTGCCCAAAAGCGGAGAAGCACCTTTTCAATGGGGCCGACCGCGCCGCCTGTGAAGCGATGTTGCATGAAATGGCCGAAAAAGGCAGTATTTTCCCCAAGGTTATTGACGGCCGGATCCATTACGCCCTGGCCCCATTTGTGGTGGGAATGTTTGAATTCCAGCTTTCGCGGCTGACGCCCGGTTTTTATGAGGATGCCGCCTGCTACTTTCGCGAAGGATATGGTCTGGAATACCTGTCCACGGCAATTCCTCAGATGCGCGTGATCCCCATCGGCCAAAGCATTGACGAAAAGCAGCATATTGCCACCTATGACGAGGCACGGCGCCTTGTCGAGGAAGCCGGGGAAAGAATCGGCGTTGCCGACTGCATTTGCCGCAGGGGGAAGGATCTGGCCGGCGACCCCTGCAGGGCTACCCAGCGCCGCAGTTTGTGCCTCGGCCTGCGGGATTATTTTGACATGTACAGCCGGCAGGGGTGGCTCAGGAAAATTACCAGCAAAGAGGCGTTGGAGATCCTGGCGCAATCCGAGAATGAGGGGCTGGTCCTTCAGGCGACCAATGAGCAGGAGCCCCAGGCGATTTGTGCCTGCTGCGGGTGCTGCTGCGGGATTTTGTCCACGCTCAGGCACGTACCGAACCGGGCTGATTTTGCCGCCGGCAATTTTTACGCCCAGGCCGATCCGGACTTGTGTGTGGGATGCGGCAGGTGCATGGAAAGATGCCACGTGGATGCCATTGCTCTGCGCGATAACATCGCTGCGGTGGATCCTTCGGGGTGCATCGGCTGCGGCGTATGCGTACCTTCCTGTAAAAAGGGGGCCATGTCCCTCGTGTCAAGGGCGGCGCCAAACATCCCTCCGAAGGATACCGTCGAACTCTACGATACCATCCTGAAAAAAAAGCGCCGCCTGGGAAGGCTTCGGACCGGCCTGAAAATTCTGGGGCACATCAGCGCACGAAAGGTTACATTTACAGGTTTCAGGAGCAGCAGGCCCTGATAGATGGTTCCCGGAAAAGGGGAGCCGCTGTACTGCCTTTATCTCGCCGGAAAGGAAAACGATGAAAAAGATCGTGGTGGTTGGCAGCGGCATCGGCGGTATGGCCGCCGGTGCGCTTTTCGCGAAAAAAGGCTGCAACGTGACGGTGCTGGAGTCCAATGACCAATATATCGGCGGGCACGGCCGATGCCTGCGGATAAACGGCATGCGGTTCTCCATGGGGCCGCAGTACGTATGGGATTTCGGGGAAGGGGAAACAGGGGACCGGTTTTTGCGGTTTCTGGACATTCATCATGAAACGCCTTTTGTTCCCATGAATCCGGAGGGCTTTGAACGATTTTTCATCGGGGACAAAAAGGTAGGCAAAAATTATTTTTTCCTGGATTTCAAGGTCCCCATGGGTCTGGCGCGTTTCAGTGAGGAGATCAAGGCCCTTTTTCCGGAAGAAGCAGATCGGCTCGACTGCCTGTTTGCCGATATGATTTCCATTTACGATGCCTACAGGGAGTTGTTCCGGAAGAACGCATTGAATGAAAGCAGGCTGCTGCATGCGACGAAATTTCTTCTGACCACCCGAATCTCTTCGGCCATGAAAGTCCGGCTGGGGAGAACGATTTATATGACGCTGAACAATTTCTTCGACCGGTACGGCATCAGCCCCCTTGCGAGGCGGATTCTTTACGGTCATGGCGGCATATTTGCGGAAAATGAATCGGAAATGTCGGCCATTGCCTATATCGTGGGCACGGGAAATTATCATAACGGGGCCTGGTACCCGGAAAAAGGATTTCATCATTTTTTCGACGCTCTTGCAGGGGTCATCACCAACGCCGGTGGAACCGTTGCGACCGGAAAGAAAGTGGTTCGCCTGCAAGCGACAGATAACCGCGTTTCCTCTGCTTTTTGCGAAGACGGCGACGAGTATGCGTGCGATTTTCTTTTCAGCGATATTTCCCCACGACTCACCTATGCCCTTCTGGGAAGACCGTCTGAGCCGTTCGATTATACGCCGTCGCACGCCATCGGCGCCTGCTGCATGGCGATGCATGGCCAACAACCCCTGCTCCGGGAAATGAAAGGCAGAAATTACTGGTGGCAGGATGGAAAAGAAATCGATTATAACGCCCCGGATATTACCAAACCGCCGCGCATGCTCTTCATCAACTCCCCCACGGCCAACGGCTTCGGAAGAGAGCCGCAAAACGATCACGACGGCCTGGTGATGTTTTTCCCGGGCAATTATTTCCAGGAAAAGACCATATATGAACAGGGGACAGAAGCGGTGCGCCGGTTCAAGGAAACGCTGGCTTCGGAGATCGTGGCAATCCTTGACCGAAATCTTTTCCCGGGCGTTTCATCCCGGTTGCGCTTTGCAGAGATCGTCTCCTGCATCGACACGGAAAAACAGACCAACGGGGAGTTCGGCAATGCCTATGGCCGCAGGATGAGCGTCGATGAAGTGCTGAAAGGGTCCATAAAGGAAAAAAACTGCCCTGAAAACCTCTACAATGTCTCCGCCACGAAAAACACTCCCGGAATCGCAGGGGGGATTTTCACCGCCGCCCTGCTGTATAAGGAATTGACCGGTCAGTCCATATTGCTTTGAATTTGACTTTTTTATCGGTTTACTGCAGTATGTTTCAGATATCAACCCAAGGCTTCCGTAATAATTAGAACCCGTGAAGATTCTAAAATGCCTGTTTATTCCCCTGATCCGATCGCTGAATTGAAAAAACAGCTTGCGCAGTGCGAAAAGGCGCGTAGCGAGGCGGAGGAAAAATACCGCCTGATCGCGGAGAATATGCGTGAAGTTATTTCGACGCTGGACACGAATCTTATTTATACCTATATCAGCCCGTCTGTGAAATACACCCGGGGCTTCGAGCCGGAAGAGCTTATCGGACAGCCGCTGTCTGCAGCGATTACCCCGGCGTGCCGCGAAAGAACAGGAAAACTGTTTTCCGGCAGCGAATTGAAGCCAACGCCCGATGGGGATGGCAGCGACCCTGTCCGGCGGGTTGAGCTGGAAATGGTCAGAAAAGACGGATCCACGATATGGTCAGAATCATGGGTGTCCCTTCTCCGGGATGAAACCGGGCGTCACACGGGTTATCTGAACGTCAGCAGGGATATAGATGAGAAGAAAAAGGTAAACGGGCAGCTGCGGGAAAGCGAGGAGAAATTCAGATCCCTGGCAGAGGCCTGCCCCTATGGCATCCTCATTTACCAGGATGACCACTGGGTGTATACAAATCCCGCCGGCGAGCAAATTTCGGGTTATCCTGCCGATGACCTGTACCGGATGAAGTTCTGGGAGATCGTACATCCGGACCACCGGGACATGGTAAGAGAAAGAGGGCTTAAGCGGCAGGCAGGGGAAAAAGCCCCCCCGACCTACGATTTCAAGATACTGGGCAAAGACGACGCTGTACGGTGGATTTCCCTTACCGGCGCGAATTGTTTTTATCAAGACAGACCTGCCGGCATGATCACCGTATGCGACATTACGGAACAAAAACAGAAGGAGCAGGCCCTCAGGGAGAGCGAGGAGAAGTACCGGGCGATTATTGACAATATCGAAGAGGGGTATTATGAGGTTGATACAGCGGGGAACTTCACCTTTTTCAACGAACAGATCTGCGTCATTGCGGGGTGCTCCCATCATGAAATAGTGGGTGTTAATTACCGTGCGTATACCACTCCGGCAGGTGCCAAAAGGTTGCTGCGGACATTCAGACGGATTTATCAAACTGAAAAACCGGTCAAAGCCTTTGATCTTCAAATCTGCCGGCCTGACGGTGAGATCCGGCACGTGGAAATCTCCGCATCATTGATAAGCGATTCCTCGGGAGGCGCTGCGGGATTTCGTGGAATCATGCGGGATATCACCGACCGGAAAAAAGCCGAGGAAGAAAGGGAGAGGCTGGAGGCCCAGTTGATGCACGCCCAAAAAATGGAAGCCGTGGGTACGCTTGCGGGAGGCGTTGCCCATGATTTCAATAATATATTGCAAGCCATCAACGGGTATGCCCAGTTGCTGATGATGAACCGCACGCCGGACGATCCGGATTACGACAAACTGATGCAGCTGGAGAAAGCCGGTGAAAGAGCTTCGGGACTGGTCCAGCAGTTGTTGACGTTCAGCCGCAAAGTGGCCGGAGAGCGCAAGCCTGTCCACCTCAACCGGGAAATTATGTCTGGGCAGAAACTGCTCAAGCAGACCCTGCCGAAAATGATTGATATCTGGCTGCTTCTGGAGGAAAATCTGTGGGTTGTGAATGCCGATCCGCTGCACATGGAGCAGATTCTGCTGAATCTCGCCTCCAATGCGGCAGATGCCATGCCCGACGGGGGACGGTTGACCATTGAAACTCAAAACGTCGTCATAGATGAAAGCTATTGCAGCGACCACGTTGAATCCGTGCCGGGAAAGTATGTTCTGCTCATGGTATCGGATACCGGATGCGGCATGAATCCGGAAACGCGGCGTCATATTTTCGATCCGTTCTATACGACCAAGGCGGTCGGAAAAGGCACCGGTCTGGGCCTTGCGTCGGTGTACGGTATTGTCCGGGAGCATGGCGGAATGATTAACTGCTACAGTGAGCCCGGACAGGGGACGGTTTTCAAGATTTACCTCCCGGCATCTTTTCGGGAAAAGGATGTCGGGGAGGAAAACGATTCCCCTTCGGAAGCGCCTGACGGCGGCAAAGAGGGTGTACTGGTGATAGACGATGAGTCGACGGTACGTGAAATGGCAAAGGAAATGCTGGAATATTACGGATACCGGGTACTTTGCGCAGAAGACGGCGAGAGAGCCCTTGATATGTACCGGGAGAATGCATCGAATATCGACCTGGTTATTCTGGATTTGAACATGCCGGGGATGGGCGGATACAAATGCATGCAGAAGCTCCTTGAGATCAATCCGGAGGCCAGAATTCTCATCGCAAGCGGTTATTCCACGGATCATCATGCACAGCAGGCCCTGACCTCCGGTGCCGCCGATTTTATCGGCAAACCCTACCGCCTGCAGGAAATGGCACGGAAAGTCAGGTCGGCGCTTGACGACGACGGGTAATACACGCTGTTTTTTACCGTGCCCGCCCCGGGGAAAACGATTCATTAGAACCTTTCTCAACATTCGGATTTCGGTACAAGATCGCGGCGGCGTCTTGTTTCAAACCGCAGACATACATGAGTATTTCGAGGATTTGAAAGAAGACGCCAACAAAGATATTGGGCCGAAAGACAATTTTGAGATAGGTTCTACTCACATTTGAAGATGGTTTACGTATTGCCGTGACGATTTTACGCAAAAAGGCGGACCGGGCGAAACCGCCCTTCCCACTGAAGTATCTGTACCAGAAAAAGTACCGGTTTTTCGCCCAGGTTTCCGACAGTCTCAAGGATGCGGCCATCCAGGAGATCAAGCACCTGGGAGCGGTCGATATATCCCCCTCTTTCAGGGGGATATACTTTACCACGGCCAAGGAAGGGCTTTACCGGATTACCTATACGTCCCGGCTGATTTCCAGGGTCCTGGCCCCGCTGGTCGTCTTTGACTGCTTTAATACGGATGCCGTTTACAAGCATGCAAGGCAGTTTCAATGGGATGATTTTTTCGACGAGGACCATTCGTTCGCCGTGTTTTCCAATATCGTTGACAGCCGGATCACTCATTCCAAGTTTGCCGCCCTGCGCATGAAAGATGGCATTGTCGACTATTTCCTGGAGCATAAGGGGAAGCGCCCGAATGTATCCCCTATCGACCCGGATATCGGTATCAATCTGCATATCCATAAAAATATTGCCACCGTCAGCCTGGATGTGTCCGGCGGCGCCCTTCACAGGCGGGGGTACCGGGAGGAGTCCGTGTCCGCACCCATGCAGGAAACCGCGGCTGCCGGCATTATCCGGATGACCGGGTGGAACGGAAATGCGCCCCTGGTGGATCCCATGTGCGGCTCCGGTACCCTTTTATGTGAAGCCCTGATGCATTACTGCCGCATTCCCGCAGGGATTTTCAGGAAGAAATTCGGCTTTGAACATCTTCCGGATTTTTCCCCAAAAACATGGACGCAGGTGAAGGAAAGCGCGGATGGAAAAATCCGGGAAATGCCCCAGGGCCTGATCAGCGGGAGCGATATTGCCGGGGCTGCAGTGAATGCCACCCGGACAAACCTGATGGGGCTTCATTATGGAAGCCATGTGAAAATTATTCAATCCGACTTCAGGGATTTGTCCGGCCTGAACAACCGGGTGATCGTGACCAATCCGCCATATGGCATCCGTATGGGCAAGGACATGGATATGCCGGCGTTTTACAGGGATCTGGGCGATTTTTTGAAGCAGAAGTGCACGGGATCGACTGCGTATATCTATTTCGGCGACCCCGGGCACATCCGTAACGTCGGGCTGAAACCCGCATGGAAAAAACCGCTCCAGTCCGGCGGCCTGGACGGCCGTCTGGTGAAATTCGATCTGTTTTAGTGCCTTTGTTTTGCCTGTTGTCCTATTTTACCATTTCCATGCCTTCTTTAATCAATGCCTCCGCATTGTCTAATACCCTGTGGGCTTCCTGCCAGTTGTGGAAGCCGTTGGAGTTTTCCACCCAGATAAAATCCCAGTAAAACTGGGCTTCCCGGTGAATCTTCCGGGCCTTTTCCAGCTCATCTTCGGGGATGGCGCCGTTTTTCTTTTTTTCTCCCAATGCGAGGATGAATTCGGCCAATTCGGCGCCGATGCGGTTCTGTTTTGCGTAAACCTTTCCCTGGATGGATTCGGCCTTTTTAATGGTTGCCTCCTCCCCCCAGCTGCCGTGGCACCGGAGACAGGATTCCTCCACATGGACCAAGGGGCTCGTCCACGTGTGGGCGTTATATGTATGGCCTTCGGCGTCCGTCTTTTCCGGCATGTGGCAGTCTGTGCAGCCAAGGCCCAGCCGGGAATGGATATTGATGTTTTTCCCTTCATGGAACAATTCGTATTCCGGGTGCTGGATCTTGGCAACCAGGGCACCGGTGATTTCATGCTCCCATTCGTCGGAGCGGCGGGCCGCGGAGTAGTCCTCGAGCTGGTCTTCTACGGAAAGGCCGGTGCTCCAGGGCAATACCGGCTTTCTGGTCTCTTCATGGAAATAGTAGTTGACATGGCACTGGGCGCAGGTGAGGTCGTTCCTGCCTTCGGGCTTAATGTTTCTGAAGGATTCGTGGGCCAGGGCCTCAAAAAGCCACTCCCGCTGCACTTTTACCGAAGCGTCCCGGTGGTCGTGGCAGTCGAGGCAGCCGACCGTGTTTTTCCCCACCACCTCGGCAAAGGGCATCCCGAAGAAATCATCGCTGTGTTTGTCTATGAGAACCACGACATCCGTGCTTTTGCAAGACATGCACGCGGCCGGCCGCTGGTCCCAGTCGGGGATCCGCTCGGTATCGATGACATCTGTGAGTGCGTATATGTGCCCCCTGGAACGGTAGTATCCCTTTGAGAAGGGGAAACCGGCATAATTGATTTTGAGAAACGGATACATCTCCAGGTAATCCATTTTTTCAATATCCATGCCTTCCGCTTCCCGCCTGCCACCGCCGCCGTAGGTGGTCATTCTCATTTCCTCGGTGGCTTCCCAGTATTCAAATTCGTTGGGAAAATATTCTGCCCATGCCTCCGAATCGGCGGCTTCCGCCAGCGTTTCAAAACCGGGGAAGCCATCTGCCGCTTCTGTTTCTGCGATTTCCCCTTTCTTTTCAGGTGCAGGCTCCGGTGCGTCGGTTTCCCTGTCGGCATCCCCCCCGCACGAAAAAATCAAAAAAAGTGTCATGCACACGGTAACTGAAAATAAAATTACCTTTTTCAAAGCATACCTCCTGCAGGAAGCGTCATTTTTGATGGCTTCGTAAAAAGCGCTTTATCCCGCCCCGGCGGTATTTTTGCAAAGGCAGGGGCACCCCTTTTCATCAACTGTTATTTTTTGTAAATGTCTTTGTATTGTTCCCGAACGGTTTTCTTGTCGAATTTTCCAACGCTGGTCTTGGGAATGGCATCCACGAAAATGACTTCGTCCGGGAGCTGCCATTTGGCAAACTTGTGGGAGAGGTGTTCAATAATGTCTTCTTTGCGCAGCTGGTCTTTTGCCTTCTCCCTCGGGACGACCAGCACCAGTGGGCGCTCTTCCCACTTCGGATGAAACACCCCGGTGACGGTCGCTTCCAGTACGTCCGGGTGTCCCATGGTTTCGTTTTCCATATCCACGGAAGAAATCCATTCCCCGCCGCTTTTGATCACGTCCTTGACCCGGTCCGTTATCTTGACGTACGCTTCCTCGTCAATGGTTCCAGCATCCCCGCTCTTCCAGTAGCCGTCTTCGGTAAAGGCCTCTTCGGATCCGGGTGCATTGTAATAGCTTGCCGTGATCCAGGGTCCGCGAATCAGGATTTCGCCGACCGATTTACCGTCATGGGGCACTTCCTTCCCCAGTGGGTCTACGATCTTTACGTCCAGGCCCACCACCGGGTACCCCTGCTTGCGTTTCAGGTCCCACTTTTCTTCTTCGGTAAGCGATTTTCCCAGCCAGGGTTTCAGCCGGTTGATGGTGACAAGCGGTGTGGTTTCCGTCGCGCCGTATGCATGAAAGATTTCCGCGCCGGTGAGTTCGTGAAAGCCCTTCATAAGCGTCAGGGAAGGCTCGGACGCGCCGGAAAGGAATCGTGCGCCGGAAAGGTCCGGTTTTTTATCGAGCTTGCGGATGTATTCGAGCATGGGCATGAAAAGAGCGGGTGCGCCGGCCGTGGCGGTAATCCCCTCACTGACGATCGGTTCGGCAAGGGTTCCCAGGTCCGCGATGTTGTACATGCCGGGAAGAACATATTTCGCCCCGACAAAAAAGGCGGCGTGGGGAAGCCCCCAACCGAGTGCGTGAAACATTGGAACCAATTGGTAAAAGCAGTCCCGGCAGGTCATTTCCGCATTGGCTGCGATGGTCATGGCGTGAAGGTAAACATCCCTGTGGGAGTAGTAAACACCCTTTGGCCTGCCGGTGGTGCCGGTCGTATAGCATGCGCCGTAGGCGGATTTTTCGTCGATTACGGGCCACTTGATTTCATGCGCCGCTTTTTGAAGCAATTCCTCGTAGCTGTATAACGGATCGAGCCGGGTCGTGATCTCGGAGAGGTTTTTATCCGTCATGACGATGAACCCCTTTACCTGGGGGCACTGGTCAACGATATTTTCCGCGATGGGAACAAGGGTTTCATCAACGATGATGTATTTTGTTTCCGCGTGATTGATCACGTAAGACAGGTCGTGCGGGGACAGCCTTATGTTGAGCAGAAGGAGAACCGCACCGAGTCCGGGAATCCCGTAGTAGGCTTCCAGGTGACGGTGGCAGTTCCAGCCCAGCACGCCGACGCGGTCTCCCGGTTTTACGCCCATATCCGAAAGGGCATTCCCCAGCCTTCTGACCCGTTCATACGTTTCGTTGTATGTAAATCGCGTTCTCGATCCATCCAGATGCACGGAAACCACCTCCTGCCGGCCGAAGCTTCGTGCCGCATGACGGATGATATTGGTGACATTGAGCTGGTAGTCATTCTGGGATGTTGAGGGAAAACCCATGATCGGCTTGCCTGCCATAACTGCCTCCTTTTGTGATGGGAGTGGGGTTGCGGAGCAATCTCCGGTTGCGTTCGGATTCAAACCGACAAGCAGCAAAGCGGAAAGCCCCGCTGCTCAGGGTGCGGGGTGTCAAAGCCAGTATTAATCGGTTTGTCCGTTCGGGTCAATTTTTTTCAGGATCCCCCTTTTTTGCATATCTTATCTTATGCGGGATCGATCCCGTCCATGCGGTTCATTCGCTTCCAGAACCATCCATAGGGGGAAAGGGGATATTGAAAAGGCCTTTTGGCAAATGTTTCGACCTGTTTTTCCGTCCAGGCGCGAACCGAATCTTCCGCAGCATGCAATCGATCCTGTCCTCCGGCGTCATCGAGACCCCCCTTCAGGCAAAAGAGCATTTCCCTTTCCGCCTGTTTTCCCGATTGTCGCAGCATCTCCCTGATCGTAGCGGAAAAAAGCGCATGCCGGTGAACCGGTTCAAACCGGCGCCACAAAGACCCTTCCACGGTTTGCCCGTCGGGGTTTTGCACATAAAAAGGCTTGTCCCCCGTGACTTCTGCCGGCTTGAACACGGACAGGCACGGCGCGGACGTACCGGTAAGCAGGTGAATGGCGTTTCCCCTGTCTAAAAGGGAAATCATGGATCCGCATGTCTGGCTGCGTCGAATGGGGCCGGCCGCATGCATGCATATATCGGCGTTGGAGCCCGATGCCGGGGTGCCGGCCGGAGACTGGTGCGTCCGTAAAATGTCCATGGCGCCGGAGATCTCCCCTTCCACGCATGATTCCGGAAGGACGCAAATCGCGTCCCCTGTGGTTTGGACACGCCTCCGGGAACGGGCGAAAAAAGGCATCACGGGGGATTCAAATGCCGCCCGGAAGTCCAGCGCCCCCTTGCCCTTATAGCAGCCCTTGCTTTTTGCAAAATCCTCGATGCCTGCGGATGTCATGTCATAATCAGTACCGATGGTAAGGCAGTTGGAGATGGCCGCATAATCGACGACTTTTCTGGCAGCCCAGTGCCTGCCCGCGGTTTCCAGAACCCATGCGTTTTCGGGGTCAGCGATGATAAAGCTGTTGTCGTAGCGGAAGTCCTTGTCCCTGTAGCCGCATATGCCTCCCTGGCCGTGGGCTTCGAGCAGACCGGTAATGACATGAAGGGCATGCAAGGCATCATCGCCCCGTTCCAGGCCCAGTCGGACCAGGTCCATGCCGATCAGGCCGGCGGTTTTTTCCATCACCCGGGTAAAGACCGCTTCATTGCCGATCACCACGCCCCGGTCATTGGCCCCCATCTCCGCCCCCCAGATCCAGGACGGCTTGCTGAGCAAAAGACCGTGGCGCCGGCCGGTCTGGTCGATGGTGATGTAGGTGGCCCCTATTTTTTTTTGCAGATCACCTGAAACCGGAGGAATGCGCACCACCAGCTGTGCCTCGCCTGGCTCGCGGTCGCTGTTTTTGCCGAAAATCATTCGGTTGTTTCGCCGGATTACAAAGGTATCACACATTGTTCATACCACCTTTTCACCGTTCAATTTTCCCCGGCAGGATAAAATTGTACCGCCTGCGGAGCATCCTGGTACGAATAAAGCGGTCCGCCTTTCGAAGCTGCAGAAAGAGCGTCCATATAAATGCGTCATTTTTATAATAGCTGTCCACCTCGCTTCGCGTCAACGGAGCAATGGGTGGCTCCAACGCAAGGCGCTTTATTCTTTCATTGATCAGGGCAATGGCCTCATCGATCATCTCCGGGCGGCCCTCCTTGTGAAAATTGGCCGCCAGGTCCATCAGCACCTGCCTTGTGTCGTGATAGCGGTCCAGCACTTCCTTGAGAAACTTCCATTTTACCAGCCATACCAATACGGGGGGTGTGCTTTTCAGGAAAATCCGGATATCAAGCTGCTCTGCGTCGTCAATGCGCAGGAGCGGGGTGGTGATATCGAAATAAAGGGGTTCTTCCAGGGGGAAAGACTCGCCTGGAAAACACCAGTTGGATATCTGGCCGTCAATGCCGATCGAGAGACCGGAACCGTCGCGGTTTTTACTTCCGACGGCAAGAATACGATCCGCTACCCGGGCAACCATCTCCGCCATGTAATGGGAATCCTTCTGCTTCAGCCGGATGTTGCCGATGGTTTCTGCTTCCAGGCGGGGCTGGGCCACGTAAACGATTTGCTCCCCGAACCGGTTTTCAATCCTGTGGGTCGTGTGGTGGAGCACCCTTACGCCGCAGTCTTCTTTCAAATGCCGGCAGTAAATGTCAACAATGCGCCGGTATTCTTCCGCAGCATCCCGGCCTGGAAAGGGCGGCATTCGTTTGAACGCGATATCCGGCATCTGATCGATGCAGAAGGACGAAGAGATTTCGCCGTAGCCAAGGATGGTTGGCTGGATGCCGCTTTTTTCCGGATACGCCGGATCGAGGCGGTTTTCAAAGTCCGCAAGTACACGCTCGTCTACAGAAATCATTTTTTGCACCAAAGGTCATGGATGGCAAAATCAGGCATTGATGAATGCCCGGGCAATGGAAAACGCCTCGTGAAGGCGCATGAGGATTTCTTCGGCCGTCTCTTTTTCCGTTATCAAAGGGGGCAGAAACTGCAGCACCGATGTATCGTTGCCCGCGTAAATGCAAAGCAGGCCGGCGTCGTAGCAGGCCTTGGACATCAATGGCCCGTAATCCGAATGCGTGGTCTGAATAGCGCACATGAGCCCGTTTTGGCGGAAGCCCGCAAACAGATCGGGAAACTTTCCGGCGATATCCGCCATGCCCCGGGCAAACAGTTCTGCAAGCCGGTTCACGTTCTCCAGGAAAGAAGGTGCTGCGGAAATTTCAATGACTTTGCGGGCCACCACGCACCCGATATCGGCCCCGCCGGTAGTGGACACGTGAATGAACGGATCGTCATGAAAAACCGATTCCAGGCCCTTTCCCATAATGGTGGCCGTAACCGGATAGATCCCCCCGCCAAGCCCTTTGGCGGAAACGATCATGTCAGGGACAATCCCGTAATGCTCGATCCCCCAGAACCGGCCGGTGCGTCCAAGGCCGGCCTGCACCTCGTCGATGATCAGAAGGGTCCCGTTTTTTTCGCAGAATTGTTTCACCTTGCGGTAATAATCCGCTCCGGGCATGGGCATGCCTAAAGTGGCCGGAATCGTTTCCAACACTACGGCCGCCGTATTTTTGCCCAAGGCGGCCGCAAGGGAAGCTTCGTCATTGAAAAGCACCTGGGTAAAATCCGATGATGCCGAAAGGAAAGGGTCCTTGAATTTCGGGTCGCCCGCAGCGAGGGCCAGGCCGGTATGGCCGTGGTATCCCCCGGCAGCCGACACTACGCCCCGTCTGCCGGTGGCTTTTCGGGCGATTTTAATCGCCGTGTCAATGGCTTCGCCGCCGCTGACACCGAACACCGTAAAATCGAGATCACCGGGGGAAACCCTTGCCAGGGCTTCGGCCAGCGCTGCTTTTTCGCGGCTGACAAAGTGATGGTTGCCGATGTCCAGGCGCCCTGCCGCTTCGACAAGGGCGGATATGATTTCCGGGTGCCGGTGCCCCAGGTTGTAGACGCCGCCGTTGCAGTGACAGTCGATCAGGCGCTTGTCGCCGTCAATGTCCCATACAAAAGGCCCTTCGCGTTTTCCGAAAACAAGGGGGATTCCGGAGTGCAAAAAAAAGGAGGCCTTTCCCGGGGAAACGTGCCTGGAAAATTGGTCAAAAACGGTTTGTTTGATCGCGCTGAAAGGCGGGCTTGTCATTTTTCACCTCCTTTTCGATCTATACCGCAATCTGAAAGTATTGTACACTGTCTTATATTTCTCTCGGTGTCGGGGTTGGTGTTTGATTGTCGCGCCATAAGCAATCTCTTTATAATCATGAAATAATATGCCTTGCAGGGCTTTTCGCGTTCCGGTCACCGCCATGACGTCTCCGAAATTGGTGTTCGACCCCGACCCCGATTCCGACCCCGACCCCGATAATGGCGTATGGTTTCATGCAATTGAATCTGCTATACGTTGAGTCAAAAGGATAAAAGGAGATCAGTTAATGAAAGTGTCATGCATTCAAATGAGCGCGGCGGCCAATGGAAAAAAAGGCGCCATTGACAAGGCGGTTGAACGGATTCGCCAGTGCAGGGGGGCCGACCTGATTGTTTTGCCGGAGCTCTGGAATATCGGTTTTATCGGTTTTGACAAGTACGCCTCCGAGGCGGAAACGGAAAACGGGGAAACCATGACCGTTATGAAGGAAATGGCACGGGAAACCGGGGCATATCTGCATACGGGCAGTTTCGTATTACAGGAGGGAGACGACTATTATAATGCCTGCTGTCTGTTGTCCCCGGACGGTGAAGTGCTCGGTTCCTACCAGAAAATTCATCTTTTTTCGTACAATTCCCCGGAAAAAAAACTCCTGGCCCCGGGGAACCGAGTTAGCGTAATTTCCACGCCGCTGGGCAATTTCGGCCTGGCAATCTGCTTTGATCTTCGTTTTCCGGAGCTGTTCCGGACGATGGTGGATAAAGGGGCAGAAATATTTCTTATCTGCTCGGCCTGGCCGTATCCGCGCCTGGAGCACTGGCTTTTGTTCAACCGGGTACGGGCTGTCGAAAATCAGGCGATCCTCATATCCGCCAATGCAGGCGGCCAGAGCAGGGGCGTACTCTTTGCCGGACACAGCATGATCGTGGATCCATGGGGAGTTGCCGTGGCAGCCTGCGGCGATGGGGAGGCCATCGTCACTGCCCAAATCGATGCCAAAATGGTCCACGACGCAAGAAAAGCGTATCCGGGGTTGTCGAGCCGAACGACGTGGCTGTAACCCATGTTTTCTACCATTTTTTCATTTTTTTCCGGATAAACGCCGCAATTGGGCCTGTCGTCCGGATAACCATGAGATCGTTGTTTTCCTTCTCCCCGCCGGTGTAGATATCTTGCGCGTTTCTATGGTAGTAGCACAAAATTTTGATCCGGCTGTTGGTCTGCGTCAAAGATGTTTTCCCCTTCAGAAGGTCTGAAAATATCCGGAAGATGCAAACGGGTATGCTTGTCTGAAACCATATGGTGGAAACGGGTTCCCTGCTTGCCGCAAGGTAGCGGTTGATCCCCGGATTCAAACCGGTGTGCTCGAACACCTTTTTTTTCACGAATTTGTCAAACACCTCGCCGTCTATTGTTTTTATCGGCGGAGAAAAGCCGAAATGCTTCCGGATATATGTTGTCTTTCCTGAGCCCGGCGGGCCGATGACATTATGGATCACGATGCCTCCGCACATGGATCGGTTTATGGTTTTTCATGTCTCCGGCAGGATTTTGGACAAAAGTATTCTACCGTATTTTGCATCATCATGCGACGAGTAACACCTTGTTTCGTCAACAATCAAAAAAAACTTGACAAGGACTTTCGGAGAAAGGTATTGGTGGGTACCGACTGGTCGGTCGGTTGTTCGACTGCCAAGTCGGTTTGCCTTCTGCGGTTTTTGTACCAATTTTATTTTTCTTTTCATAAACGTTGTTTCTTCCTTAAAACGATGATTGCCAAACATGCCCGGCACTCTGTTCTTCCCCCGGAGCCATTTATGCCCCCCATCATAGAGCTGGAAACCATTCGCAGAACCCAGATATTGGAAGCGGCCTTACAAACCATCTCCGCACAGGGATGCGCCAATGTTACCCTTGATGACATATGCCGCGCCTCGGGATTGTCCAAGGGGGGACTCACTTACTACTACAAGTCCAAGCGGGAATTGTTCCTTGCCGCGTTTACCGAATTTTTCGAACGCATCTTCGCCCGGGGCAAGGAGACCATGGACCGGTTCGACGATCCGCTCGAAAAACTGCTTTCTTTTGACTGGCTGTACAACCCGGAAGACCCGGACGGATTTATCGGGTATCCGGTGTTGTTCGATTTCATGTCCATTGCGGTACATGATGAAGAATACCGGAAAATATTTCACGACTGGGTGGACAACTGGGTGGTTTTGCTCAAAGAAGCCATTGTTCTGGGCGTAAACAGGGGGATGTTTCACGAGATGGACTGTGAAAGTGCCGCCAGGGGGATCAGCGCGATTTACCAGGGGATCGCAACCCGTTGGTTTCTGGCGCCGGGGATGCATTCACGTCTGTGGGCCCTGGATACCCTTGAAAATGCGGTAAAGGGCCTGCTGTTTTCCTCTGACAGGGAAGCCGGCAGGTAAATAGAAAGCCTTTTTTCGCCGGCTGGCAGTTCCGTTCCATTTGCAGGATTGATCGTCGCAAGTGTGCGCGCGCAATTGAAACGTTGTTTTGCGGCGCAACCAATGAACACCAACCATCGTAAGGGAGAGAAAAGAACATGGCTGTTTTTGAAAGCAAGGAAAAAATGATGACCGTGCTTGGCGAACTCTTTGAAAAGCTGATGGATGACCCCGTAATGGGGCCGAAATTTGCGCAGACAAAGATCGTCATCAAGTTCAACATCAGCGACCCGGATGCCTCTTTGTGGCTGACCCCCGGGGACGGCACCAAGGGGGAGGTGCTGTGGGGGAATATCAATGAAACCCCCACGGTGGAGATGACCCTGAGCGCCGACACCTGCCACAAGTTCTGGCTCAGGGAGATCAGTATGCCGGTTGCGCTGGCCAAGGGGTTGATCAAGGCAAAAGGCCCCATGCCCAAGGTGTTG
>JAABTJ010000009.1 GCA_011389935.1 Desulfobacteraceae bacterium
GGGTCTTGCCGGTGCGGGAACCGCGGCGGTCGGACTGACGGGCCTGATGACCATTCCTTCCGAAAATGCAGAAGGGCGGGTTCTTGCCCCCAGGCTGATCCGACCGCCGGGTGCGCTTCCGGAACCCGATTTTCTCCGCCTGTGCGTCCGGTGCGGCCAGTGCATGACCGGATGCCCCACCAATACGCTGCAGCCCATATGGTTTTCCGCAGGCCTGATGGGCATGTTCAGCCCGGCGGTTGTCCCCGCACGCAAATACTGCGATCCCCAGTGCAGACTGTGTGGCAATGTATGCCCCACCGGCGCCATACTCAAAATGACACAGGCGCAGCGGGTATGGGCGAAAACCGGCACCGCCGTCATTTACCGCCGGAAATGCCTCGCCTGGGAATACAGGAAATCCTGCATGGTGTGCGACGAGGTGTGCCCGTACAAGGCCGTTGAATTTGAAGAAAGAGACGATCTTCCATATCCGGTCCCGCATGTGATCGAGGACAAATGCAGCGGTTGCGGCTATTGCGAGCATTATTGCCCGGTTGAAAACGACGCGGCCATTGTCGTGACCCCCATGAACGCGTTGCGGCTGAAGCGGCCGTTATACCGGGAAGAAGGCCAGATCCGTGGATATGCACTTGAACTGCGCGCCGATGCAGGCAAGTTCGATCCGGATGCGCTTTCCTATCCGGACGGCGGGACGGAGGGATACCCTCCCCTTGGAGGAACGACGGCGCCGGGGTTTGACGAAGGGTTTGACCGGAAAAATGAATAATAAAAAGGGCATGCAAGACCCGGAAAACGTTTTTCCCGTCCCGCATGCCCGATTTTCGTCTTTTGCGTTGCTGCCGTTATGACAACATCGCATCCTTTTCTGCTCAGCCCTCTTCGCCGTTATTGTCACCGTTTTCTTCGCTTGCATCCTCGCCCAGGAAGCTAAACGCTACCTCGGTTATCGCGTCGGCGCCGATCGTCACATTTTCCTCCTGCAGCACTGTTTCTTCCGTGGATGCAAGAATCGTATAACTTCCTCCGGGTAAAACCATTTCATGCGTCTCGATCTGCACCGCAGCGGTAACATTCAAGGGCGGCGGCAATTCAACATGCACCTGCCGGCCGTCGCATTCAACGGTTTTCCAGGCGCGTACGGAAACCGTCTGTTCCTGTTCCGGAAGAATCTCTATGGTGACTGCCAGCGTGCCGGTATCATTTGTTTCAAGATCAACGTTTTCCGTATAATTAAAATTGTAGTCGGCTTCGAGCCGTTTGCATCCAGGACCGTAGGCTGTTGCCTCTCCTTCCTCCGGACCTTTGTAGGCGACAATATTATAGTCACCCGCAGGCAGATACATCCTGTAGCTGCCGTCCTCATCGGTTTGGGTCGAGGTAAAGACCTCCACTGAGGGACTGGTACCCGCCTCCTCATCCCCTTCATTGTAGATCTGAGCGCTGACAATCGCACCCGGGATGCCTTCTCCATCCGGGCCGGTTACCACGCCGTTGACATCCGCCCTGCTGATGCTGTCAACAACCTTTATGGTGGGTTTCAACAGGTACTTTCCGCTTTGGCCGGCTTTGACCACACTTCGGGAAGCGTCAAAATCAAGCACCAGCTCCGTTGCCGCCCCGGCGATGATATCAAAACCTGAAACCAGCTTTATTCCGGTTTGATAACCGCTGGGAACAAACATCTCAATTTCTTCATCAGATCCGGTAATGATATAATTGGGATAAGGGTGCTCATATCCAAGCAGGTTCGTTTCGCCGTCGGGCGTTTCCCCCAAAATCATGCGAAGCATCGTGTAATGGCCCGTCTCGAGCTCCGTGGTTCCCAGTTGTGCCATCACGCCGTTAACCAGTTCTAATAGGTTATAGGTTTGCGCCGGTTCTGCGACGGTTATCCATTCACCTTCTTCCTCCAGCGCGTCTTCCCCCTCCAGCACGTCTTCCTCTTCACCCGCTTCATCGCTTTCGGAAAAGCAAACCTGAATTTCCGATATGGTGACATAAACTCCCTGGTAATTTGTCGTGGCATCGGTAAGGTAAAGGGCCAGGGTTCCTTTCTCTGCCGAAGGCGCTTCGGACGCGCTTCCTCCTGTTGCCGTTTTATCAGGGCCAGATTCACCGGTTGATTCTTCGGCTTCGCTGTCTTCTCCTGAACCGTCTTCCCCCGCAGACGTCTCTGCAGCAGGATTCTTCACTGATGCGGTATCAACGGATGTGTTTTCTGAGGATGCGTTTTCTGAAGAAGGGCTTTCTGCAGCCGAATTTTCCGATGAGGAGCTTTCGCTGTTGCAGCCGGCAAAAACCAGCATAAACGCCATAAACAGCACTCCCAAAAATAAATATCCGGATTTCTTTATCATACCATCCTCCCTGTTGAGTGTTGGATCCTTTTCTTCAAAAACGCGCGGCCAGCAGCGCTGCACCTACTGCTTTTGGTTTGCTCAAAAAAACAGGACCGTTCCTGTATCTCTTCTCCTGGCCGTTTTCATTGCAAGGCACATGCCACTGAAAAGGCCGATTTTTATATGCCGTTCCCAGCGGGCCACGAACTGCGGCAATGGCTACTCCTTTCTGAAAGCACATCTTCTTTGGTGTCCTTGCCGCCTGAAGACACAACTGTGCATTTTTGTGCAACAAGTGTGCGACAAATTGCAACCGCCGGCGCCTGTACCCCCTGATTTTGTTGTTTCCGTAGGCTGATCGTCCGTACATTCCTGCCTGAAACAAACTGTAATTGCCTGCTGATTGGTTCCAGCCGATTGAATCTGCAAAAAAGGTCCTTATCTTAATGAAGCAATTTTTTAAGAAAAGGAGAAACCGCAATGAAAGACATATTGATCCGCTGCCTTGCTGCAGGGGCAGTGACATTCTTTTTTATACTGTCTGCAGCAGGCTGCAGCTTCGGCCAAGAAAAGGAGAGCCAGGCAATGGAGAATTTCAAAGGCAATGACAACTATGAACAGGCAACGTTTGCGGGGGGATGTTTCTGGTGCATGGTGCCGCCGTTCGAAGATGCCGGCGGGGTTATCGATATCCAATCGGGATACGCCGGGGGAGAACGTGAAAACCCGGCATACGAAGACGTTGCACGGGGAATGACCGACCACGTGGAAGCGGTCCAGATCACGTACGACCCCGATATTGTTGATTACAAAAACCTGCTGGATATTTACTGGCGGCAGATCGATCCCACCGATGACGGCGGGTCATTCGTGGATCGGGGGCCCCAGTACCGGTCGGTGATTTTTTATCACAACGAGCAGCAAAAATCCGATGCCATTGCATCCAAGGAGAAACTGGCGGCTTCCGGGCTTTTTGAGCGGCCAATCGTAACGGAAATCCGCCCCTTTACGACATTTTACGCGGCCGAGGAGTATCACCAGGATTACCACAAAAAGAATCCCATCCGTTACAAGTTCTACCGGTACAATTCCGGGCGGGACCGGTTCATCAAAAAAAACTGGGGGGTATTACCGGCAGCGGCCGTAAACGAAGCGGACATAAGCAGCAGAAATAACGGCTACAAAAGGCCTTCCGACGAAGCGCTGAAAAAAACGCTCACGCCCCTGCAGTTTCACGTGACCCGGGAGGATGGAACCGAGCCCCCGTTTAAAAACGACTTCTGGGACAACAAAAAACCGGGCATTTACGTGGATGTGGTTTCCGGGGAGCCGCTTTTTTCCTCAACCGACAAATTTGATTCCGGCACCGGGTGGCCGAGCTTTACCCGGCCGATCCAGGAAGACGCCCTCTACGAAAAAACAGACCGGAAACTGTTTTTCATGACCCGAACCGAGGTGAGGAGCAAAAAAGCCGACTCCCACCTCGGGCACGTGTTCCCGGACGGGCCGCCCCCGACAGGCCTGCGGTACTGCATCAACTCGGCCGCCCTGCGGTTTGTCCCCGCAGAGGATCTGGAACAGGAAGGCTACGGAAAATACCGGGCAATGTTTGAATAAATGAAATGCCTGCCGCCGGATCGATCAGATTGACGGCGGCAGGATGCTGGCAAGAAATCGTTCCCGCGCCGATGCGCGGGAACGATCCGCAGAGCGAAAGCAGCCCTTGCCATATGGAAGCGAATTTAAAAGATCGGTCTTGGCATATCCTTGGGATAGGTGACCGTAAAATCGATTGCAATACCCGCTTCCGCACCGGGGGGCAGTTCCAGTTCCCACTGCATTACGCCTTCTTTTCCGTCCACGTCGCGCCGGTCCGGCGCCGGTGAAAAAGCGATATCCTTTACGGTGATCCGGTCGGTCATGGAGACCGGCACACGGTCCATGACTTTCAATGTCACAGGTGTCTCTTTCAGGTTCTCCGCTTTTATGCGGTACGAAAGCTCCCGTATGATCGAATCTCGTTCAATTCTGCCAAAAAACGCCGTTTCCTTTGCCTTGTCTCTTGTTTTCTCCCGCTTCACCCGTATTGACCGGTCGATGCCCAGCCCCAGGGTAAAGCTTTCCCCGGGGCCTTTTTCCTCCAGAATCATCCGGCCCGTATAGCGGTTTTCAAAAAAAACATTGACCGGACCGGGCAAAAGCTCCCGGTCGGCCTTTGCTTCACAGACCAGGTACGCATCGGCACCCCGTACGGGGACCGTGTAATGGTAGAATTCTCCTTCAATGGCCCTTGTCAGGATGGGTACGATCGTTTCCTTTTCCCTTGATGCGATGGTGACAGGGACGGGCAGGGTATATTCAAAGGAAAGCGCCGTTTCCTTCCGCACGGCTTCGGCCTGGGGGGCTGCCCCCGCGGTATCGGCCATCTCCATGGTTCGCATGACGCCCGCTTTTTCCCGCAAGGGAGACAGCTGCGCATAATCAAGCCGCCACGGAGACAACTCCGGGACCCGACCCGCCCGCACCGGTACCGCATTCGAAACCGTAAGCGCCGCATCCTCCCAGTCTTCGCCCGTGGTCTGAACGATTTCCGCCATCATGGCAAGATCCACGCCTTTCATCTTCCTTCCGACCGACGCCCTGTAAACAGGCGACCATCGAGCCTGTTCAACCATGTAGCGGACCTCCACCTTTACGGTCTGGGCTTTGTCGCCCTTAAACAGAACCTCGATGCCGGTGAGGGTTTTATCCCGGACACCCCTGTGCATGGACAACTCGCGGCGCAGCCGTTCGATTTCCCGGTCAAGGGATGAAATTCTGCCGTCTATTTCCCGTTTTTTATCGAAAATATCCGTAAATGTTTCATCGAAAAATACCAGGTATGTCTTCAATTCCCCTGTGGGTGGCAACGGGGCTTGTCTTTCATCGGCAAGATGTTGTTTTGAAAAATCAATCACCCCGTCCAAAAAGGCCTCCTGCTTTTGCAGGGCTTTTTTGGCATCAAGAAGCGCTGCTTTCTCCTTTTCCAGAATTTCGATTCTGGTCTCAATCTCCCGGATTGCTTCCTGGGGCATTTCAGAAACCGGCACCCGGACGACCTGCACGCCCAGGATCTCTCCTTCGCCGAAAACCGCGGCGGTGACCGAATCGCTGACAATGCGGAAGGCATTCGTGGGAATGACAATGCGGCTTGCTCCCGCCTCCACATCAGCGGACGCGGTCCGCGTCACCATGGCCTGGCTTGCAAAAACCGTGACCCCTGTAATTTTCGAATCAAGCGGCTGTCCCGCTGCGGCAGTCCCGCCGGGGACAGCCAACAACACGATAAAAGCAACAATCCATGAAAGATGTTTCATTGTCACAGGCTCCTGGCGTACGTTATTTTTCATGATGCTTACTGTGGATATACCATCTTGCCGGCTGCAGCGACATCATAGCCTCCCAGAGACGTTGCGATGTCCTTGAATTCCGGTTCCTGCAGGATGCCCAGAAAATACTGGACGGACTTGTCAAAAAACCGGTCTTTGGCGATCAGGAGATCATAGCGCTCCCAGCGCAGGGGTAAAAAGTCGAGGCCCAGCAAACCCGCCACCGGACGAATGCCCAGCCCCGTATCTGCCCGGCCGCACAATACCTTCAGCCCCACCTCCATGTGACTGTTGACCTCCTTGTGATATCCCGCAATCCCTTCCGGATCGATGCCCGCTTTTTTCGCTTCCCGGTCGAACAGGTGCCGGGTGCCCGTACCAACAGAGCGGTTTACCATGCGAATGTCCGGGTTTTTAAGATCCGTTATGCCGCTGATGCCTTTCGGGTTGCCGGGTTGCAGCATGAAACCCTGCTCACGGCGGCAGAAATTGACCATGACCGGCACCTGGTTGAATTCCTGGTTGGCGAATTCAAAATTGTAGTCCGCACCGTCATCCTGAAGCATGTGGGATGTAGCAATATGGCAAAGATCCCTGCGAAGGGCCCGCAGGCCGCCCATGCTCCCCAGGTTGGCAAACACGGCCAGGAAATCCGGAAACGAACGGTTGAACAGGGCGACGGTCTTTTCAAGGAGCAGGTCGTTGCTGCCGGCAAGGGCGATGAGCCGGGGATGAACCGATTCACTGTCAAGGGCGCGGGTGGGATAGTTCAGGGTGTTGGCCTCCACCCACGCATCCACCAGGTGCAAAGGAAAGACCCATTTTCCGGTAACCTTGGATGCGGGCAGCCCTTTTTCCGAAACCAGGGTGTAAACCATCTTTTCGTTGACGCCCAGGTATTCGGCGACTTCCCGGGTGGAGAGCAGTTTTTTCATGGCCGGTCCTTTACAATTTCCAAGCAGGGCGACGGGCAAATCGGACATGGTCATTGTAATACCAGAGATGCTGTCGGAAAACAAGCAGGGATATTATTTGTCTTAATTGGAAATAATAATTTTTTTATATCATTTATATCAAAAAAATATATTAAAAATAACTTGAAATGACGAAAAATGACCAGTATAGTCACGGCCAAAACAAAACCCTGTCGATGCAGAACCGGAAACCTTTTCATCCGGTTTTCTTTCAGAAAAGAGGGGTCGCGAAATGAAAACCATTCTCCAGTTGCTATACACAGCGGCATTTTTGTGTATACTCGGAGCGGGCATGGATAAGGCAGAAGCGAAAGACAAAATCCTCACCATGAGCACCACCACCAGCACGGAGGCATCCGGACTGCTGGATTACCTGCTGCCGGAATTTTACGCCGATACGGGCATCACCGTCCGGGTCATGGCCAAGGGGACCGGGGCGGCGATTCGAGACGGCATGGACGGCAACGTGGATATCATTTTCGTGCACGACGAGGTGCGGGAAAAACAGTTCGTGGAAGAGGGTTTCGGCACAAAACGGTATTATGTCATGTACAATGATTTCGTTATCGTCGGACCGGAAAGCGACCCGGCGAACATCCGCGAGGCAAAAGACAGCGGGGAAGCCTTTGCCCGCATCGCAGCCGCACATGCACCGTTCGTCTCCCGGGGGGACGACAGCGGCACCCATGCCCGGGAAAAACAGTTATGGACGGCCTCCGGCATATCGCTTACCAGCGGCGGGGAACCCGCCGACGACAGCGGGTGGTACTTTGCCATCGGCCAGGGCATGGGTGCTGCCCTGATATTTGCCCAGGAAAAGAAAGGCTATGTACTCTCGGATCGCGGCACATATCTTTATTACAAGCACGGCCGCACCCAACCCTATGAGCTGGAAGTGGTTTACGAAGGGGATGACATGCTCAAAAACCCCTACGGCGCAATACCGGTCAACCCGGAGAGATTTCCCCATGTCCGGTACGATCTGGCCGATACGTTCGCCAGATGGCTGGCTTCGGAAAAGGGGCAGCAGGTGATCGGTTCATACCGGCTTCAGGGCCGTCCGCTTTTCTTTCCGGATGCCAGATGATTTCAACATGGGGCGCTGCAGCAAATTCCACAGGACCTTGCTGATCGATGGACTTTTTGACAAAAAGCCTGGCCGAAGCGGCAGGAATGCTTTTCTCCCTTGACCCGGAGCTGTACTTTATCGTGTACGTATCGCTTTCGGTCTCCCTGATGTCGACCCTTGTCGCATCGGTTATGGGCATTCCCCTGGGTTTTTTTATTGCAGTGGGTCAGTTTTGGGGCAAGCGGGGCGTTATCACCGTCCTCAACACCCTGCTTGCCCTGCCCACGGTGGTGATCGGCCTGTTCGTCTACGCCCTGCTCTCGAGGCAGGGCCTTCTGGGGCACTGGGGCCTGCTCTACACCCCTGCCGCCATTGTCATCGGGCAGGTGATATTGATCCTGCCATGGGTGGCCAGTTTTACAGTCAGTGCGGTCAGCCGGATCGACGAGCGATACCGCCGCACTGCCATGACACTGGGCGCAGGCCCCTTTCAAACCGCCTTTGCGATTATACGGGAAGCCCGCTTCGGGATCCTGGGAGCCGTTATCGCCGCATTCGGCCGCGTGATTGCCGAAATCGGCATTGCCATGATGCTGGGAGGCAACATCAAGGGCTTTACCAGGACCATGACAACGGCCATGGCCTTGGAGCACAACAAGGGGGAATTTGTCCTGGCCGTTGCCCTGGGAATCGTGCTTCTCACGGTCAGCCTGGGCATGAATATCCTGCTGCAGGTTCTCCAGGGTCGGTATGGAGAAGACCGATGACGCTATATGAACTGTCCGGCCTTCAAAAATGCTTCGGCGAGGTAAAAGCGCTGGATATTGCGCATCTCGAACTATCCGAGAACACCGCCTGCGCCCTTCTGGGGCCCAATGGTTCGGGGAAGACCACCCTTCTGCATATCCTGGCCCTTCTGATGCCGCCCTCGGCGGGGACGCTTTGCTTCAGGGGGAAACCGGTTATCTGGCGGGAGAACCGGCTGCTGCCGTTGCGCAGGAAAGTGGTTTTGGTGGAGCAGCATCCCATCATGTTTTCCACCACGGTGATCAAGAATGTGACCTACGGTCTTAAAGTGCGCGGCACCCACCGATCCGCGCGAAAGCGGATCGCCATGGAATGCCTTGACCGCGTGGGGCTGGCGGATTTTGCGGACCGGCGGGCCCACAGGCTTTCCGGCGGGGAAACCCAGCGGGTCGCCATTGCCAGGGCCCTGGCCTGCAAACCGGAAGTGCTTCTGCTGGACGAGCCCACGGCCGGCGTGGATACGGAAAACCAGGCCGTGGTGGAACAAATCATTACCCGCCTGCGCGATGAAAAAAACATGTCGATCCTCTTTTCCACCCACAACCCATTCCAGGCAAAACGACTGGCCCAGAAACAAATTTATCTTCACCGGGGTGGCATTGACACCCGAATCAATGAGCGACAATCCTGAACCGTTACAATTCATGAAGTGGAAAAAACATTTCGCCTTCCTGCCGGTTATTCGAAGTCATCAAAGGGCGTATTTGGCGTCGTCAATAAAACAGATATCAAAGACATGGTTCAGTTCAAGAGGGCCATCTTGAATCGGTTTTCTGACAAGACCGCATAAGGCAAACAGGCAAGTTGTCCCTGAAGAAGCTTCTGGGAAGAATATTCTGGTCATGGCAAGAAGAGAAAAAGCAGTGAATAAAACAAGAAAAAAGTGGTGCCGGAGGCGAGACTCGAACTCGCACAGGTTTGCACCCGGAGGATTTTGAGTCCTCTGCGTCTACCAATTCCACCACTCCGGCACAACAGCAATTGGGTTATAGGACAAATCAAAGCACATGTCAATAGGCTCTGTTCGTCAGCCCCGGGACGAACCTCCCAGGCAGGCCTTCCGGATGTCTTCCGCGGATACCGCTCCTTCCCGCAATATCTTCGGCGGAAAAACCGTAACGTCAACCACCGTTGATCCAACACCCCCGCCAAGCCGCCCCGCATCCAGCACCAGGTCAGCCTCCCGCAATATCGATTCGGGCATCTCGTCGATACTTGCGCACCCCGTAGCCCCCGAAAGGTTGGCGGATGTGGCCGTCACAGGAACGCCTGCGTCGGCCAACAGCATCTTCGCTGCCGGATGAAGCGGCAGCCGGATACCGATCTTCCCGGTTTTTGCCGTAAGATTTTCCGGCAGAAATCCGGAGGCGCGGAATACCAGGGTCACCCCCCCGGGCCACAGGCGCTCCATAATGCACCGGGCCGCATCCGGAATATCCGCAACAAGTGGAAAAATATCCGCTTTTTGATTGATCAGAATGGAAACGGGCTTGGTCTCCATCCGCTGCTTTATGGAAAACACCCGGCTGACGGCGTTTCGGTTGGTCGCATCCGCGCCGAGTCCGTAGAGCATGCTGGTGGGATACACCACAACGCCGCCGGATCTTATAATGTCAAGCGCCCGGCGTATCCCCCCGGAATCGGGCGCTTCGGGATCGATGTGCAGATGTTTCTTATCCGGCAAAACTTCTTGCCTTCCGGTTGACCTCGGCCGCCATTTTCGCCTTGTAGCCGTCAACCTTTTCTGCAAGATCAGGGTCTGAAACAGACAGGATCTGTGCGGCGAACACCGCCGCGTTTTTTGCCCCCGGCTTGCCCACGGCCATGGTGGCCACGGGGATGCCCGGCGGCATCTGAACCGTGGACAAAAGCGCGTCAAAACCGCTCAGCGCCGACGAATCAATGGGTACGCCGATAATGGGCAGAGACGAATGCGCCGCCATGGCACCGGCAAGATGGGCGGCATGGCCGGCCCCGGCAATGATAATTTTCATTCCCCGCTCCCGTGCGCCTTTCGCAAAAACCGAGGCTTCCGCCGGCGTTCGGTGGGCGGAGCAGACAAGGATTTCATAGGATATGCCGAACTGAAGGAGAACGTCCGCCGCAGCCGCCATTACGGAGAGATCCGAATCGCTCCCCATGACGATGCCTACTGCGGGCGGGGTGCGCAACCGCTTTATCGCCCTGTGGCCGATATCCGGCCGATGATACTCATTTTCAAAGGAAACGGCGGATACCACTTCATAGGCGGCCGAAACAGCCTTCTCCAGGGTTTCCCCCATGGCGGTCACGCCCAATACCCGCCCGCCGGCGGTGACGACCGTTCCTTCCTTATCTGCCGTCCCTGCATGGAAAACCGCCTTATCGCCAGACATGGGAACATTCTCCAGCCCCATGACCGGCATGCCCTTGTCGTATTTTTCCGGATACCCCTTGGCGGCCATGACCACGCAGGCGGCAGGGCGCTCATCAATGTCGATTGAATAATGCGCCAACCCGCCGTCGATGGCGGCCTGTATCAGGGGGACGATATCATTTTTCGTGCGCATGAGAATCGGCTGGGTTTCCGGGTCGCCAAAACGGCAGTTGAATTCAACCACCTTTACCTTGTCGCCGCTGATCATCAACCCGGCATACAAAACCCCCTGGTATGGAACGTTTTCGGCCGCCATGGCCTTTACGGTGGGGATCATGACCTGGTCCATGATCTTCCGGCGCATTACAACATCGACCACCGGCGCCGGGGAGATCGCCCCCATGCCCCCCGTGTTGGGCCCCTTGTCGCCGGCATACACGGCCTTGTGGTCCTGGGATGCAGGGAGCGGAAGCACGGTTTTCCCATCGGTAAAGGCGATAAAGGAGGCTTCCTCCCCTTCCAGGTATTCCTCGATCAAAACGGCGGCGCCGGCTTCGCCGAACACCCGCTGTTTCATGATCCGCTCCAGTGCTTCTCCGGCCGCCGCCTTCGTGTCGCAGACCACGACCCCCTTGCCGGCAGCCAGCCCGTCGGCCTTGACAACAACGGGGAAATCCATTTTTTCCAAATATAACACCGCGTGCTCATAGCTGGTAAACATCCGCCCTTTTGCGGTGGGAATGTTGTACTTGCTCATGAGGCGTTTGGCAAAAGACTTGCTCCCCTCGAGCTGAGCGGCCGCTTTTTTCGGGCCGAACACCTTGAGCCCCGCTTTTTCAAAAACATCCACAATACCGGCGACCAGCGGATCCTCCGGACCGACCACCGTCAAATCCACCTGGTTTTCCAGTGCAAACGCCTTTAACGCCTCAATGTCTTTCGCATCTATGGCAATGCATTCCGCCAGCCCTGAAATACCGGCATTCCCCGGTGCACAATAGATGGTTTCCACTTCCGGGCTTTGGGAAATTTTCCACGCAAGGGCATGCTCCCGGCCGCCGCCGCCAACAATCAGTATTTTCATCGAAACCGCTACTCCTTCTTGGTCATGTCCGTTTTTTGAAAAGATCACACGGCAACCGGCTTCTTTTTTTCCAAAGCCAGTTCGATGAGCCTTTCCAATAGCTGTGAATAAGAAATCCCGGCCTCGGCCGCCGCCAGGGGCAGCAGGCTGTTTTCGGTCATACCGGGGATGGTGTTGGTTTCCAGAACGTAAATCCGGTTGTCATGGATGATCATGTCCGTCCGGCTGCATCCGCTGCAGAACAGTGCCCTGTGGGCCGCAAAAGCTATTTCCCGGGCCTTTTGGGTCAGGGCGTCGCTTATCCGGGCCGGGCAGATCTCAAGGGTTTCACCGGGAGTATACTTGGCCTTGTAGTCAAAAAATTCGTAGCCGTTTTTGGGTATGATCTCCACGATGGGCAGCGCTTCCGGATGCGCATTTCCCAGAACCCCGCCGGTGATTTCCGTACCGGTAAGGTACTGCTCCGCAAATACGACGTCGTCATGCAAGAACGCCTTGTCGATGGCTGGAAAAAACGCTTCCCTGGAGCGCACGATGCTCATGCCGATGCTTGATCCGCCCGAAGCGGGCTTTATCACCAAAGGAAGCCCCAGGCGTTCGATACACAGGTCCGCATCCGCTTCGCCGGCCTTTTCCATGGCGATATAGCCGGGCACGGGTATCCCCGCTTTCTCGTAAAAAAACTTGGACACCAGCTTGTTCATGGCAATGGCGCTCCCCATGACGCCGGAGCATTGGTAGGGAATATTCAGAAGATCCAGGTATCCCTGGACCGTGCCGTCTTCCCCGTTTGTCCCGTGAAGAATCACCAGGGCGGCGTCAATGGCACCGGCTTCGGCCGCCAACCGGCCGAGATCGGTGGCCGTATCATATCGGACGACCGCATACCTCTCCGGATCAAGGGCATGAAAAACCCGATCTCCCCCTTTCAGGGAGATTTCCCGCTCGCCGGACGTCCCCCCTGAAATCAGTGCGACGCTCAATTTCCGGTTCTCTTTTCCACCTGGCGCTGCCATGTTTCTCCTTTTCAGCGGCTGAAAATTTCGTCTTTGGCCTGCTGGTACTCTTCCTGGGTGATCAGGTCATTTTCCAGGAGCCGGGCCAGTTCGGAGAGTTCACGCACGCAGGATGTGTCCGGGGATTCCAGGTATCTTGGCGCCGGGTCTCCGTCGTGTTCAAGCAGAGAGGCCGATTGCCGGCTGTCGGTCACCTTCAGGGATGCCAGGCCGCCGAAAAGACGGAGCTCTATATTTTTTCCCCGGTACTCGGGCCCTGCCAGCACCTCTGCAATACCGCTGCTCTGCTTTTTCAGGGAATACAGAATATAACCGATCACTCCCGCCGCACCCAGGCCCAACCCCAGGAGAATCCATGCGAAATAGCGTATGATAAACCCGAAAAAAACGACCAGAAGCGCAACAAGCAGAAGCATCCCCACGTGAAAGAAAAGGATGACAAAGGCCAGCAAAACACCCTTGGTAAGACTGGTATCCTCTAAATTTAACGTAAACTTGTTCTTCCACATGACCAAAAGCCTGTCATAAATAAACGGTAAACGCGGCATTTATCGGGAAAATTCACCTGCAGCAGCCGGGCAGGCTTTTTTGGCTGTTCTTCCTGTACATTCATGTACATTCTTTTTCCGGATCCGGATCAGCCGCCATTTTGCTCACAAGGGCCTCTTCATATCTCTGGGGGATTTCAAACCGTATAGAACGATTGGTCAACGTGTTGAATTTCATGATGAGAAAATTCAACTTTTTCATCACTTTGTATCGCTGCTGTTCATCCTTCAGGCTGGAGAGCATTTTTTCCGTGGTAATGATCTCTTTCTGGAGCTCAACTTCAGGAGGAAGGCAATCGGCGTTTTTTAATATCTTGTAGGCCAGCCGAAGCTCCTGCGGAACCCGACTCATGTCTTCGGACGACAGGGGCTTTCCCGCACCTTCAAGATTTTTGAAGTCCCCGTTTCTCTGGGCGGCAAGAATTCTTTCTTCCACCAGTTTTTCAAAGCCGGTAAACATACGCGTCAATTATTATATGAATTTTTTGCCGGTTACAAAGTATTGTCTGTTATTACAACCCATCTCAAAAAAAATCTTTTTTGAGATGGGTTGTAATATACAAAGCCTCTCTGAAAAAATCAACAGAGAGGCTTTTCTTTTGATTTGGTGGCGATGCAGGGATTTGAACCCCGGACGCTGCGGATATGAGCCGCATGCTCTGACCAACTGAGCTACATCGCCTTATGTGGTTCCGTTTTTAAAAGAAGACTTAATTAACAGCTACCCAAAGGCAAGTCAAGCCAAAAAGAGCATTGCGGACGATTTATTCCTCCCCGGCCGCCGATGACGCGACAACCTCCACGTTCAACTCTTCCGCCGCCTCCGGTAACTCGGCAAAAGCAACCATAAACGGCATGGATGTCTCGGGCGCAACCTGGGAGGCAGTATCTTCTGCCGGACGGGTCAGTCCGTTTTCAATTTCTGCAAGCGTCATCGTTGCAAGCGCATCCGTTTCATACACTACGCCAGCATATACAGGCGCTGATGACTGGATCCGTTCGCCATCGCTGTCATAGAGATTTCCCCGTACCTGGATCCGGTCCCGGGAATGCCCATAGCGATTGGTTACGCTGCCGGTAACCACCATTAATTCGCCGATATTTTCATTGTTGATGAACCGGTAATCCGGGGTTGATATGGCGATCTGAAGCTTTCCATCGGGGTCAACCGCCCCCACGGGGGCGGTTGTTTCCGGGGGTTCCGGCGCCGGCGTTTCCTGCATGTAAAAATAACCGCCCACGGCAATCGCCAGAAGAAGCAAAAGAATGACAACGATTTTTAAAGAGCTGGATTTGTCCCCTTTTTCCGGAATTACCGAACTGGGCGCCATCCGACCGGCGCCTTGCTCCTTATCCCTGTCAAAGGGCTCCCCACCGGTTTCTGCTGACGGCGCAGCTTTTCCCATACCGGCGGCCGCGGCCGCCGCTTCAGGGGCAGATTCCTCGCGGCTATCCGCGTAGGTTTCCATGGAAAATTTTTCGGCAGTTTCGCCCTCCGGAACCGCTGTCTCCTCTTTTACCGTTTCAAGGTCAAGATCAAACGCCCTTTCATCCACTGCTTCGGTACCTGTAGTATCCGCTTCGGTTTCAAAATCCAGCTCAAACGTTTCTTCCTCCCCCTCACCCTCCGGCTCACGGGACTCATCTTCAATGTCAAGGAAGTCTTCAACCTCCGTCAGATCGAATTCGTCTTCCTCAAAAATATCGGCAGTGGTATCATCCCCTTTTGCAGCGGTTTTTTCTTCTTCAAGGTCAAAGTCAAGATCAAAATCAAGGTCAAAGTCCTCATCCGCCTTGTCAGCAACGGCCTCGTCCGCCTGGTCGTCAATTTCGTCGAGGTCAAAATCCAGGGTTTCCTGACCCTCCTCGTCTGAAACGGCAGATTCCGGCTGCTGCCCCGCTTCTTCCGGTTCAAGATCCAGTTCCACCGTAAAATCATCTTCAGACGACTCGGAGAATTCCGCTTCTTTCTCTTTTTGTCCCGGGGTTTTCACGTCGTCCCCGAGATCCAGGCCGAAGTCCTCCGTTGCAATCGCCCCGTTCATATCGTCTTCGACAAGGTCGATTTCGTACTCCCTTTCCGGCGCTTCGGATTCGTCCTCCTCCAGGTCCAGCTCGAATTCTTCCCCAGCAGATGGCACGCCCGCTTCAGGGCCCTCTTCAACGGTTTCCTCCAGGTCCAGCTCAAACGCTTCCAGGTCCGGGTCTGTCCCCAGCTCGTCTTCCGTAAAAGACTCCCCGTCAAAGCCTGTCGTTTCAGCGGAGGCATCCCCCGGTATTTCCTCCCTCGTTTCTTCAATAGAGGTTTCTCCCACGGGCTCCTTGTCATCCAGCCAGTCGGTTTCCTGGTCAAAGGTTTCAAGATCCGTTTCCATACTGGTTTTTTCAATATCTTCCGCCTGTATGGTATCCTCGGTAAGCTGAAGCTCCTCAAGGTCGATCGTCGAGGTCTCCTCAAGGGTTTCCACGCTTTCCCCTTCCTCGAAACTCGTTCCCTCATCGAACTCGTCGATCATTCCTTCCACCTGGTTCTCGAAATCCGTGGTTGTGCCAAGTCCGGTATCCTTCGTGGCTTCGGCGGTTTCTTCAAAATCGCCCTCATCGTAAGTGGCATCCCAATCCCGGGTTTCTTCAACGGTTTTCCCGTCAGGACCTTTTTTCTTACCGGAGGCTTTCGGATGAACCAGAAACATTTTTTTACATGTGGAACAACGCGCCCAGATTCCTTCGGGCTTTACAAGATCTTCATTTACTTTGTACCTGGTACCGCAGGATTCGCAGGTTATAATCATTTTGCGTCCTCGCTGGTTATTATGTTTTCAATTCATAAATTGCCGGTAAATGCCGGTATTTTTCGGCATAATCCAGACCATATCCCACAAGAAACCCTTTTTCAACGCGATGCCCCGCATAATCGGCCGCCAATTGACAACTGCGCCGCTCATGCTTGTCAATGAAAGCGCAAATCTTTATGCTTTCCGGGTGAAAGGATTCAAGATATGCAAGCAAATCCTTTATTGTAAACCCTGTATCAAGGATATCTTCTACGATCAACACGTGCTTTCCGGCAATATCGGTTTTTATGCCGACGATCCGTTTGATGTTTTCCGTGGAGGTATCCCCTTTGCCATAGCTGGAGAACCATGCAAAGTCTATTGTAACCGGAATCGTCAGCTTTCGTACAAGATCTGCCAGAAATACGAAAGCCCCTTTTAAAACGCCTATGAGCACCAGGTCTTTATCCTTGTAATCTCTGGATATTTTTTCTGCAAGGACGGCAACTTTTTCTTCGATATCGTGAGCGGTCAGGAGAGGCGAAACATCGCGCATAGTAAATATTCGACCTGTCGTTTCAAAGATTTTCTTCCGGGCCGGCAAACCTTGCAAAGCCTAAACATACCGGGCAAGACGTGTATTGAAAAGAAACAGATTTCTGAAGACAGGGCATATCAGCCGGGATTTTTGCCCATTATTTTTTTAATTAGCCCATAAAGCGCTTTTTGTCAATAGAATTACTTGATTTTGCCCTATTTGTCCGCCGGACGATGCGCGGATCGCATCGGGGCAAGAGGCTTGGGCCGCCAGCACCGCGAGCCGTTTCACAAAAAAAACCGGGAGCAAGGGCGTAAATACGCGCTGCTTCCGGTTCAAAACGAAAATCATCAGGAGATAAAAACGCCAGGCTCCGGGTCTGATTCCGGGAGCCCGGCATCGGTTACAATCCCGTCTCGGACAATTCCTTTATCAGTGTTTTCTGCTTGTCGTTCAACTGTTTCGGCCACTTCACATCGATGACCACGTACAGGTCCCCTCTGCCGCCGCCTTTCATATGCGGCAGACCTTGTCCGGCAACCCGCAGCCTGCTTTTCGGCTTGGTACCGGGGGCCACCTTCATGCTGAGATGTTTCCCTTCAATCGTAGGAACGTCTATCTTCGTTCCCAGGAGGGCTTCAGTCAGCTTGACCTGCCTGTCGACGTAAAGGTCATATTCCTTTTGGCTGAAAACGGGATCCTGTACGATTTTCGAACGAATATACAGATCTCCTGCGGGGCCGCCGTACGGGCTTGGCTCCCCTTTTCCGGCCAGTCGGATCTTTTTCCCGGAAATCAGCCCTTTTGGAATTTTAACGGCAATTGCTTCCGTGCCGCCGGACGCGTTTGTAATGGTAATGGTTTTGGAGGTGCCGCCCGCTACCTCCTGCAGGGTCAGGGGGATCTCGTATTCAACATCGCGCCCCTTCCGCTGCACCTGCTGTCCGCCGCCGCGGTTTCCGAAACCGAAAAGGCTCTCCGGATCAAACGAGTGATGGGTGCTGCTCCGTCGCCCCCGGCCTTTCTGCCCGCCGGAAGTAAAAAACGACGCCCCGCCGAATCCGAACTCCTTCAAGATATCGCCCAAATCGAAATCTTTGAAAATATCTTCCTGGCTGTATCGCTGCTGGAAGTCTTCAGAACCGTATGTATCATACTGCTTGCGCTTCTCCGGATCGCTTAACACCGCATACGCTTCGCTGATTTCCTTGAACTTTTCCTCGTTTTCCTTGGAACCCGCACTGTGATCCGGATGATATTTCATCGCCAGCTTGCGATATGCCTTTTTTATTTCATCCTGCGATGCGTCTTTGCCAACGCCAAGAATCTGATAATAATCTTTCTGGGCCATGTCAGTCTCACCTGTCCGAATGATTTTCTAGAACCCATCTCAACATTGTCTTCCGGCCCAATATCTTTGTTGGCGTCTTATTTCAAATCCTCGAAATACTTGCGTATGTCTGCGGTTTGAAACAAGACGCCGCCGCGATCTTGTACCGAAATCCGAATGGTGAGATGGGTTCTATCTGGATTTTTATAAATATGCAGAAAACATATTGAAACGCATCGACGCGTTCCTGCTGGGTTTGCAAAATTGTTTTTCGCGAAACCATCTCTTTTTATAGAATATACAATAATTCACATCCCGTTCCTGTCAAGGTCCTCAGGAAAGCAAACTCTCTGTAAACCTTATAAATTACTTTTTATTTACTCTTTTTTCCGGTATCTTTCCGGGCTTGCTTTCAAGGCCACCATGAGCACGGAAATGGCTGCAGGAGTGATGCCGTCCATGCGGGCGGCCTGGCCGAGTGACAGCGGCTTCAGCCGGGAAAGTTTTTCCACCATTTCCCGGGAAAGCCCGTGAACAATCGTGTAGTCGAAATCCGGAGGTATTTTTTTGTTCTCCAGGGACTTGAATTTTTCTATTTCCCGCTGCTGTTTTGCAATATACCCCTCGTACCTGACTTCAATTTCCACCTGCCGGACGATCTGCTCGGGTATGGCCTTTTCCGGCGGTGCGAAACGACGGATGAGATCATAGTCGATACCGCTGCGTTTGAGCAACTGCTCCATCGGTGCACCGGTAGCAAGGGGTGCGGAGTCGCGGGCCTCAAGGTATTCGTTGATATCCTTACCGGGGGCGACAGTTATTTTTTTCAGCCGGCGGACCTCCCCTTCGATCCGCTTCTTTTTTTCCCGGACCATTTCCACCTGCTCTTTGCTGATAAGCCCGATTTCAAAGCCGGTTTCGGCCAAGCGCAGGTCTGCATTGTCCTCGCGCAACATAAGGCGATATTCGGCCCTCGAGGTAAACATTCGGTATGGTTCGATCGTTCCCCGGGTTACGAGGTCGTCCACCATCACCCCCATGTACGCCTGGGAGCGATCAAGAACGACGGGGGCTTCCTTTCTGATGCAGCGCGCGGCGTTTATGCCCGCCCACAGCCCCTGGGCGGCCGCCTCCTCGTACCCGGAGGTGCCGTTGATCTGCCCGGCCAGGTAGAGGCCTTTTACCTTTTTGGTTTCAAGGGTGGGGAGCAATTGAATCGGGTCGATATAGTCGTATTCGATCGCATATCCCGGCCGCATGATTTCGGCCTGTTCGAGCCCGCCGATGCTGCGCACCAGGGCCGTCTGTATTTCCAGAGGAAGGCTGTTTCCAAGGCCGCTGACATAGATTTCTTTGGTTTCGAGCCCTTCGGCTTCAAGGATCACCGGATGGCTTTCCCGGTCGGGAAACTTGACGACCTTGTCCTCGAAAGAGGGGCAGTACCTTGCGGAAACCCCGCGGATGCGGCCGCCGTAAAGGGATGACAATTTCAGGTTCTCCGAAACGATCCGGATCGTCTCCCGGTTCGCCCGCCCCATGTAGCTTTCCACCTGGGGCAGGACAAATCCGTCGGAAAAAAAAGAAAACGGCCGCGGCGGATCGTCCCCGGGCTGGGGCGTAAGCCTTGAAAAATCGATTGAATCCCTGTGCAGCCGGGGAGGGGTGCCCGTTTTCATGCGTCCCATGTCGAATCCAAGCGATTTCAGACTCGCAGGGAGCCCCTCGGCGGAAAATTCTCCCGCCCGGCCGGCGCCAAAAGACACGTCCCCAATATGAACGCGGCCGGTCAAAAACGTCCCCGTCGCCAGTATCACCGCCTTGCCCTGGTATTGACATTCCGTCTGATCGACCACCCCGTCCACCCGGTTGTCCGATACCACGAGGCGCTCCACCATCGCCTGCTTCACATCCAGCCTCGGCGTATTCTCGAGTATCCCCTTCATGGCCACATGGTAGCGAACCTTGTCGTTTTGCGTCCTGGAGGACTGAACGGCCGGTCCTTTCCGGGTATTGAGCGTCCTGAAATGAATGGCCGTCCGGTCCGTCACCCTTCCCATCTGTCCGCCCAGGGCATCGACTTCCTTGACCAGCTGCCCCTTGGCCATGCCCCCGATGGACGGACTGCAGGGCATGGCAGCGATCTTGTCCAGGTCGATCGCCAGCAAAAGCGTTTCGCACCCCATCTTCGCCGCGGCAAGCGCCGCCTCGCACCCGGCATGCCCCGCCCCCACGACAATGACATCATATTTTTTTCTTTGATTCATATTTTCGGCATATCTGCTATCATTTCAGGAATCACTGCTTCGCAAAAGAGGCTGCGTTCCCTGTGGCAAAAAATTCCGCCCCAGGATGATTATATCCGTAAACGTTCGGCGTGTAAAAATACATCCCCTTCAGGAAAGGGTCAAGTATACCATGAACCCGGAAAAAAGATATTACGACTTCAACACGTATCTAAAAAACATCTACGGGTGCCGGGTGCAGAAAATCACCATCGATGCCGGCATGACCTGCCCCAACAGGGACGGGTCCCTTTCCACCGGGGGATGCGTTTACTGCAATCCGCAGGGCTCCGGAACCGGCGCCAGCAGGTGCGGAGCGTCCATCACCCAACAGATAACGGCGGGAAAATCCGCCCTGGGGCGCCGGTACAAGGCCAAAAAGTTCATTGCCTATTTTCAATCCTATACCAATACCTATGCACCGGTGGATCGTCTCGCGGCCATATACGAAGAAGCGCTTTCCGTTCCCGGCGTGGTGGGCATAAGCGTGGGCACCCGCCCGGACTGCATAACACCGGCAATCGTCGACCTCCTGGCCTCCTATACCCGGGATTTCCTCGTATGGGTGGAATACGGTCTGCAGTCGGCACACGACGCAACCCTTGAAAAAATCAACCGGGGGCACGATTTCAAGGCCTTTACATCCGCAGTTGAAACCACCGCCGGCCGAAACATCAATATCTGCACGCACGTGATCCTGGGGTTGCCCGGAGAAACGCGCAGACACATGCTTGAAACCGCTGAAAAAATTGCAGACACCGGTATCGACGGCATAAAGCTGCACCTGCTCTACGTGGTAAAAAACACGATTCTGGCGGACTGGTACGAAAAAGGCCGCTACCAATGCCTGGAAAGGGAGGAGTACGTGGATATCGTCTGCGAATTTCTGGCCCGCCTTCCTGCAAACATGGTTGTCCAGAGGCTTACCGGCGATCCGCACCCGCACGAACTGGTCGCCCCGCAATGGGCCCTTGAAAAAACGGCAACGCTGAAACAAATCAACCAAAAAATGGCGGAAAAGCAGCTCCGGCAGGGGGATCGTCACGGAAGCGCCCCGCCGCCGGGAGCTCCGTTGCCATGAAAGACCCGCATTGCAAACAGCGGATTTTTGCATAGAACCTATCTCAACTTTCGGATTTCGGTTCAAGATCGCGGCAGCGTCTTGTTTCAAACCGCAGACAACCTCGCGTATTTCGAGGATTTGAAATAAGACGCCAACAAAGATATTGGGCCGAAAGACAATGTTGAGATAGGTTCTACTGTCTTTCGTATCTTCCCATTAGATGGGCCTTGTCAATTACATGTCCTGTCATCTCCTTTTCCACGGTTACCTTGTCGGTCTTTTCCGGAAGATCGAGCATGGCATCCAGCGCGTAGATCCGAAAAAAGTATCGATGCTCGCGATCGGGAGGACAGGGTCCGAAATAGTGCGCATCCCCGCTGGTGCCGATACCAGCCACCCCTTCGGGCTCACTGCCTTCCGGAATTTCGCGGGTGTCCGGAGGAATGTTGAATACAACCCAGTGGTCCCACATGCCGTCTTCCCGGATATGCGGGGGAACGTCCGGATCGTCCATTATCAGGACAAGGCTTTCTGCCTCCGGCGGCACATCCGAGATCGTCAGGGGAGGGTTGATGTTCTCTCCGTCACAGGTGTATTTGCCAGGAATTTTCCCCTCGTTTTCAAAGGCCGCGCTTGTGAGTTTCATCGCTTACCTCCCTGTTTTTCTGTAAAAAAATGATTTTTTTTCCTCACCTGTTCCATAATTATATGCATTTGGCGCATCTGGCGCAAAAAATCACCCCGCCATGCGGGAAACCCTTTTTCCGGGAAAAGCGTTTTTCTTTTGAAAGCCTCACAGGGCCGCATTTTTCCAAAAACACGGAATCCCCTTCCGGCGGCACCCCATGATTCCGAACAAAAGCGGCGGCGGGCTTTTCTTAACAGAAAAAAACAAAAAAGCCGGGCCCAAAGGGCCCGGCTATGTGATTGAAATGGCGGAGAGAGAGGGATTCGAACCCTCGGTGGAAGTTTCCCCCCACACTCGCTTAGCAGGCGAGCGCCTTCAGCCGACTCGGCCATCTCTCCGCGATGTTGCGGCTTGTTATCTGTGGCGGAGGGAGTAGGATTCGAACCCACGGAGCTTTCGCTCAACGGTTTTCAAGACCGCCGCCTTAAACCACTCGGCCATCCCTCCTGCAGTCACGTACTCTTTTACAGAACCTGAAACGCCGGGTCAACCTCTTTTTATTCCTTTTCCGCAGGTCCCCCGGGAAGTAACGCGGACGCTGATATACACGCCCCTTTATCGTTTGTTTATTGACAGGAATAAATAATGATTTATTATACGATTATTGGAAAAAAGAAAGGTTAATAACCGGTTCGGATTTCAACAACCACGTTTTCCCTGGGGGCTTGACACACAAATGAAACAGAAATACACGCTGTTAAAAGACAAAAAAACCGGCGGCCTGACAATACAGGAGCACGCGGAGTTGAGCAAGGACCTGTTTTCGCTGATTTGCGAGGAAACCTACGATGCGGAAGCCATCAAAAATGCGATGGATGAAAGCAAAACCGTCCTGATAGACGCGCTTCGCACGCCGAATTTATATCCGATTTCCGAATATATAGAACAAATCGCCGACAAGGTGATTTCTCTCTATGATGCCTCAACCAAGTCCAAAGAGACTTCTCCGGTGGAACTGGTATTTGATGATGTAACGCTGTTTAAGAAAGACGCCGCTCCCGGGGAAATCGAAAATGAAGAATCCGTTGAAATTGAAGATCTTCTTGAAGATGACACCGTTGATGAGGAACTGTCCGATGCCGATGCTGAAACCGATAACACCGTTCCGGACATATCCATTGACACATCCGATGATGAATCACATGAATCACCGGACGACACGAACAGCCTGTCCTGAAAAAGACTGTACAGCCGCGCTTCCCCGCCTTTTTGGCGGTTTATTATAAACCGTGTCCGGATGACCGGCCAGGCGCTTCCGTGAAGCAAACGGATTGCGAAAAACGCCGCTGTCGTTCAGGCACGCATGTAAGGAGAAAAAATCATCATGGCTATGTTTGAAACAAAAGAACAGGTGCTTGAAAAAATAATGCAGCAGGACAAACCGTTGTGTCCACATTGCAACCAGTCCATGAGCATTTGGGAATCGCCTCCTTTTGCGATAGGCGACGGGCTTGGATGGGATTCCCCGTATCTTTTCGTCTGCTTTAATGACGAATGCCCCTGCTATGTAGAAGGGTGGAAAAATCTCATGGACAATTACGCCCAGCATGCTTCATACAGGTGCATCCAGAGCCCCAACAGCAAAAATTTTGACCTGATGCCCGTCTTCAGTTCTGCGGGGGGGAGCGGACAAATTATAGACGAACAGGTGGTGGCGGAAGAATACGCCCTGAAAGAATCCATTAAAAAAGGATTTTCACTCCTTGCACAATGTTATGTATCCAAGGATGCTGTTTCGATTATCCGTATCCTGATGGATGCCACCGAGCCGAACCGGGTCCGGATAAAAGCAGCCGAAATGGCGGGCGATCTGGCGGATGTTGAAGCGGTTGAACTGTTGAACAGTCATCGCTTCGGCAACGAAAAGCTGCAGACGAGCGTTAATGATGCCGTAAAAAACATCCATGAACGCTTTTTCACGCGGGAATGCCCTTTCTGCGCCGAAATTATCAAAAAACGCGCCAAAATATGCAAACACTGCAACAAGGAGGTCGCCGGGCTTTAGCGTTACGAAACGCCGCCTTGCGTCGTCCTCCCGGTCGTTTCCGTATCGGGACCGGTATCAAACCGGTCCCGATACTCCCTGTCGCAACCGTGTCTCCGCCGAAAAGGGAAGTTCCCGCTATGCCCCCTCCAAAGAATTGATCAGCGCCTTTTCCAGTGGGGTGTCAAATCTGAGGTGGATGGAGAAATCGTCAAAAACCTGGGCCTGTACCGCTGTAACCTGGCCGCTTTTCTCCACGAGGCGCGTCTCCCCGTTTTTCAGGTTTGCACTGAAGGAGACAAAAAGCCGGCGGCCGAGCAGCATACGCACCGTTTCCGCTTTCGTGGTCTTTATAAAAAAAGAAAGGCCGCCTTCGGAGATATCCGAGACATCCCCCTTGTAAAACTTTTCAATTTTTTCCCCGGCACCATCGAAAAGCTGAAAAATCATTTTGACGGGGAGGGGAATCCGGCTGTGCTCCCGCCGTTCCATCCCCTTTTCCGTCACGGCGCTTTTTATTTTGTCATTCTTCTGGCAGTAATCGAACAACTTGGATTCCAGGGCCGGGGCTTCGGTCTTCCACTTTTTGATGATATCGTTTTCCAGGTAGCTTGCCTTGACATTGCCCTGGGCGATCACGGATACCGTGGAGACGGTGGCGGAGAAAAACTGGTCGTTGCCGAAAAAATCCCCCTCCCCGAGGATCTTCAGCAGCACCTCCTTATTCTCACCGGAAAACACGACCTTGACATTCCCCCTGTTAATGAAAAAAAGGCGGTTGGAAATCTGCCCCTGGTCAATGATTCCATCCCCCGCATCAAAGCGGATATTCTTCATGGCGTAATACAGGGCGTTGCCTTCATTGACGGAAAGCATTTCATAAAGACTTTTCCAGATTTCCCGGTGCGCCGGATCAACGCTCTGGTTTTTGGCCTCGTCAATGGCCTCCCCGGCGCGGACAATTTCCGTAAGCGCCATCGGATCAACCGCATAGAGCTTTTCGTGAAGCGCTTCGGCTTTGGCAAAGTCTCTTTTCTCCGCATATGACAGGATCAGTTCGTACAAAAGCTGAACCGCCTCGCTTATCCGGTTTTCCTGCACATATTGATCAATGAGAGCTTCCTGGGCGTTGTTGTCGCTCATACTCAAGCCTCCTTTGGATAAAACGAGCGTTATATCATCGTTTGATTTCAGCAAGCGCCCTTGCAGCAGCAGACCGGACGCTTTCGGGCTCTTTTTTGCCGAAAAACTTCTTTTTGCGGATAATGCTGTCCAAGACGGAAATCGCCTGCCCGGCTTTCATCCGTCCAATGGTTTCACAGGCTTTTTCCCGTATTTCGTCCCGGTTCGCCTTCTTCTGCATCGGGATATCCGATGACAGGAGTTCGATCAGCCACGGAACCGCCGGCTCATAATGCAGCGCACCGATGACGGATATTACGTATGCCTGCAACTGTGGATCAACATACTCGAAATTATCGCAGAGGATCCGCCCGGCATTCTTGCCCCCCAGTGTCTGAACGCTTTTGATCGCTTCCCTTTGTACCCTGTAATCCTGAAAAACCAGGAATCTTTCAAGTGCCGGGACATGGGTTTCATTTCCCAGGCGGCCCAAAAGCAGCACCAGATTCCGGATATAGTACCATGGCCCGTCGTGCTTCAGTTGCTGCACGATTTCCGGAAGCGCGGGCGTTCCGATCTGTGTTATCGTCTGTATGATACGGTTTCTCTCCGTCATGTCACTGCTGTCCCTCAAGCGCTCAAAAAGCCGCTCCAGGTTCTTGGCGCCAAGATTGACAAGCGTTTCAATATCTTCTTTTTGCGAAGAAAGATGCTCTTCGCCGGTCTTTTTAAAGGTCTTCGCCATCAGGTTTTCAAGCAGCTCTTCTTCTGCCAGCTGCTCGATCATGTTTTGGGCAATGGTATGGATCGCCTCTTTTCTTTTCAGTTCCCCTTTTGCTATCCGGTCATAGGATTCGATAATCCGGCCGACTTTTTCCGCCTTGCCCGACGCAGCCAGGCTGCGCACGAGATTTCCCATTCTGTTGGCAACAAGCTCGAACTCATTTACCGCCTCCGTTTCCGCCTGCGCCCAACCGGACAGGATTTTTGAAATCTCCAGGCGAAGCCCGGTATGACCGGTTTCTTCCAGTTTTTCGTCCACCTTTGCCATTGTGGCGGCGACAGACTTCCGGATTTCCGGATCATCATGGGCAAGGCCGCTTTCCATTCGTTTTAACAGCATGGCAATGATTTTTTTCTTCCCCGCGCCCACGAGCTGCGCAAAAACATCCGGCAGCGCTTCACTTGTACCGCCGTCTTTAAATGCCTCGAGATCCGAGGCGGCGATACGCTTCAGCGCATTGACAAGCAGGCCCTCTTTCAGCTCCGATACAGCAGGATCCTCCCCCTTTGCGCCGTTCGGGTATTTGTCCCTGCCGTCGGTTCTCGTATAGATCTTTTCATCTACCCGTACATGGATGATATTCTGCTTTTCGATAAGGGCCGGCAATCCGCCGTCCGCATGTATTTCTTCGGAAGATCTCGCCAGAATCTGCAGAAAATCCGCAAGCTCTGTTTCGTCAATCCCTCTTTGAAACGTTATGCAGTTAATGCCCAAATCGACCATCATGGACGTGAAACCATGGACACGATCGGATTTCTGCAGTTTTTCCCGCAGGACGCCTCCCTGGATCAACAGTTTTGCTTCGGCTTCCGCAAACTCCAGGAATTCTTCCGTTTCAAGAATTTCCGTCAACAGCTGATAGACCCTCACAATTCCGCTTTTGACGATGGCGCTTTCCGGGGGATAAAGGCGGATGCTGGTTGTTGCCCCGTTTAGGGCAAACAACAGGTCAACGGCTTTTTGTATGGAAGGGGAATGCACCATGGCTCATCTTTTGCTAAACACATTGCGTTACTTGCTTCAGCAGTTGTTTTCCGCTGTGTTGACGTTCATTATATCATAGGATCGAAAAATAATTTTTTCTTTTTCCTGTCGATCGGCAGGCAGTGGAACTGCGGTTGTTTTGGCGAGGAGCTGTCTCGCCCTTTCCGGCGAGGGGATCGCGTCAAGGCCGCTGCCGATCTGTTTGCGCCTTATCGCGTCAAAAACCAGGGCATTATGGCCGTCGGATGCAACGGCTACGGGCATGGGGTGATCTCCTGCGATCCTTGCGGCATAAACGGCCTCCCTTTCCCTGGAGCCCAATGAACCCGCAGCGCACTTGATCACCATAAACATGATATGATCAACAAAAACGACCAGATCCAGCTTTGTGCGGTAGGGCATGCCGGAAACCTCCAGCACCAGATCCATATCGACGACAATATCCTCGCGGGCGTAGCCTTTCTCGTTGACGAGGTACTTTTCCACGGCCTGTCGATTGGCTTCCGGCCCGACATCGAGCACGGGTTTGCCTGTTACGAAATCGGTTATCACCCGATGATTTGAAAAATTGGCGGTCATATTTGTTTCCGGTATTTTCAGTGCACTACATGAATGATAACCAGTGCAGGCATCCGAGGCAACAGACGGCTGCCAGGCCTCAGGCCTTTTGAATCAGCGAGTGCCCGGTCATGTCTGCCGGTTGTTCAACCTCCATGACCTCGAGAATCGTCGGCGCAATATCTCCCAAAACCCCGCTGCGCAAATCGTATCCGTCGCCCGGGGCACTGACCAGAACAAAGGGGACGTCGTTTACGGTATGGGCGGTATGCGGTTTTTCCGCTTCCTTTAACTTTTCCGCATTTCCATGGTCGGCCGTCACCATGACCGTGTAGCCGTTTTCAAGTGCTGCGCCAACCACTTTTTCCGCGCATTTGTCCACTGCCTCGCATGCCTTGATGGCCGCTTCCATGATGCCGGTATGCCCCACCATGTCGAGATTGGCAAAATTCATCACAATAAGGTCATATTTTCCGGAACCGATCCGCCCTACCGCTTCATCGGCCACTTCAAAGGCGCTCATTTCCGGCTTTTCATCATAGGTGCGGATTTCCCGGGGAGACGGAATCAAGACCCTTTCCTCGTTTTCAAAGGGCTCCTCCTCACCGCCGTTGAAAAAATAGGTGACATGCGCGTATTTTTCCGTTTCCGCCATTCTGAGCTGCCTGAGCCCGTTATTGCTGATGACTTCTCCCAGGATGTTTTTAAGGTGGACCGGTTTGAAAGCCACGGGCAGGTCAAAGGTTTCATCATACTGGGTCATGCACACGTATGCCGAAAGGGCCGCTTTTTTCTCCCGCGCAAAAAAATCAAAGGAATCCTCCGTAAAGGCGCGGGTAATCTGCCGGGCCCGGTCGGGCCGGAAATTGAAGAAAATGACGCCGTCCCCGTCAACGATCCCACCAAACGGACTTCCATCCTGTCCGGTCATTGCCACGGGCCTGACGAACTCGTCGGTTTCACCTTTAGCATAGGCATGCCTGACGGCTTCCACGGGATCCGTTTCCTCCGTCCCCTCTCCCTGGGTATAGAGGCGGTATGCCTTCTCGGTGCGATCCCAGCGGGTGTCCCGGTCCATGGCGTAAAAGCGCCCGCAGAGGGTCGCAATGCGTCCCAGCCCCTTTTCCCGGCAGGCCCGGTTAACGCGCTCGACATACCCGGCCCCGCTGTCCGGAGGAGAATCTCTTCCGTCCAGGATTGCATGGATATATACATTTTCGACATTCTTTTCTTTTGCCATGTCGATCAGGGCAAGCAAATGATGCAGCTGGCTGTGAACCCCCGCCTCCGAAACCAGTCCCACCAGGTGAAGGGAAGCGCCGTTTTCCCGGACCTTTTCCATGCAGTCCGAGAGCGCCGGATTCTCGAAAAAAGAGCCGTCTTCAATGGCCAGATCAATCCGCAGAAGCACCTGGTAGACGATCCTGCCGGCCCCGAGGTTGAGGTGCCCCACCTCGGAGTTCCCCATAACCCCTTCGGGAAGCCCCACCGCTTTTCCGGAACAGGCAATGCGGGTGTTGGGATACTGGCTGCAGAGCCGGTCGAAACAGGGGGTGTGGGCAAGCCATATGGCATTGTTTTCATCCTGCGCCCCGATTCCCCACCCATCCAGGATCATCAGCAGGCATTTTTTCACTGACCGGTTTTCGGGTTTCATTTTCTGTTTTTCCGCCTTTTTTATGAATTGTGCAGCGTCTTCCCTGACGGCATCCGTCCACAGGCTTTCGATGTCATAGAAACGCCGCACCGGTTCATAGAAAACATGAATGACCACATGTCCGTAATCCAGAAGCGCCCAATGTCCCTCCTTTATCCCCTCGGCGTTCAAGGCCCTGATGCCCGATTTTCTGAGGTCTCTTTCGATGAAATCCGCAATGGCGGTGACCTGCCTGTGGGAACGTCCGGATGCGATCAGAAAATAATCGGTCACATCCGATATCTTTCGAACATCAAGAACAACCACTTCTGCGGCCTTCCGGGCCATGGAGGCCTGCACGCACAGGTAAAGCGTGGGATCGATACCATCATTTGTCATGCATACAACCTTTTGTCAGAAATATACGCGAACACCGATTCAGGAACCAGGTAGCGGATGGAACGCCCCTGCTTCACCAACCGCCGGATCGCGGTGGCGGAAATCCCCAGCGGGGTTGTGGAAAAAAGGTATACAGGCTGTAATGTTTCGTGAAAAAAACCGTTTTCTTCCTTGTTAAATGCGTAGCCGGAAGAAACGGTCTGTTTTATGTGCTCGCCGATGCCCGTAAAAGCGGTATCGCCAAACGGCTCTCCTTCGCCGGGGCGGGACATGACGATAAACGAAATGGCTTCAAAAAGCGCGGCATAGTCCTTCCACGTATCGATTTCCAGAAAGGCGTCCAGGCCTACGATGAGAAAACATTGCGTGGATGCGGAAGCTTTTTGGTTCATTTGTCTGACCGTGTCTATGGTGTAGGATCTGCCCGAACGCTTCATCTCTGCATCCGAAACGGAAAACCCCGCTGTGCCCTCGATCGCCAGGGTCAGCATGGCGGACCGATCCGTATCGCTGGCAAGCGCCTCTTTCTCCTTGTGCGGCGGTGTGGCGGCAGGAATGAAATGAACGTGATCCAGACCGAAGCCTTCCATTACCTCGAGAGCGGTCCGGAGATGACCCAGATGCACCGGGTTGAACGTCCCGCCGAAGAGTCCTTCGCGTTTCAAAAAAATCCTTTTACCTCCCGTCTGAAAATGTTTCCCGGCCCATGGCTGCGCCCTGCCTCAGGTGCGGACCTGACCCGATCCCCGAACCACGAACTTTGTCGTGGTCAGCTCCTTCAGGCCCATGGGACCGAAAGCGTGCAGCTTTGACGTACTGATGCCCATTTCCGCACCCAGACCGAGTTGACCGCCGTCATTGAAACGGGTGGAGGCATTGACCAGCACCACGGAAGAATCGACTTCCCTGAGAAAACGCTCGGCATTCCTGTAGTCGGCGGTAACGATCGCCTCAGTGTGATGGGAACCGTAGCGGGAAATATGGGCCATTGCCGCGTCGACATCTTCAACCACCTTGACGGAAAGGATCAAATCCAGGTACTCCTCGTACCAATCCGCCTCCCCGGCTTTTATCGCCGTCGGCAGGATGCGACAGGTCTCCTCGCAGCCCCGGATTTCAACCCCCGCTTCCCTGAAGCGCGCGTCGATTTCCGGCAGAAAAACCGGCGCTGCATCCCTGTGCACAAGCAGGGTTTCCATTGCATTGCAGACCCCGGGACGCTGCACCTTGGCATTGAAACAGAGATCCCCGGCCATTTTCATGTCGGCCGTGCGGTCGACGTACACATGGCAGACCCCCTTGTAATGTTTGAGAACCGGGATTTTCGAATTTTCCACCACAAACCGGATCAGGCCTTCGCCCCCCCGGGGAATGATCAGGTCGATTTCCTCCTCCCGCTCCAGGAGAACATTGATGGCGATTCGGTCCGTGACCGGTATGACCTGGACGGCATTTTCCGGCAGTCTGGTTTTGGAAAGCGCGTCGGAAATGCTTTCTGCAAGGGCGCGGTTGGAATGAATGGCTTCGGATCCGCCGCGCAGGATAACGGCATTTCCCGATTTCAAACATAAACCGGCCGCATCAATCGTCACGTTGGGGCGCGATTCGTATACAATCCCGATAACCCCCAGCGGTATGCGGACCCGGCTGACTTCCAGCCCGTTTGGCCGTATCCAGGTCCCGTCCGAAGACCCGACAGGATCCTGCAGACCGGCGACTTCCATGAGTCCGGCCGCCATGGCAGTTATGGTGTCATCGCCTACCGTCAACCGGTCGATCATGGCATCAGACAGACCGCTTTTTCGGGCCGCCTCCAGATCCAGCACATTCTGCGATTGGATATAGGGAGCCTGGTCGGTGATCTTGTCGGCGATCGCCTTCAGGGCGTCATTTTTTGCGGCCGTTGATGCGCAGGCCACTGCTGCAGCTGCCTTTTTTGCCGATTTCGTTATTTGCAGGACGATCTCTTCAACCGTCATAGACTGCCTTCCCTCCCATGAATTTTTTCTTCAGATCGCCAAGACCGCTGTTGATCGTTGCCCGTGGGCTTTCCCGCTGCCGGCCCTTCCCGGCTTGGTCGACCGCTCCGGTTTTCTTTTTCCGCTTTTTCTAAAGTCCGTTGCCAAGGACCGTCATGTTGTTTCGGTGAATGACCTCGTCATAGGACTTTTGCCCAAGCGCTCCCTTTATCCGGTCGCTCCGTAACCCCATTATTTTGCGGATATCGGCAGCCGTGTAATTGACAAGCCCGGTGGCCAGCCAGTTTTCCCGGCCGTCGTGGAGCGCCACGGGGGCGCCGATGCCGAAATCTCCGGCAACATGGACAATCCCGCTGGGAAGAAGGCTTTTCCCTTTTTGAAGGATGGCATCCACCGCCCCGTCATCGATCGTCAACACCCCTTTGGGCTTTCGATGAAACGCAATCCAGCACTTCCGGTTGGAAAGCCTCTCCCTGCACGGCGCAAAAAACGTACCCGCTGCCATGCCGGAAAACAGGATTTCCATAATATCATCGTCCGTACCGTTGGCGATAACCATGGGTATTCCTGCCGAGGTGACTTTGCGCGCAGCCCGGATCTTTGAAAGCATCCCCCCGGTTCCAAGCACCCCGGGCATGCCGCTTGCCACCTTTTCGATTTCCCGGTTGATCTGCGCCACCACCGGGATTTTTACCGCGTCCGGGTCGGTGCGCGGATCGCTTGAATACAGCGCATCAATATCGGTCAGGTTGATCAGCATGTCCGCATTCATCATCAGGGTGATCAGGGCGGAAAGGTTGTCGTTGTCGCCGAACTTGATTTCCTCCGTGGCAACCGTGTCATTCTCATTGATAATGGGGAGAACCTTCCATTCCATGAGGGTATTCAAGGTGTTTCGGGCGTTCAGATACCGGCGCCGGCTGCTGCTCAAATCATCCCCGGTCAGAAGAATCTGGGCAACCTTGTGATTGTAGCGGGAAAAAGCGGCTTCATAGGTCCAGATCAAATCCGCCTGGCCGACCGCCGCCACGGCCTGTCGCTTGGGAATCTCCTCGGGGCGTTTATGCAACTTCAGCTTCTTCTGGCCGCATGCCATGGCCCCGGAAGAAACCAGGAGCACTTCCCGGCCCGAATCGATCAGCGAGGCGATCTGCCGGCTCAGGCTGTCGATCCGGTCGGTATTGAGCCCGCTTTTTCCGGTGAGAACGCCGCTGCCGATTTTTACGACAATGCGCCTGGCCTGGTCAAAAACTGTTGTCCGGTCAACCGTCATGATCTTTTTCTTTATTGATCCTGTTCTCCAGTGCATCCAGGAGGCCGCTGATTCCTGCTCCGGTGGCTGCGGAAATTTTGTGTATTTGGATGCTTCCTGCCGCTTCTTCAAACCGCGCTGCAAGGCGGACGGCCTCCGGCAGATCCATCTTGTTTATGGCGATGATCTGCGGCTTTTGGGCCAACAGCGGGGAAAACCCTGCCAGCTCCCGGTTGATCGTGTGATACGGTTCAAGAGGGGCTTCGGGATCAATGGATGACCCGTCGATCACATGAAGAAGGACGCCGGTTCGCTCCACATGCCGCAGGAACCGGACCCCCAGCCCTGCACCCGTGTGGGCGCCTTCGATCAGTCCTGGAATATCCGCGGCAACAAACGGTTCACCGCGCCCCCTTTGAATTACGCCCAGTACGGGACTCAGCGTAGTGAAGGGATAATCGGCGATTTTGGGCCTGGCGCTGGAGATATGGGAAAGAAGGGTTGACTTGCCGGCGTTTGGAAACCCGATAATGCCGACATCGGCGAGCAGTTTGAGCTCGAGCTTGAGGGTAAAAGATTCCCCGGGGGTACCCGGCTGGGCATACCGGGGCGCACGATTGGTTGATGTAGCAAATCGGCGGTTTCCGCGTCCTCCCATCCCGCCTTTTGCGATAATATGCGCCTGCCCGTCACTTACGCAGTCGCATACGAGTTCCCCGGTTTCGGCATTCGTTATCTCTGTGCCGGGAGGAACGTCTATCACGAGGTCTTCGCCTTTTCTGCCGGTTTTCTGCCTGCCCTGACCATGCCCGCCGTCCGGTGCATTGAAAATCCTCTTAAAGCGAAAGCTGTAAAGGGTTCTTCGGCGAACAGTGGTGCGGACAATAACGTCCCCGCCGTCCCCGCCGTCTCCGCCGTCCGGACCGCCGCGGGGAATATACTTTTCCCGCCGGAAACTGACGCATCCCCGCCCCCCGCTGCCGGCAGAAACGGTGATCAGTGCCTCGTCAATGAATTTCACGCGGCGGCATATACGCTGACTTTTTTCCGGGAACGTCCCTTGCGTTCATAGGTCACAACGCCATCGATGGTCGCGAAAAGGGTGTAATCCTTTCCCATGCCGACATTCTCGCCCGGATGAATTTTCGTTCCAAGCTGTCTTACCAGCACGTTGCCGGCGCGGACGGTCTGTCCGCCGAAGCGTTTGACGCCGCGCCGCTGTCCGTTGCTGTCCCGGCCGTTTTTCGAGCTGCCGCCTGCCTTTTTGTGTGCCATTTTTCAATACCTCAATATAATAAGGATCATGCAAAAATCATGAAATGGTAATCGATCAAAGAAATTTCACGGTCCAAATCAGTTATTGACAATGTTTTCGATCTTTATCGCCGTAAACGGCTGCCTGTGACCCTGTTTCCTTCTGAAGCGCTTGCGGCGCTTATACTTGAAAACAAGCACTTTCTTGGCTTTTGCCTGCTCGACAATGCTGGCATTGACCACGGCGTTATCGACAACGGGCGTGCCGATGGTAACATTGTCGCCTTCGGCAACCATCAGGACCCTGTCTATGGAAACCGCGTCGCCGACGTCCCCGGCGATCTTCTCAACTCGAAGAATGTCGCCCTCATTCACTTTATATTGCTTGCCGCCAGTGGCAATCACTGCATACATGATGATCCCCCCATATTTCTCGTTAAATTATAAAACAAGAAATTATAGATTTATAACAGAATTTGTCAACAAAAAAAAACACCTTTTGCCCAAAACACGGAAAAGGGGCTCACCCGAAACGCGGGTGAGCCCCTTTTTACAAACGATCCCGGACGAGGCTTATCCCCGAACCTCCTCCTTAACCCCCACAACCGTTTTAAAAAGAACCGTCAACACCAGAAACCCGATCGCATATACCCCGATGGAGATGAGCACCTCCGGAACCGTCGGAATATATTCATTTACTTCATGGAGCGGGTTGGGAATGAACCCGCCCGAGATCAGTCCGAGCCCCTTGTCGATCCAGGACCCGAAGAAAATAAAGATACAGGCAAGGCCAAGAACGTATTCGTTTTTGCGGGCCGGCGGAATGAGCAGCAAAATGGCCGCAGTGATGAGCATCAACAGGGACGACCACATCCATGGAATCAATGCGCCTTTGCCGTCAAGCCCCAGAAACAGGTAAATCTTGTGGTCCATATGCCCCGGCAGCTGGCTGTAGAACGTCACGAACACCTCGCAAAAAAACAAAAACAGGCTGGCGATGGTCGCGTAGCAGACAATCTTTGCAAGGGTCTGGATCGGTTTTGTGCCGACATCAAAACTCGTGAATTTGCGCAAGATAAAACTGAGAAGGATCAAAAATGCCGGTCCGGCGGCAAATGCGGAGGCAAGAAACTTCGGTGCCAGAACGGCGGTGAGCCAGTATCCCCTGCCGGGAAGACCGGAATAAAGAAACGCCGTAACGGTATGAATGCTGACGGCAAAAGGGATTGACAAATAAATTAAGGGCTTCAGCCATTTTTCCGGCGGCACGCCTTCTTTTTCCGCCGACAGCACGTTCCAGCCGATAATAATATTCAAAAACAGGTATCCGTTGAGTACGATCATGTCCCAGAACAGCATGGAGTGCGGGGTGGGATACAGGATCACGTTCAACAGGCGGGCCGGCTGGCCAAGGTCGATAATGATGAAGAGCAGGCACATGAGCACGGCGGATACCGCGAGAAATTCGCCCAGCACGGTCATCTTGCCGAACGCTTTGTAATCGTGAAGATAATAGGGAAGCACAAGCATTACCGCGGAGGCGGCAACACCTACCAGGAAGGTGAACTGTGCAATGTAAAACCCCCACGTGACATCGCGGTTCATGCCGGTGATGCCCAGGCCGAATTCAAGCTGCCGCAGGTAGAACAGAAAACCGATGCCGATCAAAACCAGCAGTGCCAAAATCAGGGTCCAGTATAATTTGCTTCCACTTAGCGCTTTTTCTAGCATAGCTCCCTCATACGATGGTCATATGATGTAAAATACGGAAGGATAAGTACCCAGTTCCGCCTTCCGGGTAATGGCATTGTGCTCTGCCAGCACTTTCCGAATGTCCGATGACGGGTCTTCCAGGTCTCCGAAAATCAATGCGCCCTCCGAGACCTCCACACATGCCGGCGCCTCGCCCCTGGCCAGTCGTTCCGCGCAGAAATTGCATTTTTCCACCACGCCCTTCATCCGGGGCGTAAAGTTGGGCTCGAGCTCTTCGATGGCTTCCCGCGGATCCCGGTAATTGAAACTCCTCGACCCAAACGGGCAGGCCGCTATGCAAAAACGGCATCCGATGCACCGGTGAAAATCCATCAATACCAATCCGTCCTTTTCCCGCTTGAAGGTCGCCTGGGTGGGACAGGCGCGGACACAGGGCGGGTTGTTGCAGTGATTGCACAACACTGGAATTTTCGTTTCTTTCAGGCGGTCCGAAACAAACTGATGGTCCTGCTCAACAAACGCATGGGAAAACTTGGTCGGCCATATCCACTTGATTTCGTGATTCTCAGCCCCCAATTGGCCGACGAAATCGGGTACGTTATGAATCTTGTGGCAGACCTGCTGCATCTTTTTGTTTATCCGGCCATTGATCTTTCGCGTGTCGATCACCATCCCCCACCGGTTGGCTGTCAAGGCCCCGGGCCGCTCCTTGTATTTCGGCGGGGCGGACTCTTCCGAAGCCGCCGTGGTAAATTTCGGGGTGATTCCGACCAGCATGGAGCCTGCCCCCACACCGAGAATCGAATATCCGGCGATTTTCAGGAAGTTTCGTCTGCTGTTTTCCATCAGTTATTCTCCTCCGGAAATGTATGACAGTCCCAGCAGTAAGGATCTGCCGAGACGTAATTGTGGCATCTGTCGCAGAAGTCCGCCTTGTTGGAATGGCAGTCCATGCATGTGTCCGAAAGACTTATCACATGCTCGTCCCCGTTTTCGGAGACATAGATCCGGTTGCCGTCACGGGCGACTGAATCCCGCCATTCGTGGAGCAGCTGCATGTGCTCCCTTGTCATGAGCGCGGTGTCTTCAACACATTTCTCCGCCTGCTTCGCCTTGTCCGTCAGCTCCAGTTCCGGCGCCGGGCTTGACTGGCCCAAGTTATACCAGAACGGGAATGCAAGGATTATGAAAAAGATGACCAGGCCAGCAACAATCTTTCCCTTATCATACATCGGCTTCCACCTCCGCTTCTTCGGTCAGGGGTTCGAAACGCAGGTTGGTGGTGCGTTCAATTTCACCTTCCATTACCAGCGCATTTCCCACAAGCTCATGGACCCCGCAAACGTCGACACCGGGAACCCAATACGACATCAAGGGCGGCAGGGCCGCGCGGTCGATCGCGCATACGCAGGAAAGCATATTCGCGCCGAATTTTTCATGGACATACCGGACGGCATTGGCCCTCGGCAGGCCGCCTTTCAGACGAAGGTCCATAATTTCTTCCGTATTGAGTCCGGATCCGGATCCGCAGCAGAACGTCTGTTCCCGGATCGTGCTTTCCGGCATTTCATAAAAGTTGTTGCAGACCGCGTTCAGAACCACTCGCGGTTCATCAAACAACCCCATCGCCCGCGCCGGATTGCACGAATCATGATAGGTAACCGTATACATGTCGTTTCTGCTCGGATCGAGCTTGAGCTTGTTGTGGCGCAAAAGGTCCGCCGTGAACTCGGTGATGTGAACCATCCGGGTGGAGGCGGCATTGTCAAACCGCGTCCCGGTGATGGGGTTGACCGGCACCTCTCCGAAATCCGCGGGGCCGTTCATGGTGTCCATGTACTGATTTATGACCCGCCACATATGGCCGCATTCCCCGCCAAGGATCCACTTGACCCCGAGGCGACGGGCTTCGGCATACATTTTGGCATTGAGCCGCTTCATCATCTCCGAGGAGGTGAACAGGCCGAAGTTGCCCCCCTCCGATGCGTAGGTGCTGAGCGTATAGTCCAGCCCGATATGCTCGAAGAGCATGATGTAGCCCATCATCGAATATGTTCCCGGGTCCGCGAAGACATCGCCGGAAGGCGTGATAAACAGGATTTCAGCCCCTTTCCGGTTGAATGTGGGCTCGATCTTCTTTCCGGTGATTTCCTCGATGTCATCGCAGAAAAATTCGATCATCTCCTTGAACGCGTGCGGTTGTATGCCCAGATGATTGCCGGTCCTGAAACAATTGGCCGCCGGCTCGAGGATCCAGTTGATGTTGAGGCCCAGAAGGGTCAACAGTTCGCGGGCCATCATGGTCACTTCCGCGGTATCGATCCCGTAGGGGCAGAAAACGGAGCAGCGCCGGCACTCGGTACACTGATAAAAATAGGAGAACCACTCCTTTAAGACCTGTTTGGTCAGGGGGCGTGCGCCGCCGATTTTTTTCAGAATTTTACCGACCCGGGTGAAATCGTTCCGGTAAACGGAGCGCAGCAGTTCCGCCCGGAGCACCGGCATGTTCTTGGGATCGCCGGTGCCGATGAAGAAATGGCATTTGTCTGCACAGGCGCCGCAGCGGACGCAGGTGTCCATGAAAATCCGCAGGGACCGATACTTGCCCAGAAGATCCTTGAACCCCTCATGGATGATCTGCTGCCAGTTTTCCGGAATCGGCCATTCCTCGTCAGACGGAGACCATTCATCGGTGGTCGGGGTTGGAAGTCCCAAGTATTCGAGATTTTTCTTTTTGGTTGGATAACAGAAATTACCGGGCGAAAGATCGGGGGGCGTATCCTCCCACGGCTCCTCCGGCGGCGTATGATCGATATTTTCTATCAATTCTTCCGGTTTCGGTGTGTCGACCATTTCTACTCCTTTTCAACTGGAAGGCCAGCCTCTTTCATTTTTTCTCTGAAGTCGTCTTCATACTCTTCGTATGTATGCGTTTTGACAGGATAATTCCATGAATTGACATGCCGTACCGCGCGGCTGTTGTTGGCCAGATTCCGCGTCGGGCTCAAAAAAACGCCCCCCATATGCATGAGCTTGCTGAAGGGGATATACGCCAAAAGAAGCGATACGAAAAACAGGTGAACATAAAAAAGGGCGCTTATGCCGCCTTCGGGAATGGACGGCTGCAACGTTGCCAGCCCCATGGTCAGTTCCTTGACGGCCCCCACATCCACTTTTACGAAATAGCGCATCAGGATGCCGGTTACGGCGATGCCGATGATCAGCAGCAGGGGAAAGTAATCCGCGGCTATGGAAATGTATTTTACCTTGGGCAGCACGATGCGGCGCAACAGAAGCAGCATGGCCATCCCGAAAAGGACGACGCCGGACAGGTAAACACCGGGCGCCCCCACCTGCATCATGCCGTCCACCGTTTCAAGCATTCCGACGAAAAACGGCACCGGTTCGGTAAAAAAGCGCAAATGGCGGACAACGGTTACCAGGAATGCATAATGAAAAAGAAGGGCGAACAACCAGAGCCACACCACCCACTTGTAATAGATTTTCCTGTACCCGCCTACGTCGCTGAATCCGACGCGGCTGTTTTTGAACAGGGATCGGAACAACAGGATTTCAAGCGCCATTCGGCCAATCACGCCGACCGTGTTGCTCGGGTTGTCCAGGCGGTCATGCTTGATCCAGGGCACAGACTTCTGTTGCCCGGAGGTTGTGGGAATCCTGAAAGGGACCGGCGTTTTTCCCCACGTAACAATCCGGTTGGCAAACCCCGCCACGAAGAGAACCAGCGCTGCGTAGGGAATGAAAATGCCGAAAAAGCCCTCGAGGCCTGCAACTGCAACGCCCGCATAAGAAATCAGGCCGAGCAAAACGACTGCAATGAGGGAATACAAGTATGCTGCATTCATTGATCACCACCTCACTTTGCCGGGCTCGGGCGTCCCGCTTGTCCTCGATCCGCCCTTTACCGGTCTGCGGTTAATACAATAACGTTATTTTGCAAGCTCCGGATCAATTTCCGGTAACTCGCATATCAAATTTTTCTTGATCAACAACTGCCTGACATTGTCCCGCGCCTGGCTTGCCCGCAGCGAATAGATGGTCCGCTTGTTTTCCATGTAGAGGTCAAAGGCCATGAGCATGGCCGCATCGATCCTGGAAAAGATCTCGCCTTTTTCCTCGCGGGGGGATTCTGCGCCGGCGCCCATGATGGTTTTAAGCTCGTAGAGGAAGCCGAGTGCCTGGGCGGGGGTAAACTCCTGGACGGCACGAAGTTTTACAACGGGTTCCAGGGCCTTTTTTGCTGTATCAGGGTCGAACTGCGGAGCGGCCAGCGCGTCGTAAAGCGATGCCAATCCTGTTTTTATCGTTGCGCCGACCGGGTTTGCAAATGTATCTGCCGTGTTTCTGAAAAAAGGGACGGACTCGGCAGGGTACGTTGCAAAAACCGTATCCAGCCATTTTTTCAACCATTTTTCCCTGTTCTGCTGTAATATGCCCACGGTGTTTTTGCTTTTATTGATATTGTTTTTTCTTTTTTATACGCTATATTTTACGAAAACGGATCGCGGTTCATTGCCTTGCCCCCCATGAAAACCATGGGAAAAAAAGGCTTCCGGATTCGTAACGTCTCGTATAAACCCAAAATAACTGCAAATTCAAAGGGAAAGACTATATTCAAAAACAAGGCGGTTGTCAAGCAAAATTACATTTTTCCTTTTATGAGACATTTACGATTGACCGTCTCGTAAAAAGTTCAAGGCTTGCGCAATCCCGAAGAATTATTCCTTTTCAGGTATGATGATGAATAAAACAAAGATTAAACGCCTGCTATTATCCGATACGCCCATAGCGAGCCTGCAGATCCGGGGATGGGTCCGGACCCGGCGGGATGCGAAGACCTTCTCGTTCATCGAGGTAAATGACGGTTCCTGCCTTTCCGGGATACAGGTCATCGCCGAAGACAGCCTTGCCAATTACGAAGAAGTCCGGCGGCTGAGCACCGGTTCGGCCGTTGCCGTCTCCGGCGAATTGCGGGAATCCCCCGGCAAGGCCCAGAAATGGGAAATTCTTGCAACCCGTATCCATATTTACCAGTTTGCCCCGGAAGACTACCCGCTCCAGAAAAAGCGGCATACCGACGAATTTTTACGGAGCATCGGGCACCTTCGCCCCCGCACCAACAAATACGGCGGGGTATTCCGCATACGGTCCGAAGCCGCCCATGAAATCCACCGGTTTTTTCACGAGAGGGATTTCATATACGTGCACACCCCGATCCTTACGGGATCCGACTGCGAGGGGGCCGGCGAACTTTTCCGGGCAACCACCCTGGAGCCGGGGGACCATAAAGAGGCGGACGGCAAGGATCCGTATGCGCACGATTTTTTCGGCCAGAAAACCCATCTTACCGTGTCCGGTCAGCTTGAGGCGGAAATGTTTGCCCTGGCCTTAGGTGACGTATACACCTTCGGACCCACCTTTCGGGCGGAAAATTCCAACACCCGCCGGCACGCATCCGAATTCTGGATGGTGGAACCGGAAATGGCCTTCTGCGATCTGGCGGAGAACATGGCGTTTGCAGAGGCATTTGTGCGTCATATGGTGGCGCACGTCCTTACCCGCTGCGAGGAAGATGTCGGTCTTTTTGCCCGGTTCGTCGACAAATCGCTTTTAGACACCCTGGGCAACATCGTCGAAAAACCCTTTGTCCGGATTTCGTATCAAGCGGCTGTGGATATATTGAAAAAAAGCACTGCAACTTTCAGTTACGAAATTTCTTACGGAAAGGACCTGCAGACCGAGCACGAACGATACCTGGCGGAAACACATTTCCGGCAGCCGGTAATCGTTCATGATTATCCGCGGCAAATAAAACCGTTTTACATGCGGGTAAACGACGACGAAAAAACCGTTGCCGCCATGGATGTCATCGTCCCCGGCATCGGTGAAATCATCGGCGGCAGCCAGCGGGAGGAGCGTGCGGATGTGCTTGAAACGCGCATGGCGGAAACCGGGATGGACGACTCCTCCTACTGGTGGTACATGGATTCCCGCAGATATGGCAGCGTCCCCCACAGCGGTTTCGGCCTGGGGTTTGAGCGGTTCCTCATGCTGGTCACCGGCGTCACGAATATCCGGGATGTGATTCCCTTTCCGCGAACGCCGGGGAGTATTGATTTTTAATGATGGCGCTGCGCTTCATCCGGGAGGGGGTTTTTACCACAGAGGGCACAGAGGAGGCACAGAGAAAAGCAATGAAAAAAAAGGGGGACGCCCATGAAAATATGCGTTTCTACAAGCCCCCTCAAAAAAAAGATTTTTTTGAGGGGGCTTGTAATCAGATGTCCAGCACACTGACTTCCAGGGCATTGCTTTGGATGAAGTTGCGCCTCGGCTCCACCTCATCCCCCATCAGGATGGTGAAAATGTCGTCGGTATCATCAATGTTGACGACTTTCACCTGCAGAAGATGGCGGGACTCCGGATTCATGGTGGTTTCCCAGAGTTGTCCCGGATTCATTTCCCCCAAACCCTTGTATCGCTGTATGGAAAGCCCCTTTTTCCCCTCTTCCAGAAGGTGCTGAACCAGGGCCTTTTTGCTCTCCACGACCACCGGATCGGCCGTTTCCTCTTTTCCCTCTTTCGGCACCGGGTATACATTGAACCGGTCCGCATCGTAGCGGGAAATGGATTGAAAAAGAAGCAGGGCCCGCTGGTAATCCCTGGAATGAATCAACCCCCGGCCGATTTTGACCATGATCTGACTTTTATCGGAAATTTCCTTAAACATCTCTTCGACTTCATCCGACAATGCGGGGTACACCATCAACTCGTACACGTTCCGCTCTTCGTTCAGCTGGGGATCGTTGGCGACAAACCCCTTTTTTTTCAGAATATCTTTGAGCACTGTCATTTTTTCGTAATCCTGCAGGAATATCTTGTCATTGACTTCGTTTTTGATCAGCAATTCGACAAGATCTCCATATACGCCGTTTTTTTCCAGCCGGTACAGAACGTCGAGATATTCCGCCAGATCCGTTACGAATATATAAAAATCATTACCGGTTAAAACAGCATCTTCCGCATCATCATGCTCGGCTTTGATATATTTCTCGTTGCAGGCGCGCTTTAATATATATTGCGTGTACTCCTGTTCGTCCTTCAGATACGTTTCGGATTTTCCGCGGGTGATTTTAAACAAAGGCGGCTGGGCGATGTAAAGATACCCTTTTTCTATGATTTCCGGCATCTGGCGGTAAAAAAAAGTCAGCAAAAGCGTCCGTATATGGGAGCCATCCACATCCGCGTCCGTCATGATGATGATTTTATGGTACTTTATTTTTTCTATGTCGTATTCTTCGCTGCCGATACCGGTTCCCATGGCGGTAATCAGGTTTTTGATCTCCTCGCTCCGCAGCAGTTTGTCAAACCGCGCCTTTTCCACATTGAGTATTTTTCCCTTAAGCGGCAAGATCGCCTGGGTTTTTCTGTCTCTTCCCTGTTTTGCCGAACCCCCCGCTGAATCCCCCTCCACGATGAATATTTCCCGCTGGGCCGGATCGGATACCTGGCAATCGGCAAGCTTGCCGGGCAGCGTCGAATCCATCATGGATCCCTTGCTTCTGGCAATATCCCTTGCTCTTTTTGCCGCATCCCGGACGCGCGCCGCCTCCACGGCCTTTGCAATGATTTTTTTGGCGGTCTGGGGATTTTCTTCGAGAAAAATCCCCAGTTTTTCGTTGACCATGGACTCGACGATGCCCCTGACCTCGGAGTTGCCGAGTTTCGTCTTGGTCTGCCCCTCGAACTGGGGGTTCATGATTCTTATGCTGACGATAGCGGTAAGCCCCTCGCGGACATCTTCGCCGGAAATTTTCGTTTTGAGCTTTTTGAGAATATCGGAATTTGCGGTATAGTAATTCAGGGTGCGGGTAAGCCCGGTTTTAAATCCCACCAGGTGAAAACCGCCCTCGGCGGTATTGATATTGTTGGCAAAAGTAAAAATTTTTTCGTTGAACGTGTCATTGTACTGTATGGCCACTTCGACCTGCACGTCATTTTTCCCCCCCTCTATGATCACGGGCTCATGCAGGCTGCTGTGACGCCGGTTGAGGTACTGGACAAATTCCCTCAGGCCGCCTTCATAGCAGAATTCTTCCTTTTCATCGATTCTTTCGTCTTCGATCGTTATCCGGATTCCCTTGTTTAAAAATGCCAGTTCACGGAGCCGCTTCTTCAGTGTTTCATAATCGAATTCATCGGTGGTCATAATCTGCGTATCGGGTTTGAAACGGATTTTTGTCCCCTGCTTTTCCGTTTCCCCGATTATTTCGAGTTCACTGGCCTTGTTCCCCCTGGCATACCTTTGATAATAGATCTTTTTATCCTTGTATACCTCCACATCGAGTTCCTCGGAGAGGGCATTCACAACCGACACGCCGACGCCGTGGAGCCCGCCGGATACCTTGTAGGAATCATGGTCGAATTTTCCGCCGGCATGAAGTTTCGTTAAAACGACCTCAACCGCCGGAATGTTTTCCGTTTTATGAATACCCACCGGTATGCCCCGGCCGTTGTCAATAACGCTGACACTTTTGTCCGTATGAATCGTTACATGGATGGTATCGCAATGGCCGGCCATGGCTTCATCAATGCTGTTGTCCACGATTTCATAAACCAGGTGATGAAGCCCGTCAAAATCCACGTTTCCGATATACATTGACGGCCGGAGTCGAACCGCCTCAAGCCCTTTCAGAACATTGATGCTGCTCTGATCATATACATATTCACTGTTTTCCGGTTTTATCATTTTTTTTATGCTCTCTTATTACTGAATATGGGTCTGTGGGGCACCCGCAAGGGGTGCCCCTGCGAGGTCCTCCGGATCCATTGTTTTCTACAAGCTATCTCAAAAAAATCTTTTTCCCCAATATCTTCGTTAGCGGTGAAATTTAAATGGGCGTACCCCCCTTTTTTTTCATTGCTTTTCTCTGTGAATCTCTGTGTCTCCTCTGTGCCCTCTGTGGTAAAAACCACCCTCCCCGCATTTTCTACCCCACTTGATCTTTTTTTTGAGATGGCTTGTATTGATAATTGCAAAGAATTGTACCACCGCCTTCATATTTTCATCGGCATTATGATATTGAGATAATCCATATCCTTCTCCCCCCTGACAATGCAGGGGTTCGCGTCATCCTTGACATTCAGGACAACCTTTTCCTGGGATATAAAACTGATCGCCTCGAGGAAATATTTCGGGTTGAAGGCAATCTCTTTGGGTTCCCCGTCATAGGGTATCTCCATGGTTTCTTTTGATTCGCCAAGGACCGCATTGACCGTTCGGATGGTAAATTCTTCATTGTTGAAATGAAAAATAACCCCCCGGTAATCCTCGGACGTCAGAATGGTCATCCGCCGCAGCATCATCATCAAACGGGAACGATCAAATATAATATCATATTCCGGATCGGTCTGCAGCAATTCTTCGTAGGGGGGGAATTTGCCCTCCATGAGATTGACAACGGCATACTCATTTTCTTTTTTTACGATAAAATGATTTTCTTTGATGCCAATTTCCACATTTCCTTCGTTTTCAAGAAACTTGTATATCTCACCAAGCCCTTTTTTGGGAACAATAACGCTGTTTTCCCCCGTAAAAAGACCATTTTCCCCTAAATGACAATCCACTTTTGACAGGCGCTTGAAATCGGTTGACACCATTCGAATAATCTTATCCCCTTCGTTATCGATAAACGTCAGAAGGACGCCGATCAGGTGCGCTCTTTTTTCGTTTCCCGCCACAGCCACGACAACGCTCTTGTCGATCATTTTTTTCAATTCAACGGAGTCGACAGGGATCAAATCAATATGCGCTATCTTGGGTACATTTGGAAATTCTTCCGGATCCATTCCCACGATGTGGTATTCGACTGTCTGGGACGAAATTTCAATCCACTTGTTTTCCAGTTCCTGGATTTCGATTTCCTCCGTTGGGAAATTTTTTACAATTTCATTGAACTTTCTTGCATTGATGGCGATTTCTCCCGGATCTTTCACCTCTGCCGGATATACTCCTTCAAAACCGGTTTCCAGGTCTGTCGCAGTAAGGGTAATTCCGTTTTCAACGGTTTTCAGAAGAACGTTTTCCGTAATTGCAAGGCTGGTTTTTTTCCCGGTCAACCCCTGTATCCTGGATAATACTTCTGATACGGCTTCCTTTTTTATTGTGATCCGCATGGTGTATTCCTTATTATTCTTTTAAAAAGATTCAATTATTACAATAAGGGGTGTCAATAAGTGGAATAATTTTTTAACATATTTATTTTAAAAGGTAAAAAATTAATTGGTATATTGAAAACGCTCATCAAAAAAAGGCCCGTAAGTCGACGGTTATAGAGATGTTTCATACGCCGGTTAATAACCCGGACGGTTATTGACATCTTTTTTCCATAAAAATGATGACAGGAAAGAATCGGTATGGAAAGCAAATTTAAAATTATTTATTATAGATATTTATGGTGGCCGTGGCAATTGTTTCTTGCGGCGGCAGCCATCTTTTTTACCGGGTTCGGCTTTCTTCTTCTTTTCCAGGCATATGAATACAATGATCCGTTTTTATTCATTATGATCTTTTTTTCATCCAATCTTATCATTCTTATCAGCCTGGTTATGGTGATTTTTTTTATATACCGCATGATAAATGTATTGAAAGGTACAAAAAAGAATAAAGAATGAAGGAAAAGGCTGGAAAAAACGGATCCCCCTGCCCGGCATCAGTCGTGCTGGTGAGGAACATTTCCCATCATGTGGGCATGATCATGGCTGTGCACGTAAACGGTCGTGTCTTTTTCGATCCGGCCGTTATTGAGGGTGTATATGGCATCCGTACTCTCCAGAAGAAAATCAATGTCGTGGGATATAATAATATAGGAAACGTCAATGGTTTTCAGAACACTAATCAATTTGATCCGGGTGTTGTTGTCAAGCCCGTTGAGGGGTTCATCCAGAAGAAGCACTTCGGGGTCCATCGATAACACCGTGGCGAGGGAAACCAGTTTTTTCTCCCCACCGGACAGTTTGAAGGTGATGCGGTCTTCAAATGAGGACAAACCAAGAAAAGAAAGAACCCGTCTGGAAATGGAAAGGGCCTCCTTTTTTGTTTTTCCCATGTTTAAAGGGCCGAACGCCACATCATCCAGCACCGTGGGGGAAAAAAGCTGGTCATCCGCATCCTGAAAAAGAAGCCCTATTTTTCTGCGAACCCATACAAAATCCTTTTCGGTTTCAATTTTCCGGCCGAATATCCGGATGCTGCCTTCTGAAACCGGTAAAAGCCCCATGATGACGTGAAAAAGGGTTGTCTTTCCGCTGCCGTTCGGAGCAAGCAATCCGATACGCTCCCCTTTGCGCAGTTCAAAATCAAGATTTTTCAGCACCGGCTGCTCTTTGGGATATGAATAAGATATACCGGTTAATTCTATAATCGGATCGGTTGAAGAGGGATCAGCCATAAAAATATAATTCCATGAGTATGATAAGAAAGGTCGAAAAAAGCATGAAAAAGAGGAAAAGCCAGTTTTTTCCGGATGACGGAAATTCGGCAAGGGTGTAAAAACTGCCGTTAAACCCCCTGCAGCGCATAGCCCGGTAAACCCGCTCCGCCCTTGCCGAGGCCTTTACGAAGATCATGCCGATCATGTACGCATAGGTTTTATAGCAGTGAAGAGTTGTTTTCGGGGAGAACCCCCGGATTTTTATGGAACGCCAGATTTTTTTGTATTCCTGTTCAATGACAAAGATGTACCGGTAGGTCAGGATGAACAAAAAAACAAATTTATGGGGAAGGCCGAGGCTGTTCAAGGCGTGCCCCAGTGTGGAGAAATTCATTGTCGACACCAGGGCGATAAACGCCATGATGATGGCGTTTGATTTTAGAGCGATCTGGAGCGCCAGAACAACACCCGGTTGATAGATATGTAAAAAACCGATCGAGAAAAAAATATCCCCTCCGGCCGTAAGGGGGAGAATAAGCAGAAAGAGCAAAACAAAACCGTTCACCAGGGCAAGCCTTTTCAAGACGGTTTTACCGTCCAGTCCGGCAGCCCGGACAAGGGCAAGGGAAAAGACGGCGGATGCGATCAGGGAAAAAAACCCGTATAAAACGGCAACCACGATGGAATACAAAAGCGCCGATACCAGGCGGAAACGCGGATCCGTCCGGTGAAGAAAGGAATTTCCTACGGAAAAGGGTTCCTGTAACATTCCTCTAACCACCCATCAGCGAAGGTTGCACTTTTTTCAAAAAACCGATGCAGAACATCGTGATAATTCCCTCTATTATCATAACGGGAATGTGTACGCCAATCACCAGAAGGGAGACTTCAAGAAATTCCCGTTGTGCAAAAACAAGAAAGGCCGCCATGAGTATTCCGCTCAGAAACACGGAAAAAGCACCCCCGGAAAAACCGGCCGCAAGGGAGAGAAACTGGTTGTTCCGCAATATCAGGGGGTGAAAAAAAAAGTGGCATAAAACGGCCGGAAGGGCCATGAGCATTGTATTGACGCCCAAAGTGGTGATGCCGCCGTATTGAAAAAACAATGCCTGAAGGGAAAGGGCAACCATTATTGCCGGAAAAGCCGCCCATCCAAGCAGAATACCGACGATTCCATTTAATATGAGATGAACGCTGGACGGACCGATCGGTACATGGATGAGCGATGCAACGAAAAACGCCGCGGACAGAATCGCGGTTTTCGGTATATCTTCGGTCTTCAGTTTTTTCAGACCGATACCGGTTCCGGCAATCGCAAATGCCGCACCGGAAGCAAGCACCGGCCATGTGAGAATACCTTCGCTGATGTGCATGGATATTTACCCGGGAAAACGTTTTTTTGTTGTACTGACACCGTATTTTTAAACCGATTGATTCGTTTTGTTTTTTGTTTTATTATTGGGCGTCGCTTTTTACCGGCAAAAAAAAACCACAAGTCCATCGTATCCCAATCCTGTCCGTTGCCGCATGGGAACACGCTGCCTTCGTGGTTTGTTTATCCGGAAAAAGGTCAACCGAGTTGTGAAGTTCTTGTGCGGGCTTCTTGCCCGCGATTTTATTTTTGAGTAAAGTGTTTTGGTTATAAAATCAAGGAATAAATATAAAAAAAGGAAACGCGGCAAAAAGGGGCTGTTTTTGAATGCACCCTTTTTGCAGGGGAAATACCATCATGAGGCGGATATTTTTATTTTTTGTAAAAGCGGTTTTTCACCTTCTGTGGATCGTCGCGGCAGCAGGCATTGTTGCTGCCGCGGGGGCGTATTACTATTACAGCAAAGACCTGCCTGTGATTACCACGCTCGAAGAATACAACCCGCCGGTGGTAACGACATTTTATTCGGATGACGGCCGGAAAATCGCCGAATTTTTTGATGAAAGACGTTTTGTTATCGAGATGTCCGAAATGCCCGCCCATCTGGTCAATGCGTTTATCGCTGCAGAGGATTCCCGCTTTTACGAACACGAGGGCGTGGATATTTACAGCATTGCCAGGGCGTTTATAAAAAATATAGAAGCCGGCACGGTTGTTCAGGGAGGAAGCACCATAACCCAGCAGGTGGCAAAATCCTTTTTCCTGACACCGGAGCGCAGTTACACCCGCAAGATAAAAGAAGCCATCCTGGCATACCGGATCGACCGGTATTTTACAAAGGACGAGATTCTTTATCTGTACTTAAACCAGATATACCTGGGAAACGGGGCATACGGGGTGGAAGCCGCTGCAAGGCGCTATTTTGGAAAAACCGCCGGGGAACTGACCATTGCTGAAAGCGCAATGCTAGCCGGGTTGACCAGTGCGCCGAGCCGTTACTCGCCGAACAATTACCCCGACCGGGCCAAGAGCCGCCAGATCTACGTGGTAAACAGAATGGCGGAACAGGATTTTATAAGCGCCAGGGAAAGCGAAGAAGCCATTACCGAGACGATCGAGATAATGCCCCGGAAAAGTCTTTTCACGGAAAGGGTGCCGTATTATTCAGAGCACGTCAGGCGGGTCGTGGAAAGCCTGTACGGCAGGGAGATGCTTTACAGGGGCGGACTCCACGTGCATACGAACGTCAATATTGAAATGCAGGAAGCAGCCCGAAATACTGTGGAAAAAGGATTGCGGAACCTTGACAAGCGGCGGGGATACCGCGGCCCTATAAAAAATCTGGAAAACCGTGAAATCGAGGATTTCAGCCGCAGGCTTCAGCAGACCATTGAGAGCGAGCCGCTTGAACCGGGAAGGATAACCCAGGGCGCGGTAATCGCGGTGGATGATTCAAAAAATATCGTCACGGTTCGCATCGGCAACGAAACAGGGACAATCGCCTTGGAAGACATGCGCTGGGCGCGCCGTCCCGATCCCGCAGTTCCGTACGAAAATGTTTCCGTGCAGCGCGTCGGGGATGTTTTGCAGAAAGGCGACGTAATCGAAGTAAGAATCAAGGAGCAGCAATCCTCCCGGGGCGGCCAATGGAAGCTGGCCCTGGAGCAGACCCCCGATGTCCAATCCGCCCTTTTGTCCATGGCGCCGGAAAGCGGCAGGGTGAAGAGCATGATCGGCGGGCGGGATTTTTTAAAGAGCCAGTTCAACCGGGCGGTGCAATCGCGCAGGCAGCCGGGATCCGCCTTCAAGCCGATTGTTTATGCGGCCGCCATCGACCGCGGGTATACGCCGGCAACGACCATAGCGGATACGCCCGTTGTGTATGAGGATACCGAGCAGGATTTCACCTGGAAGCCTAGAAATTATGACAATACATTCCATGGCTTCACCCTTTTACGGGACGGGCTCATCCATTCCAGAAATGTCATTACCGTAAAAATCGTACAGGATATCGGTATCTCTTACCTGGTGGAATATGCGAGAAACATGGGGATTGAAAGTCATCTGGATAGAGACCTTTCCCTTGCGCTCGGATCATCGGGAATGTCTTTGCTCGAGCTGGTGGGCGCATATGCCGTCTTTGCCAACCAGGGCGAAAAAATGGCGCCTCAATTCATAAACCGGATCGAAGACAGGAAGGGGAACGTCCTTTTCATGGAAGATCCCCAGCCGGAAAGGGTGATTGAAAAAAGCACCGCCTACATCCTCACCCACATGATGGAACAGGTGATTCAGGAAGGGACAGGCTGGCGGCTGAAAGCCCTGAACCGGCCGGCCGCGGGCAAGACAGGAACCACCAACAACCTCCAGGACGCATGGTTTATCGGATATACGCCGGAGTATGTAACCGGGGTTTGGGTCGGTATGGACAACAATGAACCCCTGGGCGCAAGGGAGACCGGCTCCCGCGCAGCAGCCCCCATCTGGCTTGACTACATGCAGACGGTTTTGAAAGATACGCCCCGCCGGTTTTTTTCGGTGCCCGACAGCGTGGTTTTTGCCAAAATCGATGCGGATACCGGGCTGCTGCCCATCGATCAATCCAGAAAAGTCATCTATGAATGCTTCAAGGAGGGCACGGTTCCGAGCCAGCGTACCCGTATGCCGGATGCCGTTACGGAATCAGAGGATTTTTTCAGAAGAGGGATTCAGTAGAACCCGTCTCAACATCCGGATTACCCGTGGGAAGCCCCGTTTTCGGTTGCCGCTGCGTACAGGGCAAGCACATCTTCTACAAACCGTTCCGGATAATCCAGGTATGCCGGGTGAGATGCGTTTTTGTATACGTTGGGCTCGGTATTGAATTGCCTGGAAAGTTTTTTCATTTCGCTTGCCGAAACGATATTGTCGCCGTCCCCGTATACGATGGACACCTTGGCATGTAAATTCGGGTAATGCTTCACCAGGTCCTCCTGCATGCTCATGACAGGGGCGGCCAGAACCAGGCCGCGTACCGGGTAGGTCACGCTGTATTTCAACGCGATATAACCGCCAAGGCTTGCCCCTACAATGACAGGCTCCTTCCCTGCAATGGAGGAAATAATCGACAGATTTTTTTCCGCGGAACTTGTCCGTGGAGAGCTTTCGCTGATTTTGCCGTAGGGCATATCAACCGCTTTGAAGGGGATATTGCGCTGCTCCAGCACCCGGAGCAGTCCGATTTCATTCCAAACATCGCTGGTAAACATGTATCCGTGAAGCAAAATGATCGGTGAACCCTTTCCCTTGTTGGATATCATGCGGCATTGATAGTTACGGATATCGACCGTCTCGTCTTTCATGTTCCCTGATTCTGTTTCCTTGATATAATAGAGATGCCATGCTGAAATACAAACTGACTTTTACGATCTCATCACGTTTTATATACCCGTTTTAAAAAAATCAATGTTTAATATCGTGATTGTACGGCCGGACAAATAAGGTTGGTCCATGTTCCCCGTTCTTTTCAGATACGGGGAACATGGAGTGGGCGGGGTAATGAAGGGGAAAGGGGATAAACAGATGTGATGGCGTTTTTTGGCGTTGCGGGCACGGGTACGCGCCCTGTTGAACCGTTGCGCAAAAAAAGTTTTTTGGCCTCCTTTTTGATTTTTGGTTGTCCTTTATGTGCAAAAGAAGCAAAAAAAGTGCCATATACGGGACTTTCGTCCCGTTTTTATTGTAAGCACCTGTTTTGTTGATGTTTTCGATTTGCCATGCCGGCGGCGACAGTCCCCGAAAGGAAGCCGAAGCACCGGGGCGGGTATATTTTCGTATACAGGGGTGCTCGATAAGTGACAGGTTGGCGCGCTGCGCCACGCCCATTAACGGCGCAAGGAAACGTGGCCGTCTTTTGAAAAAGGCAGTGTTTTCCGACCGCCTCCGGGTACATTGAAATACATTTCGCCGGAGATCAGGTAGGGAGCGGTATTCCCCTCGAGCAGGCGCATTGCCTGGCGGCCCACGGAAAGGAAATCGAGTTCAACCGGAACGGAAAGCGCAAGCCGGTCGTTCTTTTCTATCCTGGGGAGGCTTTGGGTGGAACCGTCCACGAGCGTCATCCCCCCGGTTTCAAGAGCGTATCGAAGCCCGTCTACGGCCACGGCAAATTCATTCGGATTCGCCACCGAAAGAACCACGTTGATTCTGGCACCGGACAGTCCCAACTCAGAAACGGTTAGCGATGTTACCGATATTTCGGGAAATTCCGGCAGGGCAAGTTTCCCCTGGGTGTTGTAAGGGATGGAAACGCCCATAACGTCAAACGTACCGGAAAGGCCGTATGCCACTTCATCGCGCAGCGCGAGCGCGTTAATGGAGTTGAAAAGATCCATGAAGTTGACATGAACCGGCACTTCGATGGGCGCGGAGCCCCCGGCCGCAACGCGGATCGGCTTGTCGACCGTTCCCTTTGCCATGGAGGCGTCTTCAATCGTGAGATGGTAGTCCCCTTTCCGGATGGTTGCGCCCACGGGGTTCGGGTTGTGAACCGTGAAAGCGAACAGGAGCGTCGCATCGAACAGGGACATATCCTGTATGCGCATTTGCTGAAAGGAAACCGTTGGTGCTGCCAGAAAAGGCGCCATCATTTTGCAGCCGGCAAAGGATACGGCGGCGAGAAGGATCCATATAAAAGGCTTCCGAATCATCCCCTTGCTCCTTATAAATAAAATTTGATCGCGTGAAAACCCCCCTTCCGTCAGACAATCTGTACGGCAAGGCCGGACAAAAAGCAACACAATTGCCCCGTGCTTCCATGGGCGCTTTAAACCGGGTTTGCGAACCAATCGCCTGTTATTTCGACAACCTCTTTGACAAACGCCGGTCGGTAATATAATTTCAATACGATGATTTTTTCCGGCGCGTGGATCGACCGGAAGTCTGCGGCAACAGGTTCGCGGAGGCATATACGCATAATTGTGACGGTATCGTTCAGGAAAGGCATTATGGAAGAAAACATGGATACACAGAAGAACCAGGCGGAAAAAACCGTATTCACCGAATGGGAAGCCAAACAGTTTTTGCGCCGCTGGCATATTCCGGTGGTGGCGGAAAGCCTTGCCGAAGATATTTCCGCAGCGGTCGCGGCGGCGGAAAAAATTGGTTTTCCCGTGGTGCTCAAGGGGCTTGGGAGAACCCTGCTGCACAAGACCGAAAAAGGCCTTGTCTGCATGAATCTAACCGGAAGAACCGCCGTTGAGCAGGCGGCGGCGGGGATTGCCGAAAGAGCGGGGAGCGGTCTTGAGGGATTTCTCGTGGCGCCGCAGGTTGCCGGAAAAAGGGAACTGGTGGCGGGCGTGTTCACGGACAAACAGTACGGGCGCGTGATCATGTTCGGCCTGGGCGGCGTGTTCACCGAGGTCTTGTCCGATGTCAGTTTCCGCCTGCTCCCTCTTTCCAGATCCGATGCATTGCACATGATCGAGGATATCCGATACGTAAAAATCCTGGAGGCGTTTCGGGGAGAGGAAGCGGCAGACAAGGAGGCGCTGGTCGACATTCTGGTGAACCTTTCGGCAATGGTCATGGAAAATCCGGATATACGGGAAATCGATATCAATCCGCTTATTATAACCCCCCGGGGAGAGCCGGTCGCGGTTGATGCGCTGATCATCAAGGGGGCCCGGCCAAAAGAAGAATCCTATCTCCCCCCGGTGGAACCCGGCATTGTCGGATCGTTTTTTTACCCCAAATCCGTTGCTTTCGTGGGCGCCTCCGCCCGGCTTGGGAAATGGGGACACACGCTTCTGACCAATACGCTCGGGGGCGGTTTTGCGGGGGACGTTTATCTCGTAAACCCCAGGGGGGGCGAAATCGCCGGTCGACCCGTATATCCTTCCCTCACCGATATCCCGGGACGGGTGGACATGGCCGTGGTCACCATTCCCGCCCAGAAAGTATTCGACCTGATACCGGAAATGGCGGCCAAAAACATTTCCAGTATGCTTTTGATCGCGTCGGGTTTTGGGGAAACCGGGGAAGAAGGGCTCCGCCTGGAGCAGGCGCTTGTGGAAAAAGCCCGCGAGGCCGGTATTTTCATCATCGGTCCGAACACCATGGGGATCTGCAATCCCCATGTCGATTTTTACTGCACCGGCATGCATGTCCGCCCGGCAGCCGGCAGCGTCGGCGCCGTGGCCCAGTCGGGCAACATCGGCGTCCAGCTGCTCGGGTTTGCGGAACTCCAGGGAATCGGCATCCGCGGTTTTTGCGGCTCGGGAAACGAGGCCATGATCACCATGGAGGATTACCTCGAGGCTTTCGAGGTTGATCCGCTGACCGAAACGGTGATGCTTTACGTGGAAAGCGTGAAAAACGGCCGGCGGTTTTATGAAAGCGCCCGGCGGGTCGGGCGGAAAAAACCCGTTGTGCTCCTCAAGGGGGGGCAGACCGAAGCGGGCTCCAGGGCGGCATCGAGCCACACCGGCGCCATGGCCTCCGATACGAAGGTGTTCAATGCCGTATGCCGCCAGGCCGGCATCGTGAAAGTGGAAAAGCCCATGGACCTGCTGGACCTGTCCGCCGCGTTTTCCGCGCTGCCGCTGCCCGATGGCAACCGCGTGGGGATAATGACCCTGGGCGGGGGATGGGGGGTGGTTACCTCGGATCTCTGCGAGCATTACCACCTTGCCGTGCCCGAGCTTTCCGCGGAATTGATCGGTGCCATAGACAAAATCCTGCCGCCGTTCTGGAGCCGTGCGAACCCCGTGGACCTCGTGGGGGAAAACGATCCGGATATTCCCCTGTTCGTCATGGAGGAGCTGATGAAATGGGACGGCTGCGACGCGGTGATCAATCTGGGCATTGTGGGGCGCCGGCACATGCTTTCCCGGATGGCGGATTCCATCCGGAAAGCGGACCCGGAAACCCCCGCCTCCTTCATGGAAATGGTGCTGGAAAAGCTCGATGACTTCGAGGAAAAATACATGAAGCATCTGGTGTCGCTGATGGAAAAATATAAAAAACCGGTACTGGGCGTGAACATCCTCCGCGGTGAAAAGGACAGGACGGTCTATTCCTTCGAAGGTGCGCGCCACAAGGCGGTTTTTTTCCCCACCCCGGAACAGGCGGTCCGCTCCCTTGCCCGCATGTATGAATACCGGCGGTTTCTACAGAGAGAAGAGGCGGAAGCCATGTAACTTCTTTTGGAAAGCAAAAAGCAATAATGATGAACTCGTAAAGTCGTGATCAGACGACTTTGAAAAAAGTTCAAGATCAAGGCGCGTGCAATTTTTGAATAATTGAGCCTACTTAGCCGTACGTGAGATTTTTCAAAAATTATGCGCAACGCAGATATTGGGCTTTTTACGAAGCCGTCAATAATAATACGGTTCCATTTTCAACCGCCGGGGCGGGTATTCCCCGTAGCAACGGTGAGAACTTGGGGCATCTCTATGGCTCGATGCGCCGCACCCTGGAAACTCGTCCCTAACGGGCCTCAAACAGTCCAGGGTGCCAGGCGCATCTTCGCCAAGAGCTGCCGCCAAGTCCTCCCCATGTTGCTCCGGGCAACAGCCGCCCCCGGCGGTTGAAAATGGTCCATTTGATAAAAGCGACCCACGCAGCCCGTTTTGACCATTGTTTTTTTCCGGCCGAATCTCTTTGGTGGCGTCTTATTTCAAATCCTCGAAATACGCGCCTATGGCTGCGGTTGGAAACAAGACGCAGCAGTCATCTTGCACCGAAATCCAACGCCTGAAAAGGGGTTTACTATAATGGTCAATTTCGTTTGGGAGGGGGGGCGGTGTTGCCCGCAGCAACAATTGCAGGGGGTTGCGGATAGCTCTTGGCGAAGCGCAGACAAGCGACCTGTGGCCTGGCCGTTCATCACAGGGCGCGTCGGAGCGAGCCATAGAGATATCCGCGTTCTCCTGCAGTTGCCAGGGCATCACCGGTCCCCCTCCCAAATAAAATTGAACCGCATTCTTTACTGAGGCGTTTTTTCATCCTGCCCGCTGTCGTAGTTCTTTCATCCCGCCTTTCAGCATCACCGCTTTACCGTTTTCACAACCGCCACCGCCGCCTCGCTCATCGCCGGGTCACCGACCACGCTGACAGGCCCAAGGTGGGGAAAAAGCCGCTTGAGGCGCACAATATTGCTGTTTTTCTGCCCCCGCATGGTCGAAATCATCCGGGGATGCACCACCAGATCGATGCCATCCCCAAAATCGTTGCCAAAGGCCTCGATACGCGCCGCCGCCTTGTCAAAAAAGACACCGGATGCCACCATCTGCCCCATGGCCGGGTGATACGGGCCCGCCACAAGGTCCCTGCCCGTATCGAGCCCCTCGTTCGCCTGCAGCCCGATGCGGGCAACCGGGATATTTTTTTCGGAAAACAAGCGGAAAAGCGATTGTACCTGTTCAATGCACCGGTCAAGGGGAATCGGAGAATAGCGGCCCGATGCGTACCATTTTTCAAGGAGGCTTCCCTTGATGACAAGGGTCGGATAAATTCGCACGAAATCCGGGGAAAGGGCTGCAATCCGCCGGCCCGTCTCCATTGCCGAGTCATCGTTTTCGCCGGGGAGCCCCACCATCATCTGCAGCCCCATGTCATAGCCGCGCTTTTGTAAAAGGGCGGCCGCACGGACCGTATCTTCGGAGGAATGCCCCCGCTTGGCAAGGGCAAGCACGTGCTCATCCATGGACTGGGCGCCGATTTCAACGGTGGAGACCGGGTAACCGGAAAGGAGATCGAGCCTCTTTTGATCCACCGTGTCGGGGCGGGTGGAAAAGCGTATTCCGTCCACCTCTCCCGTCCGGACAAATCCGGATGCCGCATCCAGGAGTTTTTTTATGACGCCGGGATCCTGCCCCAAAAAATTGCCGCCGAAAAAGGAGATTTCGGCCTTGGCGCGGTCTTCCCGCCGGTATCCCAAAAACCGGCGGATCTCTTGTTCCACCGTGTCAAAATCCGGCAATTCGGCAGCCGTGCCGGTAATGGCCCGCTGGTTGCAGAACACGCACCTGTGGGCACATCCGGACTGGGGAATGAAAACCGGAACGATAAAAGGCCTGCCCTGGCGCGTGCGGTGGTGTTGTGTGGTACGGGTCTTCATTTTTCTGTTTTTATGGAGGGTTGCAATACCGGCGTGCGGTTTGTCGCCATAACCGCCAGGGGACGGACAAGGAGGCCTCAGCTCTCTGAGAAGCGCTGCGCCTCCTCTGCATCTCCCGCATCCGACAGGGTTTCAAACGCTTTTTTGGCGGCATCCTGTTCGGCAGCCTTTTTGCTCTTCCCGAACCCCTCGGTTTCGATGCCGCAAACTATGAGCACTACATGAAAGGTTTTGTCATGGTCGGGCCCCTCGGCGCCGACGATATTGTATTCGGGAACCGGAAGATGCCGGTTCTGGACCATCTCCTGGAGCAGGCTTTTATAATCGTAGCGGGGCGGTGTTTTTTCAATGGCGCTGAAATGGCGGGAAAACAGGCGTTCGATGACATCAAAGGCCTGAGCGTACCCGCCGTCAAGATACACTGCGGCCACGAGGGCCTCAAAGGTATCCGCCAGGATGGATTTTTTTTTGCTCCCCTTTGACTTGCTCTCCCCTTTTCCCAGTTGAACGAAATTGCCAAGGTCAATGCTTTTTGCTACTGCGGCAAGGCGGTTTTCATTGACCAGGCTTGCCCGTATGCGGGAGAGCTCCCCTTCGTTCAGGGACGGAAAGCGGGTCATGAGAATATGGCTGACGACCAGGTTCAACACCGCATCCCCCAGAAATTCCAGCTTCTCATTGTCATCTGTTTTCGTGGCTTGTTCATAGGCATAGGATCGGTGGCAGAGGGCCGTTTTCAGTAACTTTGTACGTGAAAACCGGTAGAGAAGGGCGTCTTCCAGTTCTGATACGGAATTATCCATGAACGAGGGCGTTTTTAAGGGTTTGATAGATATCGTACGGCACGGCCAAATCGCCGCGGCCGGTTCCCATTTCGATGTCCGGGTTGATGTCGCCATGAAAATCCGTTCCGCCTGTGACAAGAAGCCCTCTTTTTCCGGCGGTTTCTGTGAGAAACGATGCCTGTGCAGGAGTATGGCCGGGATAATAGGCTTCGATGCCTCCCAGTCCGTAAGAGACCAGTGTGTCAAGCAGGCTTTCAAAGCGTTTGCCCGGAAGTCCTTCGGGGTTCTCGTCGAAGAGGGCCCCGGAAAGCAGCATCGGGTGGGCGAGAACGGCGATGCCCCCCGTTGCCCGTATCAACCGGATGGCATCTTCGGCGGGAATCCGGTACTTGTCGACATACGCCGGTTTTCCCCGGCCCAGAAAGCGGTCGAACGCGTCGTCGATGTCGGTCGCATACCCGCTTTTCACCAGAAAGTCGGCGATATGGGGCCTGGCGATGTCTTTTTTTCCGGTGGCCGCGGCAACGGCGGCAAGGTCTGCCGGTATCCCCATGTCGTTGAGTTTTTCAAGAATAAGCGGGTTGCGACCGGACCGGGCGGAGCGCTGCTTTTCCAGCATTCGGCTCAGTTCCGGATGCTCGGGGTCAATACCGTATCCCAGGATATGGAGACTCCCGGAATTTTCGAAAGGCGGCGGGTAGGCGGCACTTATCTCGATGCCGGCAATGAATTCAAGCGTTTCGGGAATCCCGTGGCAAAGGGCTTGCAACGCGCCGGAAACCGTATCGTGGTCCGTGATCGAGATGGCCGAAAGCCCTTTTTTTACAGCGTCTTCAAGTATCTGCGCCGGGTGGAGGCTTCCGTCCGAGAAAGTGGAGTGAATGTGAAGGTCGATTTTGCCGAAACTACAGTCCAAGGGCTTTCTCTTGGGCTTCCTCGCTGGTTTTGCAGTCGATGCACAACGTGGTTACGGGCCTTGCCTTGAGGCGGGCCACCGATATATCCTCGCCGCATTTTTCGCAGAGGCCGAAAGAGCCGTCTTCAATCCGATCCAGGGCTTTTTTCACTTTTTTAATGAGCTTGTGCTCCCTGTCCCGTATTCGGAGTTCGAAATTTCGATCCGCTTCATATGCGGCACGATCGGTCGGGTCCGGAAAATTCCCTTTTGAGTCGTTCATTTCCGAAACGGTATCGCCTGCTTGATTGAGTAGCTCTTCAAGCCTTTTTGTTAGGAGATTTTTGAAATATTCAAGCTCTTTTTTTTTCATGGGGAAAATCCTTTTACCTGTTTTCTTTGCTGCAAGCGCTGCATAACCGGCCAAACCAGCCAGATGCTGCTTTTTTGCCCGGATGGCGTCTTAAGAGCATACTATTAAAATAGAAGTCATTATCACAATCGAATTTCACTTGTAAAGGGAAAAACTCGCGGGCAATCAATCGTCTTCGAGATTGAAAATTTTTCGAAAAACATCGATGTATAAAGATTTGTCGCGATGAGCCCCTGGATTTTTAAGAAAAAGGATCGGGTCGTGCAGCGATTTGTTGACGATGGATTCGACCATTTTCTTGAGCGCTTCCACGTCTTCATCGGAAAGCTGCCCCATGGACGGAAGGGTTTTTGCAAGCTCCGCCTCGGCAATGGTTGTGAGCTTGCCGCGTATCTGCTTTATGGTCGGTACCACGTCGAGGGAATCATACCATCTTCTGAAGCGGATGATGCCCTCGTCGATGATGCGCTCGGCCTTGACGGATTCATTCTGCCGGGAACTGATGTTTTCCTCGATAACCCCCTGGAGGTCATCAATATCGTATACGTATGCGTTTTCAAGGCGATTGATATCCGGGTCGATATCCCTGGGTACGGCAATATCGATGAAAAACAGGGGCCGGTTTCTTCTTTTGCGCATAATGGGCCGGACAAGGCCCTGGCTGATCACGTACTCCGGAGAACCGGTCGAACTGATGATGATATCGGCCCGGGTCAGCGAGGCGCCGATTTCTTCGAATCGGATGGCCTCTCCGGAAAACCGGCGCGCCAGGTCGACGCCCACCTCAAAGGTGCGGTTGGCCACATACAGGTTTCCGGAGGCGCGGTTCCTGTGCAGGTGTTCCACGGCGAGTTCCGCCATTTCCCCCGCGCCTACCAGGAGGACTGTTTTTTCGTCCAGCGAGCCGAAAATCTTTTTGGCAAGCTCCACGGCCGCGTAGCTGATCGATATGGCCCGGTCGCCGATGCCGGTTTCGCTTCTCACGCGCTTGGCGGTGGAAAACGCCTTGTGCAGCATCCGGTTGAGAACCACGCCGGTCGCCTTGTTGTTCACCGCCAGCCGGTAGGCTTCCTTTATTTGTCCCAGGATCTGGGGTTCGCCCACGATCATGGAATCCAGGCTTGCAGCCACCCGAAAAACATGGCGAACGGCCGCATTGCCGGAATGAATATACATCGCCGGTTCAAAACGGTGGGAAGGTATGGCCTTCGTATCCGAAAGGCGCTGTATTACCGTTTGAACGGCCTCTTCCGGAAAGAGGGAGGTAAAAAGGAATTCCACCCGGTTGCAGGTGGAAATGATCAGTATCTCTTTTATTGCCGTTGATTTTTTCAGCTCTCCAAGGGCGGTCTCGCTCTGCTCCGTGGAAAACGCCAGGCATTCGCGGAGCTCCACCGGCGCGGACACGTGGTTCAAGCCGATTAAGAATATTTCGGGAAGAGCTTCTGTCTTTTGGGCCATGGGCATTTCGTTTCCGAAGTTTTCCTTACCATCTGGTAAATTCATCGTGATGGCCCTCCAGAAGGAAATTGACCCCCAGAAACGTGAAAAGCATGGCTGCAAAACCGATAATCGCCAGGATGGCCGCCCGGTTGCCGCGCCACCTGGACATCAGCCTTTCATGAAGCAGGGCGGCGTAGATCAGCCATGTGATCGCCGACCAGACCTCCTTGGGATCCCAGCTCCAGAATCGCCCCCACACGGTATGGGCGTATACAAAACCCGTGATCAGTCCCGTGGTAAGGGCGGTAAAACCAATGACGACAAACGTGTACCCCGTACTGTCCAGCATTTCCAGCGAGGGGAGCCGTTTGAAAAAAAACCGGTGCTTTTTGCTCTTTATGTTGCGCTTCTGAATCAGGTACAAAACGCCGGTACCGGCTGCAAGCGAGAGGGCCGCCATGCCGATGAAGATCAGCACCACATGAACGATCAGCCACAGGCTGGCAAGAGAGGTCTCGATTTCAACGGCCCGGTCCGGCACCATGAAGGCCGCTGCGGAAAGAATCGTGACCAGCGGGGCGGCAAAAACGCCCAGTACCTTCAGCCGGGAGAGGATTTTAAAGGCCAGAAAAACCGCTGCAAAAATCCAGGCGGAAAACAAAAGCGTCTCATGGAAGTTTTGCACGGGAATAATGCCGAAATAGAGCGCTTTTCCGCCAACGAGCACCGTATGGATGGCAAACCCGGCAATCATAAGGGCGAACCCCACCTGCTCGCAGCGTTCTTTCTGGATGAAAAGAAAGACCCCGTAGCACGCGGAACTGGTCAGGTAAAACCCGATGATCGGGATCAGCAGGTATATCATTCGCACTCCATCAACTTCTCATAGTCGCAGCTGTCGCCAAGGATGTCCCCCACGGTGTCGTAAAGGAGACGGTTGATTTCCGTTGTTTTCTTTTCTTTTACCATCGCCAGCAGGCCCTGGTTGATCAATGCCTCGAAAAGCGGCTTGTGTTCTTCCGGGGCATGGCGCGTTTCAAGGAGTTTTTTTCTCACCCCCCCCATGAGCCGGAGAAATTCGGTATATTCCTCTCCGAACTCTTTTTCAAGGGTTTTTCTCAGGTGCTTGGCAAAAGCGGGGCTGTTGCCGCAGGTCGATATCGCCAGCAGCAAATCCCCCCTTTTGACAATGGAGGGAAGGATGAAATTGCATGCATCGGGAAGATCCGCGATATTGCATAAGATGTTGTTGTCTTCCGCATCGCGGCTGATTTTCCGGTTTTCCGCCTCGTCATCGGTCGCCCCGATAACCAGAAACCGGCCCTTCACGTCGGAAGGGGCATAGGGGCGCCGGTTCAGCTGGAGGTTTTCATTATCCATACCTTCCATTTCGGGGGAAAATGCCGGGCTTACGACGGTTACGTTCGCGCCGCATTCGAGAAGGGTCTTCACCTTGCGGCTCGCCACGCCGCCGCCGCCGACCACAAGGCAGTCCCGGTTTCTAATGTCCAGGCATACGGGATAATATTTCATTTGGCCAGTATTCCGTTTATGTTGTCGTAAATCCATTTTCGGAGCGTATCGCTTTCCAGGTTTTTCATATCGTCGCGGATGTTTTCCAGCGGGATCTCCGCCCTGGCCATGCCCTTGTGCCCGCCGGCAGATCCCGCTGTTCCGAACAGCTTGTTCGCCAGTTTTCCGGCGTCTTTCTGCAGACCGTCGTTTCTCAGGATGATGATAAGCTTGTCTTCATACACGCCGGACACGATGCTCCAGGTCACCGTGTTGACCCGCATGAAAAAATCGCCGATGAGCACGCAGATATCCGGGTTTTCCACATTTCCCAGGTGAATATAGATCCGGGTGTCGTCGACCACCTTTTCTTCGATGGCTTTTTTGAAGTACTCCAGAAACCCCATCCGCAGATCCACCTGCTCGATGCGGCGCGCCAGGTGGATGTTCACGTATTGGAACAAAAACTGGAAAGAGCGGATATCCGCATTGGTGGCCATTCGTTCAAAATTGCGGGTATCGCTTTTGATTCCGTGAAACAGGGCGGTGGCGATTCTTTCGGAAGGTTTGATTTTGGCCCGTTTGAGATATTCGGTCATGATGGACGACGTGGCGCCGTAATCGGGCCGGATATCCGTAAAGGGCGCATTGCTCTTTCCGGGTTCGTGGTGGTCGATAATGACCGTGTAGTCCAGCCCCTTGAAACTGTCGTTATGGTGCGGTTGGGAATCGACAATGGCAATCTTGTTATACAGGTGCGGATCGATTTTGCTGATATGGATCAGGGTTACGTCGAAGAGCTGGATCATGGCCATGTTGTCCGGCCGCGTAATGGTGTTGATGTTGGAGATGTTGATCCGGGTGACCCTGCGCCACAAAAGCCGCTCCAGCGCCATTGCGCTTGCAATTGCGTCCGGGTCCGCATTGATCAGGATCAGGACGTGGTCTGCTCCTGAAAACTGGTCGAGCAGGAGCTGCAGCTTGTCCGCCGAAGTCGTTGTCAAACCGGTATTTCCTCGTTTTTCGTGTAAAAAAAGGTGTTTCACCGTCAAAGAATTATACCATTGCAAACGGTTGGATATCAAACGGAAAAACAATAGGCACTCTTTTGCGGTTTGTAAAACAGTCAATGAAAATTTATTGCAATACGGGTTTTTTGTCTGCTATTATACTGCTTACGACAACATGTGACCAGAAATATAGAGTTATGCAATAGGCAAAGCGCCACCCAGACTCTTGGGGAGGCGCTTTTTTTTGTGCCGAAGGTTGACGGCTTCGTAAAAAGCCCAATATCTGCGTTGCGGACAATTTTGGAAGAATCTCACGTACGGCTAAGTACGATCAATTCTTCAAAAATTGCACGCGCCTTGATCTTGAACTTTTTACTTTGCCGTCCAAAACCGACTTTTTTCGAGTCCATTAAGTTTGTTCAGTAAAAAAAACGGCGGAGGAAAAAGCGTTTATGCCTTGCAGGCTGGTCGTCATCGACAATTACGATTCCTTTACCCACAACCTGGTGCAGATGTTCATGCGCTATGATCTGGATATTCGCATATACCGGGCGGACCGGATTGCCGTTGACGGCGTATTTGCCGCGAAACCCGATTATATCCTGGTGAGCCCCGGCCCCAGGGATCCTGCAAGCGCGGGCATATCCGTGGATCTGGTAAAACGGGCGGCCGGTAAAATTCCGGTTTTCGGGGTCTGCCTGGGCATGCAGAGCATCAACGAGGCGTTCGGCGGCAAAACGGTAAACGCCCCTGTACCGGTTCACGGAAAGATCAGCCGCATTTTTCATGACCGTACAGGAGTCTTTTCCGGCCTGCCCGAACCGTTTACCGCGGCAAGGTATCACTCCCTCGCGGTGGACGCAAAGGGAGAGGGTCTATTGGTCAACGCACACGCGGAAGATGGCGTGGTCATGGGCCTGTGGCATCCGGAGCTGAAACTTTACGGGGTGCAGTTTCACCCGGAAAGCTTCATGACGGAATACGGCTTTACCCTGGTGGAAAACTTTCTGAAAACCGGGCCTCTGGCCGGCGTCCTTGACAACCCGTCGGCTTTCTGCCCCCGCCGCAGCGGGTATGATGGCTGCTCCCTTACGACACATTGAGTTCGTTGCCATGCTTTTCTCTGTGAATCTCTGTGCATCCCCTGTGTCCTCTGTGGCCAAAAGGCTGTCGGTAATATGATGATGATACCTGATTTTTCTTCCCATACCGGCGCAATCCAGCGGATTCACACGGAGCGTTTTTCCCTACAGACGCCTTTCATGGAAATTGCGGAAAAATTTGCGGACCTTGAAGGGACCGTGGTCCTGATGAGCGGCGGCGGCATGGATTGCGCCCGGTACCATATTCTTGCCGTACACCCCTGGCTGACGATCCAAAGCCAGGGTTCAACAAACCGGGTGATATTGCCGGGAAGGGAGATGGCGGTTAAGACCGATCCCCTTGATCTTTTAAAAGACATTGTTGCGCAATACGGGTTTTTCAATGGAAACCGGCCGACAGAGGTACCTGAAGCAGAAATTCCCGGTCCCGTTGCTGCCGGCCTGTTCGGATACCTCTCCTACGACCTCAAGGATTTTATCGAAACCCTTCCCAGAACCGCCATGAACGATCTCGGGCTGCCGCTGCTCTGCATGTACGCGCCTTCCGCCATACTTGTCGAAGACAAGATCACCGGGAAAAGCCACCTTCATATACCGGTGCGGGAAAAAGGAAAAGGCGACAGCTTGGATGCCGACCGGGCGGCGTTTTTTAAACGGCTCGAAGCCGCGCTGCCCGCGTCTCCCCCGGATTCCCCCCGATTTCCGGCGACCGGGGCCGCCGGTTTTGCAACGGACAAAAGGGGGTTTTCCTCCGCGTTTTCCCGCGGCACCTACATGACGGCAGTGGATAAAATCAAAGATTATATCCTTTCCGGGCACATCTACCAGGTGAACCTGTCCCAGCGGTTTGAAGGGGCGTTTTACGGGTCTTCCTTCCGCATGTTCAGGACGCTTTTTGAAAGGGCGCCGGCGCCCTTTTACGCCTACGTGAACGCGGGGGGGCACCGGATGGTGTCCACATCCCCGGAGCGGTTTGTCCAGCGGCGGGGAAATCAGGTGGAAACCCGCCCGATCAAGGGGACCCGGCCGCGGGGAAAAAGCCCGGGGCAGGACCGCAAGAACGCGGAAGCGCTATTGAAAAGCGCCAAAGACGACGCGGAATTGTCCATGATCGTCGATTTGTTGCGAAACGACCTTGGCCGGGTGTGCGCCGGGGGGAGCGTCCGGGTGGTCGATCACCGCCGCCTGGAGGCCTACAAAAACGTGTTTCATCTGGTTTCGGTCATCGAGGGAACGCTCATGGAGGGAAACGACAGCGTTGACATCATCCGGGCGGCGTTTCCGGGCGGCTCCATAACCGGCTGCCCCCGAATACGGGCCATGGAGATCATCGATGAGATGGAGCCCTGCCGGCGGCATATTTATACCGGGTCCATCGGCTACATCGGTTTTCACGACGTCATGGACCTTTCCATCGCTATCCGGACGGCAACGGTGGTTAACGGGCGGATTTATTTTTCCGTGGGCGGAGGGGTGGTCTTCGACTCCGACCCTGCCGACGAGTACGAGGAAACCCTTCACAAAGGGAGCAGCATCATGGGGCTTTTCGAGAAAGACGGCCGCGACGGCGGCGGAGTTGAAACCGCAGCGTCCATGGCATGGTATAACGGTGCCATTGTGCCGGAAGCGGATGTCCGGCTACCGGCAACGGACAAGGGGGTACAGTACGGATATGGGTTTTTCGAGACCATCCGGGTAAACCGGGGGGTGCCGAAAAACCTCGATGCGCATGCGAAACGGTTGAACAGCACATGGCGCGCCCTGTTTGACGCCCCTGTTCCGGATTTGACATGGCCGGCCGTCATTGGCGGGGTCGTAGCGGCAAACCGGCTGGAAAATACGCTGGCACGGGTAAAAATAATGGTTTTTTGCCGGGATGACGGTGAAAACGCGCCCTTTTCCGCAAATATCGTCGTAACGGCCGCCCGCGCCCGTCACCGGCTCGACGTGCTGCAGAAAATGGGGCTCGATATCGCCGTCTACCCCCATCCCCGGCAAACCCCTCTGGCAGACCACAAAACCCTGAACTACCTCTATTATTACCTGGCCGGCAAATGGGCGCGGCAAAACGGGGCGGACGAAGCGGTCGTTTTGAACCCGGACGGATCCGTTTCCGAAACCAATACTGCCAATATCCTCTGTATACGGGGGGAAAAAGCGGTCCTGCCGGCATCGGACCACGTGCTGCCGGGTATCATGCAGCAGCAGGTAGCGGCATACCTTGCCGGTAGCGGTTATCTCGTTGAAAAAAGGAAGGTGATGCCGGAAGATCTTTTTGCATTCGATGCGATCCTGCTGACCAACGCCCTTATGGGCGCCGTGCCGGTCATCGGTATTGACGGACATCCGGTCCGCTCCGACCCCGGTCTTTGCTCCCGCATCAATGCCGCGGTGCTATAGGGGGCGTCACGAACCTTTCATGGCTTCGCGGATTCGGTTCATGGCGGTTTCCACGTTTTGATGGCTGTTGAAGGCGCTGAGCCGGATATGACGGGTGCCGCACGTGCCGAAGCCCGCCCCCGGCGTGCATACCACGCCGGCCTCGTTGAGGAGCCTGTCGAACAGGTTCCAGGAGTCGGTTTTGGCGTCGATCCAGACATACGGCGAATGCTGTCCGCCCACGTAGGCGTAGCCGAGATCGTCCATTTCGCGGCGGATCCGGTCGGCATTGGTCATGTAGCCGGCGATGATCTGGGCGGCTTCCTTTTTCCCCTGGGGGGTGTAAACCGCTTCCGCGGCCCGCTGCACCGGATAGGAAACGCCGTTGAACTTGGTGCTGTGGCGGCGGTTCCACAGGCTGTGGAGGGAGTGCGCGGTGCCGGCCGCGTCATAGGCCATGCATTCTTTGGGGACGACCGTGAATGCGCAGCGCGTACCCGTAAACCCGGCGGTTTTGGAAAAACTGCGAAATTCGACCGCCACCTTTCGGGCGCCGGGAATTTCATAAATGGACTTCACCATGGCATCGTCCCGGATAAACGCCTCGTAGGCGGCGTCGTATAAAATCAGGGCCTTGTTTTTTGTGGCCCAGTCCACCCATTGTCCCAGGGCCTCCTTTGTAATGGTTGCCCCGGTCGGGTTGTTGGGAAAGCAGAGGTAGACCAGGTCCACCGGTTCTTCCGGAATTTTCGGGATATAGTCGTTTTGATCCGTGCATTCCATGTAGATAAGGTTTTCAAACCGGCCGTTTACGGCAGCCCCTGTTCGTCCCGCCATGACGTTGGTATCCACGTAAACCGGGTAGACCGGATCCGGGATGGCGATCGAGATATCGGTGGAAAGGATTTCCTGGAAATTACCGGTATCGCACTTGGCGCCGTCGCTGATAAAGATTTCGTCGGCGTTTACCTCGGCGCCGCGCGCCGCGAAATCGTTTTCGGCGATTTTTTCGCGAAGGAAAAGGTATCCCTGCTCGGGGCCGTATCCCCGGAACGTGGCGTCATCCGCCATTTCATCCACCGCCCGGTGAAACGCGGCGATGCAGGCCGGCGGAAGCGCCCGGGTGGCATCGCCGATGCCCAGGCGGATGATTTCCCGGCCGGGGTTTTTTTCAGAAAACGCACTGATCTTTTTTGCAACCGTGGAAAAAAGATACGACGCCTGGAGCTTCAAATAGTTCTCATTGATCTTTATCATGGAATATCCTTATATTATCGTCTGCAACATACAACCTACAATCTGCTTCTATAATCGAATGAAAAGCTCGTGTCAATCCGCCACTGAAAGCCCTGCTGCCCGGCTACGGAAAAAGGCCCTTCCGGGGATCGCCGGCGTTTCCGTATTGTTCTTGCATTTTCAATGCTTATACTATACATAACAATATTTTGTATTTAGAACCGGAATGCAACACGGGGCGAATAAATGCCATGCCGTTTTTACACTCGGATTTGACGCAGAAAAAATCCCTGGTCCAGAAAGCCGGTCGGGCCATAATGGAAAATGCGATGCTGGCGTTCGGAGATCGTGTTTTGGTAGGGGTATCGGGCGGTCCCGACTCCGTGGCCCTGCTCCATGTGCTCCTGGAGCTGGGAAGAGAAAACAACTATCATATCGGGGTTGCCCATGTGGATCACGGCCTGCGGGAAGACGCATCGAAGAGGGACGCCGCATTTGTCGAAGACCTTGCAAAAAAGCGGAACGTGCCTTATTATGTGAAGCGGATTGATCTTGCCGCCGTACAGGAAAAAATCGGGGGCAATCTGGAAGAAGCGGGAAGGGATGCCAGGTATCGTTTTTTTCATGAAACAGCGGACCGTTATGGATTTGAAAGGATAGCGGTGGGGCATCATCTGGACGATGATGCGGAGCTTATCCTCATGAATATCATTCGCGGAAGCGGACCCGCCGGCACGGCGGGCATCGCGCCGGTTCGGGGGCGTATCGTGCGGCCGCTTATTCATTGTCTGCGCAGCGAGATACAGTCATATCTCCATGCGAAAAAAATTCCGTTTGTTCATGACGAGAGCAATGACAATATCCGGTTTCATCGCAACCATATCCGCCATTGCCTGATTCCCGCACTGGAACACTATAATCCCCGTGTTGTTGAAAACCTGCACCGGCTCGGACAGATCGCCGGTCTGGAAAACCGTTGGATTGAGGAGTGGATTGCACCGGTTTTTGACGCCGCGGTCATTGAGCGCAGCAACGGTCGGCTGGTCCTTGACGCGGAAAAAGCCGGCGAGCAGCATGCTGCCCTCAAACGGCGGATGATTCGAAACGCCATATGTGCGGTCAAGGGCAACTTGAGACGGATCGGATATACGCACATCGACGCCGTCATCAGGCTTCTGGAAAAACCGGCGCCGTCCGGACGTGTCGATCTTCCGGATCGGATCCGCGTCACGCGGCGCAACCGAAGGTTGCTGTTCACGGCGGAAAAGCAGTCCCTCCGGTCTCCTGCGCTGGCCGGCCGGCCGGTTTCCCGGTCGTATTATGAATACAGGGTTACGGAAAAACAGGCCGTTTCAGGCAGAATCGATATCCCGGAGGCAGGGGTGCATATTGTCTTGACCCGGATGGCGGCAGAAGATATGGATGTTCTTCCGTCCGGAAATACGGCCGCCCTGGATTGGGACAGGCTTGTTTTTCCGCTATATATACGGAATATGCGTCCGGGGGATCGGTTCATGCCCCTGGGCATGCGCCAAACGCAGAAGGTGAAGGATTTTTTTATCAACAACAAGATACCCGTCCATAAGCGAGGAGGGATCCCCCTTTTGCAAAGCGGCGGACAGGTGGCCTGGATAGCCGGCCTGCGGATGGATGACCGGTTTAAAATTACCCGGGAGACGAAAACCGTCTTGCGGGCGGAAGTGGTCGCCTGATACCTTCGGAACATACATATGCCATCAATGAATAGAATCCGTCTCAACATTCGGATTTCGGTTCAAGATCGCGGCGGCGTCTTGTTTCAAACCGCAGACAACCTCGCGTATTTCGAGGATTTGAAATAAGACGCCAACAAAGATATTGGGCCGAAAGACAATTTTGAGATAGGTTCTAATACAAAAAAAGCCAAACCAACGCGTGCGGAGGATCTCTGACTTGAACGCATTCAATAAAAATCTGGCATTATGGATCGTCGTCGCCCTGATGCTGATCATGCTCTACAATCTTTTTGCCACCCAGCCCCAGCCCCGGGAGGAGCTCGGCTACTCCGAGTTTCTGTCCATGGTGGAAAACAAGCGGATTTCCAGCGTGGTCATCCAGGGGGATGAACTGACCGTAACGGACGCCAACGGGGGTACCCATACGGTATATTCTCCTTCCGACAACGAGCTGGTCCGTATCCTCCGGGAAAACAATGTGGATATAAAGGCCCAGCCCGAACAGGAGACCCCGTGGCTGGTATCCATACTGGTTTCCTGGTTCCCGTTTCTCCTTTTGATCGGGGTATGGATTTTTTTCATGCGCCAGATGCAGGGGGGGGGCGGAAAGGCCTTGTCTTTCGGGAAAAGCGGCGCGAGAATGCTTTCCGATGACGCCCAGAAAGTCACGTTTGACGATGTGGCCGGGGCGGACGAGGCCAAGGAGGAAGTTACCGAGCTGGTCGAATTTCTGAAAACCCCCAAAAAGTATACCCGTCTCGGCGGCCGCATCCCCAAGGGAGTGCTGATGGTCGGCGCCCCGGGAACGGGAAAAACGCTCCTTGCCCGGGCCATTGCCGGTGAGGCCGGCGTTCCGTTTTTCTCCATCAGCGGCTCCGACTTTGTCGAAATGTTCGTCGGCGTCGGCGCATCCCGGGTCCGGGACCTTTTTGTCCAGGGGAAAAAGAACGCTCCGTGCATCATCTTCATCGACGAGATCGACGCCGTGGGACGGCACAGGGGGGCGGGCCTGGGCGGCGGCCACGATGAGCGCGAACAGACCCTGAACCAGCTCCTGGTGGAAATGGACGGATTCGAATCCAACGAGGGGGTTATCCTGATCGCCTCCACGAACCGACCGGACGTGCTGGACCCCGCGCTGCTTCGGCCGGGCCGGTTCGATCGGCAGGTGGTGGTTCCCATGCCCGACATCAAGGGACGGACCGAAATCATCAAGGTCCATCTCAAGCGAACGCCTTCCGAGGAGATCGATGTGGTCAACCTGGCCAAGGGAACGCCCGGTTTTTCCGGGGCGGACCTGGAAAACATGGTCAATGAAGCCGCCCTGATTGCCGCCCGGAAAAACAAGGAAAAAGTGACCATGGAGGACTTTGAGGACGCCAAGGACAAGATATTCATGGGTCTTGAGCGCAAATCAAAGGTCATGCGGGAGGAAGACAAGAAAACCACGGCCTATCACGAGGCAGGTCATGCCCTGGTCGCACGCCTGCTTCCCGACACCGATTCCATCAACAAGATCACGATCATCCCCCGGGGAAGGGCTGCGGGTGTTACCTGGTTTTTGCCGGAAGAGCGCGACTTTATCTTCAAGGACCAGCTGAAAAGCGAGCTCTCAGTGGCCATGGGGGGGCGTGCCGCAGAGGAGATCGTGTTCAACCGGATCAGCACGGGGGCGTCCAATGATATCAAGAAAGCCACCGAGGTCGCCCAGAAAATGGTCCGGTCCTTCGGGATGAGCGAAGAGCTCGGCCCTCTGGCCTACGGCCAGCAGGACGAGCAGATTTTTCTCGGCCGTGAAATTGCGCAGCACCGCGATTATTCCGAAGCCACCGCCCAGAAGATTGATGCCGAGATCTCCCATATCGTAAAGGAATCCTATGCCCAGGCCAAGGAGATTTTAAAGGAAAACAGGGATATCCTGGACGCTCTGGCCGAACTTCTTCTGGACAAGGAAACGGTGATGGGCAAAGAGCTCGATGCCCTTATCATTGAGATGCGACCCGGCGTCAAACTCCCTTTTTCCGTTGATGCGGGGCCGGAAAAAAAGACGACTGATGAAACCGTATAGCCTCACGTGGCAAAACCGGGAACTGGCGCTGGGACGCCGGACCTGCATCATGGGGATCCTCAACATCACCCCGGATTCGTTTTCCGACGGCGGCCGGTTTTTTTCGCTGGATGCCGCCCTTGCCCGGGCGGAAGCAATGATCGGCGATGGGGCGGATATCATTGATATCGGCGGCGAATCCAGCCGCCCGTTTTCGGAGCCTGTGGCCGCTGAGGAAGAAACCGCCCGGGTGCTGCCGGTCATTGAGCATTTGGCGGGGAAAATAAGCGTTCCCATTTCCATCGATACCACCAAGGCCGTGGTGGCCCGGCGCGCCATGGACGCCGGAGCTGCCATTATAAACGATATCAGTGCATTGCGGCTTGATCCGGAAATGGGGGAAGTTGCGGCAAAGACCGGCGCGCTGATCGTCCTCATGCACATGCTCGGAACCCCCAAAACCATGCAGGTGGATCCCCGCTACGACGATCTGATCGGCGAGATTTACGCGTTTCTTGAAACCGCGGTAAAAAGAGCCGAAGCAGCCGGCATTCCAACGTCAAACATTATCGTTGACCCGGGCATTGGATTCGGAAAAACGGTTTCCCACAACCTGGAACTGATCCACAATGCCCACCGGTTTTTACCCCTGGGCGTTCCCCTTATGGTCGGGCCGTCGAGAAAGGCCTTCATCCGAAAGCTTTTGGCCGGGGAAAACCGCCTGGAGGACGAAAACGAGGCCACCCACGAAATGGTTGAAACCGGAACCCAGGCCGCCGTATCTGCCGCGATTCTGGCCGGGGCGCATATCCTCCGCGTTCACGAGGTGGCCCGCACCCGCGCCACCGCAACCATTATCGACGCCTTGAGAGACCTGTAAGGAGAAACCCCATGCTGCTGGTGCTGGACGTCGGCAATACCCACACGGTCATCGGGCTGTATGACAACGACCGGCTGGTTCACGACTGGCGGATCCACACGGAAACCCGGATGACCGACGACGAGCTGGATCTCATTGTTTCCCGGTTTTTCAGAAAGGCCGGCATCGAGCCGGCCCGGGTCGACCAGACGGTCGTCTCCTGCGTGGTTCCTGCGCTTGCGGGAGCCATTGAGGCATACTGCAGAAAGCACCTCGGGCATGAACCCGACTGGATCAGTCATAAAACCGTGGATATGCCGGTTCTTCTGGACAATCCCGCGGAAGTGGGGGCGGACAGGCTGGTAAACGCCGTTGCCGCATATGAAAAGTACCGCTGCAGCCTGATTATTATCGATTTCGGGACCGCAACGACCTTTGACTGCATTTCAGAAAAGGGGGAGTACATGGGCGGGGCCATTGCCCCGGGAATCGGGATTTCAGCCGAAGCGTTGTTTGCAAAAGCGGCCAAGCTGCCGCGCGTGGAGCTCATCGATGTACCGGAGTGCGCTATCGGCAGGGAAACCGCCGCAAGCATGAAATCGGGCCTGCTTTACGGCTATACCGATCTTGTGGATGGGATGGTTCGCCGGATCCGACGGGAAATGGAGACGTCGCCGAAAGTGATCGCCACCGGCGGACTCAGCGTGCTGTTTCAACGGCTTTCCGAAACCATCGCGTCGGTCGAGCCCGGCCTGACCCTGGAAGGGCTTCGGCTGCTGGCGGAAAAAATCAAAAAGCGACCCCCCGCTTCCTGATGCGCCCCTTATTCCATCCCCATCTCCGCTTTTACCTGCTTGATTTCAGCGGTGATCTCCTGTTTTTCCGCTTCTGACAGGCCGGGTTTGTTTAACCGCTGCGCAAGGGAAAGCAGGATCATTTCGATCCGGTAGTCATTGCAGGTGTACGCTGGTTTGTCTGCCGTATTCGTCATATCTTTCCGAGCTTTCGCATGCTTTCCTTGAACACCGTAAAAAACAGCTCATTATCATTGATGGCGTTTTTCAGAAGCCGGTCTATATGGGGGACGTCCTTTTCGTTGATGGTCAGGTTTACGCTTTTTAAGAAGGCCGCCATGTTGTCGCGGGTATTATATCTTTTTGAAATGAGCCCCACGAAGATGTTTCTGCGAACGGACATGTTCAGGCGTTCCAGGTAAATCAGTATGCCGTTGCTGTTCGGACTGCTGCCGTCGAAGGTTTCGTTCACGAGGATCAGGTCATAAACGTGGTATTTCATTTTTCGAAGGGCATCCCGGACGGATGCGGGGACGGTAACGCTGTATTCCATGATATCGAGGACTTCCCGGATTTTTTTTATCGCCGCCGGATCGTTTTCACAGACCATGGCCGTGAGCCCCTCTTCCTCCAGGAAGTCAAAGGGCTTTTCGCTGGCGTCGTACTCCTCTTCCGAAGCGTCCATGTCCTGCTGCCAGGCAGAGGCCTGAATATCGGTGCCGTTCTCCTCCGGGGCTGCATCGACATTGACTTTTGCCTTACAGGCCGGACATCTGAGGGAAAAGGATTTTCCGGCGGGAATTTTGTCTTCGGGGATATTTATTTTTTTTTCACAACTGCTGCATACGATTTCCATAGCCATATCCTTGCCCGTTGCACGGAAATATTATTTTTTGTTGTAATGCATATCGATTTCGAGTTCGTCAATATCCGAGGTGGCCTCCCCCCGTTCACTCTTGATCGAATCAATGCCACGCCCCACGATGGATTTCCTCGAAGCGTAACCCATGGCCGTTTCCTCGGTTATCAGCCCCTTTGCGAAGAGTTCCGTAATAAAGTTGTCAAAGGTGGTCATGCCCAGGGTGGTTCCGGCTTCCATGATATCGTAAAACGTTTTTCCCTCGGCTTCCCCGTGCAGAATGGAATCCTTGACGCGCAGGCTGGTGCGAAGAATCTCGAAGGCCGCTTCCCGGCCGCCCCCCGCCTTGGGCAGAAGCCGCTGGCACACGACCCATCGGAGCGTATCCGCAAGCCGGGTCCGGATCTGGTTTTCGTCTTCGATATTGAACATGCCGAGGATCCGGTTGATGGTCTGCCCGGCATCCACCGTGTGCAGGGTGGTGAGCACCAAATGGCCGGTTTCCGCGGCGGTAAGTCCGATTTCAACGGTTTCCCGGTCCCGCATTTCGCCCACCAGGATCACTTTCGGCGCCTGCCGGAGCGCTGCGCGCAGGCCATGGGCAAACGTGTCATAATCCTTTCCCAGCTCGCGCTGGTTGAAGGTCGATTTTTTATGGGAATGGACGAATTCGATGGGATCTTCCAGGGTGATGATATGCACGGACTTTTCTTTGTTGATTTCTTCCAGAAGCGCGGCCAGCGAGGTGGTTTTACCGGTGCCCGTAGCCCCTGTGACAAAAACGATGCCGTTTCTTTCCCGGGCGATTTCATAAAAAGACTTTGGCAGGCGAAGCTCTTTGATCGTCGGCACGCGGGTTTCAAGCTGTCGCAGGACAATGGACACGTGGCCGGACTGGGAAAACACGTTGACGCGGAAGCGGGCTTTACCGGGAAGCGTGTAGGACAAATCGCAGGAGCCTTCCTTCAGAAGCGCTTCTGTCAGCCGCCGGTCGTTGGCGAGCAGGTTCAGGGCGAATACCTCCGTCTGGAAAGGCGTAAGCGCTTTCAGCGGCGGTTTCATCTCCACGGGGACCAGCTCGCCGTAGGATTCCACCTGCAAGGGTTTTCCCACGGTGATGTTCAGGTCTGAAACGCTCTGGTAGGAATCGAGCATCGTTGTCATGATGTGTTCGATTTCCGGTTTGCGCATGACAGTCATCCTTTTTGATGTTTATGAAGCGTACGGGGCACTCCCGAAAGCCCTGCAGCAAGATCCTTCGGTTGGTTATGCCTCGGTAAAGTCGTCCGGCTGGCTTTTCAGCAGGGGCCTGAACCTGGATTTTTCGTTTGACTTGGCATAGGCATCGTCTGCGCTGATTTGCCCCTTGTTATACAGTTCCATGATGGCGTCATCCAGGATCTGCATGCCGTATTTTTTCCCGGTCTGCATGGAGGATGTAAGCTGGTGGGATTTGCCTTCACGGATCAGGTTCCGGACAGCGGGGGTGGCAATAAGGATTTCAAGGGCCGGGCATCTGCCTTTCCGGTCAACCCGCTTGAACAGCACCTGGGCCAGGATTCCCCGGATACCGTCGGACAGCGTCGACCGGATCTGGGGCTGCTGGTTGGCCGGAAAAACTTCAATGATGCGGTCCACGGTTTTCATCGCGCTGGAGGTGTGGAGGGTGGCAAAGACCAAATGGCCGGTGGAAGCCGCCTCAATGGCCAGGGAAATAGTTTCCAGATCCCGCATTTCACCGACCAGGATAACATCCGGGTCTTCCCGGAGCGCCCCCCTCAGGGATGCGGCAAAAGATTTCGTATGCGTACCGATTTCGCGCTGGTTGATAATACAGCCCTTGCTTTCGTGAACGAATTCGATGGGGTCTTCGATGGTGATAATATGGTCCTTGCGAATACGGTTGGCCTCATCGATGATTGCCGCCAGGGTCGTGGATTTGCCGCTCCCGGTGGGGCCTGTCACGATGACCAGTCCGCGGGGCAGGGATGCCAGGCGTGAAACCACAGAGGGGAGCCCGAGCTGTTCAACGGTCATGATGTTGCTGGGGATCTGGCGGAAAACGGCGGCCACGCCGTTCCGCTGCATGAACAGGTTGGCGCGGTACCGTGCAAGGCCCGGTATTTCATAACCAAAGTCCACGTCCCCGGTTTCTTCGAAGGCCTTGATTTTGTCTTCAGGCGTAATTTCGTAGATCATTCCCCGAAGATCGTCGTTGCTGAGCGCCTTGTATTTGACCCTTTCGATTTCTCCGCGTATTCGGAGCGCCGGCTGCTGCCCGGCGGCCAGGTGAAGGTCCGAGGCACCCTGGTCGTTCATCAGTTTAAAAAAAGCATCAATTTTTGCCATGCGCGTTTACTCCGAGAAACGATGATAAGAATTGGCTGTGAAAGGCCGAAAAAGATCTGGCTGCAGCCATGGGTAAGCTATACCTGCCTGGCAAGCTGAAACAGGGTCTGAACCACGAAAATCTGTATGAAATAGATTGCAAGCACTACGATCAACGGGGCAAAGTCGATCCCCCCGACACTTGTGGGGATGTGCCGCCGGACACGGTACATGACCGGTTCGGTGATTTGGCGGATCAGGCGGACGATCGGGTTGTAGGGATCCGGACTTACCCAGGAAAGTATTGCATAGGCAATTACAACGAACATATAGAGATTCAGACCGATTTCCAGTACCCGTGCAATCCCCATAATAAAATTGGCAAGCAGGATGCTCAACGGTAACTCCTGTTTCGAATATTAGCAGGTTCCCATGGCGAAACCCGTTCCGGAAAAATTTTTCAGGGACGGTCCTGACCGGGTGCCGGCAGACACCGGATCAATGACAAAATAAATAAAAACAACCCGTTTAGTCAAGAATTTTCCGTTTAAATCGCCAAAAGATTGACATGGAACGCTTGTCTCCAGTATAGTTTCTGTGGGGCGGCCACAGCGGCCGCCCTGTCTGGTTTGTGGGGGCCGCCCCCGCTTGCTGCTGCCGGGAAAAAAACAGGATGCAATCATGAATACAAAAAACGCAAAAAAGAATCTGTCCATCGGCTTCATCGGGGCCGGTAACATGGCCGAGGCCATGATTGCTGCCCTGCTCCCTACGGGCGCCTTTTCCCCCGATCATATTCTTGCCGGGGATGTAAATCCGCAACGTTCCGAATATATGGAAAAGACATATGGCATCAGGCGGGTTGACGACAACCGGGCTATTGTTGAGGCATGCCAGGTCGTTGTTTTTGCCGTTAAACCCCAGCAGATGGCCGATCTGTTAAAAGACCTGTCCGGGCGCAGGGCTTTTGACGCCATAACAGACCGGCTCCTGGTGATCTCCATCGCCGCGGGAGTGCACCTTGAAACGTTTGAAAAGGCCATCTACGCGGGGAAGACGGAAGCGGAAAGGCAGCGCATCCCCATTGTCCGTGTAATGCCCAATACGCCGGCCCTTGTTGGCGCCGGCATGTGCGCTTTTTCCGCCAATCGCCATGCAATCGGCGACGATATCGATATTACGCACGAAATTCTCGGCGCCATGGGGGATGCAATACAGTGTGACGAATCGAAAATGGATGCCGTAACCGCCGTCTCCGGCTCCGGGCCGGCCTACTGTTTTTACTTCATCGAATCGATCATCGAGGCCGGGGAAAAGCTCGGCCTTACCCCTGAAGAAGCCTTTCAACTGACCGTTTCGACTTTCAAGGGAGCCCTGCGCCTTATGGAGGTGCAGGGGGAGTCCCCGGCGGCCCTGCGCCGGAAGGTCACTTCCCCCGGGGGGACCACCGAGGCGGCCCTGCGCGTTTTTGAGGAGAACCGGCTCAAAGAGAAACTGATTGCCGCCGTTTCGTCGGCCGCCCATCGCGCCCGGGAGCTTGGCCAATCATGATGAACTCGTAAAAAAAAAAATGACGCAGCCCGCCTGAGGCATTATATTACAAGCCATCTCAAAAAAAAGATCAAGTGGGGCAGAAAATGCGGGGAGGGTGGTTTTTACCACAGAGGGCACAAAGCAGACACAGAGGTTCACAGAGAAACGCATAATTTCATGGGCGTCCCCAAAAGTCGCCAAGGCGCGTGCAATTGCAGCCGATACCAATGATTAATCGATAATGTAAAATGTTTTTAACGCAATCCGTTTCATATTCAGCGGCGTTTCTGGCGGGGCTGCTTTCCTTTGTTTCCCCCTGTCTCCTGCCGCTTATTCCGGCCTATTTTGCCTTTATCACCGGGTATTCCATCGAAGAGCTCACCGAAAATCCGGACGCGGCCGTGCGTGCGCGGATTTTTACCGCAACGATCAGTTTTGTGCTTGGTTTTTCGTTGGTGTTTATCCTCATGGGCGCCTCCGCATCCATTATCGGAAGCATGGTCGTCCAGTACAAGGATGTCATCCGGATCATCGGCGGATTGCTGATCATCGGTCTCGGGATCCACATGACGGGTCTCATCCGGATAAGCGTCCTTGAAACGGACAAACGGGTCGCGGTGCGCAGAAAGCCCCTTCACCTGGCGGGCATCTTCATTGTCGGAATGGCCTTTGCCGCGGGATGGAGCCCCTGTATCGGCCCGCTTTTGGGATCGATTCTCATGGTCGCGGGCACCAGCGAAACCGTGGGTCAGGGCGTCTGGCTGCTGTCCGTTTACTCGGCCGGTTTGGCGGTTCCCTTTATTCTGATTTCCATTTTTGTGCCGGCCATGTTACGAATAGTCCGCGGTGCGTCAAAAACGCTTCGGTATGCCGGCCCGGTCGCCGGGACGCTTCTGATCCTGGTCGGGCTTCTTCTGCTGACCGACAGCTTCGGTTTTTTTATTGTCGCGTAAGCGTTTTTGCCTCTGCGCTTTTTTACTACAAGCCATCTCAAAAAAAAGATTTTGGTTCAAGATCAAGGCGGAGGTGAAATGGTAACCGGAGGCATACTGCAGTATTCCGAGGATTTCAATTTCACCGCCAACGAAGATATTGGGGCAAAAGATTTTTTTGAGATAGCTTGTAATTTTTGTATTCTCGTATAGACACGATAAATATTCCCACAGAATGTGAGGTCTTCCTGATCATCATGTCTATTGAAAAATGCAACGATTTGTATTTATTAACCAAGATGGATGGCGTCGCAAAAAGTCGTCAACAAAAGGGGATCTTGTTTATGAAATATTCAGCGAAAAGGATATTCTTGTTCGCTTTGCCGCTTTTGATCATCGGTTTTTTTTCCTGCACCGGCGTGGCCGGGGAGCAGGCTACGGTCAAATGGTATTCCTATACGGACGGCATAGAGAAAATGCAGTCCGGGGGAAAAACCGGCTTTCTCTATTTTTACACGGACTGGTGCACGTTTTGTAAAAAAATGGATGAAGAGACCTTTTCCATGAAAAACATCAGCGATTACCTCAACGCGAATTTTATACCGATACGGGTCAATGCGGAAGAGCAGCGGAACCTGGCCCGGCAGTACGGGGCAAACCAGTATCCGTCAAACCTCTTTCTTTCCCCGGATGCCGAGGTGATTGCCGGTCGTCCGGGGTTTATCCCTGAAGAACAGATGATCGGCATCCTGGAATATATTCATACGGAAAGTTTTGAAACCATGACCTTTGGGGAATTTCTTGAAGAGAGGTGATCGCCGGATAACGCCATGAAAACCGAACACCTGAAAAACACCCTGTGCCGGCATGAAATGCCAAAATCCCCGTCGGTACGGATTTTTGAGCCGGCGAGCGTGCTGATGCTGCTGTATGAAAAACAGGGGGAAGCCTGCCTGCTTGCCGTGCGCAAGACCGATACCGAAGGCTATCCGTGGCGCAACCAGGTGGCCCTGCCCGGGGGGCGGGTGGATGGCACCGATGACAGTCCCCTGGCGGCGGCCTACCGGGAGGTCAAGGAAGAACTGAACATCGATGCATCCCAGATTGAAATGGTCGGTTCCCTCGGGTATTTCCAGACCATCCGGCAGACGGAAATCGAAACCTTCGTGGGCTTCTGGAATGGGGACTTTTCCACCGTGCGTTTCGACCCCCGGGAGATATCCGCCACACTGGAAATCCGTATTGACGACCTGATAAAAACGCATGTGGATTGCAATTACAGGGGACGACGGCCGGATATTGCCACCCTGATCTATCCGGCGGGCACGAACCCGGGCGAACGATCGGATAGCGGCGATATCGTCGTCTGGGGGGTGACCGCCGTCATGCTACATTTTTTTCTGGAGCATTTGCGCACGGTTTCGCCGGAAAGTTTTGATGGCATATCGAAAAAGCAGTCATTTCTCTGATCTTCGGTTTCTTGAAAACCGGATAACCAGGCAGAGGAACAACCCGGTGCTGAGGCCCAGCAGCAGCAGCGGCACCCACAAAAGCCACATGCCCGGATGCACCGCTGCAACACGGATCCCGGTTATGGCGAAAAGGGCGATTCCCAGCATCACCAACGCCCCGGCAATGCAGACAATGCTGGAATCCAGCCATCGGACAGGCGTTTTTTTGAACATGGGGTTGTTTTCAATATGCATGGGTATTATGCGTTGCCTTTTTGATGAAGCCCTGATGGGAGTTTCGGTCGATTTTTTTTACCACAGGATATCCGGATCCGTCCAGAATATTGTTTCCCGCAATATTCTTTCTGGAATATCCTCTAAAACTCATCTCAACATTCAGATTTCGGTTCAAGATCGCGGCGGCGTCTTGTTTCAAACCGCAGACATATCGAGTATTTTGAGGATTTGAAATAAGACGCCAACAAAGATATTGGGCCGAAAGATAATTTTGAGATAGGTTCTAAAATATCCCTGTACAGGCATTATATGGAGGTTTTTTGAAGGCGCCGGTTTTGTCACTCTTTTTATCGTTTCTCCTCGTTTCCGGCTGCGCCGTGCTGCGCACCACCGACACCGGGCCGTCCGCGCCGGCCTACCCGGTCGATACGATCCTGGAGGCGGCCACCGGCCGGGCGGTTTCCTTTGAAACCATGATCGCGGACCTTGAAACCGTTCCCGTCGTGTATGTCGGCGAAACCCATACCAACGAAGCGCACCATGAAATTCAGCTCCGGATCCTGAAAGCCCTTCAGGAGCGTTGTCCCGGCACTATCGCCGTTGGCATGGAAATGTTCGCCCGCCCCTATCAGGAAGTGCTGGCCCGGTGGGTCGACGACGGCCTTTCCGAGGAGGCGTTTCTCCGGAAAACCCACTGGTATGCGAACTGGCGGCACGATTTCTCTCTGTACCGGGACCTGTTGCATTATATCCGGGAAAACCGCATCCCCTTGTATGCGCTGAACATCGAATTTCATATTCCGTCCAAAATTGCCGCCGGCGGCATTGACTCCCTGCTTCCGTACCAGGAAAAACAGCTGCCGCAGGAGATGGACCTGACCGATGAAAAGCACCGCGAATATGTCCGAAGCCAGTACGAGCGGCATACCGGACATGTCGCGGACCGGTACGCATTTGACGATTTTTACGCGGCCCAGGTCGTATGGGATGAGGCCATGGCCGAGGCTGTCAGCCGCCATGTAAACGAGCGTTCCCTGATCGTGTTTGCCGGAAGCGGCCATATCGCCCCGGGCTTCGGCATTCCCGAGCGCGCGCGCCGGCGGACCGGCATTGCCTATCGCAGCATTATTCCCCGCGAAGCCGGAGAGTCCGTTGATTTTTCCGCTGCGGATTATATTTGGATCACGCCCCCTGCCCAAGGGCACGGTTTCATGGGGAATGCGCCCTGAGCCGCCCTGTTTTTCTCCCCTCTTTTTTACAGAAAAACGCAATATATTGTGTTTTTTGTTGACAAAATTCAATATATAGTTAATTTTAGGAGTTGTGAGGGGAGGATAAAAATAATTCATACACCTGCTGAGGGAGGACGCCGCATGTTTACCCATATAAAAAGAAGAAACGGGCGGATTGACCAATTCGATTCTTCCAAGATCACCGCTGCCATTGCCAAGGCGGGGAAAGCGACCGGCGAGTTCGACGAGCGCACGGCCAAACAGATGACGCTGCGGGTGTTGTCGCTCGCCCACGAGATGCAGCTGTCCAGCCCCCCGGAAGTCGAGGAAATCCAAGATATTGTGGAGCGGGTGCTGATCGATTCTCCCTACTTCAAAACGGCAAAGGCCTATATTATCTACCGGGAGCAGCATTCCCAGATTCGGAGCATCGCCACCCGCGCCCATGTGGAGCTGGTTGAGAATTACGTGCAAAAACTCGACTGGAAGATCAAGGAAAACTCCAACATGAGCTATTCCCTTCAGGGGCTCAACAATTATATCTCCTCGGATATCACGGCCGAATACTGGCTGAACCGGATCTATCCGCCGGAAGTCCGAAATGCGCATAAAACCGGGGATCTGCATATCCACGACCTCAGCCTTTTGTCCGTCTATTGCGTGGGGTGGGACCTTGTGGACCTGCTCAAAAGCGGATTCATGGGGGTTTCCGGAAAAGTGGAAAGCGCGCCGCCCAAGCACCTCCGTTCCGCCCTTGGCCAGGTGGTGAACTTTTTCTACACGCTCCAGGGGGAGGCGGCCGGCGCCCAGGCGGTATCCAATTTTGACACGCTTCTGGCCCCGTTCATCCGTTTCGACAAATTGTCCTTCCGCGAGGTCAAGCAGGCGCTGCAGGAGTTCGTATTCAATATCAATATCCCCACCCGCGTGGGATTTCAGACGCCTTTTACCAACATCACGATGGATCTGAACGTGCCGTCCACGTTCAGGGACTCCCCGGTCGTCATCGGCGGGGAATATCAGGATTTCACCTATGGCGATTTCCAGGAGGAGATGGACGTTTTCAACCGGGCATTCGCAGAGATCATGATGGAAGGGGACGCGCGCGGAAGGGTGTTTACCTTTCCCATCCCCACGTACAACATCACCGCCGATTTCGACTGGGACAATCCCAACCACGACTATATCTGGAAAATGACCGGCAAGTACGGGATTCCCTATTTTTCCAATTTTGTCAATTCGGACATGTCGCCCGAAGACGCCCGTTCCATGTGCTGCCGGCTGCGCCTGGATAACCGCGAGCTCCAGAAGCGGGGGGGCGGGCTGTTCGGCGCCAATCCCCTTACCGGTTCCATCGGCGTGGTGACCATCAATCTTCCCCGGATCGGGCATCTGGCGCAAAGCAAAGCGGAGTTCTTCGATCAACTCAAGGCGCAGGCGGAAATCGCCAGAGACAGCCTCGTGATCAAGCGGAAGGTGCTCGAGCGGTTCACCGAGCAGAGCCTTTATCCGTATTCCCGGTTTTACCTGCGGGGGATCAAGGAGAGAACCGGGTCCTATTGGGCCAACCATTTTTCCACCATCGGCATTATCGGCATGAACGAGGCCTGTCTTAATTTTATGGGGCATGGCATCGGTGAGCCCGAAGGCCGCGATTTTGCCATCGAGGTGCTGGATTTTCTCCGCAAGGTGCTTGAAGATATCCAGGCGGAGACCGGCGAAATCTTCAACCTCGAAGCGACGCCCGGGGAGGGGACCGCGTACCGGCTCGCCCTTGTCGACAAGAAGAAATTTCCGTCGATTATTTGCGCCAATGAATCGGAATTTACCCAGGGGGCGGAACCCTTTTACACCAATTCGAGCCAGCTCCCCGTTAATTATACGGACGATGTTTTCGAGGCCCTGGAGCTTCAGGACGAACTCCAGATCAAGTATACCGGGGGAACGGTTTTTCATATTTTCCTGGGGGAGCAGATCAACCAGTTTGAGGCCACAAAGCACCTGGTCCGAAAGATCACCGGCAACTTCCGCCTGCCGTACTTTACAGTGACGCCTACCTTCAGCGTCTGCAACCATCACGGCTATTTCAGCGGAAACCACGAAGCTTGCCCCCGGTGCGGTGAGCCGACAGAGGTGTATTCGCGCGTGGTCGGCTATCTGCGGCCCATCCAGCAGTGGAACAACGGGAAGCAGCGCGAATTTGAAAACCGCCGGACGTTCCAGATCGCTTCCTGATGAACATCGGCGGCTTTGAGAAATACAGCTTCATCGATTTTCCGGGCTGCATCAGCAGCGTGGTGTTTACCCGGGGGTGCAACTTCTGCTGCCCCTATTGCCATAATCCCGAATTGGTAAAGCCGGGCGGCGACGCGCCGGCTGCCGCCGTATCCGAAGAAGATGTCCTGACTTTTCTTGAAAAGCGGCGGAAATATATCGACGGTGTCGTCATCACCGGCGGAGAGCCTTTCCTTCAACCGGATCTGACGGAATTTTGCCAAAAGCTCAAAATGCTGGGCTTTTCGATAAAAATCGATACCAACGGATCCATGCCCGGGATGCTTTTTGATCTGATCCGCGACGGACTTGCGGACTATATCGCCATGGATGTCAAGACCGACCCGGACCGGTATGTTCCGCTGATTGCCAGGGAAGTAGACCCGGAGCGGATTTGCCGATCCATTGAAATCATCATCGGCGCCGGCCTTCCCCACGAGTTCAGGACCACCTGCGTCCGTCCCATCGTCGACGAGCCTGCAATTCGCGTCATCGCCGACCTGCTCCGCGGCGCCTCTCTTCATGCCCTGCAGAAGCCCCGAAATGAAAAGGTGCTGGCCCCCGCTTTTTTTGAACAAAACCAATGGCAGTTTTCAGATGCCGAGCTGGACGCCTTTCAATCGATTCTTTCCCAACGCGTACAACGGTGCATTATCCGGTAGCCGCCGGAGTTTTTGTTGACAAAGCCGCTTCCCTTCGTTATATAAAACCTTCCGCTTACGTTAACTTTTGTATGGTTTCATCGGTGGCGGTGAAGTCGTATGCACCCGTAAAAAGTCGTCCGTCTGAACAGCACGGTTTTTCACCACAGCGCACACAGAGAAGACACAGAGATCCCCGAAAAAAAACTTTGTACGCTGCGTGCTTTAAGTAGGATGGACTCGTAAAAGTCGTTTTCAGACGGCTTTGTAAAATGTTCAAGATCAAGGCGCGTGCAATTTTTGAAGAATCGATCGTACTTCGCCGTACGTGAGATTCTTCAAAAATTGTGCGCAACGCAGATATTGGACTTTTTACGAAGCCGTCAAGTAGGGTGCCCGTTTATTTATTGTAAAGGAGTATGGGATGTTTGATTACTTGTTGAGCGAGGAAGGGAAAAAAATCCGTGACGAGGCAAAAGACCTCGTAAAGTGGGTCCCCCGGCAGATGATCATCGATATGGACAATGACAAGATACAGTTCCCGCGGGAGTTTCTGCAGGAGGCCGGCCGCAGGAACCTCATGGGGTGCCGCTATCCCGATCAATGGGGCGGGCGCAACCTGGACTGGGTGACCACGTGCGCCGTCATGGAGGAAGTCGGGACCCTGGGCTATATTTTTGCCTGCACCTTTGGCGTCGGTGCAGAACTCGTATGCGATGCCATTATTTTGCACGGCACGGACGAGCAAAAGGAAAAATACGTGAAACCGCTTTTAAAGGGGGACCTGTTTGCTGCGGAATGCCTTACCGAACCCCGTGGCGGATCGGATTTTTTCGGCACCACCACCGTTGCCGAGGACAAGGGGGACCATTTCCTCGTAAACGGCCAGAAACGATTTATTGTCGGGGCCGAAGGGGCGGATTATTTCCTGGTGTATGCCAAAACCGATCCCGATGCCAAACCGCATGAAGCCCTGACCTGCCTGATCATCGACCGGGGCCCCGGCGTTGAAACGTCCTATCTTTACGGGCTCATGGGGTGCCGGGGCGGCGGGGCCGGCCGCCTTGTGTTCAAGGACGTGAAAGTTCCCAAGGAAAACGTCGTCGGCAGGATCAACGGCGCCTATGCGGTTTTCAATACCATGATGATTCCTGAAAGGCTGGGTACCGCTGCCATGACCATCGGCAGCGCACGCCCTGCCGTGGATATCGCAACCGGCTATACCACCCGGCGGAAGGCCTTTGGCGCGACCATCAACAACTTTCAGGGCGTCAGTTTCCAGGTGGCGGAGGCCGTGATGCTGTTAGACGCCTGCCGCGCCATGATTTACGCAACCGCCATGGCCGTGGATACCGGACAGGACCCCCGCCGGATCCGGCGAATGGTGTCGGAGTCCAAGAAATTCGTCACCGAGTCGTGCCAAGAGGCCGCAAACAAGGCCATGCAGGTCATGGGGGGCATCGGGTACACGAACATCTTCCCCATTGAGAGGATCGTCAGGGATCTGCGCCTGGCTTCCATCTGGACCGGCAGCAATGAAATCATGTCCATGATTGTTGCCAATGAATGGTACCGGGAGTACTTTACGAGAAAAGAGAGCAGCGCCCGCGACTACGAAAACGACGCTGCTGAAGCCGACGCTCCCGGGGAAAAAATATACGAGTAATTCAAAACGGAGAAAACCAATGGGGATCGTGGATGTAATACGAATAATCGCGCTTTTTCTGGCGGCTGTTATTATCGGCAACTGGTTTCTTTCGGAAGTGAAAAAAGCAAAGGCAGAAAAGGCCGTGTGGTATAAACCCTACATATCGCCGCCGGGCATTATCATTATCGTGGCAGTGATTGGCCTGCCGATCCTCCTCTGGTTCATGGGAATACAGTAAATCGCAGAAAAAGCCTTGCAGAAGGCGATGTTTTCCCCTCTGCAAGGCAGTTTTGATGCTTTCGTAGCAGTCGGTTTTGGACGGCAACGTAAAAAGTTCAAGATCAAGGCGCGTGCACTTTTTGAAGAATTGATCGTACTTCGCCGTACGTGAGATTCTTCAAAAATTGTGCGCAACGCAGATATTGGGCTTTTTACGTTGCCGTCCGTTTTACTTCTTGTACTTTTTCAATTCCCCTTTATACCAGCAGGCGAAATCAAACATCCCCAAAAATTTTTCATCCTCGTTGATAATTCCCAGGCAGAGTTCAAATGCCCCCTTTCTGTAGTCGCTTCCATGGGCATCCAGATCGTCTATGGATTGCAGAAATTCCTGGAGAAGCATCCGGGAGGTCCGCTTGGTGCGATCCATCCGCATGTCCACCGGATCTTTTGGTTCTAAAAAAGGATCCCATTTGTCGTACCCTTTTTTCAATATATGCTTCTGCCGGCGCGGCGACATGGCGTCAAATATCATTTTTTTCCGCTGGTCGTCATTTTCCGTCATTGCCTTTCCCCTTTTCCTGCCGTTTACGAGGCATTGTCGTCTTTGTCTTCAGGGATGCCCAAATATTCGTTGTCATAATCCGTCAGAATCGCCATGGAGACCGGGACCAGCACTTCTGCAAGCGCGGGGCGCTTGGTGTTCAGTTGCCGTACCAGTTCGGAGGAGATCGCCAGCAACTGGTCGTGGATGATATCCATGTTGACCGTGGGATACTTGCTTCCTTTTTCAAAACCGGACAGGCCGCAGGTTCTGCCCGTGCCGCCGATGGCGAGGGGCACCCCGTAAATGCGACAAGCCAGCGGCCGGTGGGGATAAAGATCGCAAAGATCGTTATCGTTGAGCAAAGGGCATTGAATTCGCTTTTTCCCCATCTCCTCGACAACAGCGGTCTCATCTTTGCCTTCCTTGGCTGCCTGGTAGGCTTCTTTTTTCAGTTTGTATATCTGCCTGTCCGCCTTGTTGGCTTTTTCGAGCATTTTTTCCCGCTCTTCGCCGGTAAAGGCCTCGTTGAACTTCTCGTTTATATACAAGGCTTCCACCAGTGTCAGGTCAAAAAGCGCGTAGCAGCAGTCCGTGCATCCCGGTTTGCACAACACCAGGTCCGGGTGTGCGTCGCGCACCCGTTTGAAGGCCTCTTCCACCTTGGCTGCCAAAGCTTCGTATTGTTCAAAAAATTGCGTAAAATCCATTACCTTCTCCTTGCGTGAATAGAAATGTTTCACGTGAAACATTTGCGTTTGTAGTCGGGGGAGGGAAGATGCCAGGCCGTAACCCCTTGTCCGCATCCTGATTCCCGCCCGCATAGATCTCCGGTCCTTGTACCGACGTGCGCGTGCGGCGTTCCCTCCGGTTGTTTTATCCGGGCGTTTATTTCCCAATGCAGTACCGGCTGAAAATGTCGTCAAGCACATCCGGGGTGGCCGTGCTGCCGGTGATTTCGCCAAGCCGGTCATGGGCCTGTCGCAAATCAATGGAGACCAGCTCCGGAGAGCCGCCGCCCTGGTCCAGGTTAGCCATGGCCTGTTCCAGGGCATCCTGCGCTTCAAGAAGCAGCGCCTTGTGACGGAAATTGGGAACCGGCCGCTCAGGTGCGCTTGAAAGATGGCTTTTTGCCGTTTCCACGATGCGGCTTTTGAGCAGTTCCATGCCCGTGTTGTATTTGGCGGATGTTTCAATAACGGGCGCCGCCCCGCCCATTTTTTCCGGAAGCACAGGCGCAGCGCCGTGTGCCAGATCCATCTTGTTTGCCACGATGAAAACGGTTTTGTTCCGGATCTCTTCGAAAAACGTTTGGTCGTCGTGGGAAACCGGTGCAGATGCATCCAAAACGTGCAGCACCATATCGGATTCCTGGATGCGGCGGCGCGCTTTTTCAATACCGATTTCTTCGACCGGGTCAGGATCGATCCGAAGGCCCGCCGTATCCACCAACGTAATGGGAATCCCTCCGGACGGGAGGCGGGTCTCGAGATAGTCGCGGGTCGTGCCCGGGTGCTCTGTAACAATAGCGCGATCAGAACCGGCCAGTCGATTCATGATGCTGGATTTTCCGACATTGGGCGCACCGGCAATGACCACGCGAAACCCCTCCCGGAGGGTTTTGCCTTCTTCATACGCGGCGACAAGCGCTGCAACCGGACCGAGGATATCATGGGCGATGTCCGTGGAAAGCACGGTTGCATCGACATCCGATTCAACGGCATCAGGAAAGTCGACCACGGCTTCAATGGTTGCCAGGATGCCGGTGATGCGGGAACGGATGGTTTCAATGGCTGCGGAGAGGTCGCCGGCGGCCTGGTCAAAAGCGATATCCACTGCGGCCTCGCAGCGGGCGTTGATAAGGTCGATAACGGCTTCCGCCTGGACCAGATCGATTCTTCCGTTTTCAAATGCCCTGCGGGTGAATTCGCCGGGCTGGGCAACGCGGATGCCCTTGTGAAGCAACAGGGACAGGATGCTTTCAAGAATCACATCCCCGCCGTGCGCCTGGATTTCAACGACGTCTTCTCGGGTATAGGATTTGGGCGCGGGCATGACGGCCACGATCACTTCGTCATACACGCGGCATTGATCGGGATCAGCGATGTGCCCGTAATAAATTTTCCAGGAAGAAAAGAAACACGGGTCATTGACAGGAACCGGTTTTTTACGCTTGTCAACGGGGCCGGGGCAGAAAATTTCCGCAACCCGCTGCAGGGCCTCCGGGCCGGAAATTTTTATAATGCCGACCCCGCCGCTTCCGGCGGGGGTGGCAATAGCGGCTATGGTTGTTGGCGCCATGGTTATTCACGTCGACAGGATAATCATTCGGTTAGACGTTGCCGTTATCAATATCCTGTTCCCCGGTTTCCGCGTTCTGCCCGCTATCTTCGGGCTTGCGGTGTCTGTTGTCAGGCCGTCGCCGGCCGTTGCCGGGTTTCCGCCCCCTGGTTGCCGGTTTTTTCCCGGGGGCTTTTTTCTTGGGAAGGATCAGGAGTTTTCTCAGGTCCCCGTTGCCGGTGCTTTGGGTACGAATTTCGGTGTTTTCTTTCAACTCCAGATGGACAATGCGCCTGTCGTTGACGTTTATGCGGTTGATGACCATGGGTTTGCCGGTTTGCGCCGCTTTTTGGGCGAGCCGGTTGGCCAGTTGCTTCAGCTCCGTTCTTCGCTTGTCCAGGTATTCATCAACGTCGATTTCCACCGGAATTCCGTGGCCGAACTGCTTGCCGACCGCTTTTTCGGCCAAATACTGTATGGTATCAAGGGTTTGTCCGCGTTTTCCGATCATGCGTGCCGCATCCCCCCCTTCGATTTTGAACCGGAGGATACCGTCGTTGTCTTCCATGCGAATTTCGGAATCCGGGGATATCAGGCGGACAGCCTGCTCCAGGAATTCGCGCACCCACGCTGCGGCGGCTTCATACTCCCCGGGACCGGGTGATGCTCCCCTTGGCCGGCCTTCCTCTTCCTCTCCTCCCTCCGGGGATCCTTCTTCCCCCTCTTCATCCGGCATCGTCTCCTGTACCGTTTCACACGCCGGGTCCGGCATGAACGCCTCTGGTTCATTGTCTGGGGTTTCAGGAGCAGCTTGTTGGGCGGCTGCGTCATCATCAGTGAGAGACGGGCTTTCCCCAAAAGCTTCGTCAACCAGGGCAGAAATATCCCCCCCTTCCCCGACAGGGGACCCCTCCTGCGGCGACGCCGTTTGCTCCTTCTCAAGGGTCCTGTTTTTTCCCGTGGGCTTCCGTTGTTTCTTTTCAGCCGGTTTTTGGGTTTTTCTATGCCGAGAGGGTTTTTCTTCTTCACTCGATTCGGGAGGTGTTACCCGGATGAGCGCTTTTTTTGTTCCTACGATACCGAAAATGCCGCTTGAACCGTACGATATGATGTCATATTTTAACCGGTCCTTTGAAACGTTCAATGCCTTGCATGCTTTTTCAACGGCTTTGTCCACGCTTTTTTCTTCAAAGTCGATAAACGCACTCATGAAGTGCCTCCAGGTGAAATCAGGGTTAGCTTATTTTCCGGTTGACGTTATACTGCTGGGCGATGGAGACCAGGTTGTTCACCAGCCAGTAAAGCACGAGGCCTGCAGGAAAGTTGATGAAGATGAACGTAAAGACAATGGGAAGCATCATCATTATGCGGGCCTGCATGGGGTCTCCCGGCGGCGGCGCCAGTTTCTGCTGTAAAAACATGGTTGCCCCCATAATGAGGGTCAATACGGGGATGCCGACAGGCGGTGCCATAAGCGGAATGGTAACGCCAAAATCAAACAGCCGGTCGGGTGCGGACAGGTCGTTGATCCACAGCAGGAACGGTGCATGGCGCAGCTCTATCGCTTCGTATAGCATACGGTAAAAAGCGATGAATACCGGAATCTGCACAACCATGGGAAGGCAGCCGCTCAATGGATTGATTTTGTACGTTTTGTAGAGGTTCATCACCTCTTCGTTCATTTTTTTCTTGTCATCCTTGTACTTGTTCCGGATTTCCATCATCAGCGGCTGGATTTTCCGCATTTCCCCCATGGATTTGTAGCTCTTGTTTCCAAGGGGCCAGAAAACCGCCTTGATCAGCAGGGTCAGCAGTATGATCGCAACGCCGTAGTTGGCAATCACATTGTCGTGAATTGCATTCATGAGCCACAGGGCGGGTTTTGCGATAATGCCGAAAATGCCGAAATCCACGATTTCGTCCAATTCATGGCCGAAATCCCGTAAAAGGGACAGTTTTTTCGGCCCCATGAAAAGGTTGTAGTCATACTGTGCAATCCCCCCCGGTGCAAGGGGGTCCATGGGCTGCTGAAAAGTGGTTGTAAGGAGGTTTTTGCGCGAATCCAGGTCGAGGATGACGCGGGTATCCACGGCGGACGGCGGGATCAGGGCGCTCATGAAATAGTGGTCCGTGAGCCCTGTCCATTGAATGCTCCCGCTGTAGGTGTCCTTCTCCTCGATATCGTCGGGTTTTACCTGGTTCAGCTTTCCGTCCATGTAAAGGACCGGCCCGGCAAAGGTAAAGCGCCGCGATTCTTCCGGCGTCGGATTGGTCATGCTGATTTGGAGATTCCGGTCGACGATGCGATCCGATTCATTGCGGAGCAGCACGGTCAACCCGATGGCATACTGGTCCGGGTAAAACGTATACCGTTTTTCAAGGACCAGCCCGGAATCGGATCGTTGGAAAAAGGAGAGGGTTTCGGCCCCGTTTTCCACGCTCAGGGCCTGGCCTTCAAAATCCGTTGCAAATACGGCATTGTACAGGGGCTCATTGCCGCCGGACAGGTCCACAAGGGCCGTGCCGGTGGGATTGCTCTGGGGGATCAGCTCCTTCCGGGGGGCGTCCGGATCGGCATTCTCCCGGTATTCCTTCAGTTCAAAGCGGCTTATGGTGGCCCCTTTTTCGGAAATGACGGCTTTGTAAAGCCCCGTGTCGACGGTTATGGTGTCAAATGTTTGATCCGGCACCGTTTGAAGCGCTTCTTCCGGCATCTGCACCGGTTCCTTCACCCGTTGCCGGTCTGTCGGCTCTTGTGCGGTCTCCGTCTCACCGGATTGGGTGGGGGGCGCAGGAGGAGGAACCGGTCGCCTGTCCACAAAGAAAAAGTCCCACGCGAGAAAAATAGCGAGCGAAAGTAGTATTGCAACGATCAACCGAACGTGTTCCATTAATAGCTCCTGGATGGTTATAACAATAATGAAGTCATCACGGCAAATGCAGGCGGCAAAAGGATCCCTCCTCGATGATGGCGTCAGGAAACCAGCACCGGAAAGGTCTGCGTTGCGTCAAGGAAGCAGGATCGTGAAGGTTTATTGAAATGGATGAAATCTGCTTGTTTTGCGGGACGTTGCACGTGACGGGTTGGAACGCGGTTTGCAGCGGTCCCGGAACGCTTCGGCCGGGTCGTCAAGGCACCGGGTCGATACCGCCCGGATGAAACGGATGGCATTTCAGTATTCGCTTTATCGCAAGAAAACAGCCCTTACATGCGCCATACCGGCTGATCGATTCGCGGGCGTATTCTGAACACGTGGGATAAAACCGGCAGTGCGCCCCGAGCAGCGGGGACAGAAAAAGCTGGTATATCCGGATAATCGTCAAAAGCAGATATCTTATTTTTCAATCCTCCTCGATCCGGCGTCCTTGATCCGGTCCACGAGCGCATGCAACAATGCATGCGCTCTCCGGGAAGAAACGCCTGCAGCCGATTGTTTTACAATGACGTTGATATCGAGGCTGCCGTTTATCCGGGAACGGTTGCGCCTGAAGAATTCGCGCACGATGCGTTTCAAGCGGTTGCGGATGACGGCGTTTCCGACTTTCTTAGTTACCGTTATCCCGAGGCGGGACCGGTCCCGCCCGTTGGGTTGGAAAGAAAGGATGAAATATCGGTCGGATACGCTTTTACCCCTGCGTGACAAGTCGACAAATTCGCGCCGTTTGCGCAGCCTGTCGTTCCTGGTAAATCTCGCCCGGATGAAAAAGCCCTCTGTCTTTACGGTAATCGGCTCTGTTTTCAAATAGTTATACGGTCAGCCGCTTGCGCCCCCTGGCCCGCCTGCGATTCACAATCTTTCGTCCGTTTTTGGTGGACATTCTTTTCAAGAACCCGTGTTTCCGGGCGCGTTTGATTTTGCTGGGCTGATATGTTCGTTTCATGATTCACCTTTTTTATTTGGCTATGACGCGCCCCATGTTTGTTTCCGGCGTGTGCGGGTTGACGACCGGGCGCGAAAAAATTCTCAAAACGGATTCAGTAAAATTTGTCTTTCTACCTCAATATACTTCTTTTTGTCAAGCGTCAAGTTTGACGGCTTCGTAAAAAGCCCAATATCTGCGTTGCGCACAATCTTTGAAGAGACTCACGTACGCTAAGTACGCTCAATTCTTCAAAAATTGCACGCGCCTTGATCTTGAACTTTTTACCTCGCCGTTGGAAAGTATCCTCGGGGGATAATCGGTGTACTCTGTCCATCCGGAATTGCCGTTCTCTGTGGATCTCTGTGCCTGTTTTCTCTGTGTCCTCTGTGGTAAAAACACCCGTACCCGCGGGAAAAACCCTGTAAATCCAAACCCAACCCGACGCCGATCTTGACGCCGCAAACCGGTCGCCTGCATCAATCAAAAATAAATACGGCAGCTTACTTGCTCAGCAGGATCTCATACTGCTCCATGTGGTACCCGGGCATCGGGTAAATCCCGATGCGGCAGTTGATCTGGTTTTCGAGCATGGTGATGAGATTGCTCTTTTCCCCGAGAAGCAATTCGGCGATAACGGGATGCACCTTGAGCTGAAACCGGCATTCCCCAACGTCCGATGCCTGCCGAACGACTTCCCGGTAAATGTTGTTGCACAGGGTTTCCCGGGAAAGCAGCATCCCCTCCCCGTCGCAATAAAAACAGGGCTCGTAGAGCATTTTCGGCAGGGACCGAACCACCCGCTTCCGCGTCATCTGGATCAGGCCCAGATCCGACATCGCCAGGACGTTGGATTTGGCCTTGTCCTTTCTAAGCGATTCTTTCAGCGCGTTGTAGACCTTTTCCTGGTTGGCCTTGGTTTCCATGTCGATAAAGTCAATAATAATGATGCCCCCTAAATTTCTCAGGCGCACCTGGTATGCAATCTCCTTGACCGCCTCCAGGTTGGTCTGCAGGATGGTCTCCTCGAAATTGCGTTTGCCCACGAACCGCCCCGTGTTGACGTCGATGGCAACGAGGGCCTCCGTGTTTTCGATGACGATGTACCCCCCGCACTTGAGCCAGACCTTTTTCCGCAGGGCGCGCTGTATGTCCACTTCGAGGTTGTATCTGTCGAATATGGGGTCTTCCCCTTTATACAGCAGCACGGAATCCTTCAGTCGGGGCATGAACTTGTTTACGAAGGACAAAACCGATTTGTACACGGTCGGCGCGTCAATGGTGACCTTGTCCGCTTCGTGGGCCAGGAGATCGCGGACGCTTCGCAGGGTGACGGTCAGTTCCTGGTGGAGAAGGTACGGCGCCGGTGCCGACTTGTACTGCTGTTGGATATCTTCGTACAGGTTGTCGAGAAACTGCATTTCCTGGGCAATGGTTTCCGCGCTGATGCCTTCCCCGGCGGTGCGGACGATATAGCCGTAGGGCGTCGTGCGAATCGATTCCACAAGCTCCTTCAGGCGCATACGCTCCTGCTCGTCGCCGATTCGCCGGGAAATGCCGATGTGGTCCACGGTGGGCATGAGCACCAGAAACCGCCCGGGCAGTGAAATATAGGTGGTCAGCCGCGCCCCCTTGGTACCGATGGGGGAGCGTGCCACCTGCACAAGGATTTCCTCCCCCTCCCGGATCAACTCTTCAATGGGCGTCTTGTATGCCGGTCGCTCCACGGCTGCCGGAAAGCTTTCCGTATCCTCGCTTTCCAGGGGCAGATCCTCCTCCTCGCCGTTTTCCTCCGTCTGCCGCGTCAAAAAGAAATCTTCCGTGTGCCCGTTTTGGTGCTGCCCGTTCAAGATGTCATCCACGTAGATAAATGCCGCCTGGTTCAGCCCGATATCCACAAATGCCGCCTGCATGCCCGGCAGAACCCGCTGGATGCGCCCCTTGTATATGTTTCCGGTGATATGGGAATCGTCGCGCCGCTCGATATAAATTTCAACCAGGGTGCCGTTTTCCAGCACGGCCACGCGGATTTCCGGCCCGATCGCGTTTACGACAAGCTCTTTGTACATATATTCGACTCTGTTGGTGGTCAAAACATCCCCTTGTTCCGTCATCGTTGTTTTTTTCCTCTTTTTTCCCCTTTTGGGCGCCTGTAAGAGCCCCGGCGATAGCCGGTTGCCCTCTGCATTCGACCCTGATACCGATAACCATCAGCAACGCGTTGGAGCCCGGGAAATTTCCACGCCAACCTGTACTCTACAACATTTTCCCTTCAACTTACAACCCGCAACTTATCCCAATTTAATAATCCTGGCCCCGGCGATCTGCGCCTCCGACAGCCCCAGTATTTCCCGGAGCACCAGGGCCGGTCGGATGCCGCTGCCGGGACGGTTGTCCAGGCGAAGCACCACGGCCCCGTTTTCCGGCAGGGCGATTTCAAGCACCCGCGCTTTTATGTCCACGGTTTTTTCTTCCCCTTTTTTGGTCTTATACCGGTACAAAAGGGAGGGGGCGGACAGAAACTGCCGGATGCGCTCCGGATCGATCTCCGCATTTTCCAGGTGTACGCGGTAGGCGTAGCTCTCCGGCGGGTTTGGGGCCGGCTTCCGGGCCAAAAGAGACCCTCCGGTGATATCGAGCCCCTCGGGAAGTTCCCGGTTGATGTCGTCGATGGCGCGGTCGATCTCAACGGGCCGGTTCACGGCGATATGGACGGTTTCCCCGAGGCTCTCCACCCCCACGGGAAGCGCATCCGTAAAGGTTATTTTTGCTTTCGGGTGAAAACCGGATGAGAACGCGACCGGGAGCCCTGCGCGGTTAACGGCGCGCAAAAACACATTGACCTGTTCAAGGTGGCTTAGAAAACGGGCACGCCCCGTGCGCGTAAAGGCCAACTGCATCCAATGGACCTCTGTTTCACTTTCTGTTTCACATGAAACAACGGTCTTTTCGGAAATCACCGGGGGCTGCCCGTCAACGGTTCGGGGCATGATGGCGTCAAAGTCGCATACGCCGCAGTCCTGGCACTCGCCGTTCCGGCAGTCGGGGGTGGACAACCCGGAAAAAGCGCGTTCGTATTCCTCAAGCAGAAAATCCCGGGAAATACGGGTGTCAATATGGTCCCAGGGAAGCGGCGCCCCCGTATCGGCCGTCTGCAGGGCCAATTTTTCCGGGTCGAGCCCGGTCCGGTCCAGGGCTTCCTGCCAGGCGGCGTATTGAAACGAATCAGACCACCCGTCAAACCGGCACCCCCTCTGGTAGGCGGCCACCAGCAGCGATGCCAGACGGCGGTCCCCCCGCGCAAAGAGCCCCTCCAGGCGGCTGGTTTGCGGGTTTTGCCACTTAAAGCCGACCCCGGGCATTTTCAGGTCGCGGCGCAGCCGGTCGATGCGGTTTCGGGCGGTCTCCAGATCCGCCTGCGGCGCCCATTGAAACGGGGTGTGCGATTTCGGGATAAATGCAGCAACGCTGGCATTGATCTTGAAGTGCCCTTTGCCCGGCGGGCGGAGCCGTTTGAGTCGTTTGACCAGGCGGACGATGGCGTCCAGGTCGTCGTCGGTTTCCGTGGGAAGGCCGATCATGAAATAGAGCTTTACCAGGTTCCAGCCCAGGCCGAACGCATCAACGGCCGTCTGTATGATTTCTTCTTCCGTGATATTTTTGTTGATCACAGCGCGCAGGCGTTCGCTCCCTGCCTCGGGGGCAATGGTAAAACCGGTTTTCCGGACCTTCCGGATCTCCTCCATGAGTTCCCCGGAGATGGACCCCGCCCGGAAAGAGGGGATTGACACGGCGATCCGCCTCCCGGCATAGCGCTGCATGAGATGGGTCATCAGCGGGGAGAGGCAGCTGTAGTCGCCGGTGCTGAGCGAAAGCAGGGACAAATCTTCATACCCGGTGGCGCAAAGGCTTGTGTGCGCGATGTCGGCGATGCGGGAAAAGGACCGCTCCCTGACCGGTCGGTAGATCATTCCCGCCTGGCAGAACCGGCATCCCCGGGTGCACCCCCTTGCGATTTCAATCCGGAGCCGGTCGTGCACGGGCTTGCCAAAGGGGAGTACCGGCGCGTCCGGAAATACCGCCGCCTCCAGGTTCCCCACAATGGCCCGGGTGATCCGTTCATGCCCGGCAACCCGGGGCGTCAGCACCTGCCGGTCCTTTTCGTCGCGGGAAACGTCAAAAAAGGAGGGGACGTAAACGCCTTGGATGCCGGCCCACTTTTTCAGCAGCGCTTGCCGGTCCCTGCCGCCGCCCTCTTTCCATTGGATGGCCGCGCGCGCCATTTCAAGGATAGCGGTTTCGCCGTCCCCCACCACCATGGCGTCAAAAAAGTCGGCCACCGGTTCCGGGTTGACGGTGCAGGGCCCCCCCGCAATAACAAGCGGATGGGTCTCGTCCCGCGATGCCGAATAAAAAGGAATACCGGCAAGGTCGAGCATCAAAAGAATATTGGTGTAATTGAGCTCGTAGAGCAGGGAAAATCCGATGATATCGAACGCCGAAAGCGGCGTTCGGGTTTCAAGGGAAAACAGCGGGCGGTTTTCCGCCGCAAGGATCCCCGCCATGTCGTCCGGCGGTGCGAATACGCGCTCGGCATACAGGTCAGGCTCCCGGTTCAGCACGTGATACAGGATCTGCATGCCGAAATGCGACGTGCCGATATCGTAGAGGTCCGGAAAAGCCAGGGCCATGTGCAGGCGGACGTCCGCCGGGTCTTTTTTAACCGCGTTGACCTCGCATCCCAAATACCGGCTTGGCCGGGTGACCCGGCCGAGGATGTCGTCTGGTGATGTGCCATCCATTGCTGCTGTTTGTCCTTACTGCATGGGTTATCCGCAATGATCGCGGACAGGCTTGTAATGGTTGGTCACGTCTATTGCATGCTGGCCTGGACGAACTTCAGGGTCTGACGGACCTCGTCCTTAAAAAAGGCGTCCATGCCGTCTTGCCATTGCTTTTCGGCCAGCCGCGCGCGAATACGGTCCGCAGCCTCTTTTCTCAAAAGCGCCTTCATCGCCATAAACGGCCGGTTGGGCGTATCGATCCATTGGGAGACGACCTGTATGGCCCGGTTAATCAGTTCGTCTTCCGCCACGATTTCATCCATCAGCTTGAGTTCCCTGGCGCGGTATACGTCGACCATCTCTGCGAAAAACATCACATCCCGGAACTTCATGTTGCTGTCGAACCCGAATCGCATGACTTCGTGCTGGGCGACGGAAAGGGGGAGGCCGATCTTGATCTCGGTCATGCCGACCTTGATCTTGGGGTGGTCCTTTATGATCCGGTAATCCGCGGCCATGGAATAGATAAGCCCCCCTGCGGCGCAGTGCCCGTTGACGGCGGCAACCACCGGTTTTCTGCAGGTAAACAGGTTGGTCAGAACCTCTTCCTCGAATTCGAAAAACGCGATCGCCTCGTCTTTGTCCTTGAAATTGATGAAGATCGGCAGGTCAAATCCGCTGGAGAAAAACCGCCCGGCACCCGTGAGCACGATCCCCTTGGGCGAGGGGTTTTTGTCTGCCGCAAGGACAAGCTCGTTTAACTGCGTCAGCATATCCCGGTTGATCGGATTGGTCTTGCCGTTTGCAAATGTAATTACCTGAACATCGTCCTGCATCGTTGTCTCAAGCATGGATGCCTCCACTTTTATAAGGTTATTCCTTTGAAAAAACACCTATACTTATCCAAAAACCCGTATACGTCAAGCACCAAATCCTCGTAATGGAAGGTGGCCAAAAGGATCCGAAGCGAAAAACTTTCCTTGAAATCCGTTTAATTCGGTTTTATAGTGTCGATTCCGGTTGTGATAGGCGGGGCGGTAGCGGTGCCCTGCACCCGAAATCCGCTTATGCGGGGCTGAATTCCCTCCGAGAGGACATTAAGCGAAAGACAAAAGGCCGTTCCGGGCGGCCGCCGCGTAACAGGCACTTACGAACCTCGTCAGGTCCGGAAGGAAGCAGCGATAAGTAATGGCGCCTGTGTCGCGGATCGTTCCCGTCCGGATAACGCCCCGGCGTTTTCCGCTGCCGTTCGACGGAGGGTTCACAACCGGTTTTTATTCTTATAGATTTTCTCTGTGAATCTCTGTGTCTCCTCTGTGCCCTCTGTGATAAAACCACCCTCACCGCATTCTCTACCCCTCGCACACATAAAAACCACCCCCGCCGGCCACAGCATCCCCGCCGCCCCTCAGCGTCCAGCGTCCTTACTCCCCCCCTTTTTTTCCCCTTTGCCCACCCTTGACAATCCATCATTTCGTCTTATTTTGGATAGGAATTGTAAATAGTTGAAGTCGTTGAATAATTTCTAATTTTTGGATTTTTCAGCAATTTGTCCTCACGCGCAGGAGAAAAAGGTGTGAAGATATGGGAAAATTCGAAAAAAAAAGAAACAACAGGGATGATCGTATGCATAGGGACGGCAGAAAAATCAACTTCACGGAAAACCCGGAAGAAAAAGAAGACCTTGAAGAAGGAAGCTACGGCAACGCCGGAAAACGCGGTGAGTCCGAAGAAGCCGGCGCGGCCGGGGATGCGGAATCGCTCCGGGAGGATATCGAGTGCGCCCGGCAGGAAGCGGCCGAGAGCCATGATCGTTTTTTACGGGTCTGCGCGGAGTTCGAAAACTACAAGAAAAGAGCCCAGCGCCAGATGGACGATCATCGGAAATTTTCCAATACCGAGCTGATCAAGGACCTTCTTCCCGTGGTCGACAACCTCGAACGCGCGGTGGCGGCCTACAAAAACAAGGGGGAGAACACGGAAGCCTGCATGATCGAAGGCGTGGAAATGACGTTGAATGAAATTTTGAATATTCTTAAAAAATACAACGTCACGCCGGTCGAAGCGCACGGGCAGCCGTTCGATCCGAAGGTTCACGAGGCCGTCATGCAGGAGCCGTCCGATGCGTACCCGGAAAATACGGTCATAAATGAACTGCAGAAGGGGTACCTGCTCCATGATCGGTTGATCCGGCCGGCCATGGTCGTGGTTTCGAAAGGTTCTTCAACAAATCAAAACAAATAGACTGCTATAAAACCATATAGAGATCCAAATAATAGAGATCCAATATCAACAAGGAGGTTGAACCAATGGGTAAGGTTATCGGAATTGATCTGGGAACAACCAATTCATGCGTTGCGATCCGGGAGCAAAAAGAGACCAAGGTGATTACCAACCCGGAAGGCGGGCGCACCACGCCGTCCGTGGTTGCCATCAACGACGACGGAGAAAGACTCGTTGGAACGGTCGCCAAGCGCCAGGCCATTACAAACCCTGAAAATACGGTGTATGGCATCAAGCGGCTGATCGGCCGGAAATTCGATTCGCAGGAAGTCCAGCGGGACATTAAAAACCTGCCGTTTAAAATAGAGAAAGCGTCCAACGGGGATGTCCGCATCAACATACAGCACAAGCAGTACAGCCCGGGAGAAGTTTCTTCCTATATTCTCGGCTATATCAAGCGGTATGCCGAAGACTATGTCGGCGAGGAAATCACGGACGCGGTCATTACCGTGCCGGCGTACTTTGACGACAACCAGCGCCAGGCGACCAAGGACGCGGGAAAGATCGCGGGGCTGAACGTGCTGCGGATCATCAATGAGCCCACGGCCGCATCCCTGGCCTACGGCCTGGACAAGAAGTCTGACGAAAAAATCGCCGTATTCGACTTCGGCGGCGGCACCTTCGACATCTCGATCCTGGAGATCGGCGAGGGGGTCTTCGAGGTCAAGGCCACCAACGGGGACACCCACTTGGGCGGCGAGGATATTGACCAGCGGATCATCAACTATCTGGCCGACGAGTTCAAGAAAGACTCCGGCATCGATATACGCTCCGACAAAATGGCGCTCCAGCGCCTCAAGGAGGCCGCTGAAAAGGCCAAGATCGAGCTTTCCTCGTCCATGCAGACGGATGTGAACCTGCCGTTTATCACGGCGGATGCGTCCGGGCCCAAGCACATGAACGTCAAGGTGACCCGGGCCAAGCTGGAGTCCCTGGTGGAAGACCTGCTCGACCGCCTGGAAGGGCCCTGCAAAACGGCGCTCAAGGACGCCGGCATAAGCGCCGACGACATCGATGAGGTGATTCTGGTCGGCGGAATGACACGGATGCCCTCTGTCCAGGAGCGGGTGAAAAAGCTGTTCAAAAAGGAACCGCACAAGGGCGTGAACCCGGACGAGGTTGTGGCCATCGGCGCAGCCATCCAGGGCGCGGTTCTCTCCGGGGATGTCAAGGACGTGCTGCTGCTCGATGTCACGCCGCTTTCCCTGGGCATCGAAACCCTGGGCGGCGTCATGACGAAGCTTATCGAGAAAAATACCACGATACCGACCCGCAAGAGCCAGATTTTCTCCACGGCGGAGGACAACCAGCGGGCCGTTACCATACACGTGCTTCAGGGCGAGCGGGAAATGGCGGCCAACAACAAGACGCTGGGCCGCTTCGAACTGTCCGACATCCCGCCGGCGCCCCGGGGCGTGCCGCAGATCGAGGTGACGTTCGACATCGACGCCAACGGTATTGTCAACGTGTCGGCGGCCGATAAGGCCACGGGCAAGGAGCAGTCCATCCGGATTACGGCGACCAGCGGCCTGAACGAAGAGGAAATTGAAAAGCTCATCAAGGATGCCGAGCAGCACGCCGAGGAGGACAAGAAGAAACGGGCCCTTGTGGAGGCAAGAAACAATGCGGACTCCCTGATCTACTCGACCGAAAAATCCATGAAGGAACTCGGCGACAAGGTGGATTCCCAGACGAAATCCAATGTCGAGGAAATCACCGGACGGCTCAAAAAAGCCATGGAAGGGGACAACGCCGAAGAAATCACCCGCATCAGCGAGGAACTGCAGCAGGCTTCCCATAAGCTGGCCGAAGCCATGTACCAGCAGGCTTCCCAGGAAGGCGCTGCCGGCGGCGGCGAAGAGGGTCAGCAGGCCAACGCTTCCTCCGAAGAGGAGGACGTGGTGGACGCCGACTACGAGGAAGTCGACGAAAGCCAGAAGCAGTAAGCAGCAAAACGCAACAGCCGGGGTACATTCTTTGTGCCCCGGCTTTTCCGTTTTTCTCTGTGAATCTCTGTGCCCTCTGTGGTAAAACCCTCCGTACCCGCACGCATACAGCACCCTGCAAATGCAAACGGGAAACCGACGCCTCCCCCAACCGTTCTTTTCTGTTGATCCTTCCCCCATCTTTTGCTATTTACAATCGTTTTAAAAAACACAACCGGCGCAAATTGCACAAATTGGCCGAACGCCCCAACGGTTCCCTGCACACCGGAGATAAACATCCATGCAAATTACGGAAATCCTGGCCAGAAACGCCCGAATGTACGGCGATAAAACCGCGCTCATCGAGCGGATTCCCGAAACCGGCGAACGCCGCGAAATTTCATGGCGCCGATTTTACGGCCAATCAAACGCCGTGGCCAATTTCCTCCGGGGCGCCGGCATCCGCAAGGGCGACCGGGTGGTTCAGCTGATGACCAACTGCATCGAGTGGCTCCCCATTTATTTCGGGATCCTGCAGTCCGGCGCCACTGCCGTGCCGCTCAATTTCCGCTTTACCGCAGAGGACATCCTCCGGTGTACCGGGTTGTGCGAGGCAAAAGCCTTTGTTTTCGGCCCGGAATTCATCGAACGGGTCAATGCCGTGAAACCCTTTCTGGACGAAACCGTCCAGGTCTACCTCTACGCGGGACCGGACCCCCTTTGCCCTCTCTATGCCCTGTCTTGCAGCGACATCCTCGCGTCCGGTGACACCTCCGCGGTTCCGGTCGTCATTGACCCCTGCGACAGGGCCGGCATCTATTTCACCTCGGGCACCACGGGCGCGCCCAAGGGCGTATTTCTCAAACACCGGCAGCTCGAGTCCGCCTGCTACGTGGAAAACCGTCACCACAACCAGACGCACCATGACAATTTTTTATGCATCCCGCCGCTCTACCACACGGGCGCCAAGATGCACTGGTTCGGCAATTTTATCGTGGGCGCGAAATCCGTGCTGCTCAGGGGGGTGACCCCCCGCGCGGTACTCGATGCGGTCTCCGAGGAAGGGGTGACCATTGTCTGGCTGCTGGTGCCGTGGGCGCACGACATCATCATGGCCATCGAAAACCAGGAGATCGACCTGGCGGATTACCGGCTCGACCAGTGGCGCCTCATGCATATCGGCGCCCAGCCCGTCCCCCCCTCCCTGATCCGGAAATGGAAAACCTATTTTCCGTACCAGGAGTACGACACCAACTACGGGCTCACCGAGGCCACCGGCCCCGGCTGCGTGCACCTTGGTGTTGAAAATATCCATAAAATCGGCGCCATCGGGGTGCCGGGCTTTGACTGGGAATGCCGCGTGGTGGATGAGAAGGGGGGCGACCTCCCCCCCAACGTCCCCGGGGAGCTGCTGGTCAAGGGGCCGGGCGTCATGGCGGAATACTACAAAAACCCCGAAGCCACGGCCTCGGTCCTGAAAAACGGCTGGCTGCATACCGGCGATATCGTGAAAAAGGACGAGGACGGGTTTTTATGGCTGGTGGACCGCAAAAAGGACGTGGTCATCTCAGGGGGGGAGAACATCTTTCCGGTGGAGATTGAAAATTTCCTCATGGACCACGACGATATCATGGATGCGGCCGTCATCGGTCTTCCCGACGAGCGTCTGGGGGAAATCGTTGCCGCGGTGATCGCGGTGAAAAACGGGCGAACGCTCACCGAGGACGACATCCTGTCCTATTGCCGGGGCCTTCCCCGGTACCATCGCCCCCGGCGCATCCTGCTGGATGCGGTCCCCCGAAACGCCACCGGAAAAATCGAAAAGCCCAGGCTCCGGAAAAAGTACTGCTAATCCGGTTTTTTTTCCTTTTCCTCGCGGATCAGCGCCCGGGCAATGTGGATGTCATAGACCGTTTTCGGGTCAAAATCCTTCCCCTCGTACATGTCCGCGGCCTGCACCACGGCGTCATGGGGAACCCACCCGTGCTCCTCCCACAAGGAGGGATCATCGCTGCGCCACATACGGAACAGGACGCTCCCTTCTGATTTTTTCACATACATCCGAACCTGCTTGTTTTCGGGAAACGGGTAATAATAAATCCCGCCGTCCTTGTCTTTCATTGGAAAGTCTCCTTTTTGCCGTTTTTCTTTGAAAAATAATCGGCCGTCTTTGTCTGCCCCTTTTTCCTTTACAACAATGCGCCCGGTTGATAAAAAGCGGTTTTGCTTTTTACATGACAGCCGTATTTATCTGCAAAAATATTCGTATGATGTGATCCTGCCCGGATTTTTGCCGGAAGGCACCCCGTTCAGAATTGACGGCTTCGTAAAAAGCCCAATATCTGCGTTGCGCACAATTTTTGAAGAATCTCACGTACGGCGAAGTACACTCAATCCTTCAAAAATTGCACGCGCCTTGATCTTGAACTTTTTACTTTGCCCTCCAAAATCGAGTTTTAGGAAAGCATCAAGCTATGGTTTCGGCGTCATGGTGTGAATGACCACCTGTTTTTTCCCGCCGCCCATATCGATCGATT